>JBDSXW010000123.1:0-59943 GCA_039925965.1 Chitinophagaceae bacterium
CTGGCCCATGAACAAATCCCTTGGACTATCCGTATGCCAACCCATATGGGTAAACTTACTGCCGGGAGCATTGACATAACTATTGGTAACCAATCCATCCTTTTCATTTTCGCTGATTCGGCCTTCGTAAGGATAGAGCAACTCCGTAAGCGCCTGCAAGCGAGGCTCATGCAGCAATTGATTCAGCACATCGCTGTACTGGTTGGTGAAACAATACCGTTGGATCATTTTCGATCCATCCAGGTCTTTTCCGAATTTTAGTGGGATGCCGTTGATTTTGTCAACACCCTCACTAATCAGTTGTTCGCCAATCCGCTTCACCTCACCCTTGAACAAATTCACCACATCCTGTGGCAAAAAATGCTTGAAAAGGATCACCCCGTTTTTGTCAAAATAGGTTTTCTGCTCTTCTGTAAGCTTTTCTTCAAGGGTGAAATGGGGTATGATTGCTTTACTCATTCTGAAAATTGTAGCATTAAGGGATAACAAAGAATCGGTAAAAATATACATTGCCTTTGAAACCTAAAAGCCAATGTGATTTTTTTATTAATTCGCTGCAAAGGAAAGGGATTTTTTCACAATGAAATTACCGGCCTTACAACAAATGAAGGCAAACACTACGGCGGCCAGCACGTCGATTGTATAGTGTACATGTTGCACCAGCAATAACACCGCAAGTATACAGGCTGCGACTGAAAGAACAAGTTTATCAATTTTCTTTTCGAGCAGCAGGCAGATGATTACTACTGCCGCCGTATGTCCTGAATAGAAAAGGTCATGGGTCATAAACGCGCCGCCGTAGAAAATATTGGTTAATGGATCTCTTAATTCCACGATCCCAAGTGGTGGATCCAGCGGTACAAACACCAGGCAGGTGCTACGGGTAATCACAAAAATGATATAGGCATAGAAAAAACGCATCAGGATCACAGGCCTCAACAAAGCCCGGTAAACACCCAGGATGCCCGCACCCCAGACTATAGAAAATATGGGAACAGACATGTCGGCCGGGGGCAGCCAATTAAGTACCCAGTCGTTCAGACGGTAACCATCCCGGCCTTCAATATGCGGGTAAAAAAATGGAAGTAAGGCCAGGGAGCCTATTAATAACACCAATCCTACAAAAAAAACCACCTTAAACCGCCTGTTGCTAAAATCTGCCTTCCAGCTAGTTCCTACCCTTTTCCAAAAACTGTCCATAGCGGCAAATGTATCTATTTGGGGATTTGCAGCGATGCCATTCTGTTCAGCTTTGGCTTGTTCAACGGAAAAATTGAATGTCTTTACCTAAATTTTAACCGTGCATGTATAAAAAATGTCACCGCACCCGCGTTCGTTGTGGCTCGTTTATCGGGTGACATGCGCCATAATTACCTCTGTTACTTCACCTGAATGTTTTTATATTTATCGTTTAGGAAAAAATGAGCCCGTCGTTCACGACACAAAAATCAATTGAATTATGAAATATCAACCGGTACAAAATTTTATCAATGGGCAGTTTGTGAATGCCAGCACCCAACGAACCATGGATGTGGTTTCCCCACTGGACGGTGTCCTGCTATCAACTGTGCCGATGAGCAGCAACGACGATCTGAATGCAGCCGTGGAAGCCGCCAAAACAGCTTTTACCACCTGGAGCCGGACACCCATCAAGGAAAGGGTGCAGGTATTTTTTAAATACAAGACCCTGCTTGAAAAAAACATGATTGAACTGGCCAACCTGGTAAGTGAAGAAAATGGCAAAACCTATGGTGAAGCCGTGGCTGAAGTGGAAAAAAGCATTGAGTTGACGGAGTTCGCGACGTCGTTGCCGCAACTGGTAACCGGCGAATTGCTGGAAGTAAGCAGGGGCATCGAGTGCCGCACGGAGCATGTGCCGCTGGGCATCGTTGCCAGTATTGTGCCATTTAATTTTCCCAGCATGGTACCCAACTGGACCTTGCCAAATGCCATTGCACTTGGCAACTGTATGATCATCAAACCATCAGAAAAAGTGCCCCTTAGCTGTGGGCGATTAGCAGAATTGCTGAAAGAAGCGGGGCTGCCGGACGGGGTTTTCAATATTGTTCATGGTGATGTGGAGATTGTGGAAGCCATTTGCGACCACCCGTCGATACAGGCAATTTCATTCGTAGGCTCTACCAAAGTAGCGAAGATTGTGTACCAGCGGGCCACATCTCATTACAAACGATGTCTGGCACTAGGCGGGGCCAAAAACCACCTGATGGTTTTACCGGATGCGATACCCACGATGACGGCTCAGAACGTAGCGGCGAGTATGAGTGGCTGTGCCGGTCAGCGCTGCATGGCTGCGAGTGCGATGGTAGGCGTAGGCAATGTGGACCATATCATCGAAAAGATTTGCGACGAAGCCAGGAAGATCATTCCAGGAAAAAACCTGGGTGCGGTTATTAACAAAGCCTCGAAGGACAGGATTGAAAAATACATCACCGAGGCAGAAGCGCAGGGTGCCAAAATTTTAGTAGATGGCCGCAATACGAAGGTGGAAGGCAAAGAAAACGGCAGCTATGTGGGCCCCACTGTAATTGATTTTGTAACACCCGAAATGAGCGTAGCCAAAGAAGAAATTTTTGGCCCGGTGATCAGCATCATGCGCACGAATACGGTAGATGAAGCCCTTGCAATTGAAAATGCGAATCCCTACGGGAACGCTGCCAGCGTATTTACCCAAAATGGTGGTATGGCCCGTTATATCATCGACCATGCCAGCGCTGGGATGATTGGCGTAAACGTGGGCGTACCCGTTCCCCGCGAACCCTTTAGCTTCGGCGGCTGGAACGATAGCAAATTCGGTGTCGGCGATATCACCGGCAAAAGCTCCATTGAGTTCTGGACCAAATTGAAAAAAAGCACGGTTAAGTGGAATCCTGAGGCGGGGGTGAATTGGATGAGTTAGTAAGAATTGCCCCGGATATAGCTCCAGAATATCACATAACCTATTTTTGATATCCCAAGAATTCACAGCCAATGGCAAAGACATCAACCCGCATTCAACTATTTACACCAGACGAAAGAATCATTAATAAAATTTACCTTTTACGAGGCCAGAAGGTAATGCTGGATGAGGATTTAGCCGAGCTGTATGGCGTGGAAAACAAACAACTCAAACGGCAGGTGCGGCGTAATATTGATCGGTTTCCTGACGATTTTATGTTTGAGCTAAGCATTGAAGAACTTGAGAACTTGAGGAGCCAAATTGGCACCACAAGTTGGGGTGGTTCCCGATACGTGCCGATGGCTTTCACAGAGCAGGGTGTTTCCATGCTTTCAGGGGTATTAAACAGTTCAACTGCCATCCAGGTGCACATTCAGATCATTCGCATATTCAATAAAATGCGGGAGAATTTGTTAACCAATAAAGATATTTTGTTGAAATTGGAGATCCTTGAAAAAAATGTATCCGGAAACAAAAAAGATATTGCCATTATTTTCGAGGCTTTAAAGAATTTATTGAGCCCGCCTCCATCGCAACCCCGAAAAAGAATTGGATTTAAACCAGATTAAACGGCTTATTTTGAAATCATCAGCTTTCTTGTAGCGGGTAAAAGGTTCAATACCCAACCCGATCCTCACGGAATAAATGGAACAGTACAACTACCTGGAGTATCCGGACTCTTCAATAAAAAACATCGCTATGACAAAAACAACATTATCCGAAACTACCGAAATTATCCAGGACAACCTGGACTATACCCTTTTCTCCTGGAGCAAACAAAAGGGCATTGCGCCCATTGCCGTTAAATATGGAGAAGGCGTGTACCTCTACGATTATGATGACAAGCGCTATATCGATTTTAGTAGCGGCCTCATGAACGTCAACATTGGCCATGGCGACCAACGGGTAACCCAGGCAGTGATGAAACAAATGCAGGAAGTGAGTTATGTAACGCCTAGTTGTGTAACCAAAGCCCGCGGCGACCTTGGTAAGAAGTTGGCGGAGATTTGCCCGGGCGATCTCAACAAGGCATTTTTTACACTATGCGGCGCAACCAGCATTGAAAATGGTATTAAGCTGGCCCGACTATACACTGGCCGGCATAAGATCTTAACCCGCTACCAATCGTACCATGGCGCAACCTATGGCGTGATCAGCGCTGGCGGCGACCCCCGCAAGCTGCCCGTCGATTCACAACAGGCACCCAACTTTATCCATTTTGATTTACCACAGTTATACCGTTGGGAATATGGCGAAGAGAACCTGCTTAAAGAAACCGTGCAGCAGTTCGAGCGACTGATTGCCTATGAGGGACCGGGCAATATCGCTGCTGTTTTGCTGGAAGGCGAATCGGGTACGTCTGGCTGCCTGCAATACCCGGTTGGTTATTTGAAAGCCATAAAAGCAATATGCGAACAACACGGCATACTCATGATCATGGACGAAATCATGAGTGGATTTGGCCGCACCGGTCAATGGTTCGGCTTTCAGAACCACGACATAGTGCCCGACTTGTTGGCCTTGGCCAAAGGCCTCACTTCGGGTTACCTTCCTTTTGGTTGCCTGATGGTCACCGATAAGATAGCCTCCAAATACGATGATGCCGTAATGCCGTTGGGACTTACCTATTCTGCCCATCCCGTTTGCTGCGCCGCGGCTCTGGAAATGATACATATCTACGAAGAAGACAACCTGATTGCCAACGCCGTTTCCATGGGCCAGTATATAAATGAGCAGGTGGAACTTTTAAAAGAAAAACATCCCAGCATTGGCGATTTCAGGAACACTGGTTTGCTGGGCTGCATAGAACTGGTGAAGAACCGGGACACCAAAGAGCCTATGGCCCCCTTCAATGCCAAACCCGACGAAATGGTGGTGATGAACAAAGTAGCTGCCAAAATAAAAGAGCTGGGCATGTACACGTTTGTAAGATGGAACTACATTTTTGTCGCTCCACCACTTTGTATTACGAAAGAGCAGGTAGATGAAGGGCTGGCTATTATTAGTGAGGCGATAGCGATTGCGGATATGGAAGTCTCCTAAGAAAAGGCTCCTAAATCCTCCAAAGGAGGACTTTAGAACCGTGCTTCTTTTTTGTCCGTTCAAAAATGTGAAACGAGCCGTTCAGAAATAATAAAACCGACACAGCGAGGCACCCTTTTCCGCGGTGAGAGGGGCTGGGGATGAGGCCATCACCGGCATTTTTAAAACTCCAATATCTATATCGACCATTTAAAACCACCTGTTTTACCGAATGCCAATAGACCCAACCCTGACCAACGAAGACCTGGCACCGGTGCCGCAACATAAACGTACCTGGGGAACCTGGAATTATGCAGCGCTTTGGATCAGTATGAGCCTCTGCATTCCCACTTACATGCTGGCAAGCGGCATGATCAAGGACGGGTTAAACTGGTGGCAGGCCATTCTGATTTTTTTTATTGGCAACACTATTGTTTTGATTCCCATGTTACTCAATGGGCATGCCGGTACTAAATATGGGATACCGTTTCCGGTTTTGGCAAGGGCAAGTTTTGGAACCAGGGGCGCGAATATCCCTGCCATGTTGCGGGCTATTGTGGCATGTGGCTGGTTTGGTATTCAAACATGGATCGGAGGTGCTTCTGTCTATAACCTGATCAGGGCCTGGAATCCCTCGCTGGCAGAGATCGATGCCCATTCCTTATTTCCGCAGGCATTACCAATGGCTTGTTTTTTCGCCTTCTGGCTGTTGAATATGTTCATCATCTACCTGGGTGTCGACAGTATCAAAAAGCTGCTGGTATTTAAAGCATTCTTTCTACCATTGGCTGCCATCGCTTTGCTATGCTGGGCAGTTGTGGCTGCCAATGGTTTAGGCACCATATTATCCCAGACTTCCCAGCTCCATGGTGTTTCTTTTTGGGATTATTTTTTTCCTGCATTAACCGGCATGGTGGGATTTTGGGCTACGCTTTCTTTGAACATTACCGATTTTACCCGTTATGCCAAATCACAAAAAGCCCAGGTACGCGGACAAATAATCGGCCTCCCCCCTTCCATGACCTTATTTGCATTTGTGGGCGTTGTGGTTACTTTGGCCACCACCATTATTTATGGCCAAACAGAATGGGATATTGTAAAGCTGGCGGGTAAATTTGAAAATAAAATGGTGGTAAGCCTGGCCATGATCGGGATTATTATTTCCACACTGGCTACCAACATTGCAGCAAATATTGTAAGCCCGGCAAATGATTTTTCGAACCTGGCACCGCATAAAATCAACTTCAAACTAGGCGGCTATATTACAGGCATAGTAGGTGTTTTGATTTTTCCCTGGAAATTGGTAGCGGATCCGAATGGCTATATTTTCACCTGGCTGATTGCTTATTCCAGTTTGCTGGGTCCGGTGGGTGGCATCATGATTGCCGATTACTATTTTCTAAGAAAAAAAGAATTAGTGGTGGAGGAGCTATACCAGCACACCGGGAGGTATGGCTTTAGTAACGGCTTTAATTCAAAGGCGATCATTGCGTTGATCCTTGGTATTCTACCTAATGTTCCCGGCTTTTTGTTACAGGTAAAACTGGTATCATCAACCGCTTTCCCAGCCTGGATTTCCGGGTTGTACCATTACGCCTGGTTTGTAGGGTTATTTGTAAGCGGGATCATCTATTTACTTATCATGAAGAAAAAATAAAGCCCATGTCTGTACTTATTAAAAACGGAAGAATTATTACCGCTACCGACGACTATATCGGCGATATTTTTATTGATGGTGAAACGGTATCAACCATTGGCAAAAACCTGCAAATGGATGCCGATACCATCATCGACGCATCGGGAAAATTGGTTTTCCCTGGCGGCATTGATCCGCATGTGCACCTGGATATGCCGTTTATGGGTACCTACAGCAGTGACAATTATGAAACCGGTACCCGCGCTGCTTTGTATGGGGGCACCACAATGGTGATCGATTTCATTTTGCAAACCCAGGGCAAAAGCCTGCATGCTGCCCTGGCCGACTGGCGCAGCCGAAGCGATAACAATTGCGTAGGCGATTACAGTTTCCACATGGCGGTAACCGACTTCAACGAAGACACGAAAAAAGAGATTCGGGAGTTTATTGAAGAAGAAGGCATCACGTCTTTTAAAACATTTATGGCTTACAAAGGTGCCCTGATGATCGATGACCGACAGATGATTGGCCTGATGCAGGAAGTAAAGAAACATGGCGGCCTCATTAATGTACATGCTACGAACGGAGACATGATCGATTTCCTGATTGCCAAACACAGGTCTGAAGGAAAAATGGCACCATTGTACCATTACCTGTCGCAACCCGAAGTAACCGAAGCCGAAGCCAGTGGCCGCTTTGCAGATATGGCAAACTATACCGGTTGCCCGGGTTATATCGTGCACCTAACTTGCGAAGGCGCCTTAAATGCGGTACGCAACGCCACCCGTCGAAACCAGAAAGTATTTGTAGAAACCTGTATCCAATATTTGATTTTAGACGCCTCGCTGTACGAGCAAAATTTTGAAGGTGCCAAATGGGTCATGAGCCCGCCGCTACGCCAAAAGAAAGACCAGGAAACGCTTTGGGCGGGCATCAACCAGGGCCTGGTCAACGTTGTGGCCACCGACCATTGCCCGTTTATGTGGGAGCAGAAACTGATGGGCAAAGATGATTTTAGTAAGATCCCCAACGGTCACCCGGCCATTGAAAACAGGATGGAGTTACTGTACAGTGAAGGCGTAGCCAAAGGAAAAATCAGCCTGAATAAATATGTGGAAGTGGCGTGCACCAACCCGGCAAAGATCTTTGGCATGTTCCCCAAAAAAGGAACCATCGCCGTAGGCAGCGATGCCGACATCGTCATTTTTGATCCGAACGAAACCCATACTTTGTCGGCTGCAACCCACCACATGAATGTGGATTACAGCGGATATGAGGGATGGGAAGTAACCGGCAAAGTAAAAACCGTATTACTAAGAGGCGAAGTAGCGATTGCTAACAATGAATGCAAAGTTCAGAAAGGTTTTGGTAAGTTTATCAAAAGGAATAAAGTGGGGGGAACAATTTAGAATTAATCCTAAAGAAGTCAAGTTTTTAAAACTTGACTTCTTTAAAAATTACGCAAAGAAAAGAATAAGAAATGCCAGTCAATACAAAATATATCTGCGATTTTGAAGCAAATGCATTTATACATGTTACGAGCAAAGCTGTAGGAACAAATGTGTTGTTCCAAAACGATGAAAACCGAAAATATTTTCTCCTAAAATATGGCGCGTATGCAAATGGATACTTTGATACCTATGCTTACTGTTTGCTTGAAAACCATACGCACTGGCTAATAAAATGTACGGATGAAGATCTACTTAAGAGTCATCTCGAAACGTTGCCAAAAGACAGCTTAAAGAAACACCAAAAGAAATACCTCAACGGTGAACTCAATTTTAGTGAAGCCGTTGAATTCCAGTTCAAAGACTTCTTCATTTCTTATGCCATGTCTTTCAATAAGATGTTTAAACGCTCAGGCTCACTTTTCATCAGCCCAATTAAAAGGATCCTTCTTGAGGACGATTCTCACCTCACCCACTTAATTGTTTATATCCACGCAAACATTCTAAAACACAAAATTGGTAACGACTTTATTAACTATCGGTGGTCATCCTACCAGGCAATAATTACTAACGCCCTTATATCTGTCAGCAGAAATGAAGTATTGGAATGGTTTGGCGGCAGAGATGCATTTATTAAAAGCCACAAAGGACTATCAGCTTTTTATTACGATCACCCATTTTCACTAGATTGAGATCTCTACATAGAGAAGTCAAGTTTTGAAAACTTGACTTCTCTTATCAACCTTCAAAATAAAATATATGCCAAGAATTATTAAATCGGGACTGATCCAAATGAGCCTGCCCAAGACAGAGGGAGAAGGAACCATCGCAGAAATTATGGAAGCCATGGTGGCGAAGCATATTCCGCTGATTGAAAAAGCAGGCGAGCAGGGCGTGCAGATTTTGTGCCTGCAGGAAATTTTCAATACCCCTTATTTCTGCCCTGGGCAAGACCGGGCCTGGTACGAAAGCGCTGAAACTGTTCCCGGTCCTACCACCGACCGGATGGCGGAGTATGCCAGGAAATACAATATGGTGATCATCGTCCCCATTTACGAAAAAGAACAAGCTGGCGTGCTGTACAATACGGCTGCCGTGATAGATGCTGATGGCACCTACCTGGGCAAGTATCGGAAGAATCATATCCCCCATACCAGTGGTTTTTGGGAAAAATTCTTTTTCAAACCAGGCAATCTGGGCTACCCCGTTTTCCAGACAAAATATGCAAAAGTGGGTGTGTATATTTGCTACGATCGCCACTTCCCGGATGGTGCCAGGTGCCTTGGATTGAATGGTGCCGAGATCGTGTACAACCCTTCTGCTACAGTGGCGGGCTTATCGCAATACCTATGGAAACTGGAGCAGCCCGCTCATGCAGCGGCCAACGGTTATTTTATGGGATGTATAAACCGCGTGGGCGAAGAAAAACCCTGGAACCTGGGCAGGTTCTATGGCAGCAGTTATTTTGTAGACCCCCGCGGACAAATCTTCTCGCAAGCCAGCGAAGACAAAGACGAATTACTGATCGCCGAATTTGATCTCGACATGATCGAAGAAGTGAGAAGCGTTTGGCAGTTCTTCCGCGACAGAAGGCCGGAGACCTATGGCAAGCTTACGGAGTTGTAATTAGCCAATTAGCTAATGTGCCAATTAGCTAATTCTTTATACGCAGATACTTCACGGATTTGAAAGATCAGGCATTTCAATATTCGTGTTGATTCATTAGCTAATTAGCTAATTGGCACATTAGCACATTACAAATAGAATGGCCATTGCATCAAACAGATTAACCACAGACCAATACGAACATAACTTCTCTGATATTCATCCGCCTTTTGAAACGAAGGATGCCGCGCTGGTGGAAGCCAACCGCTGTTTGTTTTGCTATGATGCGCCGTGCACCAAGAGTTGTCCTACCAGCATCAATGTGCCGAAGTTTATCAAGCAGATCGCCAGCGACAATGTAAAGGGATCGGCACATACTATCTTTTCTTCCAATATCATGGGAGCGGGCTGCAGCAAGGTATGCCCCGTGGAAAAACTCTGTGAGGGCGCCTGTGTTTTTAACCTTATGGAAGAGGAGCCGATCAACATCGCGAAGCTCCAGCGCTATTCCACGGAAAAAGCTATGGCGCAGCAGTGGAGATTATTTACCCGCAAACCAACTACAGGCAAGCGGGTAGCCATTGTTGGCGCAGGCCCGGCAGGCCTTTCCTGTGCCTTCATGCTGAGTAAGGAAGGGGTGGATGTAACCATCTATGAAAAAGAAGCCAAAGGTGGTGGCCTGATGACCTACGGTATAGCAGCCTACAAAGTGACTCCGCAATTCTGCGAGGATGAAGTAAACTATATTACTTCTATCGGGGGTATTGACATTCAATACAACCAGGAATTGGGTAAGCATATTTCGTTGGCCGAACTACAAAACCATTATAATGCTGTGTACCTCGGTATCGGTGTGGGCCTGGCCCGCCAGCTGGATATTCCTGGTGAGGATCTCGATGGTGTGGTAGACGCTATAAGTTTTATTTATGACCTGAGAAGTAAAGGTTATTCGCCTATCCCAATCGGCGATAAAGTAGTGGTTATCGGGATGGGCATGACGGCCATTGATGCGGCCACCCAGGCCCGGCGATTGGGCGCCAAAGAAGTGACGCTGATCTACCGACGCACACAGGAAGAAATGCCCTGCACGGAAGTGGAATTGAATATCGCCAAATTGGATGGCTGCAAGATTATCTGGCTTGCTTCGCCCAAAGAAGTGACCGGTATCAATGGGAAATTATCACAACTGGTTTGTACAAAAATGCAATTGGGCGAACCGGATACTAGTGGCCGCCGAAGCCCTGTCGACACCAGTGACACATTTACGCTGGATGTGGATATGGTGATCAAGGCGGCTGGCCAAATGCCTTTTGGTCAATTGATAATGGATAATGGGATAACAGACAATAAAGGCAGGATTGTGATTGACAAAAGCGCCACGAATATTAAGGGGGTATTTGCGGGTGGAGATGCTGTTAATGGTGGTAAAGAGGTGGTGGATGCAGTGCAGGCGGGAAAAGATGGTGCAGCGGCTATCTTAATTTATCTGAAAATCTAATTCCACGATAAATGTCTTTTAATGGAATGGTGCATTCGATGCTCTTTAAATATATTGAACCTGTTAAACCTTCAACTTCAGTATCCTGCCATGTTCTCTCTCCGATTTTAAAGCTGGTTGTAAGCCATGGCATCATCTGCGATATCAAAACATATTCTTTAAAAGTTGGAATTTGCTTATAGTCAAAAAACTTCCCAGCTCTGTCATGCTCTTCAGTTGAGTCTGACAAAACTTCAACGATCAATAACGGGTTTGTAATTACAGTCGTAGAGCCAGGATACAATTCAATTTCTTCACAAACCACGACTGCATCTGGATATAGAAAGCTGTTAAAACGATGATTATAAATTTTGGTATCACTGGTCATCACAAAATATTCTTTGTCGCCATGCTTCGTAGCAAAAATTAATTCGGCAATTACATTTGCAGCAATAATATTGTGTGCAGGTTTTGCTCCAGGCATTTTTATTATTTTACCGTTAGAAAATTCATGCTTCTCCAGGGAAACATCCTCCATTGCCAGGTATTCTTCTATTGAATAAGTCTCTATTTTGGGTTCTATTAAAGTTTCCATGTCGTATTTCTTATGGTATAAAAAATAGGCTATTTTTATTAAGGCAATTTACTTGTTTTTTCTTTAGCACAAATCTCCATTTCAATTCTCAATATGGCAGCTATAACGTCCAACTTTCTCGGCATTAAGTCCCCCAATCCCTTTTGGCTGGCCAGCGCGCCGCCGACGGATAAGAAAATTAATGTACTCCGTGCATTCGAGGCAGGCTGGGGTGGCGTGGTTTGGAAAACCCTGGGCAGCCAGGTAAAGAATGTGAGCAGCCGCTACTCGGCCAGCGATTTTAACGGGCAGCGCATGATGGGTTTCAACAATATCGAGCTCATCAGTGACCGACCATTGGAAATCAACCTGCGGGAGATAACCGAATGTCTGAAGTTATTTCCCGACCGGGCGATGGTGGTTTCGCTGATGGCCGACAACGATAAAAAAAGCTGGCATGAACTGATCAAAAAAGTCGAAGACACCGGCGCACATGGCCTGGAGCTCAACTTCGGTTGCCCGCATGGCATGACTGAACGCGGCATGGGTGCAGCCGTAGGACAGGACCCGGAGATCGCAAGAATGGTGGTGGAATGGGTGATGGAAGCGGCACATATTCCGGTGATCACCAAACTAACGCCTAACGTACACTCACCGGTTCCAACCGGCATAGCTGCTGTAGAAGCGGGCTCCAACGCATTGTCGCTCATCAACACCATACAGTCGGTTACCGGTATCGACCTGGATACGCTGGTGCCCAACCCCTATGTGGCAGGTAAATCAGTCTTTGGCGGTTACTGCGGACCGGCGGTAAAACCAATTGCGTTAAAGATGCTCACCACCATCGCCCAGGATCCCATCACCAGCAAAGTCCCGGTGAGCGGTATTGGCGGTGTTACCACCTGGAAGGATGCCGTAGAATTTATGCTTCTCGGTGCCAGCAATGTACAGGTATGCACCGCCGCTATGAAATATGGTTTCCGCATCATCGAAGACCTCTGCGAAGGCCTGAATTACTGGATGGATGAAAAGGGCTACACGACCCTGAACGATTTTATCGGTGGCTCCGTAGATAAGATTACGCATTGGGAAGACCTCGACATCAACTATCATATCATCGCGAAAATCAACCAGGATAAATGCATCCACTGTGGACTTTGCTATATTGCCTGCGAAGACACCAGCCACCAGTCCATCAATCTCGAATATGGCAATCCCTATAACACCTACACCATTAAAGAAGATGAATGTGTGGGCTGTAATCTGTGCAAACTTATTTGCCCGGTAGACAATTGCATCACCATGGAAGAACATCGCGTGGCACCCGAATATTTGAACTGGAAAGACTATCAAAGGCTTGGCCTACCCCTAAATGACCATTAATTTTCATCATCAAAAACTTGGTGGCTGCTCTTCTAACGATTGCATTTATGCGCCGATTAATTTCAACAACGGTGCCTTATTCTTTTGATAATAGGCCGCTGCAAAATCGCTCATCGCATGCAATTTTAGCGGGTCTGTTTCATCCAGTTTAATAGCGTCACTTTTTAATACCCACGGAGCATCATCTACATCAAAGCAAGGATTCCAGCGGATGTAATTTTTCTCCGGCAATACCTGATCCACATAATAATGGGTGCTTTGAACATTGGATTCAGTCAATAAGTCGGGCAGGTAATTCACCCATTTTAATTTACCCCAGTTCGACTTGCGTGTTTGTTCTACTGGAATAAATGTTCTATTACTGGTGCCGGTTCCGAGCGACAAAAGACTAATTTCTTCACTCAACAACCCCAGCCCTTTTCTAAAACCCCCGTTATTATCAGCGTCAGGTAAGCGATAAACTGCATTGGCGCTTACCTGTTTGTTTAACGCGAAAGCCACGGCTGCCATGGAGGGATTGTTCATCGCCACACCGCCATCGATATGGTCGTTATAGATGGGGAAATAAGTGGGAGCCGCTGAAGTCATCAAACAGATATCTACCAATGTTTTGCTGGCATCCCTCAAATAGCTGGAGTAGAAAACATCCGGACGATAGTTGCGGTTGCCGTCGGTAGTGGCTTCAGGATTCAGGTCAAAAGAACAGACCATCAGGTGCTTATTCTTTTTGCCAAAGGCAGCACTTTCGTTGACGTTTTTCATACTGATGGTACCCAGAATCCGGTCGAGTTCTTTTTTAAAACCCTTATTGTTATAGTCTGCTTCCAGGTACTCGTCGATACCTGTTAACCGGTCAAGAAAGCTCTGCTTAAAAATCGTCTTTGCCTTGCCCAGGTACAATGCCACGAGTTCACTACTATTCACGCCTGCGGCGAGGGCGGCGGCAATAATACCGCCTGTGGAAGTTCCGGCAAGCACGTCAAAGAAATCAGTAATCTTTTTACCGGTTTCCTTTTCAATACGTTGGATAATAGTGGCGGGAACAATACCTCTTATCCCTCCACCATCGATGGCTAAAATGTTACATGGCATGTTATGAATTTTACCTATTGAAGTGATGGGTAAAATACATAAAATAAATTAAACGCCATGCAAACTGGAATAAACACAGGTTGTTATACTACCGCTTCAATACCTGTTCATGTATCTTTTTTTAATGACTTTATCATCTCTCCGTAGTTCTGGCCTTTGACCATTGCGGTGACGGTTTGTGCTATTCGTTTGGCTTTGGTCGGCGCTGTTTTAGCACTGTTGATCCAGTTGCTGAAATACTTCTGGTGAGAACCTGGTTGCTTATTGAAATTGACCAATGCTATTGGTTCATCGGCCAGGCAATCCATCATTTCCGGACAAAGCACAAAAGGTGTTTCATCCGCCCCCATCATTACTTTAAGTTGAGCGCCCTGTCGCTTTCCGATCGCCTTTCTTACATCTGCTTTTAATGCCATAATGAAACTGCCGCCACCCATTGGCAGAAGTGCTACCGACTTAAAAATATAATGATCCAGTTTGCCCTTTACACGGAAGGAAGTTTTATGGCCGGGCTTAAGTTGCTCAGCTATCTCAGCAGAGATCTCTATATAGGTCCAGCCGGTTTTTTCTCCCCGGCTATTGAATTTTTGTATGGTTACGGTAAAGCTGATCATAATGATTTTGAAAAGATACATGTCGTGATCCTTAACTAAAAATAGGAAATTTTATAGTGTGGATCTTTGAACCACAAGGCAAGCCTATTTCGAAAACTGGCCACCTGGCGATTGCTTCGGCGAAAACTTTCAGATCACGACTAAATAATCAAAAGGCGCACAGGTTTTCTTTATTGAAAAAACTTTAGCCCAACAAGGCAACCCTTTATGCCTTCCACCCGATATATAAACAAATACACCATATCGTTAAGTCATTTAAAAATACTGTTGTACATCAGGGCTGATTACCCACCCACTTAAAATCTATCACCGATGCCTGTTGTACCATTTTCAGCACAGGTGTTACATTAATAAATAATATAAATTGAAATACTTGTTTTGAGATGTCTCTGAAAGAAGATTACTCAAACTATACACTTCCCAGATGGTAGTGCAAAACCTGATGATATTGCTATGCCATAGTCGCAACCCCTTACCCTTAATTGCAGCAGTCATATCCTGGCATAACCAAACGGGCAGGTAGTATGATGCGCTAAATACCTCACCTTTTCTAAAACTATTTCTCTAACATGTTAACCATAAAAACCATCCCAATGAAAACTGCATTAAAAATGATGTTTCCAGTTCTCGCCTTGGCAGTAGCTAATTTATTTCCCGGCTGTAAAAAGATAAATGCCTACCCGAAAGCTGCCGTTTATCTTTCTTCCAATCCCTCGGTAGACCAATTCCTGGTCGACAAGGATGGGAATTCGTTATACACATTTGCCAATGACGCCAACGGCATCAGTAATTGCACGGGCGGTTGCCTTAATAACTGGCCTGTGTACTATGAAGATCTTTCAAACAGCCTCTTGGGCGAAGGGCTGGATCCTTCAGATTTTGGCACCATTACCGCTGCGGCAGGCGTTAAGCAAACAACTTATAAAGGATGGCCACTGTACTATCACGCACCGCTGGCGGGTACTGTGAATGTAAGAGAAAAGCCAGGTGAACTAACCGGCCAGGGCATTGGAAATATCTGGTTTGTAGCAAAGCCCGACTATTCAGTAATGATTTCCAGTTTTCAATTGACAGGGCATAACGGCAAAACCTATAAAAGCGATTTGACAGAAGGAACAGGGCGTACCACCTATTTTTCGGATGCCCGTGGGAATACGCTCTATGCATTCAAATTTGACAGTGCCAATATCAATAAATACACGAAAACCGACTTTTCAAATAACGGGATCTGGCCGCTGTACGAACAAGATAAAATCGTAATACCTGCCAACCTGGACAAAACCTTGTTTAATGTAATCACGGTATTCGGGCACAAGCAAATGACTTATAAAGGATGGCCGCTATATTATTTCGGCCAGGATGCTTCGGTACGAGGTTCGAATAAAGGAATTAGTTTTCCAGCGGTGGGCGTTTGGCCGGTTGCCACTCAAAATGCGCCGCTTGCACCGAGGTAGGTCGATTGGACATATCTCGATCGGCTCAAAACTGCGATGCCGCGTTGCTCCTTACTTGTCATCGGGTCAATAGGTCATTGATTTAATCACCTATTGACCCAATGACCAACTCACGACTTTTTCCCCTTGCCGACTAATAAAGCAGTTTTCGTTCTGGCAGCACTTATGTTCTGCATATTAATTGTTGGCTGCTGATGGGCATGCACTTTGAACTGAATTAATAAACAATTGAGGTGCATCGATATTAATAGCAATGGACAAAGCCACCTTCTCCTTTCCATACAGACCTTTAACAATAACTGGTTCATATAACTCAATAAGAATATTAGGGCTACATCCGATCAATCGAGCATTGCAAAAGTCTTTTGCTGCATTTTTATAGTTCTTAACAGCTACCACATGCTTGATGTTGGTCAATTGAATTTCTGTGTTACAGCGAAGGCCTACCCGAAGAATTAATTGTTCGCCGGAAATGCAAACGGGTCTTTTCACAATGGCCACAAAATCGGCGAGAAGAAAAAACACGAGGTAAATGCTACTCACAGTCGTGATGATTGCAGCAATCGGGCTCCACAGCCGGATTAAAAAATGCATGGCGGCAGTCTCGGTTACCAGGATCATCAAAATCGCCACAAAAATTGCAGCATAACCAGAAGATTTATGAGTTGTAAAAAAAGTTTGCCCGGGATTTACCTCCCTCCTGCTCCTCCATCCCATGAGGCCATAACGGACTACCGAAATTTCCGAAACAATAACACGGGTAAGTATTGATTTACCCAAAATCGTTTCGAGACTTTTGGTGAGATTGAAAATAAAATCAGTTCTTACTAAAGCTGACTGCTTATAAGCACGAACGATCTGCCGGATTTTAACGACTCCGTAAAACAAAACGCCCAATTCGGCAACCGCGATTACTTTTTCAAAATATCCAAGCCAGCGATGATTGGCGGCAGGAAGTAAGGCCGAAGCGATTATAAAACAAATAAGAAGGGGCGGTATCACGGAAACCAACGGCAGCCTGGCTTTCCGCACCATAAAAAAATACCACAATAATGGAACAACGACTAAAAGATCAATCGTAACGGCAAGCGAGAAGGTTCCTGAAGCACGGGTAAATTGCTGGCTGCCAATAGCAAATTGCTCAAAACAAACAATCGCAATGGCAAGGGTAAAAAAAGTAATGACCGAGGAAGAACGTTTGTAAAAAAAAGAACTTGTAGGCATAACTAGCTTTTTTGTTGGTCAAAATTAACCAATCCAGCCATTATTCAGCTATTCAATAAAGCCTTTATGATATAAGGTATCCAAATAAATTACCGTCACCTTTTACCTCGGTATAGTTGATATTAAAGTGCTCCAGTTTTTCCAATAGCAAGGCATAGTCATCTTTTGAACGTAGCTCGATACCTACCAACGCCGGGCCGGTTTCCTTGTTATGTTTTTGCATATATTCGAAACGGGTAATATCGTCGGTTGGCCCGAGCACATGGTTCACAAATTCCTTGAGTGCACCCGGTCGCTGCGCAAAACGGATCAGGAAATAATGCTTCAGGCCTTCATACTGCAGCGAACGTTCTTTGATCTCTTGCATACGGTCAATATCATTATTGCTGCCGCTAACAATGCAAACAACCGTCTTACCTTTTATCTGTTCGGCATAGGCATCTAAAGCGGCAATACTCAGTGCCCCGGCTGGTTCTGCAACGATCGCATCTTCGTTGTATAGCTTTAAGATGGTGGTGCAAACTTTGCCTTCGGCCACCAGGTGCATATCGTCCAGCACGTCTTTGCAAAAAGAAAAAGTGACATCACCCACCCGTTTTACAGCCGCGCCATCTACAAATCTTTCGATACTATCCAATGTAACCGGATGGCCGGCTTCAAGGGCTTTAAACATACTTGGTGCGCCTTCGGGCTCCACTCCTATTATTTTTGTTTGGGGTGAAAAGGTTTTATAATAAGATCCGACACCTGCGCTAAGTCCACCGCCACCAACAGGTATAAAAATATAATCCACCTCCTGGATGTCTTCGAAAATTTCAACGCCGACTGTGCCTTGCCCTTCGATTATTCTGATATCATCAAATGGCGGGATAAAAGTCAGGCCGTTTTCCTCGGTATATTTTTTTGCTGCGATGGCACAATCGTCGAACGTATCGCCAATAAGCTTTATCTCGATAAAATCTTCACCGTGCATTTTAGTCTGCGTCACTTTTTGATTTGGCGTAATGACCGGCATAAACACCACGCCCTTTGTATTGAGCTTTTTGCAGCTATAGGCAAAGCCCTGAGCGTGGTTACCCGCACTGGCGCAAACGACCCCCTTTGCAAGGTCTTCCGCAGAAAGGCTACTCATCATGTTATAGGCTCCGCGCAGTTTATAACTGCGTACCACCTGCATGTCTTCTCTTTTTAGATAGATAAAGGCACCAAATTTTTTGGACAGGTTCTGGTTGAAAGTGAGTGGCGTACGCAGCACTACATGCTTCAGCCGTTCGGCTGCCGCTTTAAAATCGGGTTGTAAAAGGGAAGAAGATGTTTGCATGGTTGTAGTTAAATAGGATCCCATATCGATCACCACCGGGTGTCAGGTTACTTCAGGCAATTTGACTCGTGTAAAACTAAAACTGGCGGGTCAAAATGCTTATTGAAGACAAGCGAAATATTGTACTTTCAATTTATAAAAGTTAAAATACCATGACTATTTTTTTAAGTATACTTTACACGTTGCTGGCAATCCATTACTGGCTGGTAGTGCGGTATGTATTCAAAGCGGTCTTTGGCCATGTGTATCCTTATAGTTTTTTGAAACTGCTTTTTGTCGCTTTTGTACCTTTTATTGGATATTGGCAAACGATGAAACGGGATGCTATTGCCGGGTAAGCACCCGGCAATAGCTTTATTTATCAGGCCACGGTGCTAATAGCTTTCATCGCCGTCATCGCCTGGCGCAGCACATCACCTACCTGTTCTATCTGGTGGCCGCGAAGGGCTTTGTTTACAGCAATGATTGTCTTATTGTCGACGCCATTATCTATACCCCCATTGTAATTTTTGCCAATAATATCGGTCTCCACAGTTGACATAAAATCGGCCAATAAAGGTTTGCAGGCATGATCAAACAAGTAGCATCCGTACTCCGCGGTATCTGAAATAACACGATTCATTTCGAACAATTTCTTACGGGCAATGGTGTTGGCGATCAATGGTGTTTCATGCAGGGATTCGTAATAGGCGCTCTCGGCAATGATGCCAGCCTCCACCATTGTTTCAAACGCCAGTTCCACACCGGCACGAACCATGGCTACCATTAGTAAACCATTATCGAAAAATTCCTGCTCGGTAATCTTCATGGCACCGGCTGGTGTTTTTTCAAATGCAGTTTCGCCGGTAGCCGCTCTCCAGGTTAGCAGGTTCCTGTCGTCGTTTGCCCAGTCGGCCATCATAGTAGAAGAAAATTCACCGCTGATGATATCGTCCTGGTGCTTTTGAAACAGCGGCCGCATGATGGTTTTCAGCTCTTCTGAAACTTCATAGGCTTTTATTTTTGCAGGGTTGCTCAGCCTATCGAACATGGCAGAGATACCACCTTGTTTCAGCGCTTCGGTAATTACTTCCCAACCATATTGAATCAATTTGGCTGCATAGCAGGCTTCAATTCCTTTCTCCACCATCTTATCAAAACAAAGAATAGACCCAGTTTGCAGCAAGCCGCAAAGAATGGTTTGCTCACCCATCAGATCCGATTTTACTTCGGCTACAAAAGATGATTTAAGTACTCCTGCCTTATGACCACCGGTACCCGCTGCATAGGCTTTCGCCTGCTCCCAGCCTTTACCTTCGGGATCATTTTCCGGATGCACGGCTATCAGCGTGGGAACGCCAAAACCACGTACATATTCAGCCCTTACTTCGCTGCCCGGGCATTTGGGCGCTACCATAATTACAGTAAGGTCTTTACGGATCTGCGTACCTTCTTCTACGATATTGAAACCATGGCTATAAGACAAGGTTGCGCCCTGCTTCATCAATGGCATGATCGCCTTTATTACGGATGTATGTTGTTTGTCAGGCGTCAGGTTAATTACCAGGTCGGCCGATGGAATCAGTTCTTCATAAGTGCCTACTGTAAAACCATTCTCCGTGGCATTTTTCCACGACTGTCTTTGGCCATCAATAGCCTCCTGGCGAAGCGTGTAAGATACATCGAGACCCGAATCCCTCAGATTCAGGCCCTGGTTCAGCCCCTGTGCACCACAACCTACAATCACCAGTTTTTTTCCTTTCAATGCGGTTACCCCATCAGAAAAATTGCTACCATCCATGAATTGACATTCTCCAAGTTGTTTGAGTTGATCCCTGAGCGATAACGTGTTAAAATAATTAGCCATCTTTTTGATTTATGATTTGTGATTTTAAATTTAGGATTTGTGATTTATGATTTTGCTCGTCGTTTGAATTTACAATTGGCACCATTATCAATTAACCACTATTACATTATCCATTACATAGTAAATACTGTCTCGCCCTGGTTGAGGAATTCGTTTTCCACTGTCTCTTCACCCGGCATTTTGTATTCGAATTCCCTAATCTTTTCGTTGAAACCCTTGCTATCCTTAATGATGGCGACCCTGGCGCTGCGTACAAATTCAATTAGGCCATAGGGCTGCAATACTTCCAGCAATTTGTCGGTTTCTTCGCGCTGGCCGGTGGTTTCAAACACCGTATAATCCTTACGGATCACCACCGCCCGGGCACCATACTCACGCAGCAAACGTTCAACCTTCACCTTTTCGGTTATCTCGTCGGTCGGTACTTTATACAAGGCCATTTCCTGCCAAATAATCTCTTCGTTGGTATTGTAATAAGCCTTTAATACCTCTACCTGTTTTTCGATCTGGCGGCACAATTTGCGCACCACTTCTTCTGTTTCATCGATCACGATATTGAAGCGATGAATACCCTCGATTTCCGATGGCGAGGTATTAAGGCTATCAATATTAATTTTCCTTCGGGAAAAAATAATGGCGATTCGATTCAGAAGCCCAATGTGATTTTCGGTGTAAACCGTGATGGTGAATTCCTGTTTCATAAACATATATTTTATATACTGGCAAGTGATTGTTTACCTTCTTTAATGGCAATAATGCGTAGTCTTTTATAATCGGCATACCATTTATTATACCTGAAATTGGTGGATCTAAGTTGATCCTGAACTTCGTCAAGCAGGCCGTCAACTGTATCATCCGGGATGCCATTGAGAAACGAACTCCCAAACATCCGGATCCAGTCTTTGATGCCATTTTCATTGTCATTCAATTCGGTGTCCCGATTGTAATGGGCGGCGTAGGTAACCCTGAAACCACGTTTTTCCAGCAATGCTGTGTATTCACTCACCGACGGAAAATACCAGGGATTTTGTTGGGCATTTTCAGCATAGCCATGTTTTATCAAAACTTCCTCAAGCGTTGTGATAATATTCTGAACATTGGTTTTTCCACCCATTTCCAATACCAATCTTCCGCTGCGTTTCAGATTGGCATATATGCAATCGATGGCTTCTTCTTTGTCCAGAACCCAATGCAACACGGCATTTGAGAACACCGCATCAAAAGGTTCATCGTAATAAAAATCAGTCGCAGATTGTACCTTAAACTCAAGTTCCGGGAAGGTTGCTTTTGCTTTTAGGATCATATCCACGGAATTATCAATCCCGGTAACAATGGCTCCTCTATCAGCAATAGCCTGGGTAAGATAGCCTGTACCGCAGCCCAGGTCCAGTACCCTTTCGCCGGGTAAAGGATTCAAGACGTTTACCAGGTCTTCTCCATATTTAAAAACAAAAGCATGTTTATCGTCGTAGAGACCGGCATTCCAGTTTGTTTCTTTTATTGTTGTACTCATTGTGCTGCATTTTTTAATGCCATAGCATAGCCCAAATGCAATCCTTCGTGCATCGCAACGAATTGTATTGCATCGCCGACGTTTTCCAATGTCGTTCCAAAGCTGGTGGTATAGGTTTTATAGTTCTGAAAAACATCACCCTCCAGGTCATGCTCCGTCTGATCAATCGTTTCAACAGCCCAGGCCTTCAACTGGTCAATTTCTTCCTGGCTTACCACACCGTCGGGTTTCGTTCCCTTGCTATATTTTGGAATCATGGCTTCATCTACCAGCATGGTCGCGCCAGAAAGCTTATAACATAACAGTTGCTGGCTAATCACGACGTGACCAAAGTTCCAGATGATATTATTGTTGAATCCGGCCGGCACTTTATTCAAAATATCAATTGGTAAACTGTCGATTAGTTTCAAAAAATTGTTTCGGGTTTCTTTAATAATTTCTATGCTCTTATTCATTTGTTGTTTGTCTGTGCTATAAATAATGTTTCTGTTGGATGTTACCTGCAGAAATGATAGTTCAGTTAATAATTGTTTGAAAATCAGCTCAGCCTGATCTCTGCCACGCTGCAGCCCTGCGGCACCATCGGAAATACGTTGTCTTCCTTGCCGACCATTACTTCCAGCAGGTACGCGCCTTTGTGATTCAGCATGGTGGCCAACGCGCCAGCCAGGTCTTCTCTTTTTGAAACGCATTGTCCTTCTATCCGGTAGGCTTTTGCTACGCCCACAAAATCAGGGCTCTGTATGTCTACGAAAGAATAGCGTTTATCCATAAACAACTGCTGCCATTGACGCACCATTCCAAGAAATCGGTTGTTCAGAATAATGATTTTTACATCAACTTCAGATTGCATAATCGTACCCAACTCCTGTATAGTCATTTGTATACCACCATCGCCTGCAATGGCTACTACGGTGCGTTCGGGGGCGCCAAATTTTGCTCCGATAGCGGCGGGTAAAGCAAAGCCCATGGTACCGAGACCACCGCTGGTTATATTACTCTTGGATTGATTAAATTTCGCATACCGGCAAGCTACCATTTGGTGCTGCCCTACGTCTGTTACGATAATGGCATCACCTTTTGTAAGCGCATTCAATTGATTCAATACCTCGCCCATCCGAAGTTCTTCAGTAGTTGGGTTAAGTTCATCATTTATTACCTGCTCCACTTCCTGTTGCATATGATCTGCAAACCGTTGCAGCCAGGCGGTATGTGTATTCGGCTTTACCAATTCGGTAAGCATCGGTAATGTCTCTTTGCAATCGCCCCAAACCGGCACCGCCGTTTTCACGTTCTTATCAATTTCGCTCGGGTCAATATCCAGGTGAACGACTTTGGCCTGCTTGGCATATTTATCCAATCGGCCGGTTACACGGTCATCGAAACGCATGCCAATTGCAATCAGTACATCACATTCATTGGTGAGAACGTTAGGGCCATAGTTGCCGTGCATACCCAGCATACCCACGTTCAGCGGATGGTCGGTAGGTATGGCACCCGCTCCCATAATCGTCCATGCCGCAGGGATACCGGTTTTTTCAACAAAGGCCTTAAACTCGGCTTCGGCTTTACCCAATATAACGCCCTGGCCAAATAATACAAATGGCTTTTTAGCTTCATTTATCAGGTCGGCGGCCCGCTCTACATACGACCTGCGTATGATTGGTTTGGGCCGGTAGCTCCGGATATGGTTGCAGGGCACATAACCTGCATAGTCGATCTTTTGCAACTGGGCATTCTTGGTGATATCTATCAACACCGGGCCCGGTCTGCCGGTACGTGCTATGTAAAATGCTTTGGCCAGCACCGCTGGTATTTCATTCGCATCCGTTATCTGGTAATTCCATTTGGTAACCGGTGTAGTAATATTAATCACGTCTGTTTCCTGAAACGCATCTGTACCCAGCAAGTGGGCAAATACCTGGCCGGTGATGCAAACCAACGGTGTGCTGTCGATCATCGCGTCCGCCAATCCGGTGACAAGGTTGGTTGCACCAGGACCGCTAGTCGCAAACACAGCACCTACTTTACCAGAAGCCCTTGCATAGCCCTGGCCGGCATGTATCCCGCCCTGCTCGTGGCGCACCAGGATATGTTTGATCTTTTCGTTGTAGTCGTATAAGGCATCGTAGATAGGCATGATGGCTCCACCCGGGTAGCCGAAAATAGTGTCCACGCCTTCAGCAATGAATGCTTCGAGCACCGCCTGCGACCCTGTGAGTTCAGTAATAACTTTATCAGCAACGACAACTTGTTCGTCAAGTAATTCAAGTGTTTCCATGATTATATTTTTGGTAATGAAACATGCGGATGCTCAACTTTTTTTGAATCCAATTCTTTGGCGGGCTTTCCAATCTTCTTCCTGCTTCTTTTTGGTCAATAGGTTTTCTATAGCCTCATAAATTTTTTTCAGTTGGATGTCATGAACGCCAACCTTCAATTTTAGCTCCACCAACTGCCCGGCCAATTCGCCATAATTGAGGGCAAATTCTTTTAGCGCTATAAAAGCCCTTACGATAGCGATATTCATTTTTCTGGCCTTTGGACTTTTTAGTACGCTTGCCAGCATGGTAACACCATGTTCGGTAAAAGCAAGTGGCAGATACCTTGTTCCCCCATGTTGTATTGAACTTGAAAAAGTTTGTGAAAATGAATCAGATAGATTATCAACATTTTCAGAGCTTGAGGTCACAAATTGTGACCTCAAGCTGCTCCATTCCTTTCTGGTTAAGCGGAACATGAAATTATCTGGAAAATTCTCAATGTTCCTTTTTACTGATTGATTAAAAACTTTCGTTTCAACTTCATAAAGATCTGCCAGATCAAAATCGAGCATTACTTTTTGTCCCCTTACTTCAAATATTTTTTGCTGTATGAGCTGTGGTAGCATTTATAGTGTGGATTTAATTTTCAGTTTTTAGAACGTGTCAAAAAATGGCTAAGGTCAACTATTGCCAGTAAAATTCTAAAATCCATTCCCGACTTGTCTTATGCCTCATCCGTCACACAACCCTCACTTGCGTCTTTCACGCAAACAGCGTATTTAAACAACACGCCTTTGGTTTCTTTAAGTGCGGGTTGTTTCCATGCAGTTCTCCGGCTTGCTATTTCTGTGTCGCTAACCTTTAAGATGATGGTGTTTTTATTGGCGTCAATTTCAATGATATCGTTGTCGTTAACCAACGCAAGTAGCCCGCCATTAAAGGCTTCGGGGGTGATATGCCCTACTACAAAACCATGACTGCCGCCGCTAAACCGGCCATCGGTAATTAATGCTACATCCTTACCCAAACCTGCACCTGTGATGGCACTGGTTGGTTTCAACATTTCAGGCATGCCCGGTGCACCTTTCGGTCCTTCGTAGCGGATCACTACCACATCGCCTTTTTGAACACGCCCATTGGCAATACCGGCAACCAGGTCTTTCTCTCCGTCAAAAACCCTTGCCGGGCCTTCGAACCGCTCTCCTTCTTTACCGCTGATTTTTGCCACGCATCCTTTCTCAGCCAGGTTGCCATATAATATTTGTAAATGACCTGTGGCTTTTAACGGCTGGTCTAAGGGATAGATAATCTTTTGTGTTTCAAAATTGAGATCCGGTACAGATGCTAAATTTTCCGCGATTGTTTTACCGGTAACCGTCATACAATCACCGTGCAATAAACCTTCTGCCAGCAAATATTTCATTACCGATGGAACACCGCCATGCGCATGCAGTTCCTGCATTAAATATTTGCCGCTTGGCTTAAAGTCAGCCAGCACGGGGGTTTTGTCGCTGATGCCTTGAAAATCATCTTGTGTTAAATCTACATCCACGCTTTTTGCCATAGCGATTAAATGCAATACGGCATTGGTGCTGCCGCCAAAAATCATCACTAAGGTAATCGCATTTTCAAATGCCTTTTTGGTCATGATGTCTTTAGGCTTGATATCTTTCTCCAGCAGGATTTTGATGGCTTTGCCCGCGTCCAGGCATTCGGTTGTTTTATCGTCGCTGATGGCTGGGTTGCTACTGGAATAAGGCAGACTCATCCCCAAGGCCTCGATCGCACTGGCCATCGTATTGGCAGTGTACATGCCTCCGCAGGCACCTGCACCTGGGCAGCTATGTTTCACTACTTCTTTAAAATCTTCGGGGGTAATGGTTCCGGCAAGCTTTTTTCCAAGCGCTTCGAATGAGGAAATGATATTCAGTTCTTCGCCCTTGTAATGACCTGGTGCAATGGTGCCGCCATAAACCATAATCGAAGGCCGGTTGAGTCGCCCCATCGCCATAATAGCGCCGGGCATATTCTTATCACAGCCTGGCAACGCTATCAAGCCATCGTAGTAAAACCCGCCGCAAACTGCTTCGATGCTGTCTGCAATCAGGTCGCGGCTCACCAGCGAATAACGCATACCATCCGTACCGTTGCTGATGCCATCGCTGATACCGATCGTGTTAAAAATCAGGCCCACCAGATCCGCATCCCACACGCCTTGTTTTACCAGTTTGGCCAGATCATTCAGGTGCATATTACAGGTATTGCCATCGTAACCCATGCTGCAAATACCAACCTGGGCTTTCGTAAGGTCATGTTCGGTCAATCCGATACCATAGAGCATGGCCTGGGCCGCTGGCTGTGTTTCATCCTGGGTAAGTGTCTTACTGTATTTGTTGAGTTCCACGGGTTGATTTTTTTAGTTTTTATTTTTGGAGCCAGGCTTCAAATCATTTTTCAGCAGCATTGGCGTCGCACTCTTGTACTGTATATCTCTATTGAACTTTCCTTTTTTTTGCTAATTTTTCATCTTCCTTTTAGAGGGCAGGGGCAAGCCCAGCCCCTACCGGTAACCCTACGGTTTGTCTTTTGTAGGCGTCTTGTATTTGTTTACTGATCGTTTCGTTCCAGCTCTTTTTGAATGCAATTCCATCGAGGGATTCAAAGCCAATTACTTCGGCGGCGGTGCCGCAATAAAAGGCCGCATCCGCTTGTTTAAGTTCATCGATGGTGAACAATTTTTCTTCCACAGGAATGTCTAAAAGTTCGCATATTTCAAAGATGGTGGCGCGGGTTATGCCTGGTAAAATATTACCTGCTGAAGGCGTAAATAACTTACCATCCTTTTCAAAAAACACATTGGCGCCGGGGCCTTCCGCAACGTATCCATTCATGTCATTTAGCAATGCTTCGTCAAAACCCTTTGCCTTGGCTTCCTGGCTGGCAAGGATTGAATTCACATAGTGCCCCGTGGCTTTTGCAGTGATCTTAAAACCCTTGGGATTGGGCCTTTCAAAAGATGAAGTCATCACTTTCAGCAGCTTGTCACCCAAAAATGGCTGCATCTCCCAGGCGGCAATCATAATGTAAGATTCCGTGTTGAGGTTAAAGCTCATATTGTTCGGCGCATACACCAGGGGACGGATATAGGCATCCTGTAAATTGTTTTGTTCCAGCACCGCATAAGTGGCTTCGATCAGATCATCCGCCTCAATTAGATACGGCATATTGAGTGCTTCAGCTGATGCTTTCAAACGCTCAAAATGCGCTACTGCTTTGAAGATCCTGGTTTCGCCAGTATCCATCTTATAGGAACGGATGCCTTCGAAAACACTGTAGCCATAGTGCAATGACTGGCTGTAAAAATCAGCTTTCGCTTCACCAGCTTTTACGAATTCCCCATTGAGGTAGAGGATTGTGTTTTCGTTATAATAATTTGCCATTTTAGTTGATTGGTTAATTAGTTTATTAATTATCAAGGGGCGGATTAGAAGCAAAAAAAAACCGCCTCTTTTGGAGGCGGGTGGCTATATCATTTTGTTGTGTTTACAAATGTGCTCCTCCTCCATGCAGTGCAGGAATAATAATGACCACCACAATCGCGATTGCCGCGAAACGGGTGATGACATTATGTATACTGCTTTTCAACATAGAGGTTTGTTTGAGGAACAAATATAGTACCGCCGTAATAATATCAAAGAACTTTTTTTGAAGCGTGGAAGCTAAAAGGCGGATGGCGTAAGGCCAACCCGGCATTTTCAGGATTTGCATAAAAAACATCAAACGCCATATTTATTTCTGCCAACCCTAAACCTTAAACACTAAACCCTAAACTCTAAACCTTAAATAATGGTCGACTTGCGCAATTCTATATTCCCTTGATTCACTGAGCCGGGAATGGCACCACCCACATATTCACTTACCAGGTCGCCGATTGTGGAAGTGAAATAAAAATTCACCGGGTCAATATCCTTTGTGAGAAAACCATTATTCACAGTCCAGTCTACACCCATTCTAACCACCGCAGCCTCTTCACTCATCCCCAGATATTCCAGCAACATCGCAGCGCTCAGAATAGATCCAACAGGGTTAGCGATGTCCTTACCCGCAGCCTGTGGGTAAGATCCGTGGATCGGCTCAAACAACACCGGGCCATCGCCCACCGAAGCAGACGGCAGCAAACCCAGCGAGCCACTGATCACGCTGGCTTCATCGCTGATGATGTCGCCAAACATATTTTCGGTAAGGATAATATCAAATTGCTTCGGGTTCAGGATGATCTGCATGGCAGCATTGTCGACAAACATATAGTCAACAGCCACATCTGGGTAATCTGCCGCCACACGCTGCACCACTTTCCGCCATAGGCGGGAAGTTTCGAGTACATTGGCTTTATCTACCAGCGTCAATTTTTTCCGTCGGCCGGGCTTTTGTGCAAAATGAAATGCCAGATGAGTCACCCGCTCTATTTCTGCTACACTGTACACACACTCATCAATTGCCACAGTCTGGTCTTCGTTGAGTTCCTTCTTGCCGAAATAAATACCGCCAGTTAACTCGCGGAACACGATAAAGTCTACCCCTTCCAGGTTCTTGCTTTTCAGTGGCGACAGGTGATGGAGCGACGGGTAGGTAGTTACCGGGCGGATATTTGCAAATAATTGCAACGACTTGCGAAGTTTCAGCAGACCCTGTTCAGGGCGAACTTTTGCTGTCGGGTCGTTATCATATTTTGGATGACCAATGGCACCAAATAAAATCGCATCGCTGGCCAGGCAAACTTCGATGGTCTCGTCCGGCAAAGGACTACCGGTTTTATCGATGGCATCGGCGCCCATCAAAACATACTTATATTCGAACTCATGGCCGTACTGTTCAGCTACGGCATCCAACACCTTTATGGATTGCCTGGTAACTTCGGGGCCAATGCCATCTCCAAGTATTACTGCTATATTCTTTTTCATATGTGGTACCCGGTTGAGGGGAAATTGTTTTAATTGACTTTCTGTTGCGCTAATCGTCTGCGTTCACATCTGCGTTCAAAGGAGGGCCTCACCCCAACCCCTCTCCTGACGGAGAGGGGCAAAGCCACCCTCCGGGTTCTAAGTTAGGCGGTTGCTTCTTCGTACTGTTCTATCTCTCCTTTATTGCTAAGTAAAAAATCGATATCATCATAGCCATTCAGCAGGCATGTTTTTTTGTACGGGTTGATTTCAAAAGGTTCTGATTCTCCGGTCTTATCGATGGTAATCGTTTGGTCTTCGAGGCTAATCGTAATTGTTGCGGTGTTTTCAAGGTCAAAAATCTTGCTCAAAAAACCATCCGTTACTACTACCGGAATTACGCCGTTATTCAACGCATTGTTCTTAAAAATATCTGCGAAGAAACTACTTACTACGGCGCTGAAACCCGCATCAAGTATGGCCCAGGCCGCATGCTCCCGCGAAGATCCACATCCAAAATTTTTGCCAGCCACCAAGATAGTCCCGGAATAAAGTGGGTTATTCAACACAAAATCTGCCTTGGGCTGATTTTCATTATCATTCTCATACCGCCAGTCGCGGAACAGGTTTTTACCAAAACCATCACGGGTAGTACCTTTTAAAAAACGTGCTGGTATGATCTGGTCCGTATCGATATTTTCTACGGGCAGCGGAACGACAGTTGAGTTTAGGATATTTACTTTTTTAGCCATGCTTTAGATTTTTGCCTCACCCCCGACCCCTCTCCACAAGTGGAGAGGGGTGCCCCGCGGCAGGATTCGTTATTAATTTTCGGCTTTGTTAGTTTCTATTGTAGTGTCAAAATAAAGTTAATTGAGCATTTCTCTTACGTCGCATACCACGCCGGTGATAGCTGCGGCGGCGGCGGTGAGGGGGCTGGCCAATAGCGTTCTGGCATTTGGGCCCTGCCTGCCTTCAAAATTACGATTGGAAGTAGAGATGCAATATTTTCCGGCAGGAATCTTGTCTTCATTCATCCCCAGGCAGGCACTGCAGCCTGGCTGACGAAGCAGAAATCCAGCCGCTTCAAATACTTTGTCGATACCTTCTTCAATGGCCTGCTTTTCTACCTGCTTACTTCCTGGTACAATCCACACTTCTACCCCATCGGCTTTCTTTTTCCCTTTAACAAGGGACGCCACCAATCGTAAGTCTTCAATGCGGCTATTAGTGCAGCTACCGATGAAAATATAATCCACTTTCTGCCCTTTAATGGCATCGCCACTGTGCAAACCCATATAGTTCAGCGCCTTGCTTAGGCCGGTTCTGTCAGCCTCGTTTACATTATCTTCTGTGGGAATATTTTTGGTGACACCGATGCCCATTCCAGGGTTGGTGCCGTAGGTAATCATGGGCTCAATATCCGCGGCATTAATCGTTATCTCTTCGTCAAACGCGGCATCGGTATCAGAAAAAAGTGTTTTCCAATAGGCCATTTTCTCATCCCACTCTGCTCCCTGCGGTGCAAACTGGCGGCCTTTCATATAAGAAAAAGTCGTCTCATCCGGGGCGATCATGCCGCAGCGGGCGCCCATTTCAATACTCATATTACAAATGGTCATACGGGCTTCCATCGTAAGATTGCGAATGGCACTGCCGGCAAATTCCACAGCATAACCCGTTGCGCCGCTGGCTGATATTAATGAGATGATGTAAAGCACGATATCTTTCGATAAAACACCCGGTTGAAGGTCACCTTCCACATTGATCCGCATTACTTTGGGCTTGGTTTGCAGCACACATTGGCTGGCAAAAACCATTTCCACTTCGCTGGTGCCAATGCCAAATGCAATGGCACCAAACGCTCCGTGGGTACTGGTATGGCTGTCGCCACAAACAATCGTTAAGCCAGGTTGGGTTACCCCAAGTTCAGGGCCGATTACATGTACAATGCCCTGGTATGGATGGCCTAATCCATACAGTTCAATATCGTGGTTGGCGCAGTTCTCGATGAGTTTGTCAACTTGCGTACGGCTGAGTGCATCTGCTATTGGGAGGTGCTGGTTGATAGTCGGCACATTATGGTCGGCCGTAGCTACCACCTGTTTGGGGCGGAACACTTTTAAGCCGCGGTTTTCAATGCCTTTGAATGCTTGGGGGCTGGTTACCTCGTGGATGAGATGACGGTCGATATACACGATGGAGGGGCCGTCGGGAATGGATTTAACCACGTGCGCATCCCAGATTTTATCGAATAATGTTAGTGGCATTTGATGCTCTTGTTTATTTGTTTCGTCTTTGTTTCGTCGTCTTTCGTCTCTTCGCCTTTTATCGGCGGCGAGGGAGACGCCATGAATGGACGTCTCTGCGAAGTGGCTGCCTGGAATGGGCGTTTTACGCGGTGACGGACTGGAATGATTTGGCCATTTGGTGCAGGTCGGGTTCCATTACTTCTTTTTTACTGTCGGCTACTTCCAGGAATTGCTGGTATAAAACGTCCACTTCATCTCTTGTAAACTCGTAACCCAACAGCCTGAAACGGTGTGCCAGTGCACTTCTTCCGCTGCGAGCAGTAAGCACGATTTTACTTTCACCAGCGCCCACTTCTTCGGGATCGATGATCTCGTAGGTTAAGGAATCCTTCAAAAAACCATCCTGGTGAATGCCGCTGCTGTGAGAGAAGGCATTGCTGCCAACGATGGCCTTGTTAGGCTGTACCGGCATACGCATCGTGTCGCTTACCAGGCGGCTCATCGGGTTGAGCAGTTTGCTGTTGACATTAGTATAAAGGCCCAATTCTTTATGCTGCTGTATCACCATCACCACTTCTTCCAGCGACGTATTGCCCGCCCTTTCGCCCAGACCATTGATGGTACATTCGATCTGCCGGGCACCTGCAATGACGCCTGCGATGGAATTGGCTGTGGCCAGACCGAGGTCATTGTGGCAATGGCAGGAAAGGATAGCTTTGTCGATATTGGGTACATTGTTAATGAGATAGGCCATTTTAGCACCATATTCATGTGGCAAACAATAACCCGTCGTATCAGGAACATTGATGACGGTGGCGCCTGCATTGATTACGGCTTCCACCACTTGAGCCAGGTATTCATTATCAGTGCGGCCAGCATCCTCGGCATAAAACTCTACATCATCAACAAAGTTTTTGGCCCATTTTACACATTGTACCGCTCGTCCCAATATCTCCTCCCTGGTGGAATTGAACTTGGCTTTTATATGACGATCGCTGGTGCCGATACCAGTGTGAATACGTGGCCGTTTGGCAAATTTCACCGCTTCACCCGCTGCTTCAATATCTTTTAATACCGCCCGGCTTAATGCAGCCACAGTGGCTTTGGTTATCAATTTGGAGATTTCGGTAACCGAGTTAAAATCGCCCGGGCTGGAAATGGGAAAACCCGCTTCAATAATATCTACACCCAGCTCTTCCAGTTTTAGCGCCAGTTCTATCTTCTCATTAGCATTGAGTTTACAGCCTGGCACCTGTTCACCGTCGCGGAGGGTAGTATCAAAAATTTGGACCTGATTGGACGACATCGGGGATAGTTTTAAAGTAAATGTGGGTTGACTTATTTTTACAACTTGATGTTCTGTACGAAAAATTTCTATCGTTAAAATTAACGCCTAAGTTATTAAAAAAGGCATCAAAATAGTCTTGCTTTTACAGAACGCAAATCATATATTTCAGGTCAGAATGCCCGCTGGTAAAGGGTTTTAAATGATATTAATTACAATGCCCAACAAGAGTGCAGATGCGTTATTTCAACTGGTAAAGTCACTTGAAAAGAGTGAAAAGCGGAATTTCAAGTTGTATGTCAAGCGGAATTCCTCCGTGGGAGATCTAAAAATTGTCCAACTCTTTGATGCATTAGTTGGCATGGAGGACTATGATGAAGAGTTGTTGCTGAAGAAAAATAAGGCCATCACCAAGTTGCAGCTCAGCAATATCAAAGCGAGCCTTTACAAGGAGTTGCTTGCAAGCATCCGATTACTGCAGAGTGAAGTGAACATCGATATTCAGCTACATGAGCAACTTGATTACGCCCGGATTCTATACAATAAAGGCCTGTACCTGCAAAGTCTCAAACTGCTGGATAAAATCAAGGAACTAACTAAGGCCAACAACCAGGTGAGTTTTCTGATCCAGGTGCTTTTTCTGGAAAAAAAGATCGAAAGCCTCCATATCACCCGCAGTATGCAGGATCGCGCCGATACGCTGTGCAAGGAAGTGACCGATGCCAATACAAGACTTACCATGATCGGCCAATTGTCGAACCTGTCCTTGCAACTCTACAGCTGGTATATAAAAAATGGTCATGCCCGTAATAAAAAAGACGAGGAAGCGGTGCAGCACTATTTTAACGAGCACCTGACTTTCGACGTGAAAATCTGCGCCGGATTTTACGAAAAATTATACCTCTACCAAAGCTATTGCTGGTATGCTTTTATCCGCCAGGATTTCTTAATGTATTATCGCTATACGCAAAAATGGGTTGACCTTTTTGAGAAGGAGCCATTCATGATCGAAATTGAAACCACTCATTATATCAAGGGCATGCACAACCTGCTGAGTGCTCATTTTGACCTGCGTAACGACGCTAAATTTTCGGCCGAACTGGAAAGGTTCGAGGCCTTTTCCCAATCTCCGTTAATGGCTTTAAAAGAGAACAACCGTATACAAACTTTTTTATACCTGTATATCGCCCGAATCAACCAGCATTTTCTGCGGGGCACGTTCAGCAAGGGTTTGGAGCTGGTTCCAGGTATTGAAACATTTATTACAGAAAATAAAATATTCCTCGATCGCCACCGGATACTGGTCTTTTATTATAAAATAGCCAGCTTGTATTTTGGTAGTGCAGATTATGATCATGCGGTGGATTACCTCAATAAGATTATTAACTGGAAAGTAGACCTTCGCACAGACCTGCAATGTTATGCCCGGCTGCTTCACCTTATTGCACATTACGAACTGGGCAATTTTCAACTGCTGGAATACCTGATCAAATCGGTATACCGGTTTATGGCAAAAATGGAAAACTTGAGTGTTGTGGAAGAAGAGATGTTCCGCTTTTTAAAGAAAGCATTCAGCCTAACGCCGGCACGTCTGAAACCAGAATTCCAAAAGCTGCTCGACAAATTGAAACATTACGAATACAGCAATTCAGAAACCCGGGCATTTGCCTATCTCGATATCATTAGCTGGCTGGACAGTAAGATGGAAGGGGTGCCGGTACAGGACGTAATCAGGCGGAAATACCTGGCGAAGAACAAGGCGATTAGCTAAAATGTTTCAGCCAGATTAAAACGCTGCTACAGGCGAAGATTACAATTGCCCAAACCCACCAATAATCTTTTTTTGCCGGCTCCGTCTCATCGCCATGGTAGTACTCCTGCATAGCCGTATTGGTGGTTTCTGTCTCGCCCACCTTCATCGAATGTTCTGCATTTTGCCGGATCATTCGTTCCGCGGAAACAGGTGGTGTGTATTGGTCAATATCGCTGGTTTGCACGAACTGGATGGTACCAGTTTCATCTTTCTGAAAGGCGCCGAGGTTATCCCAATACAGAATACGCTTAGTACCAAGGGTATTACGGACGCTATCCATAAATTGTTGAAATACACTGTAGGCATGCTCCTCACTTATGTTGAGGGTGCGGCTTAAAAAGCCCATCAGGCCATGTTTATTTCCTGGCTCCATTGCGTTATTCAATCTCAATATCTTCTTCGGCGCCATCAATAACTTGTCAGCCACTTCCAGCCTGCCCGGCAGTTCGGCAAATTCAAGCGTGCCAATCCCCGGCAAATGCAATTTGGAATTCTCAATAAGGTACTGGTGCAGCAAGGCAAACATGAAATGCGTTTGAACAATAAAGATAGGGAACCGGGTGTAACCTACAAGGCCTAAGGCTCAATGTTCACGAGATTCGGAAACGACTAAGTTCCAGGGTTCACAAGTTCATAAGTGAGTGCGACACCATGCAAATCCTATAGTCCAAAAAATCCCGCCTCAGACAAAAATGGAGGGCTTATTTATCCAAATCAACATCACTTATACATTGAACCTAGATCCATGAAACTTGGGTCTTAAAAATTGACCTTAACCCCGCCAAGGGCCTGGAAACCCAACACAGGGTATTGTTGCCAGCGCTGGTATTTGGTGTTGAGGAGGTTGCTGAATTGGAGCCATAGCATCACATTTTTAGCCACACGGAATTCAAGACCGGCATTCAGATCAAGGGCGATCTTGGTTTTATCGGTGCCCGCTTTGGTTTTATACCAGTTGCCTTCAAAATAATAAAGGTCGGCAGTCAGGTAAAAATCTTTAAAGATCCTAGCCCGCAAATGGCTGTTAATCTCCAATGGAATTAGACCATAAGCTTCTTTATGGAAAGTGAGACCCCCAAATGTTTGAGCCTTAAAGCCAGCATTCCAATAAAATTTATCTGCCATCTGGTAGCTTAGCTCGCCCTGAAGTTTGATAGAATTCACCTTTGGCTCTAATTCGGCACGATAGGTCTTGCCATCACTGGAGTCATTCAGAAACAGGGCCACATTGTTCCGTTGCACCGCTCCTATTTTGGCCATATAGCTTAAATGCTCGCCAGTATTGCCTTTCAGGCCAACATATATTTCGGAATTTTTGGTATTAAAGATATTTTTCGGTTGACCAATCCAGGGGTTGAATGCGGCCAGGTTGCGGTAACTGTTGACATCGTAATAGCCTTTCCAACCTGCAATGGCCATAAATGATTGGTTGGGCACATGCGCTTCCACTTCCACATCCGGCAGGAGGTTGAACTTACTGTTATCCCAGGAAGGCATCACACCAGCCTTCAGCACAAAAACATCGCTGCCCCAGGTTACTGAAGGAATGATGCTGAACAGGTTATTGGTGGAGGAATAGGTTTTCCCGGTAAACTTTACGAGGTCAGCCTGCAGTTCCACGCCGAATTTGATATTGTCTGTGATGCCTTTTGCAAATGGCGCCACTACTTGGAAATGAGATTCCTTGCCGTCGTTATTATCGGTAAACAACCAGAGGTTCATCGCTGGAGCATAGCTGAGGCCGAAATCATTGGGCACATTATTACTGAACCCTGCATTGATGTTGAAAGTAGAGAACCGCTGCAATAACTGGTCTTTGGTAAATTTTAATGTATCTGGTTGGTAGCCATACTTGTGAGTGGAATATTGTTCGATACCGGCACCAAGTTTTACCTTGGAATTTTCACCGCTGGCAAACAAACCATTGCCCTGGATATTCCAGTTGCTATATTGTTGATAAGGCATTTTCCCTTTGGAACTGATATAACTTCCTTGCAAAGAACCTGATTGCCGTTTGCCGTCTCCAAATGAAATTGCGGCAGCCGCATATGGCGTGCTGAAATTACCGAAGCCAAGTTTTGCGTAACCACTGTTGGCATATGGCAGGCTGGTATCTGGCTGAATGGCTGCGGGCTTTAGCGAAGCGGGGTAAATATTAAAAGTGAGATTCTGTACCGGCACCCGGTATAATAATTTCGGCCTCACAGTATCCTGGCCCGTAGCGATAGGGTTGAAATTAATCTTGGCGGAAGGCTTCAGACTTGGCTTGAAAGAAGAGGTAATCTCTATCTTTTTCGTCTTGCTCGAGTCTTGTGCGGTCGCGTAGAAACAGGTAAGTAAAACAGGAATGGAAAGAAATATTTTCAAGTTCATTTTTTTATGTTTTTGCCGGATGGGCAATGTTTTCGTTTTTAGTTCTATAATCATTGCGAGTTCCAGGATCAGTATTAGCGAGTTCCATGATCAGTCATTGCGAGGGTTCTTGCCCGAAGCAATCTCGCAGAATGTTGTCGAGCTGGTATTCTTTCAACACGACCCTTCCTTACAAATTCTGAGCAGTTTGCTTCGGGCAAGAACCCGTCTGCCAATGACTGTGCGGGGGAATTCTAATTCACTTTGCTGTTCCTGGCTTCTTCTTCTTCGGCTATTTTAAATTTATCCTGGGCTGCGGTTTTAAACTCGGCAATGGTCGCGTTCTCCGCTACACTCTTGTACGTTGCCTTGGCATTGAAATAATCTTTTTGTTTCAGGTAGATATCCCCTAACAAGAGGTAGCTGCGTGTTACCCAATCGACATAAGAACCAGCTTTATTAATCACTTCAAAGGCGGCCTTTTCAGCCTCGCCTAGCTTGTTGTTTTGGAACAGGCAATTGGCTATTTCGTACCGCGCTTCTGCACCATAAGCAGCCTTGCTTAACGTAGTTACACTTTTAAATGCTGCCATTGCTGCTACGCAATCATTTTGCGATTGGGCATTTTTACCAACGATCATATAAGCAAATATCTTGTCGTCTGCACCCGACGTTTTGGTAGCTAGTATTTCCTGCGCGTTGGGCAGCGCATCCGCCCATTGAGCCAATTGGTACTGGCAGCGAAGCAATCCACGGCGGGCTTCCAGTTTATTTTCCTGGTTGGTGCTATAGTCTTTTAATTTCTGGTAATAGGTGGCGGCTACGGCATAGTCTTTCAGGTCAAAATAGTTATACCGTGCTACAATCAACATCGCCCTTTCAGCAAACTTGTTGGGGGCTTTGTCAGCAACAAACTGGTATCGGGCCACCGCGTTCTTCATATCCTTTTTTTCTTCCAGCAATTCGGCGGCATTGAACGATGCTGGCACTACATACTGTCCATCAGGGTATTGAGACAGGTATTTGGTAAACCCTTCAAGTGCCTTGTCTTTAGCACCGTTGCTCAACTGGATATTAGCTGCAGTGTACGTAAGTGAATCCGCTTCGCCATAAGAAATATTTTTACCGGTGCTTTTAATAAATTTCACATACTCGTCGGGCTTGCCCTGGCCTACAAAAATATTGCGGATGTTGTCTATGGCATCCTCAGCTTCAGCGCTCTGCGGATATTTTTGCAACAGGGTCTTAAATGTATTCAGCGCGTCATTGTTCTTGTCGAGATTATATTGGGCGATCCCCATTTTTAAATAGGCCTGTGGTTTGAGGCTTTCAGTATTGGTACTCTTGATGATATTGTCAAGATAAGGCAGGGCATCTTTATAGTTTTCATCAACCAGGTAAGCATTTGCAGCTTCCATTTGTGCATCGGCATATAAGGCGGAGGAGGGAAATGAGGTCTCGATCGACTTCAAAAGGCTGATTTTTTCAGTTCTCCTGTTTTGGGCACCGGCGATCATTGCTTTCTGGTAGGTAGCATAATCGCTACCGCCGGTTTTCCTGGCAATGACACTGTTATATAATTCGGTGGCCCGTCCAAAATCTTTCAACATATAATAAGCATCGGCCATGCGGTTTTGCACATCGATATCTACTTCGGCATTAGCAGATTTCACCCGCTGAAAATACTGAAGTGCCTGTTGGTAGTTTTCATTACGCAGGGCTGCGTATCCCAATATATAGTTAGCGTTCGAAGGATTGGCTTCGCCCTGTACTATCGGATTTTTAAGGTAATTATTCAGTTGGGTAGTGGCATCGGTAAGCCGGTCACCCCGGAAGGCGATCTCCCCTCTCCAGAAATTGATTAATGGAAGGAGGCTTGCATTGTAATCACTTTTTTCAGCTTTCTCCAGCAGTTTATCGGCTTCAATCACTGCGCCGTCATTGGTTAGCTCCTGGGCGCGGTTGTAGAGGATGCGTGGGTAAACCCGTTTGTTATTTTCGCTTTTATTGGGTAGCGTTTCGTAGAGCGTTAAGGCATCGCGGTAGTTATTAGTATTGGCCAATACATTAACCAGCAATTCGCGGCATTCATCAGCAAACTCTCCCCTAAAATATAGATCATTATATTTTTTCAGGGCGATCAATGCTTCGTTATCATATCCCAGTTCGTAGCTTAATTTGCCCAGCAGAAAGGTGGAGATCTCTTTTTGTTTTTGGTTACTGCTGTTGGTACTGCAAAAAAGAAAGGCATTCCTGGCTTCCTTTTTCTGGCCAGTCTTCAGGAAGGCATCTCCCAGCAAATACATAGCGTTCTGGCTAAGCGTATCCTGCCCACTGCTAAGCTGTTTAAATCCTTCGATGGCTTTCGTCAGCTGGTTGGCCTGGTAATAGCAAAAAGACAATTCGTACAGATCTTCCTTGCGCACCTTTTTACTTCCGGTCACGTAAGTTTCGAGTAAAGGCAGGGCTTTGGCATATTCTTGTTTTTCAAAATACGCGTGACCCAAAAGCTGGCGCAATTCCAGGTCGTAATATTGGCCCCCAGCAGCGAGGGCTTTTTCAGCCTCCGCAATCGCCTTATCTTTTTGCCCCTGGAAATAGTAAATCTGCGTGATGTAAAATGGCACCAGGTTCAGAAATTTCCCTTTGCTCTGAACCAGTTGAAAACTCTGTAATGCGTCGCGATAATTCTTATCGTTGAACGCAATAAAACCGTAATAATAATTGGCATCTACATAGTTTTTGTCGGTAGGTATTTGCCGCACGGAATTAAGCAGGGGCTTAGCTTTAGCGAACTGTTGCTGCGTAAACCAGGCATACCCTTCTTCAAAATTCTTTTGGGCGATTTGCTCGTTGGTAAGATTAGCAATAGATGATTGCTCAAAGGCGTTGGTGGCTTCTGTAAAATTGCTTTTAGAAAAATAATAGCTGCCGAGATAATAGTTCAGCTGTGGTTCCAGGACTGAATTATTGGTTACGGTCATAAAGTTTTTCGCCCTAAGGTCAGCACCTTCTTCGCGAAGCATCAGTGCGGAGGCAATATTAAAAAAGTCCAGTTCCTGGCTGCGCAGGTAATTATTCACCTGGCTGGCAGCCGTTTGTTCCTTTTTCATTTTTTGAAAAACGGGATACGCTAGTCCGTAATGCTGCGCGTAAAAATCAGTTCTTGCCTGCAAAAAAGCCTGGTCAGGGTCGGTAACTATTTTTGTTTGCTGCGCAAATAATAAAACGGAATGGGAAATCACCAGTGCTGATAAAAATATTCTCTTCATATTTGGATGGTACAGTGTTCGCATTGAAACGCAAACTACGCTCCAAAAATTACATAGTCATGGACCGGTTACTCACAAATTAACATCTTAATGATGACTATGACCACCAGTTAGTTGCTCCCTTTTGGAGTCGGGAGCTTGCGCTTTAAAATCGTTATCTGCAAGAACAAATATCAGTTACATTTCGCTTACCGGATGTACACTTCAATCTTGAGGTTTCGATAGTACGGAAAAAAATTACCGTACAAATTAATAAACCGGTCATTATACCCTTGCTTAAAATCCTTTGTATTTAAAGAAAAATCGAGCTGCAAACTGTCCCCGGAAATGATAGATCGCTTGTTGTACGATGGTGTGGTGCAATCACAAAGGGATTTGACAGCATGAACGATAAAGTTATTGCTTCCGGTATTTTTAATGCAGAATGTTCCGTTTACAATGACGCCTTTTTGAGTAGTATCAAAAACATAAACAGCCGGGTAAAAGTCAATTTTTGTCAGCGCCGAATCCGGCAACTTTTTTAACAGCTCTATATTATTGTCGACTAATTTTCCGTCACCTGTTCTGGCCGAATGCCTGCAGCCTCCAGAGAATAAAATTAGCAGCGCCGGAATTATCCAGGTTTTCATTGATGTCTTTTTTTAGGATACACAATAGTTGCCTTAATCATCACATTAGTTGGCGCTCCTGAAGGCGAAGGCACTTTCCACAATCGCCACGGCGTATTACCATACTTGACATATGTAAACGGCTTTGAAAGATTATCAGTTTCCCCGATCCATAAATAGTTGCCATCACCGCTCGTGTTTCCAATCCATTCTGTTGCCACTACGAAAGTTCTTCCTGGTTGCCGCAATTCATAGTGATCCAATGAAATCTCATTCCAACTACCTGCTTTATAATCGGACACGATCACATTTTCCAATAATAAATCTGTAGCGGGGAGGCCATTGCTGTCAACATCATAAATGCGGATGCGAAATGGTATCTCAGTAGCGGATTTTTTGGAAACAAAAACAGAAACCGACTTTAGTTTAAAATCTATCCCTCCATCCGCCTCCAACAGCAACCCATCCTGGAAAAAATGCGAAGACAAATTTCCAACCCTGCTGTAGCCATCTTTTGTATCCAAGCAACCCAAATATTCGGGATCACCCTCCGGCCAAATCTTTATTTCAGGCAAGCTGTCTTCAATATGCTCCATCCGGATCATGTTGACAATATCCGGCAACAACATTCTAACAGGCACTGCAACAGGCATATAAGAGATCGCAGTAATGAAGAAGGTATCGGGATTTTTTTTCGGAAAACACGAAGCCAACCCGGCAATATCAGTAATAGCACCTTCTGTCCTGCTCCATAAAATTGTAGCATACGGAACCGGCCGGTTGCTGGCGTCCACAACAGAAAGCCTGTAAGATGATTGAGCAATTGCATAAGCTATTGAAAACTGTAGAAGAAAAATTGCAATGCATTTTTGTAACATAATCGTGAATTCAAAATGAGAGAGTGTCTCCGGAAAGGAGACACTCTATAGTATTTATAAATCAATATTGGTGGTTGTACAATCCGTAGCAATCCAAACTATATAATAGCAGCAGGTCTGTTGTATGTATGGCCCGTTGGCATCTTCCAGGATCATTGAAGAGCAGGCCCTGCCCCAAAATCTTGAAGGAGAAGGATCGTCACCTTTATCGCCGGATGGTTTTTTTTGGCCATAACTGGTTATTGTCGCGAACAATACCAATATCATTAAACCAGCAACTAATTTTTTAAAGCCAGGGTTTTTGTTAAGCATAAAAATAAATTTAGAGTTTTAAAAAAAATGTCATGAAATATCGTGCATGCGTTCACGGTTTCCAGAATCAGAATAGTAATATTCTATCGGCTGTGTTTGCTTCCCGATGCTGTTGTATCATCAGCTGTGACCTTTTTTTTTAGAACAGGGAAATAAAAGGCAACCCTGATTTGTTTGGCCGAAACAATATAGTAATGAAATAATGCTGTGTTTACCCCGAGATAATCCAATTCGTTTATCATGACATAAAATTGGCAGATCGCTATCAGCCGGAAAATTATTATCTACCAACATGACTTTCGCAGGTACCGATTTGATTTTGTTTGCCCAATAGCGCAGATCAGATAGATTTTTACCTCCGTCATTTCTACATTTGTACTTTACATTTGCATCAAATTCTTTCGGAATGCCGGTTATCAAACCATTTATTAGCCCTGAAAAGCAGATTGACACAGACCTTCTGGAAGATACTGACCGGGGCTGTCGCATTATCGTATGGAACGATGATGTGAACAGTTTTGACTGGGTAATAGAAACTTTAATGGAGATATGCGGCCATAGCCGCGAGCAAGCCGAACAATGCGCGATGATCATCCACCACAACGGTAAATATGCGGTAAAAGAAGGCAATTTTGAAAAACTAAGGCCCATGTGCGAAGCGCTTATCGATCGCGGCCTCAATGCTACCATTGAGGATGCGGATTGAAGTATGATTTCGGATTCATGATTTCGGATGGGCTAAGCACTATACTATGCGGCCATTTCAAACAGTTTACCGCCCTCTAAATGGAACTATTAGAAAACGTTTCCCTGAAGCCATATAATAGTTTTGGCATTAACGCTACCGCAAGATGGTTTGGATGCTTTAATTCGCTAGCTAATTTACAAGGCTTCCTGAATGAAAATAAAACTGGTGACCGGAAACAGGTGACCGGAAACGAACCTTTGATCATTGGTGGTGGTAGCAACATTCTCCTTACCAAAAACTTTGATGGGCTGGTGCTAAAAAATGAAACCAGCGGTATTGAAAAAATATCGGAAACAGATGACCATGTTTTCGTGAAAGCAGGCGCAGGCATTAACTGGCACCAGTTTGTACAGTTCTGTATTGAAAACAATTGGTCCGGGGTTGAAAATCTTGCACTGATTCCCGGTTGTGTGGGTGCCAGTCCGATGCAGAATATCGGGGCATATGGGGTGGAGATCAAGGAGGTTTTTCACCAGTTGGAAGCCTGGCATTTAGAGGACCGTCAACTGGTAACTTTTGGACTGGAAGATTGTGAATTTAGATACCGCGAATCAGTTTTTAAGCGGCAGTACAAAGGTCAATTTGTTATCATGAACGTAACGTACAAACTCAGTACAACACCCAATTTTAATACCAGCTACGGAGCCATTGAACAGGAACTGGAGCGGATGGGTGTGCACGAACTTTCGATCAAAAAAATAAGCGACGCGGTGATCAATATACGCAGTAATAAACTGCCCGACCCTAAGCAAATCGGGAATGCAGGCAGCTTTTTCAAGAACCCGGAAATTGAAAAAGAGCCGTTTGACAAATTGCAACTCACCTATCCTGGTATTGTGGGATACCCGCTGCCAAATGGACGGGTAAAACTGGCAGCCGGCTGGCTGATAGAACGTGCGGGCTGGAAAGGCTACCGCAGTGGGGATGCCGGTGTTCATGCAAAGCAGGCCCTTGTCCTGGTTAATTATGGAAATGCCTGTGGAAATGAAATTTACGAGTTATCCGAAAAAATCATTGCTTCAGTAAAAGAGCAGTTTAATGTACTACTGGACAGGGAGGTCAATATTTTGTAATATGACGAATGCGAAATTCTTAAAGCCAATTTGGGTGGTGCTATCACACCAATATTTGCACAAGTTTTCTGCTGGGCCATTTACTGTGGCGTATCTTTTTGATATATTCTAATGCAGGCCACAGATCAAAAAAGCCGTTCCTTACATGAACGGCTTTTTTGTTATAAAAGGCTTTGGTCTTTTACTTGTAATCATCGTCTTCAAAATCTTCGTCGCTTAAACTGGCACTGCCAAGATTGAGCATGGAACCCATGAGGTCTTTGAACTCGATACGACCTTCAATTGTTTTCTTACTAATCAGCGAATAGGCCGACAAGCCATGCAGTACAAACTCCATCAACAATGCAATTTCCTTTTCATCGGCGCGGTGGAAATGTTTATTGACCAGCGCATGCAGGCCACTGACTTTGTAGAGCAACTGTATTTTCATTTCATCGGTCGCATCCAGCAGCATATCCAATTTATTACCACTGTCGAACCAGGCCACCACTGCTTTGTAGGGGTTGTCATCTTCTTTTTGAAGTTGCTGGCCTTTCCCCGTATTTCGCCGCTTTTTAAGCAATTCGGGATTGGGGAAATATTGAATAAAAATGGTGCGGATAGATTTCTCCAGCAGGTTAACTGCTACCTGGTATGGCCACTCCTGTTCACCTTCGTACACCAGTTCTATTTTGCCGGTGATGGATGGTATGATGCCAACGAGATCGCTAATCCAGACAATCGTATTTTTTTCGTTGTGGATGATAGCCCGGCGTTCGGCGCTGCTGATGGCATTTTCATATGCCGCAATGGTGAGCCTGGCGCTGACACCACTTTTCTTATCTACGTATTCGTTGGTCCGGGCTTCAAACGACAACTGTTCGATCAACCTTTTCACCAGGTCACTCACGGCCACTTTTTCAGCCTGGTCTTCATGCACGCTGGCTTCCTGTTCGGTTATGGCCAGCGATGTTTCGATGGTGCGGGGATAGTGCGTTAAAATCTGGCTTTCAATCCGGTCTTTGAGTGGTGTTACAATGCTGCCGCGGTTGGTATAATCTTCCGGGTTGGCGGTAAATATAAAGAGGATATCCAGGGGCATTCGCAGCTTAAAACCACGGATCTGGATATCGCCTTCCTGCAGAATATTAAAGAGTGCCACCTGGATCCTGGCCTGCAGGTCGGGCAATTCATTGATCACAAAAATGCCACGGTTGCTGCGGGGAATGATGCCGTAGTGGAGCACCCGCTCGTCGGCAAAGCTTAATTTCAGATTGGCTGCTTTTATCGGGTCTATATCCCCGATCAGATCGGCCACACTCACATCTGGTGTAGCCAGTTTTTCACCATAGCGCTGGCTACGATGCAGCCAGGCAATCGGTGTGTTATCGCCCTTTTCTGCGATCAGATCGACCGCGTACTTGCTGATCGGCTTCAGGGGATCGTCACTTATTTCGCTACCGGCCACATAAGGAATATACTCATCCAGCAGGTCGGTCATCTGGCGGGCCATTCTGGTTTTCGCCTGGCCGCGCAAACCCAGGAACAGAATATTATGACGGCTTAGCAATGCCCGTTCGGTATCGGGTATTACCGAATCTTCGTAACCCAATATACCAGGAAATGTTTCCTCTTTTCTTTTTAACCGAAGGATCAGGTTTTGCCGGATTTCTTCTTTAATTGATTTGGTAGCATAGCCGCTCTGCCGTAATTGTCCAAGTGTATTGATATCGGTATGATTCATATAAATATAGAGGTGCCGTAATTAGACATTGCAAGATGCTTAATAACACGAGACCATCCATTAAGTTGCAAAAAATAATTCCGCAGGGTGCGTGAGGGAAATTATACCTTACAGGTCAATAACCAGGACTTACTAATTCAAATAAAAACAATAAAGTTCCCGGAAAATTACATCAGTAAGTTCTTTTATTGCACATGGAAAATACCGGCTGTTTCCTGGACGAGGTATGTTAGTAATATTTAACCAGTGGTCACGCTATTTTGAATAGTGATCCTTGCAGGAAATGATATTGATAGCTTCATTTGTCACCTGGTAAACTATGCGGTGCTCCTCATTAATCCGGCGGCTCCAAAACCTTTCAATGGATGCTTCAGGGGTTCTGGTTTGCCAATTCCATCAAATGGGTCATGGAGTATATCTGCGATGAGGTCAGCTATGCTGTCCTGAAGTTTTTTGTCATCCCTTCTCCATTGATTGTATTCATTAAAAGCTGTGGCGGTAAAATTTATAGTTCTCATTTTCTCAATTCATCCAGGCTTACAGCAACCAGGTTACCTGTGTTAAGTTCATCAATGGATTGCCTGAACTTTAACTTGTTTGAATCCGAAGACAGCAAGGCTTCCGTTGCATCGTTATCTTCTTCAACTGTAATCAGCAATTTTTTTTTCCCGAATACCAATTTGATTTTATCCAGAAAAGCACTATCCAGTTCTGATGAATCTACATGAAATGTTGTTGTCATAAAATAAAATTATTGCTGCTACAAATAAAATTTTAATACACCGTCTTCCGCTTCCCATTTTCAAAATCTTTAAAAATGAAAGCGCCCAGCTTATCCAGGCTTGCAAAGAAAGCCTTGCCGTTATTGGTTTCGGTAAATTCGGTTACAAACCGCTGCAGGTACGGATCGCTGGCGATCATGAAGGTTGTAATCGGAATCTTTACCTTCTTGCATTGGGCCGCCAGGTTCAGGCAGCGATTGAATATTTTACGGTCGATACCAAAGCTATTTTTATAATACCTGCCATTTACTTTAAGACAAGTTGGCTTGCCGTCGGTGATCATAAAGATCTGTTTGTTGGGGTTCTTTCTGCGGCGCAATAAATCCATTGCCAGTTCCAGGCCAGCCACGGTATTGGTATGATAAGGCCCTACTTGTAAATAAGGTAAATCTTTAATTTCTACGGTCCATGCATCGTTGCCAAATACCACGATATCCAGCGTGTCTTTGGGGTATTTGGTGGTGATGAGTTCGCTCAGCGCCATCGCTACTTTTTTGGCTGGCGTAATCCGGTCTTCACCATACAGGATCATGCTATGGCTGATATCGATCATCAGCACGGTGCTGGTTTGTGTTTTAAAATCGGTCTCCCGTATCTGCAGATCATCTTCCTGCATCCGGAAGCTTTCGATGCCATGGTTGATCTGCGCATTTCGAATGCTTTCGGTAAAATCGATCTGTTCCAGGGTATCGCCAAATTGAAACGGCTTGGTCTCGGGGTTGATCTCATCACCGGCCCCCGGCTTAAAGGTTTGGTGATTGCCGGACTTTGTCTTTTTAAGTTTACCAAAAATATCTTCCAGGCTTTTTTTGCGAATACCCTGCTCTGTTTTTGGTGTGATTTTTATTTCGCCCAGGCCTTTGTTATCGTCGATATATCCTTTCTCCTTGAGTTCTTCCAGGAAATCGCCCATGCCGTACTCGTCGTTGGTCAGCTGGTATTGCTTGTCCAGTTCGTTCATCCAGTTCATTGCTTCGCCCATATCGCCATTGGTATAGGTGAGCAGTTCCAGGAGCAGGTCCAGCAGCTGCTGAAACTTGCTTTTTTCGTTTTCGTTAGGATCAAAATTGGTGAAGCGGTGACCGAGCATTATAAAGAAATTATTTCGATGAAGGTAACAAGGATCTTGCTAAAAAGTTTTTACAGTCTTGTAGTCTTACAGTCTTTGCGAGGGTTCCTGCCCGAAGCAATCTGACTGCAAATAGTTTACGGGGCAGTCTGCATTGCGATCAGTAATCGCAAATTCTGTACAGATTGCTTTGTTGGGCAGGAACCCTCCTCGCAAAGACTGGGGAGATTGCTGTCAGGAAGCTGACAGCATCGTAAAAGTCTTTGCGAGGGTTCCTGCCCGAAGCAATCTGACTGCGCGGTGTGAACGGGGTAGTCTGTAATGCGATGAGTCGTGACATAATCTGACTGCGTGTTGTGGTACCTCCTACCCTACACCCTCTACGTCCACCTCAAACACCCCCGCAAAAGCATCCAATAAAACCTGCTTTACCTCTCCCATATCCACAGGTCGACCCAGTTCCTTCTCCATAGACGTCACTTGTTTGTCTACTATACCGCAGGGGATGATATACTTGAAATAATCAAGATCAGTATTCACGTTTAAAGCCCAGCCATGCATAGTGATCCAGCGGCTGCAACGTACGCCCATGGCGCAAATTTTGCGTTCGCGGCCTTTAATGCCAACGTCAATCCATACACCGGTTTCTCCAACACTTCGTGCGCCAACAATACCAAAATGAGCAATGGTTTTGATAACAACTTCTTCCAGGCTACGGAGGTACCAGCCGATATCGGTTCTGAATTTTTCGAGGTCTAAAATGGGATACCCTACCAACTGCGCCGGGCCATGAAAGGTGATATCGCCACCGCGGTTGATCTTAAAATATTCGATGCCTTTGGACCGCCGGGTCGCTTCGTCGATCAGTATATTTTCTTCGTGGCCGCTTTTGCCCAGGGTGTACACAGGAGGATGTTCTACGAGGAGCAGGTGGTGCGTAGTGGGTGGCAAGTGGGGAATGGCGAGTGGCGAGTCGGCAACGGCAGGTTCCGTAATGTAAAAGGCCCTTTTTAGCGCCACATTTTTTTGAAGGATAATTTCCTGGTAATCCCAAACCTCTTTGTAAGGTTTTACGCCAAGATCCTGAACGGTAACAAGTTGCTGTTGCATGGGCGGCGAAGATAACGTTGAACTTGAAGTAAAAGGTTGGAATCAGGATTCGCAGGATTAGGGGATTAGCTCGATTTTGAAATGGAGCGCCATCGAACCCCGTGAACTTGTGAACCTGTGAACTTGTGAACCTGTGAACTTGTGAACTCTTAAACTACCCTGCCAACCTGCAACCCGCGAACTTTCCACCTTCTACCGCCATTCAGTTATCTTGCGCCCTTTTACCGACCATGACAGATCAAATATCAAACGAAGAACTACAGCCCATTGAAGATACCAGTGAAGGCGAAAGCCTGTACCAGCGACTGGTAATAAAGGTGGATAAGGGCCAGGATATGCTTCGCATCGATAAGTTTTTAAAGGCCCGCATTGAATATGCTACCCGTAATAAAATCCAGAATGCCATAGATGCCGGCATGGTAACCGTAAACGGCAAAACCATCAAAAGCAACTACAAAATAAAGCCGGCCGACGAGATTATTGTATATGCCGACGAAGAGCCGGATAGCAGTGATATTGTTCCGGAGGAACTGCCGCTGCATATCGTGTACGAAGACGAACACCTGCTTGTAGTGAATAAAGCTGCCGGAATGGTGGTTCACCCCGGCAGTGGCAATTATAGTGGCACGCTAATCAACGGCGTGGCGCACTACCTGATTCAGAAAGACCCCAACCTTACCGACAAGGTGTTACCTCGGTTTGGTCTCGTGCACCGCATCGACAAAAATACAACCGGTTTATTACTATTGGCCAAAACCGACCTGGCACTACAGGACCTGGCCAAACAATTCTTCAACCACAGCATCGACCGCGAGTACGTAGCCCTGGTTTGGGGCGATGTGCAGGAAGATTCCGGCACAATCGTAGCGCATGTGGGCCGCAATATTCGCCACCGAAAGCTTTTTGAAGCGTATCCAGATGGCGAACATGGCAAGGATGCCGTCACCCATTACACGGTTTTGGAGCGTTTTCATTATGTAACGCTCGTAAAATGTGTGCTGGAAACTGGCCGCACCCACCAAATCCGCGTACACATGAAACATATTGGCCATACCCTGTTTAACGATGAGACCTATGGCGGCGACCGCATTTTAAAAGGCACCGTGTACACCAAATACAAACAGTTTGTTGATAATTGTTTTGACCTATGCCCGAGGCAGGCGCTGCACGCCAAAACCCTTGGCTTTAAACATCCCGCCACCGGCGAACGGATGCTTTTTGAAAGCCCGATACCACCTGACATCAGCTCGGTTATTGAAAAATGGAAAAAGTATTACCAGGTGAAAGGGAAGTTGGAGGAAGATCATCCGGCGTGAGGAATGATTTTTTGATGTCTGATGTCTGATGTCTGATTTTACGATTTTACGATTGAAGATGGTACAGAATCTGAAACCTTATTTTTTCGTAAAACTATATAGCATGATACCAGCTGCAATTCCGGCATTTAAACTTTCGGCATCCCCGATGCCTGGGATGGTGACGGGGTGATTAATAAATGGGATCAGTTCCGGGCGGATGCCGCGGCCTTCGTTGCCGATAATAATGATGCCTTTGGTTTCTGGATCGATACGATCTACGGGTGCGCCTTTTAGTAAGGCACCATACACCGGCAATTGATTCTGGCCGAAAAAGTCTTCGAGGTTTTCATAAAATATTTCTACCCCAAAAATACTGCCCATGGTGGCTTGTACGGTTTTGGGCTGGTACACATCGGCGCAATCGGGACTGCAAATGATCTGTCCAATGCCAAACCAATGTGCCGTTCGGATAATGGTGCCCATATTGCCGGGATCCTGGATGCCATCCAATACCAGCAACCAGTTTTTGGTGGCAGAAGCGTTTGCAGCATGATGGAATTGTGTCTTAGGAATTTCCAGTACTGCCAACACCTCTTGCGGCGTCTGGAGGTTCGACATTTTTTCCAGTTCAAATGGCTGAACGGCGGTAAACTGGCGCTGGTGCTTATTCCTGGCCTGTTGGGTTTGGTGATTCCACCATTCTTCAGTAGCGTAAATATTCCGGACCCAGGCAGGCTTCCGGTTCAATAACTCAGCGATCAGTTTGGGACCTTCAGCAACGAATTGCCCGGACTCCGTCCTTGATTTTTTCTGGCTTAAACTTTGGATATATTTGAGCTCATTTTTAGGCAGCATAAAAAACGTTGATTGAAAGCAAATATCAAAGATTGGATTAAGTATTGGTGGATTTTTCCATTGCTCAGCACAGGCATTATTTCATGCTCACCTACAATCTACCCAGTGGGCAAGCCCTTTGTTCATAAAACCACGGTATCAATAAAGGCGCCTGTGAATAATGAAGTGCGTAAAGAAATGGAAGATCAAATGCTCAACTACCTGGATGATAGCCTGAAGATCCAGTCCCGCTCATACCTCGGCATCAAACGCCAGGTAGATCCGCCACTATTTGATTCGGCCAATATTGATCGCAGTAAAGCTTTTATCAAAGATTACCTTAACTCACTGGGCTTTTACGGGGCCACTTTTGATACTGTAAAAGTTAAGTATGATACCGTGCAGGTAAAGATTTACACTTTCAAAAAGTTTCTGTTTTTTAACCCGCACAGCAGTACCAAAGCCACCAGCTACCGCACCAGTATTGCATTTTATATTGATGCTGGCAAGCAACTGAAATTCGATTCGATCTGGTACGACCTGAAAGTGCCGGAACTGGAACGGCTGGCTATTGAATCAAAAGACCAGGCCCTGATGAAAAAGGGAGAAGGTTATAGTAAGCAGGTTGTAGGCCAGGAACTGGATCGGCTCGTTTCAATTTATCGTAATAAAGGTTATTTCAAAATGACCAGAGCCAGCCTGGCGGCGGAGTTTGATTCCACCAACGAAGCACTTATCAGCCTTGATACCGATCCATTCAAGTTGTTTCAGCAGGCACAGGAGCGGCGCCTGAATCCTACAGTAGATTTCAGGATCATGCAGCGCCCCGGAGCGGATACGACATCCTTTCTTAAATATACATTGAGAAAAATAACCATTTACCCGGAAGCGAAAATCGACGACGACAAAGATTATTTGATGGGTGATTCCAGCCTCACTACAAGCGAAGGTACCCGGGGCGTTATCCTGCGGTATAAAAAAGGGCAATTTACCAACCGAACCGTCAGGCGTTTCAACACCATTTACCCCGATAGCCTTTATAATGAAGAACAATATTTTAAAACAGTGAATGCGTATAGCCAGGCAGGCAGTTGGCAGCAAGTGGATGTAAAGGCAGTTACCTATACCGATAGTACCGACACCATCCCTAAAGTAGACATCAACCTGTTTCTAACGCCTGCAAAAAAATTCAGCATCAAGGGCGACATTGAAGGCAGCCAGAATATCGGCCGCAATGCCGTAGACGTACTCACCGGTTCTTTCTTTGGATTATCAGTTGTAGGCAACCTGCTTAACCGCAACTTTAACAAACAGGCAATTCAGTGGAACAGTAACCTACGCGGCGGGGTAGAAATCAGCGGAAAAAATTCGGGCATTGGCAACAGTATTTTTCAGTCGTTATTGTTCTCGGGTGGCACCACGTTTTCAATACCGAGGCTCTGGCCGCCATTCAGGTACCTCGTGAAGAAACCTGATGCGGCCCGCACCTTTCTAAATATCGGTGGTGGGTACAACGAACGCAATAAATTTTACACCCTCACCAACCTGAATATTTCGCTGGGTTTTGAATGGAAGAAAAAAGTGAAGACGAAGCAGGAAAGCAATGTGTGGACCGTCAAAATACCGAATGTTGAATTTGTGAATTTAAAAAAATCGGACAGCCTGCTGAAGCTGATCCAACAAAATCAAAACCTTTCTTATTCCTTTAACCAGGGGCTGGTTCTGGGTGTAGCGGTCGGCTGGCAACGGGATTTCGCCTGGCGCCGACGGGCAAATTGGAATACCAGCGTGCGGTTAAACGTCGAGGAGTCGGGATTGATTACCGGAAATATCATCAAAAATACTTTGCGCTTCTGGAAGGCAGATGGTGAGATCAAGCACACGATTCTTTACGCTAAACACAAATGGGCTTTTCGCCTAACCGGCGGCTACGGAAGAAATTACACGTCGGGCAAGGAACCATTACCATTTTTCAGACAGTTCATTGCTGGAGGGCCGAATAGTATGCGTGCCTGGAGACTGCGGCAACTGGGGCTTGGCAATAGTTTTACCCAGGATACAGCCACGTTTAAAGACAGGTTAGGAGATATTTACATGGAAGGAAATGCGGAATATCGATTTTATATAACCCGGCTTTTAGGCTACCCGGTGGAAGGCGCAGTATTCACAGATATTGGGAATGTGTGGAACCGTTTTTCAACGAATCCATCAAAACCTGACGATGGAGTTTTTAGCGCTAAAAACCTGTACCGCGATCTGGCAGTGGCATCTGGCTTCGGCATACGGCTGGATTTTTCTTACATACAGCTTCGCCTGGATATTGCCTACCGGATAAAGGATCCGGTAAGAGCCGGGAATGGATGGCTTCCGCGATTTGAATACAAAACTCCCAATCGGTTAGGCAACCAGGAAAATAAGAATTACGCCATACAGTTTGGTATTGGTTATCCTTTCTAGCGCCTGTTTGGTTTTGCATAATACAATGAAGGATAGAAACGCGGATGGAGCGGATGGAACGGATTTCAGCGGATTTTTTCTATGCAAACACAGCAATTAAGCCTTGACTTGAAGTTATATGGAAGCAAAATGACCAGCCTATGGGCTGGTCATTTTTTGTAATCTTTTAGAATCAAACCGTTATATGTAGAAATAGGTTAACGCCTTCCATTTCGCTACCTACCCGAATATTTTCGGGGCGAATGCCGGCCTGCAAAGCAAGATCTATCAGCTTGGCGTCCGGGCGGTGCTCAAGGAACCAGTCACCCACGAGTTCCATATAGTTGCGGCTGGGGTTCTGGTTACTGAAGTTGCCAATAATCACTTCCCCGCCGGCCTTTGTCCAGCTTACAAACTTACGGATCAGCTTCACAAAAATGGCATCATTAAAATAATCGAATAGACCGGCGCTCCATACGGTATCAAACTTTTCTTCGGTATTGTAGCGGAAGATATTTTTGTGGACAAATTCAATGTGCGCCTTATTTTGCTTATTCAGATTTTGTGCATAGCCGATCGCGGTTTTATCTGCTTCCACACAAACTGTTTGCAAGGTGGAAGGGTCAATGGCTTCATAGAGCTGTGCAAGATCTCTGGCGGGTCCGCTGGCCACATTCAGCAATTTCATATTCCCTTTTTTGTCAATCTTTCCAGTCATTGTTTTCAGGAAATAGTCTTTCCTGTTACGCACGGCTTTGGCTGCAGAATGGTTGTTCCAGAAAATGTCCCATTTGGCAAAACGATCATCTGCGGTCACCTGTTCGCAGTAGATTTTGTCGATGATCATAAAGTCGCCGGCATAGCCAAATGGTTTTGATTTGATATGACCATGCATGGTGTTGTCCAGGCATTCATCACCAAAACCGGCCTGCAATAGCTGAATTTCCTTTTCTTCAAGGCGACCCGTTTTGTATTCGGAGGATAAGGTATCGAATACCTGGTTTAGTGTATCGTACTCCATGGTTTCGGGTCCTCCGTTGGTAATTACCTGTTTCAGAAAACTGATTGATTGAGACAGTGTGCGGTTGTTAGTTTGCATGATTTTTCGTTTATGTTTTTTTTATTTCAGTTGTTGTTATGTCAACTGTTTTGCAAACCTATAGCCAGTAATTATTTTTTACCATTTGTATTGATGCTATGGTAAACGGCTGAGTAAATGGTCAAGAAAACTGGTACAGGCACCTGCACGTACAAAAAAAGAGATACCGTTTCGGGCATCTCTCTCCTATCATTCAAATATTTTACCGGTTGTTACATGGCCGGCTTCATCATTTTATGACCTTTAATGGCTTCTAAAAAATCAACCGCCAAACGGGCAAACAAGTATCGTCCGTTGTATCCAAACTGATTGCCACTAAACAGGAAGCGGCCACGGTTACTTTGATCGCGTCCTGCAGTGTACCCACCCACCACTTTGGAAGTTCCCAACGCCGACGCCACGGGTGTAGCGTATACACTGGTTGCGCTGTTACGAGGGTCGATAAATATCTGGTCAGGATATACGTCCAGCAGGTTGTTGGCTCCTACAGAAACATTGATGCCAGCGCAGGCTTTATAGGTCAATACCAAATCGGTTGTGGCCTTGCCCTTATAGGTTTGATCGGCGCCGAACCCTGCATCGCTCCAGTACATACCAGCAGCATTTGTTGCGTAAGGATCAGCCGCATTTAAAGCAGTTACTTTCCCGAAATAGACCACGCGTGCCAGTATGTCGAATTTCTTAACCGTATAATTTGCGGTAAGGTTTACTTTTTGTTTGGGCTGCCCCACTTCGATCCTGGCACGTTGCTGGCGATCGAACAGCAGCGTGCTGAAGTCGTTTGCCGGGTTCTTAGTTGGATCGGTGAGGCTCGGGTTATTAACTGCAGCATCAATCACAGAGTTGGTATGAATTTTACCAACAACTGTATTTTGATTGAAGTTGCCTGCGAGTGAAATATTGCCGCTGCCGACCCCTATTTTATACCGCTTACTGATCACAATATCAATGCCCTTGGTCTCTGTATTTACAGCGTTGGTCCAAAACTGCAAAGCGCTGGTGGTGCTGGAAACATTATTAGCCACCAAAATCGCATTTACCAATGGGTTAGACGCGCGGTTAAATGCCGTTGACAATACGATACGATCTTTAATGCTGATAAAATAACCATCCAGTGAAGCGGTGAACCCATTACCAAACTTGCTTACAATTCCAGCGGTAAAGCTGACTGATTTTTCGGGTTTTAGTTCATTGATACCGAAAGCGGTACGAACAATGGGGTTCTCATTATTGGCTGTGAGGGAATTAGAGGGCAAGCCGCCAACAAACTGGGTAGAGGTATTCTGAAAATAACGCTGGTGCAATGATGGCGCCCTGAAACCGGTGCTCACCGAACCGCGCACAGCCAGGTTGGTTTTAATCTCGTAACGGGCAGTAAGTTTAAGACCGGTACCATTATAGGTTACGGACGACTCTTTATACGATTCGTACCGGGCTGCACCACCGAGCAATAATTTTCCAAGGGTATATTCCAGGTCTATATAACCCGCATAAACATTTCTTTTTGCATTAACCATATCTGCCGGCGAAAAACCAGGAAACACCTGTGCACCCGGCACTGCCGGTGAAGCGCCTACTACAGATGGCGAAGTGTTACTGCCGGGATATCCGGGTAATGCATATGGTGAAGTTAGCCGGCCGCCATTGGTATAGCTATTTAATTCGCCCGCTTCGATGTCAAATTTTTCTGTGCGGAATTCACCGCCAAAACCTACGTTCAGGTCATTGCCTCCTGCTTCAAATTTCTTGCTGAAATCCAGGTTCACCGTGTTCTGCCGGAACTTGAGGCCACCCGCATTAAATTTTGTTTGTACGCTGGCCACATCAACGGCCGGCAGTGAAGCGTTGAGGCTATTTTCCACCCCATAGTCCAGTTTGTTTTCACCGTAGGTGTTGCTCAGGTCGATATCCCAATCCATATATTTTCCCCTGAGGCCGGCGATGAATGATTGATCCTTAATTATGGTATGAATCTCCGGTAAAAATCCGTCCGGGTAAAAACTATAGCCGCCAGTAGTAATGGCCTGTTGGGTTACTGCATTCGGCAGGCGGGCATTGCCCGTGGCCTCACCGGTACGGTGCGACGCACCAATGGTGGTATAGAATTCAATGTTTTTGGTAATATTAATACCCGCATTTACAAAGCCGCCAAAATTCTCGGACGATGACTGACCCGCTACCATATTGTGCCTGTCGTACCCCCGCTCATTCACGAGGCCTTTATCCAGGTCTATCAGCCAGCGGCGGTAAGCAACCGGATCTACCCCGCTTTGCGTTGCCGGAAATGAACCGCCATTGCCATAATATAGCAATGGGATATTATCGTAAGCGCTACGATTCGTTTTATCCCGGTTCAGCCACTGGCCGCTGAAATTAATATAACCGGCATGAGCACCTTTGCTAAAAGTACCTACAGAAAAATCCACCTGTGTCGTGTTACCATCATTGATCTTCTGGTGATCAGTGAAGTAAGGCATATTAGTAACGTTACCACCAGTGTTCACCGACACCGCGGCGCCTTTGTATTTTTTCTTTAATACAATATTGATCACCCCCGCAATCGCATCCGATCCATACTGGGCCGCCGCCCCATCCCGCAACACTTCGATCCGCTCGATAGCAGCTACAGGTATAGCATTCATATCTGTTCCTACCGAACCGCGGCCCACACTTCCGTTGATATTTACCAGTGCGGTGGTGTGACGGCGTTTGCCATTGAGTAAAACCAGGGTCTGATCGGGCCCCAGCCCTCGCAAGCCGGCAGGATCAATATGATCAGTACCATCAGTTACGGTTTGCCGGGCACTTTGAAAAGAAGGTGCTGCATAAGTAAGCAACTGCGTAATATCGGTTTGGGCAAATTGTTTTATTTCTTTGGCAGAGATCACATCCACAGGAACCGGTGTTGAGATTACTGTGCGCGGCGTATTGCTGCGGCTACCAACTACCCTCACAGTTTCCACTTCGCCGGCGGCTGTAAGTCCAAGGTCTTGTTCTGAAGTCTCACCGGCTTTAACGGTTACTGACAGCCGTTGGGTAGCTTGCCCCACATAAGAAACGACCAGCATATAGTCACCTGCTGGTACTTTAAGCGTGTAATTACCATTGGCATCGGTAGTAGTTCCGATGTTCCTGGGTTCAACAGTTACAGAAGCCCCGACAAGCGGTTTACCAGAGGCATCTTTTACGGTACCCTTAATAATAGCGGATTGTGCCATTGCCGATCCGACAATAAATAGCAACAACAAAGACGCCGCAAACGACAATAGTCGCTTAGTAGATTTTCTCATGAGAATTAATTTTGGTTTTGAAATTCAGCCAAATAGAACCGGAATTTAGAATAGTTTTGAAAGAATTCCCAATCAATTATTATACCCAAACTAATTCTACATGATTGTTTTTAAAAAATCGGTGTTAGCCACAGCCATCGTTGCCCTGGTGTATACGGGCCAAGCTCAAAATATAGGTAAGAAAATTACGATCAATCCCTTTAACTATCGTATTCAAAAAGACTTTACAGGCAGTAATGGAACGGTAGTATGCGCCCACCCGCTGGCAGCAAAAGTGGGTGCCGATATATTAATGCAGGGCGGTAATGCTATCGATGCGGCCATCGCCACCCAACTGGTGCTGGCAGTCGTGTATCCCGGTGCGGGCAATATTGGTGGCGGTGGTTTTATGGTAGCCCGCTTGGGCAATGGCAAAACCATTGCGCTTGATTTCCGGGAAACAGGCCCCGCTGCTGCCACGGAAAATATGTACGTCAATAAAAAAACCGGGAAGCCCAATGCTGCGCTATCATTGAATGGTCATTTGGCTTCCGGTGTGCCAGGAACCGTGGCGGGCATTTTTGCTGAAATGAAATATGCGAAGCTGCCTTTTAAAACCCTGATACAGCCTGCCATCGAACTTGCAGAGAGGGGCTTTGCAATAACCGAACGGGAAGCAAACAACCTGGACAGCAACCTGAAGGCTTTTGAAAAGAACAATACAACGCTTCCTGTTTTTTGTAAGAAAAATGGCTGGTGGAAAGCTGGCGATACCCTGGTACAAAAAGACCTGGCCAACACCTTAAAACGCATCCGCGACAATGGCGCCAAAGGGTTTTACGAAGGTGAAACCGCCAGGCTCATCGTCAATGAAATGGAGCGTGGCGCGGGCATCATCACCCTCGCTGATCTTAAAAATTACAAAGCGAAAGAACGCATCACGCTTGCGTTTGACTACAAAGGCTACCATATCATCACGATGCCGCCGCCTAGCAGTGGAGGAGTTCTGATGAACCAGATGTTTAAAATGCTGGAGCAACGGCCCCTTCCACAATATGGCTTCCAAACTGCGAAAAGCGTATCGCTGATCACCGAAGTAGAGCGCCGCGCCTATGCTGATCGTGCCGAGCATCTGGGCGATCCCGACTTCTACAAAGTGCCCATGAAAACCCTGGTGAGTGATGCTTACCTGAAAGAACGCATGAAGGATTATGATAGCACTAAAGCCAGCAAGAGCATCGATATCAAGGCCGGAATGATTAAAGAAAGTGAGCAGACCACGCATATCAGTATTATGGATAAGGATGGCAACTGTGTGAGCCTGACCACCACGCTCAATGGTGGTTACGGCAGTAAAACTGTAGTGGGTGGCGCTGGTTTTCTACTCAACAACGAAATGGATGATTTTAGCTCGCAGCCCGGGGTGCCAAATATGTATGGTGCTATCGGCGGCAAGGCCAATGCCATTGCTCCCGGCAAGCGCATGCTCAGCAGCATGACACCCACGATTGTATTAAAAGACGGCAAGCCTTTTATGGTGGTAGGTACACCTGGTGGAACAACCATCATTACTTCTGTGCTGCAGAGCATTATAAATGTAGTTGACTATGGCATGAATGCCCACGATGCCGTGAACAAACCCAAGTTTCACCACCAATGGCAGCCCGACCAGGTAGATGTTGAAAATGACTTTCCAGCAGCAGTAAAAGCTCAGCTACAAACCATGGGATATAAAATCAACGAGCGTGGCACCTGGAGCCGTACCGAACTCATCAAAAGCCTCGGCGGCAAAAAGTTTGAGGCTGCCGCCGATAAGCGGGGGGATGATAGTGTGGAAGGGTATTGATTATCAGCTGGCGGCCGTTACATCATCCGCTGATGTCGCGGCGGGGTTTTCACAACGCCATCGTACACCAGCAGCGACATGCGTGAAACCCCGACCTGTGAGCGGCGCAAACAATTTTAAACCCGCACTAATACTGCGATCGGGTGATCCTAGTTCTTAGGTGCATCCCTGGCGTCGGGGTCTCACGCCAAGACCTAAAATTTGCAAGAACGTGCCCGCGAAGACCCCGCCGAAACCAGCCCAAAAGTTTCGGCGAATTCTTGACCAAAAACATAAATCTTTGCACCATCCGCAACTGTCCCGGCGGTGTTTTCACCGCACGTTCTCAAACAATCAGCGACCTGCGTGAAACCCCGACCTGTGAGCGACGCAAGCAATTTTAAACCCACACTAATCGGCGATCGGGTGATCCTAATTCGTAGTTGCATCCATGGCGTCGGGGTCTCACGGCAAGACCTAAAATTTGCAAGAACCTGCCCGTGAAGACCCCGCCGCAACGAGTCTAAAAGTTTCGG
>JBDSXW010000124.1:0-54732 GCA_039925965.1 Chitinophagaceae bacterium
AAAACGCTATGAGATGCATGCGGTAATTTTCGCCGCCCCGATTCGGCCATAGCCAACTGGGCTTCGCTACAGCCAATCAATTCTGCAAACTCAATTTGATGCAGCCCCAGATCCATTCTTAGCTTACGTACATGTTGCATTTATAAATTTTCGCTTAAAATGTTAGGACATTTATTGTTAGGAAATAAAGCTAACAAGAAAAAGCTAACAAATAATGTTAGGGATTTTTTATTGGGAAATAAAGCTAACAGAAAAAGTAAGACATGGTGTGCGGAGTTATAATGTGATACTTGTTCTGCCATTTTCTCCTTAGATGCCATGGATTCACTCCACGCACCATACTCCGCCCCGATAAAAAAACCTCCGTCAATGATGTGCTTGCTCATCCAGCTGGCGATGCCTCGTAGACATGAGCTACGCTCGTTCCTTTGTCTGTAGCTATCGCTGTATCCTCAGGAATGTTCGTCGGTACAGGCATTTGCATGCTCGCTTACCTCAGCTATAGCATCGCTGCTATCACCTTTACGACTTGCTAATGCTTCGGGTAACAAATCCCGCACGTAAGATCCTTTCACTTTCTGGCAGTCTTTTTCTTCGTTTTAAGAACCCTATTTATCATTCAAGGCACCAAAAGGGTTTTGTGCAATTGGGGGCATGACGTTAAGGCAATTATTGGCAGTGCATATCCAGGCTTTGGTTTCGGCGGACGGAACCTGTTGGGCATCAGTTCTAAAATTGGGCTGTTAGTTATAAATTTAGATTCAGTTCCCTGCCTTTGGTGCTCCAGTTAAAGTTTCCCCCATTCGCCGCTATCGGTGTTTTCGCCAACGGCCAATTAGAGGCTATAAATTATTAACAGCCCCCACTCAGAACACATCATTTCAATTTTTTCAATGAGCTGTTTGCACCAAACGATGCAACCTTTTTGGGTGTGGTTAGGCTTACAGCTTAGTTATTTCACCACCGCAAGTCTACGGTCTAAGCGCCAGACTCCGTCTGGTGTTTAGCCGTTACTTTTCTAAGTCATGCAAGGAGATTCGGATACTCCGGGTGGCCATAGGGGAAATCTTCCCTACCGTATCTTGTCTATTGATATTTTGGAGCAGAGTATGCATTCAGTGCCGGTCAGTTATGTTTGATGAGGGGGTGTCAAAATTGTCGTAGAAAAGTAACGGATGGACACGGGACAGAGTCCCGCGCCTATAGGAGTTGTGTGATAGCTGAGTCAATTGTGTCTATGAAAACATCTTCCCGCCTTGTTCGTGTCGTGCACCGTTACCTATTATTTTTACTAACCAATAAAATATTATCTCATCAATAAACCCTTTGGCACTTGCTTTGCCTTGATTATGGGGAGCTACCACCTGAGTCTCACGATAATCAAAGCAAAATGTGGTATCGAAGCGAACGGCTGGTAAAGGCACAAGACCGAAGTTTTTAGGTCTTACTTTCAATCCCACGCGTCTCGTAGAAAGGAGAAAATGTATGGATCTAAGGATGTAACTTACAGGGGCTTGTGTGATTTAGCGAAAAGTTTTTATTTTGTTTGTAGGTTATTAACGAAGAAAAAAGCAGCAATAAGGAAATATTGTAGTGAAAGGCTTATAACAGAAAATAATACAAAAACAAATCTATCGGGTCCGTTACCTTTTATTTTTTTCGAACAGTAAAATATTATTTCTTCAATAAAACTTTTGGTATTGGCTTCGCCTGATTAACCTGAAGCTTAAAACCGGCGCATAGTGTATTAAAAGAAAGATATGGTATCAAATCTATCGTTTCGTGAAAGAAAGCCTAAGGCGCTAGGTACGTACTAATATATTTATGTATTTCTCAAAGTAACCTTTAATATTTTATTTATGAAAAAGATTACCCTTTTTATCGCTATTTGCTTTTGTATTCTTTTTACAAAACTAGATGCCCAGGTAGGGATCGGAACTCCCATTCCTGATGCCAGCGCAATGCTGGATATAAGTGCTGCTAATAAAGGGTTGCTCATTCCCAGGGTTAACCTTTCCACTTTATCCGATGCGGCAACTATTTTAAATCCTGCAACAAGTTTATTAGTTTATAATACAAACGCCTCACTTGCGGGTGGCAATGGATATTACTATAACAGTGGTACAACCGTGTTACCGGTATGGACGAAACTTGCTACAGGAACAGGTAGTAATGGATGGCTGCTCACAGGTAACAGTGGCACAGATACGGCGATACATTTTTTGGGCACGACAGATATTAAATCCTTGATCTTTAAAGTAAATAACATAAAGGCGGGCTACATAGGTGTGCCCGCAAATGATGGAAATGTTTTTTTAGGTTACCAAAGCGGATTAGTAAATAAAGGCTATAGCAATGTGGGTATAGGCATTAGGACTTTATTCAGTAATACCACTGTTAACAACCTGGTTGCTATCGGGGATTCTGCATTGTACAATAATGCTACTGGCGATCAAAATACAGCCATAGGGTCGATGGCGCTTTTTTCCAATACACAGGGAGGTGCTAATACTGCTACCGGTCAAAGATCATTATACGCTAATACAACGGGTTCTGTAAATACCGCTGACGGGGTTGCTGCACTTTATTCAAATTCAATTGGAACTGATAATGTTGCTAATGGATTCGTTACGCTTTTTTCAAATACCAGCGGCAGCTTTAATACTGCAAATGGAAGCCATTCAATGGAAAGTAATACAACAGGCAACAACAATTCTGCAAATGGTGCTTTTGCTCTCAGAAACAATAAAACAGGTATTTTAAATACTGGCAGCGGATTTCAATCACTTTATTCTGATACTTCAGGGTCAGCTAATACAGCGAATGGCGCATATTCACTTGTTTTAAACCGGATAGGTCAGGAAAATACTGCAGATGGTTATAGTGCACTTTTTAATGATACATCAGGCTCGTATAACGTAGCCAATGGTTCCCGTGCGCTTTTTTCAAACACAAACGGGAATTATAATACTGCCGATGGATTCTCAGCACTTTATTCTCACAAGATATCATCCCAAAACGTCGCGAATGGTGCATATTCTCTTTACGCTGATTCGTCAGGATATTCAAATACGGCAGTGGGATATTATTCTTTAGGTGCCAATAAAACAGGGTATGAGAATGTGGCGATTGGCAATTTGTCTCAAACCGGAGTTGCCGGCTCTTCAGGTTTCAGCAATGTATCTGTAGGAAATTTTTCAATGAATGGAATAACATCCGGCAATTCTAATACTGCAGTTGGCAATTACTCTTTAAGCGGAATTACTTCAGGAAATTTGAATATAGGAATAGGCGCCGGAGCAAATGATGCAATAAGAAAAGGTAATGAAAATGTGTCAATTGGTTTTTGGGCAGGCAGAACAAATGATACAGCAAATAATAATATTGCTATTGGATCTAAGGCTGCTTATTATAATAGAAGAGATAATATAACTGCTGTGGGAAATGAGGCTTTATACAGTAATAGTTTTGGAAGTTTAAATCCAACAGAAGGCATTGAAAATACTGCAGTGGGTTACAAGGCTGCCAGGAACAATACCACAGGTAGAAGTAACACTGCTACTGGTTTTCATGCTTTATTTTCCAATTCTGGCGGTAGTTGGAATACTGCCAGTGGAGATTCAGCGCTCTACTCAAATATAAATGGCAATTTTAATACAGCCAGTGGTTATGGCACCCTTACATTTAATACCACTGGGTACAGCAATACAGCCAATGGCTTTGCTTCCCTTAAATATAATATAAGTGGCTATGAAAATGCATCAAATGGTCATCTTGCTCTTTTTGCAAACACATCCGGTAATAATAATACAGCAACCGGAATGGCTGCTTTATTTAGTAATACTACTGTTAGTGGCCTCACCGCATTAGGTTCACATGCGCTTTATAGTAATACTACAGGCACTCAAAATACCGCAGCGGGTGACAGTGCACTTTTAAAAAATAATACGGGTGGCGCTAATACAGCTATTGGCAACTATGCGCTAAGGAACAATACCTCAGGGGCATTGAATACTGCCACAGGTGTAAACGCCTTAATCGTCAGCAATGGAAATGATAACACTGCGGATGGTGTAAGTTCTTTACTTAATAATACCAGCGGAAGTCAAAACACTGCGGTAGGAAGCGGGGCATTATATGATAATACCAGCGGGACCGGCAATACTGCAATAGGGTATTTAGCCGGCGTAAATGGACCGGGTACTTACAGTAATGCTACTGCGATTGGTTATAATGCAAGAGTGTCGGCTGGTAATACCGTACAGATCGGTAATGGTGCTGTTACAGATATTTACTTTGGAAATTCTTTTGCAACTTTACATGCAAACAATGTGATAACCCCTTCCGATGCAAGATTTAAATACAATATAAAAACGAATGTGCCTGGTTTAGATTTTATTAAGAAGCTAACACCCGTTACTTATAATTTTGATGAAGAAAAGCTGGTAAATTATCACAATACCGGAATTATTGATCAGTCAATCGCCCGCCAAATATCAAGCTGCACAGGCGATATAGTTCATACAGGTTTTCTTGCACAGGATGTAGAAAAAGCTGCTATGGAATTAGGTTATCAATTTGATGGTGTTCATGTTCCAGCCAATAATAAAGATCATTACAGTCTTGCCTACAGCCAATTTATTATGCCCCTGGTAAAAGCCGTACAGGAACAGCAGGTTTTTATTGAAGAACTTAAAAAGGAAGTTGAATTACTTAGAGCCGAGATGGAAAAACAAAAAAGTAAATAAAACATTAAAACTTTCCGCAGTTGCTGGTGTACAAATCAAAGACACGCTCCTGCCGCCGTTTGGTGATTTTTCCAACGGCCAGTTCGCGGCTACAAATTTTGAACTACCCCAGCCGGAACATCATTTGCCAAAGGGTTGCCAACCTTTTGAAGGTTGGCAACCCTAACCATCTGATAGGTGAAGTGATTGAAACCAGGATTGCTCCGGCATCTTTCATATTATTGCTTTTGATCAGTTTTTATTGTAACTATTTCTACGTTTAGTTTTTCAATTTGCTTTTTCAGATCAAGGATTATTGTTTGCTGCTCCTGCACAGCGCTGATAAGTATAGGGATCATCTCTGCGTAATTCACCGCATTAAATGCTACCTCGTCACTTATTTTTTTCCATTCTTCTCATCATTCCTTTCGTACGTTGGCGGCTGCACCGCTTTTTTTACTGCAGTTGGCAAAATTTGCTCCAACTCATCGGCGATCAAGCCATATTGTAATCCTTCCGGGAGGTGCATCTTTTTGTATTCGCTTGTTTTAAAAGTGTAAACAGATGCCTTAAGTTGATCGATAATCGCCAGTGCACCGGTCAATGGCCTGATGTCGTTTTTTAAATTACGGTCAGAACCAGTCCATACGCCAGCGGAGCAGAAAGTAGGACTAATGTTTTCAATCCGGCGTTTGCACCAACCAAGCTCTACTATTTTTTTCGCCTGGTTTATTAAAACGGCGATTTTGCGACTAACCTCCCATTAATTTCCCCGCCCAACAAACATCCCGGCGAAAATTTTGTAATGCCACCATGGCAATCGAAATCGCTTTGAAAATGAAACGTCCCCTGGTGTTACTATTATGGATTTGCACAGGTTGTACTGCGCAGCCAACACCTGTTACCAGCAAAGCCAAAACAGACAGCATCTATACCTATGCTAAGGGATCTGCCGATGGCATTGGCAAGTTTTACCTGGGGCGGGAAATATCTTTTGTGATGGGTGCCGGAGCCAGCGATTGGCTGGACCGGGATGAGCGGAACCAGGAAGAAAATACCAACCTGGCCATTGCCAATATACCGCTTACACCCAATAGCGCGGTGGCAGATATTGGCGCCGGCACCGGCTATTATAGTTTCCGGATTGCTAAAAAAATACCCGGGGGCAAAGTATTCGCAGTGGATATCCAGGATGAAATGCTGGCGATGCTGGCTGCCAGAAAGAAGCAGCTAAAGGATACAGTAGTAACGGTGATCAAAGGCGGTGAACAATCGCCCAACCTCCCGGATAACAGCACCGACCTGGCCCTGATGGTGGATGTATACCACGAACTGCAATACCCGTCGGAAATGCTGCAAGCCCTTCGAAAGGCACTGAAACCATCCGGAAAAATATTGCTGATTGAATACCGCGGGGAAGACCCGAAAATACCTATCAAACCACTGCATAAAACCACGGTGATACAATTAAACAAAGAGATGGAAGCCAATGGTTTCAAGCTGTATTCTACAGGTGATTTTCTACCGATACAGCATTTTCTGATCTATGAGAAATTATGATCGTTACTAATATACCTGGATATGTAAGTTTCCCAACCCTTAATGTTTTGGCAACCCTTAGGGGCCTTGCATTGGTTCCAAAACTTCTGCTGGTGCAACGGTTTTTTTAGCCGCCATTGGTGTTTTCACTGAAGTCCAATCAGGGGCCATAAATGATCCCGCAACCCCAACCGGCTCATCCATATTTTAATGTTTTCAGTTGTGCGTTTACACCCAACTATACAACTTTTTTTGGAGTGGTTATCAGCGAAACGCTTCTTTACGATTGCGGTGAGGCTGCTTCGCTGGGCAGGAACCTGCCAGCCAATGACTTTCGAAGGAGGTTGCAATGACACCAAAATAACGCAGGCGATTGCTTTACCGTCATTCGTCGGTACAAGCCGGCAGCATCCCTCGCGATAAACCATAAAGCCAATCCTCTAGATTTTCGCTATTACTGATGAAGAGGATTGTAGTAGATCCATTTCTGAAAGAAAGCAACTAGGTCCCTGCCGGTGCTGGTTTCCAGCGAATGTTGAAAATCCTGCGTGGTAACGGTTTTACCCCAATATTCCCGGGTGTAGCATTTTATAGCTTTCCAAAACATCAATTCTCCCAGGGTTTCCCGCAATAGATGGATAACGTAAGCACCTTTATTGTACACCAATATGCGGTCGTCAGTGCTGGGGTTGTTCCAATTTGGAAATACGAGTGGTTTGTCTGCACCCTTCGCCTTTACAGCTTGGTATTTGGTACGGTATTCCTGTATTTGTTCTTTGTACCGGGCTTTGCCAAAATAGCGTTCGAAATAAGCAGCCACCATAAAATTGGTGAGGCCTTCATTGAGCCAGAAATGACTCCAACTATCATTCGTAACACCATTACCCCACCATTGATGCGCCATTTCGTGGGCGCTTAGCCAGACGGCTTCTTTGTCTTCCAATACTTCTTCACCATAGGCCTCGTTCATCACCGTGAAGCTGCTCATTTCCTGTTGGGTATTGCCGGGGGCCAGCACCTGGGTATAGGTTTTATCCGGGTAGGGAACACCCGAAACCATTTCGTAAAACTGGAGCATGCCTGCAGTAGTAGCAAATACCTGCTTCAATCTTGTAACAGAAAACTTAGGGGTGGCAAGATTGCGGAGTGTTATTCCGTTATACGTTTGCGTGGTTTCGTTATACAAGCCAGCAGCGAAGCCAAACAGGTAGCTGGATTGAGGATTGGTTTGCTGCCAACTCGTAACCAGCTTTCCATCAGTCGCTGCTTTACTGCCTGTGAAGGTACCATTAGCAACTACTTTAAGGGATGATGGTAAGATGAGGTCCAGGTAAAAGCTGGCCTTATCGGAAGGGGCGTCTACACAGGGCATCCATTGACTGGTGGAGAAAGCGGTGTGCACCTGGGATCCGCCGGCGGGGAAGACTAGTCCGGCCTTTGGCGTGCCGTGATAACTAATCGTCAGGCTGCTCTTTTCGCCGGCAGCCATCGCCTTGGCCAATTGTATAATCAGCTGTTTATTTTTCTTTTCGAAATGCAACCTGGTGGTGTCGTTGACAACGGAGTCGATTTCGAGTGCACCGGCATCGAGGATTATTTGTTGGAGCGCCGCCTTTTGTACATTGTAAAATATTGTGACGGATGCTTTGATGGAGTGGTGTGTGATGTCCGGTTCTATAGAGGCGTGGTAGCTGGCAATATCGATGGGGCCGGTTTGGGCCTGGGCGGTGAACGCGTTCAATAGCAGTGTGGTGGTTATGTAACGGAGCTTGTTTTTCAAGGTGGTGTTTGTTTATTTCCGAAGATATTGGTATTGAACAAGTCTTTGCGGGTCCCGGACGTCTGGAATTGCCCGAAGCAATCTGACTGCACCAATAGAGGCAGTCTTTGCGAGGGTTCTTGCCCGAAGCAATCTGACTGCGCTCTGTTGGGGCGGGTAGCTTTAAACGCAGCCTTTCTTTACAGCATGCGGTGGGGGTTGCATCGTCGGGCAGGAACCCGCCTGCCATTGAGGGTAGAAGGTTTTCGCAACGGATGGAGATCTTAGTATTGACTTTAGAGAAACATTATATTGGCAGGACAGAACTAAACAACATTGGATTCAATCAACATGCACCACAAAGAAACAATAGTACCGAACTGGTACACCGTGGACAATATCGACACCATTGATTCACCGGCATTGCTGGTATACCTGCCGCGGGTTAAGGAGAATAGTTGGCGTCGCGAAAAAGATAGTGCATCATGCGGATGCGTTGCGGCCGCATGTTAAGACCAATAAGATGAAAGAAGCCTGCCAATTGATGGTGGAGGAAGGCATTACAAAATTCAAATGCGCCACCATTGCGGAAGCAGAAATGTTGGGGATGATAGCAGCGCCAGACGTGTTGCTGGCTTACCAACCGGTGGGGCCGAACCTGGCCAGGTTTGTTGCGTTGATAACGGCGAGCAATACTGCATCACGTCATTTGGGTAGCTCCTTGTTGGCAAAAAATCTATTGTTTCAGCTATTAATATGCGTCTGGCACCGGGTTAAACCGCTGATGGGAAATATACCCCGCTTTTTGGGAAGCCTCACCCGCCATTGGGCCAGCAGGCAGCGCTTTGTTACTCAATGCCAATCTAGTTTTGGGCTTCGATAATCGTTATTAAACAACATTGCCCCAAAACATTGCTTATGAAAAGATTGCCCCGCCAGTTACAGCTATGCCTGGCCCTCCTGATTTCAGTTTTCTCCGGGTTACCGGCGTTACATGCACAGTCCTATACATATACCCCTGAAAGTTTTGAAGAGAATATCTGGGCGAATGCTTCGGGTTCCTTTAACAGGATACCGACCGCCACCGGCACCTGGACCGTTGCAAAAGACAATATCCAATCCAACGCCGTAACGGCTTATGATGGAGCGTTTTCCCTGGTTATTAAAACCAAAACCGTTGCCCTCACAACCCCCCGTCTTGAAAACGGTGCCGGAGTGTTGACTTACTACACGATCAGAACGAGCAGCCGAACCATTACCGTTGAGACATCAGCAGACAGTTCTACGTGGACGCTGGTTGATACTTATGTATCAACTGCGACATGGACGCTTCGAAGCGTCACTATCAATAGTCCTGCTGTACGGTACATCAGGTTTTCATGTAACTCCAATAGCGGTGTTTATTTAGACAATATCCTGGTAACCAGTGCCGGCGCGCCTGGCGTTACTGCCGCGACCACCACGCCCACCAGTATCACCCAAACTTCGGCGGTAGTTGGCGGAAATATCAGCTCTACCGGCGCTACTACTATTACCAGTCGGGGTATTTGCTACAGCACCACCGGATCACCGGATTTTAATTCGAGCAAACTACCAATCGCCGGAACTACCGGACCCTTTTCCGCGACACTTAGCGGCCTGGAGATTGGCAAAACCTATTATACGAAAGCTTATGCTGAGACCCCGCAGGGAATCAGTTATGGCCTGGTGGTGCCTTTTACCACCCGTGCCGCAGATGCCGCCATCGCTTACTGGACCCAGCCTTTTAACGATAATTCGCAGATGCCCACCACGCAACCCACCAGCCCGGTTACCATTAATGTACCCGGTCAGGGCGACTGGATCTATTTCAATGCTTACCGGTCTACCAGCCCTTTATATATTACTGATGGTTCGCCGAGTGCGCTCCGGCTTTTAAAAAGTGGCTCCTATGTAACAACGCCACTTTTAGATGACGGCGTGTCTTCGCTTAGCTTTTCCGAAGGCCGCGGTGGTCGTACAATCACCATTTATACTTCTACCAATGGTGGCGCTACCTGGTCCGTGCTCGGTGATGTAGTAAGCGTTAAGGGCGAAAAAATTATCACGAACATTAATAGCGGAACGGTGAACCGGTTAAGAATCGGCAACAATAGCGGCAGTGATGCCGATATCGATAATGTTTCTGTTACCGTGTTTCCTTCGGGCACACCACCGGTTATGACGACTACTGCCGTAACCAATATTGGCAAGAATACTGCAACCTCCGGCGGCGATATCAGTTCTGCTGGTACAAAACCTGTGGAAGAGCGTGGCATCGTATGGAACACCATTACGGCACCCATTCTTGCCGACAATAAAGTGCCAAATGGTTCAGGTACCGGTGCATTCGTAAGTGCCATATCAGGCTTGCCTGCCGGAACGCTTATCTACCTGCGTGCCTATGCCACGAGCCGTTCTGGAACGGGTTACGGAAACGAACTGAATTTCACCACGGTTGCAGCAACGATTCCTGTGCTGTCTACTACCACTGCTACCGATGTAAAAGGAGAACTTGCTACAAGTGGCGGTGCTATCAGCGATAGTGGCGGTGCAGCCATCAGCCAGCGGGGCGTATGCTGGAATACAACCGGCAACCCGACTACAGCCGACGCCAAATCATCCGACGGTACCGGATCGGGATCTTTTCAAAGCACCCTCATCAACCTTACACCCAACACCTCGTACTATTACCGGGCTTACTCGGTGAATGTGGCGGGCACGGGCTATGGTGAAATAAAACAACTCACAACCGGTTCCGTGGCCATCCCAGCCGTAACTACCGAAGCAGTCACATCCATTTTTTCTTACAAAGCTGTTGGTGGAGCAACCGTGACTGATGACGGCAATGCAATGACCGTTTCGGGTCTTTGCTGGAATACCACCGGTAATCCCACTATTGCTGGCAATAAAGTAGTTGCTGGCTCCGGGGCAGGTTTTCACGCGGCTACCATGACCGGCCTCACCGAGAATTTCAAATACTATGTGAGGGCCTATGCAACAAACAGTGTGGGGACTGTGTACGGAGCTGAGATCAGTTTCAATACACCTGTCTCTTCCAGGTTTTCTCAACCGATTGGTTTTGCTGAAGGAACCACAGGCGGTGGAGCACCTACCGCGGCCAACACAATTAAGGTGACCAATGCGGCAGAGCTTGCTGCGGCCGCCGCCGGACCTAAGTCGGTGATTCTTGTGTCCGGAACCATCACCACCAACCGGATCACCGGTGTTTTTATCAACAAATCCATCATTGGCTTACCAGGTGCCAGGTTGATCAATCTCGATCAGACCAAATCCGGATCGGGCATTTTCTATCTCACGGAAGGATCAAGGAATGTAATTTTCCAGAACCTGATTTTTGAAGGCCCTGGTGCCTATGATGTGGATGGCTATGATTTGCTAACGAACAAAGGCTGTTATAAATTATGGGTAGACCATTGCGAGTTCCAGGATGGTTGCGATGACAATTTTGACAACACCGGGGAGTCGGACAGTATCACTGCCTCCTGGTGTAAGTTTACCTACCTGAAGCCCGCAAGACCAGGTGGACCAGGTGGTTCCGCAGATCATCGTTTCTCCAACCTGATCGGAGGCTCGGATTCGGATGCGCCCCTGGACGGACACTACAGCACCACCTGGCAAAACTGCTGGTGGGCGCAGGGTGTGAAAGCAAGGATGGTACGCGCCAGGAACGGAGAGATCCATATGCTGAATTGTTACTGGAACAGCCAGGACGCAGCGGATGTTATCGGTCTTACAGCCGGCACCAATGGAACCACTACCTATGTAGAGGGCGGTGTATTCAACGTGAATGCCACAGCGACAATAGGCGATCTGGGCACAGGTGCGATCTCCATTAAATTTGTGGACTGTGTAGGTGGCAGTAATAACTACGGTTCGGTGAACCCGCCACCGTATGAATACACTCCGATGCCTTCTGCTGATGTGCAGGCTGCAGTTACCAACCCGGTTTGTGGTGCGGGTGCTACGCTATATGTTACTGAAACCGGTGAAGCTTATGGCGGCTGTCCTTCGGTGCCAATCCTTTCCGCAAAAGGCAATCTGCAGCAGGAAGTATTTGCAGGTAACGCCATCGATTCCATAGTATTTACCTGGGGTGGAACCGCTACCGATGTGTCTGTTACTACTTTGCCAGCTGGTGTTAGTGCTGCAAAAAATGTCGCAGCAAAAACACTAACAGTCACCGGAAATCCAACGACAGCGGGCACGTTCACAGTAAGCACTATTGGGGGTGCGGGTTTGGCTGCTTCAAAACAGGCCAGTATAACCCTTACTAATATTCCACCGGCAGCCCTGTCATATACCGGCAATCTCAACCAGGATGTTAACAAGGGCAGCTCGATAACAGATATCGTATTTACCTGGAGCGGCGGAACGACTGATGTTTCGGTAACCGGAGCTCCGGCCGGCCTGTCTGTAACAAAAGATATAACGGCCAAAACAGTAACCATCAGCGGTATCCCTTCTACGTTTGGCACCTATACTGTCAGCACTGTCGGCGGTAGTGGCAATGCAGTCTCCTACCAGGGCACGATCAATGTATTGTTTACCCCTACCAAATACAAAATTGCTTACGTCACCAACGGCGCATTGCCTACCTACTCCAACGACACCAAAATACTGACCGGGCTAAAGACCGATCCGAATTTCATCGTCACGGAAGTAAATTCAGGTATCTCAGGTAATAACTACAACAACTTTGACCTGGTGCTATTCAGTGAGGTAGCGGGTTCCGAAGATCCGGGCGTACTGGAACTGAAGGGCCTTAATAAGCCATTCATTATGATGAAAGTGCATTCGTACAAAAATGCCAGTGCCGCCTGGTACTGGTCCAATTCAGAAACTGCTTTTGACCAAAGCCCTACCGATACCAGGCTGGCTGTGATCGACAAAACCCACCCGGTATTTAATGGTGTCACATGGATCAATGGAAATGAGGTCCAGGTCTTATCAACCGTGGCGGGGTTAAAGGGTATTACCTATATGGATCCTGCCCAATTCAGAAATGTAAATGGAGGAATTATTAAGTCATTAGCAACGATTCCGGGGCAATCCAGCCAGGTAAGCATTCTTGAAATACCAACCGGCACCACGGTAGCGGGCACTCCTATCAACCAGAAATTTATCCAGATCGGGTTCAACAGTGCTTCTTATTCGCAGGTAACGGCAGACGGTGTAAGGATCGTTAAAAATGCCTGCTTCTATGTGATGGGCAATGATCTAAGTTTACCAATCAGGTTAGTTTCTTTCTCAGGTAGCCGCAACAGCGCCGGACTAGTGGGCCTGGTTTGGCAAACGACCAACCAACGCGATTTCAGTCATTTCGAAATCGAACGTAGCTATGATGCTAGTCGTTTCACTACGACAGGCCAGATAGCAGCAAGCACAATAGTTGCCGGACAGCAGGAGTACCGCTTCACCGACAATGAAAAAACTACGGCAACGGTTTTCTACCGCCTTAAAATGGTGGATAAAGATGGTCGCTCTGTTTACAGCTCGATCTTGAAGATTGATGGACTTCCGAATAACAACTTTGTGCGTCTCACGCAGAATCCAGTCAAAAACAATATTGCGCTTCAGGTGGGTAATGCGGCTAGAAGCCAGGTGTCAGCAGCGCTTTATAACAGCCAGGGCCAGTTAATCAGGCAATGGAACCTGGGCGCGGTAGAAGGCAATATAGTGCTCCCGGTTGATGGAACAGTTACGAACGGGGTGTATAACCTTCGTGTAACCGCAGGAACCAAAACAGCAACACTCAAAATAATAAAACAATAAACGGATTAATGCTACCAAAGCCCTGTACACATATGGTTGTACAGGGCTTTTTTGGTGTAATAGCCCTGAAAATCCAATAACTGGCAGGCAGTAAAAGCTGGGTTTCAAACAGCAGGGAAAAGATTATTTTAGCCGCCATCATTGAAAGGCAAGTGCCGCCTTCTAATTTATTTGTAATGAAATTTTCGATTAAGATCTTCCTGGTTTATATGCTGGTCACCATGCTTTCAATGAGCAGCGAAAACTGTTTGGCACAACCCGGCCAGGTTGTTTTTGAAAACTATACCCTCGAAAATGGATTGCAGAATAACACCGTGCAACAGGCATTCCAGGATAAGCGCGGTTATATGTGGTTTGCCACCAACCATGGCATCAGCCGTTATGATGGCTACCGGTTCACTGCCTTTCGCAACGACCCTACAGATTCCACCAGCCTTTCCGGGTTACTTGTAAGGGTGATTTATGAAGATAAAAAAGGCAATCTCTGGATCGGGACAGAATCTGGCGGATTAAACCGGTTCAACCGCGAACGGGAGACGTTTGAACATATCTTATCAGCGGATTCCGTAAAAGGCATTGGCACTTCGGTGAAAACCATTGCAGAGGACAAAGATGGCCGTTTGTGGCTGGGAACCAATATTGGAATAAAAGTCTATGACCCGCTTTCTAAAAAGGTGCAATGGTATCCCTTCAAACCAGGGAACCCATCCTCGCCGTCCAACACGTATGTAAGGGTATTACAATTTGACATGAATGGAAAATTATGGGTGGGCACCAACACCGGGCTTGACCTCTTTGACCCGGCCACGCAGCAATTCACCCGAGTGTATGCAGGTTTTCCGGAACTAAAGGATGAGATATGGGAGATTTACAATGACCCTGAGGGAATGCTATGGATTGGCACCTATAACAATGGCTTATTTCAGGTAAACCCTGCCTCCATGCAGGTACGCAAAATACGGCTGGACGGCGACCGCGAATGGAGCCAAACCATTCGCTCTGTAGTACGCGACGACAAAGGGCTGTATTGGATCGGGAGCCGGGCCGGCCTGTATGTATATAACGCCAGGAAAGATAGCGCCTCCTGGTTTGGCAATGTGGAAAATGAAGAAAAATCACTTGTCAATAATTCTGTACTGCATGTCTATAAAGATGCAGGACAAAACATCTGGATTTCTACCCGGGGTGGTATCAGCCTGATGGTTCCGGGGAGGCAGATATTCAGGCAATACAGGGCGATGAAGAACAATTCAAAATTCCTCAATAACAATGAAGTGTATGCTGCCTGGGCCGACAAAACAGGTAACACCATCCTGATAGGAACCGGTGAGGGTGGCGTAAATATCCTCGATCGGAAAACGGAACAATTCAGCTACCTCACCCATGAAGCCGGCAATGCAAATTCCCTGTCGGGAAATGGTATCAAAGCATTTATGGATGACGAAAAAGGAAATGTTTGGATAGGCACTTACAAGGAAGGGATTAGTGTATACAACGTAGCGTCTAAACGGTTCGCCCATTTTCGCCACGACACTTTACAATCGGGCAGTCTATCAGACAATAGTGTATGGGCTTTGCATAGGGATAAAAACGGCAATATCTGGGTAGGCACGGATGCGGGGCTTGATCTGTACAATGAGCAGACCAATAGCTTTATCCATCAGAATATTACAAAAAGTCAGCAGGTAGCCTGGATTAGCGAAGATGGTAAAGGCCAGCTGTGGTTGGGCTTGCAGAGTGTGGTTGGCATCTTTAAACCGGGCACCGGCATTATCAGCACCGTCCGTGAGCAGGGCAGTTGTTTTTACGAAGACAGCAAAGAGCGTCATTGGCTAGCTACCAGGAATAATGGACTTGTGTTGCTTGGTACAAATAATCAATCATTAAAATATTACGACGAAAGAAAAGGCCTGCCCAATAACCAGGTATTCCAAGTGCTGGAAGACAATAGCGGGCACCTTTGGTTAAGTACGGCCAATGGCCTGGCCGTGTTCGATCCCGAATCGGAAACCTTTACTAATTTTGACAAACGGGACGGCCTGCAAAACAACCAATTCTACTACGGCGCAGCTTGCAAGCTCACAACCGGCGAACTGATTTTTGGTGGTGTTGACGGATTCAATCTTTTTGATCCGGCCAAAGTGATTCCGAACAACTACCAGCCACCAGTGGTGCTCACCGATCTGAAAATTTTCAATAAGTCAGTAATTATCAATGATCAGTTTTCGGTGCTTCATAGTAGTATCGCAACAACCAAAGAAATTGTAATCCCTTACGACTATAATATTCTTACACTCGAATTTGCCGCTCTCAACTTTGTAAGGCCGGAGAAAAATACCTATAAGTTTAAATTGACAGGTTTCGATAAGGACTGGAATGAAGCAGGGTCGATGCATTCCGCTACTTATACGAACCTTGACCCGGGCACTTATACTTTCTCTGTGATTGCTGCCAACAATGACCAGGTTTGGAATAAAGAAGGCTTGCAACTGCAAATCAGGATATTACCGCCTTTCTGGAAAACCTGGTGGTTCCGGCTCCTGGCTTTTCTCGCAGCAATGGGTATAATCTCCATGATCATTAACTTTGTGGTAAACCGCGAAAAGATGAAGCAGCAGCTGGATTTGGAGCGGCTGAAAGTGCGGCAGCTCAATGAAGTCAACGCCATTAAACTTAGTTTTTTTACAAATGTGTCGCATGAAATAAGGACGCCACTCACGCTGATTATCGGACCATTGGAGCGCATCATGAATACAGAGATGCCGCCTAAACTGATGCGGAGCCAGGTTGAAATTATGTACCGGAATGCACATGCCCTGCTAAAACTGGTGAATCAACTGCTCGATTTTCGCAAGCTTGAAACTGGCAATCTCAAACTGGAACTGATGCCGGGCGACCTGGTTCCCTTTGCCAGGGAGATTGTCAATTCATTTTCTTCAATGGCAGAAGACAAAAGCATCCAGCTGAAGTTCAGTGTTACGAACGAATCGATGATGGTCTGTTTCGACCCGGATAAGCTAGCGAAGATTCTTAACAACCTACTTTCAAATGCGTTTAAGTTTACCGAACCGAATGGCACTGTAGCCGTGTTTATTTCCATCGCGGTTGATCAGTCTTTTGACAGCCACGACGAGTTTATAGAAATTGTAGTTAAGGACAATGGCATTGGCATAGAACCTGAATACCGCGAACGGATTTTTCAGCGCTTCTTCCAGGTGTCGAAGAATAAAAGTGAGAGTGGTACTGGTATTGGCCTGGCACTGACCCGGGAACTGGTAAAGCTGCACAAAGGGGAGATTTTTGTAGATAGTGAGCCTGGCAAAGGGACGAGGTTTACGGTTCGCCTGCCATTGATCAAAGAACACCCGGAACAACTTACTGCTTCACACCTAACCAACGAGCCGGACACACCTCCTGCAGAAAGTGAAGAGCCATCTCAGACAGACTTGCTGTCAGAAAACATATTGCTCATCATCGAAGACAACGCTGATGTGCGACAATTTATCCGCTACAATTTTGAATCACAATTCCACATCGAGGAAGCGGCAAATGGAGTAGACGGACTCCGGCTGGCCCAGAAGCTGTTACCAGACATCATCTTATCCGATGTGATGATGCCAGGCATGGACGGAAACGAGTTGTGCAAAAAATTAAAAGCCGATGAATATACATCCCATATACCAATCATATTACTCACCGCACTTTCTTCAAAGCAACATATCATCGAAGGACTTTCCAACGGAGCCGACGATTATATTACCAAGCCATTTGATATTTCCATACTGCAAACAAAGATTGAAAACCTGATTTCGTTGCGGGATTCCATGCGCAAAAAATTTACCGGGGAATTAGTGATCTCTCCCACTACTGTTGCGGTTACTTCACACGACGAACTGTTTTTGCAAAGTGCTATAGAAGTGGTGGAAAAAAACATCGACGATTCGGATCTTGATATTGAAACCTTCTGTAAACAAATGGGCGTGAGCCGCATGCAGATGTACCGCAAATTATCAGCCTTGACGGGGATGACGGTTAAAGAATTTATTCGTGACGTACGGCTGAAACGGGCAGCCCAATTACTGGAACAAAAAAATCTGAATGTTTCTGAAGTGGCCTATGCGGTAGGGTTTAAAGACTTATCACATTTCCGAAAGTGCTTCCGGGAGAAATTTGGGATGAATGCAACAGAGTACATTAAACAAAGCGAAAATGGTTATGGTATGCCCAAAACTGGACCGGATTCGGGCTGACCTTGCAGGCCTGCGACGGAGGGTGGTTAATCGAATATGTGGAGCCCCTTTCAACCCAAAGCATTTTTCATAACTATCTCGCTAAATAACTCCCGGGCGGCAGGCAGCATTTTACTTTTCGCTTGCCGGTGATCGATTTCGAACGGGTTACCGGCGAGCTGTGTGAACAGGGTTATACAGTTATCAGCCACGGATACCATCCCATTGCGCGGATGGCTTTTTTCGACACTTACCTAAGTCTGGCGTTGACACGGAGATCTTTCGTTACAGCACTCGGTGAGGTTGCTTTGTTGGGCAGGAACCCCGCCTCGCAAGGACTGACTGAGGGTGTCGCAATGAAAAGATAATTTCATGCACGGGAATCTGGTATTTCAATTTACGTATATATAGGTTTTTCACATCGGGAACATTATGCTTATCCCCATGACAAAGTTGCAAACCGATAGCTCCTTCACTAAAACCACCGAGGTGAACGGCATCGATCGTTTTTATACCATTTAACGGGGCTGAAATAGGGTGCCCATCTGCAATGACATCGTAAGGGTTCCAATCATTTTTCTTCACTAATTTATCTGCGAGCTCTTCGTTATATTTTTGAACCATACCTGCTTTAGGTTCTTCCCAAAGGCAGCCCCAATAACCCGGCCCCATATCTATCTGATAACCGGGGGCATTGTCAGCATCAGTTGGTTGGAGACCTCTGCAAACACCCGAGTTGGCGCCGTCACGAGTCATCCGCACCAGGTCATTCAGTTCATTATTTTTATAGGTGGTTTTTGTGTAGGCGTAGTTATCCGATTTACCTCCGGAGTAATCGCCATGCAAGATTCCCTTCTCTAATGTCCAATAGGGGTTTTCTGCATTCCAATCATTGAGGTTTTCTACCAGGTTCACCCAGCCTTTGCCTGTTGGTTTATCAGCTATCCGCATACCATTTTTTGTTATTCTCAAATTATCCGTTGTCGTGCTAAGTTTTCCGCCTTCGGTGCTGTTCCAATTAAAGATACCCAAACCTGCCGCCGTTTGGTGTTTTCACCAACGGCCAATAGCACAAGGGTTGCCAACCTATAAAAGGTTGACACCTTTTGCAACGAAATGTTCCCAATATTCTTACCGCAACTTCCACCAGCCTGGCTGGATTCAACCCTTATCAAGGTTGGGCCGCTAGTTCGAAAACTAATCTCCTGGTTTCGCCCGTGGGCACTAATGTAAAACCACTTCGTGGTAAACCCTGTCCCACCTTTCTCCTTGTCACATATGACCCCATGGCGCCTTATTAAGTAATACCCCGGCAAAAGCCGGAGGCCAGCGCCAGTAAGGTGTAGCATGGCAGGGCATTATGATATATATAACATTTACCGCCTGTTTTTCTATTGATTTTGTTAAAACACCCTGAAGAACACCAAGGCAGATTATTTGATAATAAAAGCTTCCTATTTTGTCCTACAAATGTTGCAACCGGCTGTCGTGCAGCATTTTAACAAGTCTATACCGTTTTGGCAATTCCATTCAAAGGTTAAAGTAGACATATGTATATAAGCAAATCCAATAGGCTCCTGTCTAATGCCATGCATAGCCGGAATTACGGCTGCACCGCACCTATTTCCATCTCCCTATTTTCATTTTTCAATCCTACTCCATCGGTCGCACAAGCGCTACCGCCGGCCAATTGTCATTCTCCTCCTAACATCGTGGTCTGTTTAATTGTGTTGACTGTCTGGAACCAAAGCAATATCAATCGGCCAGGCCAGGCATGCAGAAAACCTCAAACACTAGTGTTCCAGGTTTCCGCATCCTACGGAAAGTCTCAAACGCTACTGTTCCAGGGTTTCCGCATCATTCGGAAAGTCCCAAACACTACTGTCCAAGGCTTCCGCATCATGCGGAAGGTCCCAAACATTCGTGTTCCTAACTTTTCCGCATTTCTGCACCGGTAAAACAGCAGGATTGCTGATTTACCGGTGCATGACTCACTCATGATTCACCGCATTCGGTGGACAATTCAATAATTAACATTAAAAAAATAACCAAATGATCAATTCAATAACATTATACAGCCTTCGGAACAACGACTATTCGCAATTCTTAAATAATAGTCTTAACGTGATTCAACGCTTCAACCTCACCGCGCTGGCGATACAGGATGAATATGACGACGTGGAAGCCGGCGCTGCGAGCCTGCAGAATTTGCTGAATGGTATCAGCGCTAATAAGCTTACCCAGGAACTGGAACTGCTGGATAACCGCCGTGACAACGCATTGAATGGTGTTATCACGCTTATTTCTGGTTTCAATTATAGCACTGACGCAGTTACCAAGGCAAATGCCAACACACTACTCGTCCACCTCAATGCGTTTGGTAGTTCCATCGCCCGGGAAAGCTACCAGAACGAAACCAACAAGATCGACAACATCGTAAAAGACTGGAGCAGCAAACCAGAACTCACAGCCGCCCTTACCGCCCTGGGCCTCGACAGCTGGAAAACAGAACTGAGCGCCGCCAACATTGCGTTCGACACATTCTATGTTGACCGTTCAGTAGACAAAGGCCTCAGCACCCAGGATCGTGTAAAAGAGAAAAGGGCCCAAACCAACCAGCTGTACTACGCGTTGCGGGATGCCCTCGATGCCCAATACACCATCAACAAGAAAAAGCAGCCCGAGCCCTTTCTCTCCGCCATCAATGCATTGAATGGACTGATTAAAGATTACAACGACCTGATGGCCCGGCGCGGATACACCGCCGACGAAGCGCCAGCAACTGAAGGCACTACTTCCACCGACACCCACAATTCAAAAGCAGCTTAGGCAGCAGTTTGTGCAGGTAACAACAACAGGCATTTCCGGAAGGGGGTGCCTGTTTTTTTGGTTTAATCGGGGGACTTAAGCGGCAGACTCTGTCTGTTACTTTTCTAAGTCATGCAGCAAGATTAATAGTATCCGGGTGGTCCCAAAGGAACTCTTTCGTGCGGTATTTTTTTCATGACTATTCGGAAAGAGACTATGACTTTAGTGCCGGTCAGTGATGTTTCATTGGGAGTTTCAAAGTTGTGTTAGAAAAGTAACCTATGAAAACGGGACAGAGTCCCGCGCCAGGAAGGGACCCGGTGTTTCTTAGCAGGGCCACCACATTTAATCCAGGTTGTTGTGTGATTTAAATGGTAGTTTTTACCGGTTCTGGCATACACCTGATAGATCCGCTGTTTGTAAAACAACCAGCGGTTGGCACCGGCATCGATTGCGATCTACGTTTACAAGCTTGCCTGATTGCCGTCATAGCAGGTATCAGTAGCCCCAATACCAACCTCACTCACATTCATGACAACCCAAGCATCGCATACTGCAACATGAATATATGTGCTTATCAAAACACACCAATTCGGCCCGCAGTGCGGTAGCAACGGTAATAGCACCAAACTGTCAGTTTTGAGCATTCACTGCTGGCATAGACTTAAGATTTACAGGTGATTAGTCCTCAATATGTCCATAATATTGGGGCTGATTCGAGGTTTGAACCGGGTGGATTCTGTAGCATGAGGAAAGACCAATTCCAGCTCCGATTGGTTGGATGTGGAAACTGAACTTTAGATGCGAAGACCAGCGACGGAAAAAATAGCTTTAGAACTATATTTACACAAGCGATCGTAATTGATTGCCGTAGTTTCGCTTTAACAGACCTTCATTCTATAACTAACAATCTCACAGCCCCTACAAATTAAAAACATATGAAAAAGAATACTATCTGCCTGTGGTACAACCAGGATGCGGAAGAAGCCGCGAACTTTTACGCGCAAATTTTTCCGGACAGTAAAGTAGGCGGTGTGCATCGGGCCCCGTCCGATTTTCCCGGGGGTAAAAAGGACGACGTGCTCACGGTGGAATTCACCGTATGCGGCGTGCCCTGTATCGGGCTCAATGGTGGGGAGGCTTTCAAGCACAGCGAGGCATTTTCGTTTCAGATATGTACCGAAGATCAGGATGAGACCGACAAATATTGGAACGCGATCGTTACCAACGGCGGAGCCGAAAGTCAGTGTGGTTGGTGTCGGGATAAGTGGGGCTTATCCTGGCAAATAACGCCAAGGGCGTTGACCGAGGCTATGGCCAAAGGCGGCGATGTCGCGAAACGGGCATTCGAAGCCATGATGGATATGCAGAAAATCGATGTAGCCAAAATCGAAGCGGCAGTAAATGGTGGTGAATAATCCGGGATATTATTACACGTACAAACCCGGAAAAGCCATCCTAACAATATCGGCTGTAGGCATAGCCTTCGGCGTGGAACTTGAAAAGGAATGGCCGTCCTATTTATTCATTATAGGCATACCTTTGTTTTCTTATTGTCTGTCTGAATAGTCGCCGTTGCCGAAAGGATAACATCAATGACGCGAAGAATATTTGGCAGCCAAAATTAATAATTCACTAACCTTAAATTTAAATGTATGCCGAACAAGAACGCTGAGCCCAGGAAGAATAAACCTACAAAAAAGAAAAGCTCCGCACAAAAGAAAGCCGATCCAAAGAAAAAAGCACGCTAAGATCAAAATGCAGAAAGCCCGGTTAACAGCCGGGCTTTTTATATAAAAGAAACGCACCAATAGCGGTGAACACCCACTTCATGGGCGCAGGCATCAGGCCTGTGACTGGCCATTACTTGACTAGCCATGCGAGGACTGAGAAAATTGTCGACGTGTTTGATTATAGCGTACCAGTCATCATATTCCAAATCAAGTGGTTAGTGCAACCCTTTTCTACAGCATGCGGTGAGGTTGCTTCGTTGGGCAGGAACCCGCCTCGCAATGACTGACTGAGGGTGCCGCAATCGACCGTTTAGCGAGTCATTGCGAGGGTTCCTGCCCGCCTGTACCGACGAATGACGGTAAAGCAATCTGACCGCGCCACTTAGTGAGTCATTGCGAGGGTTCTTGCCCGAAGCAATCTGTCTGCGTATTGCTAGGGGGTGTTGTTAGCGCAACCATGCTTTACAGCATGCAGCGAGGTTGCTTCATTGTGCAGGAACCCGCCTCGCAATGACTGACTGAGGGAGCCGCAATCGAGTGTATAAATGGCTAAAAAGAAGAAGAGGCTGCTCCCTTGGGAAACAGCCTCTTCTTTGTTATTAGTTGAAAATTCGTGTTATACTTATTCTTTAATAAACTTGCTACTGTACACTACCTTATTTGCATTCATCACTTCCAGGAGGTACATACCGCTCGATAGCAGGTTGGTATTGATAGTATTTACCGAAGTCTCTGTGGTGATATTTTGTACCAGCTTACCAGTGGCATCGGTGATACGCAATTGTACTTTGCCCGTATTGATCGGCAATAGTACGGTAAGGGCTGCATGTACTGGGTTGGGGTAGCTTACGATACCGCCTTTACCCAAACAAGTATTATTGGCACTCAACGCATCGCTGTACATAAACTTACCATCTTTATCTATATCCTTAATACGGTATAGATTGATACCGGCGATCGGACGATTGTGAATATAAGAATAGCTATGGGCTACACTGCTGGTACCACTTGCCGGTATTGTAGCGAGAAGACTCCAGTTTAAACCGCCATCAGCAGAGTATTCAATTTCAAAGCGACTTGCATTTTGTTGTGTCAATATATCAAAGTTCACGTACACATTGCAATCTTTCGCCTGGGCACTCATGCCGCCAAAGATAACAGGTAGTATTGGTGAAGGCGCCTGGTAATCCTCTACTTCGCCATTGGCGATCGTGGCACCAAACATGGTGGCGTCTACGGGCACATCACTTACAATTAACCGCGCCTTGTAATTGGAAATTGATACAGAAGAATTGTATTGCGGCGTTTTTACAGGCACGGCCACTGTTACCGGGCTCATTGCAACCCCACTTCCACTGTAAAACGATTGATTGCCATTACCATCCACATCGTCTGCAAAATTCCCATTGTTGTTCCAGTCGATCCACAAACCATAGTATACCCTTGTGCCAGGGACATTGCTGTTCATAGTAACGGAAAAATTATAAGTATACCCGAAATTCAGGTTCTGAGCCGGTGGTGCAAGACCATCTTCATCGGAAGCAGCAAGCCCAGTAATGTCATCCCCATTCGCCAGGTTAGCATTGGCGCTAAAATATTGTGCAGGGTCGGCATCTATAGTCGCACCTGCCCAAACAGATGGTCCATTCCCTGCGTTGTCTGGAACACCATCTCCATTACAATCGGCGTTGATAATACCAGCCTTGGCAGATGGCCAGGCACTGGTAAGATCTCCATAATCAAAACCTGTACAGAATGTACCGGTATTACTAAGGTTACCTCGATACGAGTCAAGATTAGCGGGTAAAAGCTGGAAGGAATTTCTATAGTCTCCAAATGTGATAATTGGAGGACCGACAGTCGAAATTTCACCGCTACATGGGTCTGCTACCGATGTTCCTTCTTCAGTAGCATTTGGCCATTGCATTGTGCTGGAACATGGAAGAGTTCCGTCACCTACCCAATTGCGGAATAATCTCGCGCCAGTAAAACATTGAGCAGGCGTAGTTGTAAATGTAAACAAAATAATATCGGTGCCGGCTGGGATAGATGTTTGGCCCATTGCAAATAAAATATTTTTACCGGTCGTTTCTACATGGTGAAAATCTGAGCTTGGTGCGAAAATTGGCGCATATCGTGTGGCGTTATCATCCCATGCGCCTCCATTTACAGGGGTTACTTGTAAGAAGTCATCTGGTGCATTGGCCGGTAAAACTATACCAACTGAGCAAGTACCTACTTGTAAAGCACCTCTACCACTTGAAACAATTGTAAGAGCAAAAGCGGTCTGTGCCACAAAATGCACTTCGTACCTGGCGGTGCATACATTATATATCAACCGGTATTTACTTTGCTCACTCTGGGCATAGGAGGCAGACCACATGCTGAGTGAAACAACCATAAGGGTAAAGATTCTCAGGAGTTTAATTTTTTTCATGGTATTATTTTTTCATTGTTTGGGTAACCCTACCATCACAGACAGGGGGGCAAGATATCTAAAACTAGCTAATTTCTATTTTTATTATGATAATTCTTACAAAAATAATGGGTTAAACAATACTCTCACAATAAAACCACACTAATCTACTTAATTATTTTAGAAAAACCTTCCGATTTTATGGCAAATACCCCGCCATATTTCCGTAGCGGAGTGTCTAAAATCAGGCTATTATGGCAATTACTCCAGGAAAAAGTCATAGTTATAATCGGAGCCCGTATTGAGCCCCGTATAAAAGCGCCTGCACAAATACCAGGAACGAGGCATCATTTGGCGCTGTGTGTTTCACTTTGCTATTCATGTTCAGATCACCGGCAATATAGCCGTAGGCAAATCGAAATTGTAATCTGAGCTACCATTATCGGGATGTTGCAGCGTATTGGAAAAAATCCGGAACAGGTCATCAATGGGAGCCGCGTATTTGATCTTTTATCCCGATTGGCGTTGCCGGCCCAAAGTGCAAGTTTGCCATCAGTCAGCGTTTTAGTGCAACCCTTCTTTACAACATTAAGTGAGGTTGCTTCGTTGGGAGGAACCCACCTCGCCAATGACTGGCCCGCAAAGTCATTGCACTAAATATTTTCCGTTTCACGGATCAAGTTCTTTGAAGATGACCGAATAAGCGAGCCTCCCAAGGCTTGAGTTCATCATGAATTGCGCCGTGAGGCACCGTTATGGGTGAGGAGGAGGGACAGAGAAAAGCCTGTTTTGCCATGAAATCTTTAGAAATTTTAATACAATAAAGCCTTTGATAATAAGCCACTTATACTATGTGGCATTGGCAGGCGGGTTCAGCTAGTTTTTTATCCGAGTGAAGTAGGGTTCGGAAGAACACCAAGGGATAACTACGAGGCGATTGCTTTCTATCGAAAATATGCTAAAGCATTATGGGCTCCCACCCACAAAAAATATTCTTCAGCGTATATTTTCCCGCTTCCCTTTTACTAAGCTGTTTCGACCAGCTAACCCTTGCGGAAGGATTAGCCCCCGCACCTTTACTGTCGTATTCTGCATAAAAAGCCGTCTTCTCCTTATCAGGAAACATAGCATCTCCTTTCCAGGGGTTCCAGCCTTCGGGTACGATATGTGCGCCGAGGTCGGAGTGGATAAAAACGGTTTTGGCAAAGGGTCTCCAGGGGCGGCCGAGGTAGACTTTACTGGCAGCTGTATCTGCGATCAGATTGCAATCAAAGAACACATAACCAAATACCTTGCCCGGGCGGGTGGCGGCGGCGGTAACATACGAATTCACCAGGCTTTTGATAATACAGGTTTGAAACACCGCCGTGGCTTCGCCGAAAATAAAATCGGTGGTACCTTCAATATAACAGTTCTGGTAGTACTGGCGGCTGTTTTCAGTGGCGGTGTACAAAGTGTCCTGGTTGCCCAGCAGATTACAGTTTTTGATGATCACCCGGTCGCCTTCCACATGTAAGGCGACGGCCTGGCCTACCCTTCCGGCAGCGTTTTCGATGGTTAGGTTCTCTGCGGTAAAATCATTGCCCTGCACCAACACGGTATAGGAAGTATAGGTGGAAAATTTGCTATTGCCGTAGGGGTCTTTACCGGGATACATTTTACCACTGTAATCATTACCGGTAATAATGGTTTTCTCCTTGCTTTCACCTACCAGGGAGATCATGGTTTTCCAGGAAGGGATGACCAGCTTCTCCCGGTAGATGCCGTTTTTTATGGAGATCGTTACCCGCACATGTCCGAGGTCGCGGACTGAATTCACGGCTTCCTGGATGGTTTTGTAATTGCCGGTTCCGTCCTGCGCCACGGTTAAGTTGGTGGGTTGAGGAACAGCTTGTGCACCGGCTGTTAAAACGGTTACCAAAGCAAGTAGCATCAGCCAGCTTGATTTCTTAATGAGTGAAGTTTTCGGGCAATATGTGGGGTTGGGGAGTTTGTTTATCCAGGGGTTTGCCATATAGGATTTTTTCAGGATTAAATAATGAATGATTGTCCGATTGTCACTGCTCCGAAGTGGCGGGTTTGCCGTTAATCAACACATTGTCCAGCACAAAGCCCACTACATGATTTACTTTAACGGGCGTCTTTACGCCGCGAATATTGCAGTTTACTACGTGCAGGTCTTTTACCGGAGATTCGGGATAGGCATTTACAAAAATTCCGAAGTTGCCGCCCTTTTGAACATCCATATTTTCTACCCACACATTGCGGATGGTGGGCATAAACTGGCCGGGCTGTTCATAAAACATATTACACATAATCGCCTCGTTTTTGTAAGTGCCCACCTGGATATCTTTCATGAAAACGTTCTCAATAACACCACCTCTGCTGGAGCTTGTTTTAATGCGCAATATCCTTTCGAGGTTGGGGCTATTCATCCTGCAGTTAATGGCATAGATATTTTTGGCACCACCTGATATCTCGCTTCCGATTACCACACCGCCATGGCCGTCTTTCATCTCACAGTTCTCGATGATATGGTTTTCTGCCGGCACCCCAATATCCCGGCCATCTTCGTCCCTGCCGGATTTGATGGCGATACAATCATCGCCGGTATCAAAATAGCAATTGCTGATCAATACATTCTTGCAGGCCTCGGGGTCTACGCCATCTGTATTGGGGCCATGGGCGATGATCGTAACGTGATCCACGGTAATATTTTCAGAAAGTACCGGGTTCACATTCCACATCGGCGAACCGATGATGGTTATACCAGATATGAGTATGTTCTTGCATTTATAGGGCTGTATAAAATTGGGGCGCAGGTAACTGCCATCACCGAAGACGCGCTTGCCGGCTTCCACTTTTTTATGGTTCATATCGTGTAGCAATTCCCTTGCTGGCACTTGCTTCGAAGGCTTGCCTGCATTCCAATCCCACCAATGATCCTTATCTGCGCCACCATCCAATATGCCATTGCCTGTGATGGCGATATTGGTCTTGCCATAAGCATAAATGAGTGCTGAATAGTTCATCAACTCCATACCTTCCCAACGGGTAAACACCAGCGGCAGGTAATCTTTCGCATCGGTGCTGAAGGCGATCACCGCACTATCCTCCAGATGCAGGTCCACATTATCTTCCAGGTGGATGGCCCCGGTTAAAAACCTTCCAAAAGGCACCACCACATGGCCGCCACCAGCTTTGGTACATGCCTCAATCGCTTTCTTAAAAGCGACGGTGTTCAGGGTTTTGCCATCAGCTTTTGCACCATAGGCTGTAATCAAAAAATCTTTCTTCGGAAAAACCGGCGCCTGGATCAGCTTGCGCACGGCTTCCATTTCCCTTAAGGGCTCGGCACTGGTCATCCAAACTTTGGCTGTTGACTGACCTCTATGTGAGAAACAGCCGGACCCTGCCACCAATAATAAAAAAAACACCATTAATTCTTTAGAGAAACTCATACTGGGTACTATTTTAAAAGTTGGAATTATTTTGGATAATCATTAAGGCAGGTGTTTTTTGACTATATAAGGAATTTAAGGACATATAAGGGGGGCGGAACTTTACAAGAACCGGGAAACTGGGTTCTGTAAACTATCTGATACAAAAAACACAATGGTCTCAACCGATGTGTAATTAATAAGGCGATTTATACATCAGCTTATACGCCCGTATATTCGTTATATGGTTAACTTACGTACCCTGCTATTGATGCTTTTTGGGTATAATCTTGGGCGGCGGCACTGACATGGTGGATCCATTGGCAACAACGTTTTCAAACCGCAGTCCTTTAAACTCGCTGAGATCAAGCCTGGCGCTATCGAGCTTTATATCTACATTTTTCAACAGGATATCACCAAACTCCGTGTCGGGGTTACCAATAATTTTACCAAAACTGCTGCCAGAACCTTTTACATCCGAGATTACTATATTACGAACAATCGACTTGGGTGGAAGTTGGCCTTTGAGGTCAAAATATTGGCTCCAGGGAGACACATTAAAGATCACAGCTCCACCACTCATTGTAATATTTTTCATCGTGATGTTTTCATACAGCTGTGGTGTGTCCGGTCGCAGTTTCAGTCGCAACACGTTGGGCTTGTAAGTGGTGCAACGCTCCACGTCTACATCCCTTACAACCGTCGCTTCGCTGCCAAAAGTAACAATGCCACCGCCGGCTTCGAATTCGCAATCGCGGATATGGATTCGCTCTACGGGCGGGCTGGCTGTATCCTGCATCGCGAAGGGGCCTTTGGTACCTTTTAGTGCAATGCAATCATCACCCACAGAAAAAAAACATTTGCTGATGGTAATATCCTGCGAACAATCTACATCAATACCATCCGAACTGGGTGCATTGTTGGGCTTCTGCCCATGCAGCGCGGTAAAGCGGCAGTTCCCGACCAACAGGTTGCTGCACCGGTATAAATGCAGGTTCCAGAAACCTGAGTTCATAAATTTAATACCGGTTATCTGAACGTCTTTTGAATTCTGTATAAACGTGAGCCTCGGGCGTTCCACATTCAGGTTGGTAGTCTTTGGATCGCGGTCGCGCCGCTCATAGAAGTCTTTCCAGAATGGCGCGCCGCTACCATCGAGTGTACCCGGGCCAGTGATGCGCAGATGATCCGTATGATCCGCATTGAGAAGCGCTGATGGCCAGGGTTCAAAGTGTCCTTCGATCCGGGTATTGTTCTTGGGATAATCAGCGATATTAGTCGTGCCTTTTAATACCGCATCCTGCTGCAACCGGAGGTTAACACCAGGTTTTAAAAAAATAGATCCGCTCAGGAAAACACCTTTCGGTATCACCACCGTTCCGCCGCCAGTTTTTGCACATTGATCGATCACCGCCTGAATGGCTATCGTATTTAATGTCTGGGCATCCCCCACTGCGCCATGGTCGGTTATATTATATTCTTTGGCATTTGCCTGCACAAAAAACAAACAGGCCGTTACACCAAAAGCAGCCTTTACTAGATTTTGAAATAAGTTCATTCGTATGGCGTTTAAAAAATGAGCATTAGCTATCGTTGAATAAGGTCATCGGGCTTGTGTGCTGACCTGTCGTACAAAAGAGTGCCTGGGTGTATTTTGCTTTGCAACTGTATCGATTGGCTTTCTCAGGTAAATAAAAATCCGCTGCAAATCCGTCTCATCCGTTCAATCCGTATTTCTATCACCCGTAGGCACTTACTTTCCAAATTCGATAAAATTACACAACAACTTCCTGGCAACATGGGCCGATGATTCTTTCGAAGCCAGGTTCCCGCAAATATCCAGTGTGGAAAATACGATCTTCCCTTTACCACAGGCAATTATTCCAACAGCCGTGCCCAACTTCATCGGATAGGCATGATAGGCGCCCGCCACCAGTTCCTCTCCTTCCATTTCTAATCCGTAACGTTCATTGCCATTTTTCACCAACGCCTGGTAGGGCCAGTTCATGCCGTTATTAGTTGGCAGGCCATTAAACAATGGATGTTGCTTTACAAAATGAACCCCGCCAAGCCAGGCCGTACCAATCGCAAATTTGCCGGTGCAGGTGATACCGGTATTTTTAGCCACCAGGTCCATCCAGGTATCTGCATTATCGGCCAGGATCAGCGTAGTTCCTTCGTTCTTTACACGATCGATCAGCTTTTGCGGATCAACGGCATTTACCTCCGGTGTCGACCATTGCAATTTACATAGACCGGCTGCGTTTTTAGACTGCACCATGCTTAAAACCACTGCAACCGGTTTGCCTTTCACCAGGTTCAGCAATACCTTTTGCCGTCCCCCCGAACCATTTTCAATTGCAATAAAAGGCGCTCCATTTACAGTAAGCTTAGATGCACCACTGGTTTGCAATTCAAGATAATAAGCCCCATCCAGCACCGGTACCAGCATGGCTTCCCAGCGAACATTATATTTTTCGGTGCTGGTTACAGCAACATCTGGTGTAGCACCGAGGGCCACGTTAAAATTGATATCGGGATCGGTCCGTTCCGTAATTTTTTGAGTGAAGTCGTTGTCTTTGTAAAATGATACCGCAACCCCGGGCTTGCCGCCGGTTGTTTTTAGTTGTTCCGTAGGGATATTCCCCAAACTGCCACCTGAAGGCGGCCTTGAAACAACCACCCAATTAAACCGGGGCGCTTCGTTCGTATAAGCGCTAACCTTGAGTTTCTTATCATTGTTTAAGAAATTTTTGAGCACATCATTATGTTCCCAAACAGCACCAGCAGCGCTGAGTTTTGACGAGCGCCAGTCTACCGCCAGAAATTGCTCCTTACCCACAGCAACCAGTTTCCCCGAAGGATCCTGCAAACTCACATTTACCTGGTGCATACCGTTAATGGCTGAAGCGGGGAGTTCCACACCTTCGGCGATCAACTGCCCATATACATCGCCACCAGTGATGGTTGCAGTAAATTCCTTTTTAAATATCTCAACACCCGCAGGGTCTTTCACCGACACGAGGAGTTTATGAGCCCCCTTAATATTCTTTTCGTTGATAATATAAAAATCAGTAGTTACCTTCTCTCCCACTTCTACTACCTGCCTGCGAACTTTGACGGCAACATAGAGTGGCTGGTTATACCAGGCAATCAGCGCGGTATCGCCTTTGACGTTGCGGAAACAATCCACTACGCCAGAATGGTTCTCCACGATCTGCGCTTCCCATCCGTTGATAGCATAGCCGTCCGTAAAATTGTCCATGCGGATCAACTCTATTTTGCGCCCCTGGTGCTCAATGGAAATATTACCCATCGCCACCGTCAGCGCATCCACAGAGGCGAAAGAAGAACGTAGTTTTTTGCGGTCGAGGAAATTGTCGAACGATTTGAACCAATCGAGGTACATCCCGCCATCCCAGCCTTTGTTGGGCGAGGCTTCCAGTTCGGCCTTTATCTTTTCGAGCCGGGGCGGTGTAGAGATGGCGCCTTCTTCTCCCCAGAAAACAACATCTTTTTTATTGGCGGTGTAGTTATAATAATCTGTGGGGCCTTTGTACAAGTCCTGTTGCCAAACCGGGGGTCCCCCTGCATGATGAAAATCGTACCAGCCATGCCAGTACACGGTTGTATCGTTGGGTCGCAGGTGGATACGCGCCTGCTCGTTCTCCTCTTCGCGGCACCAGGCCGATGTATGGGTAATCATTCGGGTGGGATCCAATCTATGAGCGTCCAGCAAATCACTGATATGAACCTGGAGCTGGCGTTCGTTTACCGGACCAGCTTCGTTGATCAGGTTGAACATGACCAGGCTTGGATGGCTGCGATCGCGCTTTACCATGCGCATTACTTTTTCATGCATCAGGCTATGCCCAAACGGGTTATCAGGACTTTGTCCGCTTCGGTAATTGCCGGGCTCTTCGTAGTACAGCAAGCCCAATTCATCTGCTTTTTCCAGCACGATAGGAAAGCCGATACAGCGGTGAAAATTCAACATATTCAAACCCATTGCTTTGGCTATACGAATCTGCTTTTCAGCCATTTCTTCTGTGGGATAAATGCCATTGATAGGCCAGAAACCCCAACTGATCGCCGACCTCAGCACGATGCGTTTTCCATTCAGCCGTAACATGGCGTCAGTGCCCTGCCCTGTAGCTTCAAACCACCTGAAACCAAATGGCTGTTCTGCTGCGTCACCAATTGTTTTGCCATCTGTAATAGTAACTTTGCAAACATAGAGGTTGGGGTTTTCGGTGTCCCAAAGCTTTGCTTTCGGGGCTGAAATAGTGACGGGAAAAATATTGGTACCTGGCTTCACTACTATATTTTTTATTTCCTGCCGGGAAATTTCTATCGCTGGATTTTTCTTTTCTACCACTTGGAACAGGATGCTTCGAACCACTGATGCAGCGCCGCTGTTTACAACGGCAATGCGGGGTTTGATGGTAGTGATGGCAGGCGTATTCTCCACATAGATATCATCCACATATAGCGGATCGCAACTGATCAATTTCACCCGGCCAGTGATGCCCCCAAACTGGTGACTGCCCGGCACTTTGTATTTCCCCCAGTTTACCACATCTCCATCCCGCCAATCAAAATTTCCACCGGGGTCGGTAATGCGAACTGCCAACTGAACCGTTTCTCCAGGTTTGGCAAAATCCGAGATATCCACTTCGAAAGGCGTGTTGCCGGTAAGATCATATCCAGCCAGTTTTTGGTTGATAAAAACCTCTGACCGGTATCGTGCAGCTTCAAAACGCAGCAGTAGTTTACGCGACCTATTCTTCACTGGAATTTGTACTACACGGTACCACCAACTCACTCCTTTGATATCACCCTCCGGACCTGGTCTTTCCTGTAAATATTCTTCTACTGTACCGGGTACGTTTACATTCCTGCCAGCAGCCAGTACACTCCATCCACCAGTCGGCGGTGCGGCATGGATGGTACTGATAATTGCCGGAGGCAGGTACAACTCGTCGTCCTTCCATATGGCATCTTTGTCGAGCCAAAGTTTCCAGCCGGGTCCAGATAAGTTCGTCTCTATCCTGTTTTGAGCTTGCGCATTTGTAATAAGAGAAAGGCTTATATACAGGAAAATGAAGATTGATTTTTGCATTTGCACAATTTAAAATATCGTCAACCAAACCCTTACGTTTAGTGCGCTACGGGCATTTTTTAATTAGCTAATTGGCTAATTGGCCAGCTAAGGATTCCATTTCCCACCGAATGCCCAGTACGCATCAATCGTTGATGGTGCCGGAGATCCTGTGGCATCTGTCATATTATTCCTAAACCATTCATAATCCCCCGCCTCGCGGTGGCAATTATAATAGTAAGCCCTTGTGCCCCATAGGATATCAGGAGCGGCCGATGCTGCTTTATAGATCGCCGCATCTGCCAGGTTTTTATCAAAGGAACAATTGACCAGAAAGAACTGTGCGTCATGATGATAACGGCCCAATTTATAAGGATGCACTCCGGTAAACTTGCAGTTGACAAAAACGCTTTTCATATCCTTGCCAGCATGTCCATCGTGCCAGATAGCGGCGGTGCCCGGATCCAAAGAAATGAAGGTGCAGTTCTCAGCATATGCAGCGCCGCGGGGACAATAGAAATCGGTGGCGCCCTGAATAATACAATCCTTGAAATAGTACATGCCGCTGTTTTCGTTCCAGGGAGATACCGCATCATTCCCCCAACCAAGAATTGTACAGTCAACTACTTTTAACCGGGTACTTTTGAACGACCGCAGCACGAATTGGTGGGCGGTCTTTTTCAGTGTAATGGCCTTGGGTTCATGTGTTTTCCTATCCTGGCATTGGATGGTCACCGAATCCGGTTGATCGACGCCCCAGGTATTTTTAAGGGTGAGATTAATTATCGTGATGTCATTGCCGTCGAGATTAAGGATGCCCGAATTTCTGTCACCCGGGTGTTCGCAACCATAGATTACATCCGCCACGGCACCGATGATGATAATATGCTCCCTGCTCTCGCCCTGCAACACTACATGGCTTTTACCGATATATACCTGCTCTCTGTAAATGCCATTCTTTACAAATATGACCCTGTCATCCCGGGAAGAATCGGGGAGACTATTGACTGCTTCCTGAATCGTTATAAACCCGCTTTTGCCGGCAGGATCCACCATAACTTTAACTGGCTGCGCTTCTGAGAAAATCGCACCCAACAACAACAAAGGCAATAAGCGTCTTTTCATACCAGGTTTACTTATCAAGCTGATGGCTACCCGAATCTACTAGTAGCACAATGAACAATGCAGGGTGTGCAAGGCATGGAAGATCAAAACGGTTTCCAATCTCCAAGGATATTGGCGGAAGTGTATTGCTTTGCTTCCGCATCAGTCAGCTGGTGGCTCCAGGCGCAACGTTTGGAACTATCAGCACCGGGGCCGGAGTTATTGTATTCGGCATAATAAGCCGTCTGCTCATTTTCCACCTTACTCCAGTTGTTCCAGCCTTCCGGTTTGATGTGCGCGTCGAGTTCGCAATGCAGGAACACAACTTTTGCAAATGGTCGCCAGGGGCGGCCCAGGAAGAATGACGCTGGCGGGCTGTCAGATACCAGCCTGCATTTTTTAAACACATAACCAAACAGGGCGCCTTCTGTCGTAGAAGCTGCGGTAACATATCCACCTTTTCCTTTGCTACGCAGGGTGCAGTTTTCAAATAGCGCGGTCGCGGCGCCAAAAATAAAATCTACTGTGCCTTCTATGTAGCAGTCTTTGTAATACTGTAAGCTGGTCGTGCCTTTGGTGTATAGTGTATAGTGTATCCTGGAATCCCAGGAACCTGCAGTTCTTAAAGGCTACTTTATTGCCGGTAACATTCACAGCCACTGCCTGCCCCACGGGACCTGAGGAGTTTTCGAAAGTGATATGCTCAAAACTGATATGATCGCCCTCTACAAAAACGGAAGCAGACCCGGAGGTGCCGAAGGTCTTTCCGTCAGCATCTATTTTAGCATTATAGTTATCAAAACTAATAAGGGTCGATTGTTCATCCTCACCAATAAACCTAACATTACTTACGGTCTTTGGAATGATCAGCCGCTCCTTGTAAATACCTTTTTTAATATAGACAGTAATGGCCTGATCAGTCGGCGCCGGCAACGCATCTATCGCTGCCTGAACGGTAACAAAATCGCCGGATCCATCCACAGCCACTACCCATTTTTTATTTTGGGTCATTGCGAGGTTTGTACTTAACAACAATAAGGCACATAAAACAATCCGGATCATGTATTACTATTTATTTTATTTTTAGGGTAATACTTTCAAACCTTACTGCAGCTGCTCTTATTTGATTTCGCAGCTGCGCAGTGCGAAATAATATTTCTGCTGTAATCGTATTTTCCCAAAATCGCTATCGTATAACGGTGTCATTTTCTGCGACCGGCAAAGATCAATGTAGACTTCCTTACGGCTATACCGCTTGCATCAAACACGATTAATTTACAATTAGTTCCCGTTGCAATTATTACAAGCCTTTACTCAGGTCATCTTCTACAGTCTCCACCTCGGATCACCGGAATTCCCTTTTCCTGGAAATGTTACATCCGCTATTTTAAATATCCCATTGGCCGAATCCTGCCAGAGTTGGGCGGCAGGGCGGGTATAGGTAATAATGTTGGGTATATCGTTACCCAGTGACACCTGGTCGGATGTACGGTAGTTATTGGATGCCGCAATATTGGTTGCGGCTCCGGCCCTAACTCCGCGCACAGTTTGGGCTGTACCTATTTTTCCAACGCCAAATATGCAATTATTAAAAGTGATGCCGTTGGTAACATTCAGCGAAGAACCATAATCCACATAGTAGCTGGCGCCGCCACCGAGGGCTGCTTCATTCACCGTGCAGTTTTCGATCAGTACAGAATTCGAATTATTTTTGCTCACAACTATTTTTTCAGCCTTATAAATGGTGCTGTTCCTGATCGAAATATTATCCACTTTACTGGTAGCGACATCTATCGTCAATACACCATATCCGGCCAGGCTATCCAGAATACAATTTTCTACTACGAAATTGGTCATGATTACAGGTTGGGACTGCAATCTTACCATACCCCGGAAGATTTCACTCCTACACCCAATGAAACTCATTTTACCAATAGTACAAGCCACATTGATATTGAATACATATTTGGCGGTGTAATCTGTACCTCTCAACGTCACGTCGTTAAAAATGATAGAATCGATAGCAGCTCCTGATGCGATATTAAAATTGGCTGGCATACTGATCACCGCCTGGCCAGGAACAGACAAATCGGTACCACTAATGATCGTGATAGTCTTACTAAGGTTAAGAGCAGACGCGATGGTGTAGTTTTCTCCGCGCTTTAAAACAACCGTGCTGCCAGATGGAATGACAGGTATCGTATCTGCCAGAACAGACGGCCGGCCGGTAATGCCGCGCAGGTCAATCAGATTGCCTGCAAACGGTGCTTTGGTAGAAAAGTTAACCCAGCCTCTCACCGTGGTACCGCTATACAGAAAAATAATATAAGCGGTTGTTGAATTCAGGCCACTGATAATCTTGTATTGGTTGGTAATGTCTGTTCCTGCAAGTGCAACCGTAGTAACAACAGAACTATCTGACGCTTTTAAAATCTTTATACTTGTAACGGCCGCACCACTTGTAACCCAGCTTACTTTTACTGCATTCTCCGAAATATCGCTTATGCTGGGCGTATTAAGTATCGTAGGGAACTTTGGCGTTTTAATGGCGCCCAGATACGACCATTTAGAACTCAATGCTGTATCTGAAGCATTGCCCTTTACCTGCACCTGGTATAATTGATCCCACTTAAGGTTTTTTACCAGCACGGTACCGGTGTCTGCAACCGTGACGGATACATCGATGGTTCGGAAGGTATCACGGCTCACCTGTAAAGTATAGTTCACTGTTCCTTTGATCTGTTGCCAGCTGGCCAGGATTGCGTTGGAGTCCGCCACCAGGGTCCCAGCACTTACAGGTCTGAATAATCGGACGGGCGTTTCCACTTCTTTCTTCTTACAGGCCACGGCCACCAGCAGCGAAGCGAATAACAGTATAATGATTTGTCTCTTTTTCATATTGTGCGCTTTATGCAATTTTTTTACTATTAAAAACCGTAACCACTATTATCCAACGAACCCAGGCTGCTGGCGATGACCGAAGCGTGGATAGGTAAAATGTACCTGACCGGCAATATGCCAGAAGGATCTTTATAGCCGCGCCAGTTCTGCAATACATAGGCAGCGGGGCCAGCAGTTGTGGTATTATACAGGTTACGTAACCAGTTCACCCGAATGGTGGTGGCATCGAGTACTGGTGGCGTCGTTACGCGGTTGTATTTGTTGAGGAAAGTAATGGTACCATCCGGATTTTTTTTGTAATAGAGGTAATCTGCCAGGTTTGAGTAGGTACCAACGCCTGCCACCGCATCCGCACCCATCTGGGTAAGGGTGCTGACCGTTTCTGCCACCTTTTTACTATAAAGATTCCAGCGTGTCAGGTCATATTTACGAAGAAATTCTCCACCAAATTCCCAGGCTCTTTCATTAACGATAGCTGTAAAGAATGCTTGCTTGCTGGCAGACACAGTGCTAACATAACCATCCACTTTTTCATTCCAGTTGGCTGGTAAAAATGCCCGCTGACGAATTGTTTTTAAAGCGTTTTGCGCTGTTAATGTGGGTCCGCTGATTTCATTTTCTGTTTCAGCCAGCATCAGTAGCACATCCGCATAGCGCATCAACGGCCAATTAATACCTGTACCTTTTGCGGTGGACGGTCCCAGGTTGCCCGACCGTAGCAAGCGGTTCCATTTGGTCATACCAATACTTGTAACGGCAACCGGCTGCTGGGCCAGGTTGGCATCATAGGATATAAGTGAACAGGTAAGCTGGCACCGGATGTCGGTGGTGTCAAAAGAATGATAGTAAAAGGGTGTCAATAACATAGCTACGCCACTTGAACCGAATTGATGGGTTCCTGCTGCAACGGATACGCCCATGTTCCAACCCACATCTCCGGAGCCGGGTGCAAAAGCCACCTCGTATAGTACATCATCATCTGCCACTACTTTTGACCGGTTAATATTATCGAACACAACTGCAAATGGGCTAAGCGTATGCGGTCTCATGCTGATCATTTTTTTACAGTAGGTATTTGCAATTTGATAATACTTAAGGTAATCATCTTTTCTCCGCATTACAAGGTCGGGGTAGAGCCAGTACCCACCTCGCATCAGCGACAGTCGGGCGATCATCCCCTGAACAAATTCCCTGTTAATTCTTTCCGTCTTGTAATCCAGCAGGGCACCCCAGGTCATATCTGGTTCGGCAGCAATCAGGTCATCAATTAAATAAGAAAGAATCGTATCGCGTCCGGTTTTGGGCAAATAGTAGTTGTCGCCCGATTTGGTAGCCTTTACCTGGAAGGGCACATCGCCCCAATGGTTTACAAGCAGGTAGTACCAAAAGGCACGAAGCATCTTTGTCTCACCAAGCAGTTGCTTCATGCCCGGCGTGGTTGCTATTGCACTTCCCTGTATCCCCTCAATGCATTCGTTGGCTCTGTTAATGGCATTATAAGCATTGTTCCAAACCACCAGGGTTTCACTGTTAGCGGAAGTGGCTTCAAACGACCAGATATCACGCCGGCTGCCGTCGGGAGCCGCTGCCACGCCACCTGCTTCCACATCGGTATTACCTGCATAATTAGTAGATACCCTGGAAGTAAAGGCATCCTGGTTAAAGAGTGCGTAAACACTGTTCACCGCTTTTTTCGAATCAGCCTCGGTACTAAAAATATATTCCTGGTTAAAAGAAGAGGGTGTTTCCGGGTTCAGGATTTTCTTACAGGACGTTGAGAAAAGCGACAACACGGCTGCTACTATATATAATCTATTTTTCATCGTAAACATTTTGGATTGTAAATAATCGTATGGCATTAAAAGGAAACGTTAGCGCCTACAGTAAAAGTTCGGCTCTTAGGATAACCCGAGTAATCTACCCCGGGTGTTAACGGCGTGTAGGAACTACTCTTGGTTGCGCTCACTTCAGGATCGTAACCGGAATAGCCGGTCAGCAGAAACACGTTCGTTACAGTAGCATATAATCTTAACCGTGTCATTTTAATTTTGGAGATCAGCGATTTGGGAAGTGAGTATCCTACAGATACATTATTCAACCGCAGGAATGAACCATCTTCTACGGCATAGGAATGAAAGATCGGAGAAGCGGTACCCATTGAAAGCGGCGTCCACATAGTAGCATTTTTATTCAATTCTTTCAGTGCCGCCAGATCATTTACAAGGTTGCCGGCTGCGTCAATATACTTAAACCGGTGCTCGTAGTCATTACCGGCTAGCAGGTTGCCGAAACTATTTCTGTAAAACATATTGTACTGGATCTTACCGGTATTGTACACGTCGTTCCCAACAACATAATTAAAAAACAGGCTAAAATCAAATCCTTTCACGGTGCCATTGACGCCAAAGCCGCCCTGATAGTCAGGCAAGGCACTTCCAATGATCTGACGGTCGTCTGCCGTTACAACCCCATCCCCGTTGAGATCTTTGAGTTTCAGAATACCTGGCCTTACTGCAGAACTTGGCCCCACCGAACCACCTATCACTCCCATGATGGAGGCGTCATCAGGTACCCCCTTTTTCAAAGTATACTTTTTTGTAACAGGATCATATGAATCAAAGTCGTCGGTAGTGTACATACCGTCGGATACATAGCCGTACATCAGCCCTACTGTTTGCCCCACAATCAGCCTGTAATCGTCGATTGTCTTCAGGTCCGTGCTCGCCCATCCGGAGTTAAAAGATTGTGTGGTTGGGCCGCCAAGGCTTTCGATCCGGGCGCGGTTAAAGCCGATATTGAAATTAGCAGAAAGGGTGAAATTTTTTTTGTTAACCAGAGATGCGTTTAAAGCCAGTTCTATCCCGCGGTTCGAAGTTTCTCCCTGGTTTCGAATCTGGGATGTGTAACCGGTTTGTGGTGGAATAGCTGACTGCACCAGCAGACCCGGAACGCTGTTATAGTAGGCATCCAGTGTACCGGTTACCCTATTTCTCCAAAGGCCAAAATCAAGACCAAGATTGCGGGTAACGGTTGTTTCCCACTGGATATCCGGATTCACGAGAATGCTTGAAGCTGATCCCCAATAAGCCTGGTTTACTTCGCCGAAACCGATCGGACGATTGGTCTGGATGCTGAACACACGGCGATAAAGGTCACTTGGGATACGGTTGTTACCCGCCCTGCCATAGCTCACTCTTAATTTGAGATCGGTAAACATTTTTGAATTTTTCATAAAGTCTTCATCAGAAATACGCCAGGCTGCTGCGAAGGCCGGGAACAAGCCCCATTGCTTTCCTGGTGCAAACTTTAAAGAGCCATCATAGCGGGCGGTCGCAGTAAAAAGATATTTTCCCTTGAACTGGTAGTTTAGCCGTCCAAAAAAAGAAGAAAGGTTATCACCCGGACCTTCAAATGTTTGGTATTGATCCGGCAAACCCAAAGCCATATTAGAAAAAATTCTTTCAGGACTCAGGTTTTCGGCGAAGTTTTCTGAGCGGTTATAATTGCTTACGTTACGGCCTGCGTTGATCTCCTCACCCGCCAGGATATTAAAATCATGGTTCTTCGTTTTTAGGGTATATGTAAGGGTATTTGCCCAGCGATAGGCAAAGGACCTTGAATCCCTTATTTCCGCAACCGGCAAACTATTGCCATTGGTTTTTGACTCACCGGTCAGCGGGCCGTAGTAGCGTTTCCCGTTATTCCACCTTAGGTCTACCCCGATCTCGGAGCGAAGTAAGAAATGCCTGGTGATATTCCATGAAGCGCCAAAATTGGTGTTGAGTGCATTGGTGATGTTCTTACGATAATCCTGCACAGTAAGGGCGATCGGACTTACCAGGCCTTTAATAAACTGTTCGTATTCATCTGCGCTTGTTCCGATGATATTAGGATCGAAAATTATCTGGTCGGCAATACCGTTAATAGGCCTTGTAACGATTCCATCACTGATTCTCACACTGGCACCACCTGATGTACCAGCTCCATTAATCGTAGTATTCGTAAACCTGGTCGCGAAGTCAATTTTTAATGACTTGTACATTTCATGGTTCAACTTAAAATTCATATAGTTCCTTTGATAGCCGGAGCCTGGCTGCAACCCCTTGTCCTGGTTATTGCTCATGCTAAAACTCATCTTGGTTTTGTCAGAACCGCCAGTAATACTCACGTTATGCTGCTGTGAGCTGCCGGAACTGCCAAACAAAACATTCTGCCAGTCGGTGCCTTTTTGACTCTTATACAATTCAAGATCCTCATACACACCATAGTACTTGGTAAAATTATCCAGATCGGTACCACCCCTGCTTTTGGCATATTCGTACTGCATCAGCGCAAACTCGTAAGGCGATAATACTTCCAGCTTTTTAGGTAACTGGCGGGTTTGGAAGAAGCTATTAAGAGATACGGTGGTTTTGCCACCCTTTGCAGTTTTGGTTGTAACGATAACCACCCCGTTTGCCCCCCTGGCACCATAAATGGCAGTAGAGGATGCATCTTTCAAAATGTCTATACTTGAGATATCTGTCGGGGCAATATCATTGATACTTGCCACCGGAAATCCATCTACTATATATAAAGGTGAATTATCCTGTGTAACAGAACCACCACCACGAACACGGATAACGATCTCAGCACCTGGCTGACCATCAGTCGTAGTAACCTGAACACCCGCCAGTCGCCCGGTGATAGCTTCGGCCGCACTTGACAGCGGAATTTTTTCAAGCGCAGCGCCCGACATAGAAGTAGTGGCACCGGTAAGATCCCGTTTGCGGGCTGTTCCGTAGCCAATTACCACTACATCATCCAGCGAGCTGGTACTTGAAGCCAGTTCAACATCGATCACACTGCGGCCTTTAATAGCAGTTTCAAATGCGACGAAAGATACGCTGGTAAATACGAGCGTAGTAGCTTTAGCATCTACGATAATTTTATACTTACCCATTGCATCTGTAGTAACGGAGTTTTTAGTGCCCTTAACTGTAACAGTTACACCACTTTCGGGCTGTTTATTCTCTGCAGAAAGCACAACGCCTGTTACTTGTTTTGACTGGGCGAAAGTTTTGTTGAGGAAGCTGAAAGCTGTTAGTAGCAGCATACTGATCCCCGCGATCTTAAACATTTTCATCATAGCAGCATTTTTTATTGGTATCCTTAAAAAATAGAAAAAATTAATACGGGTAGTTACTCTTCGAAAAAGACATTTGTTGGCCCTACATTAGATCTCTCAATCACAATTAATAAGATTCTCCCGAAAAAAATTGAAAAGATCCACTCTCTTGGCAAGAATATACCTGGCTACAGTTTCCTGCTAACAGAAGAAATTCCACTGTGGCATTCGTAGTCTGTCAAGCAATCTCTTTATTTTTTGGCTACTGATCATAAAATGATCTCTCACAATGTTTCAATCATAAACACAGTTTGGTATGGCACGATAAATATACAGTTTAATGGCAGTGGCATGGGAAGTTCTAAGGCTTTTCTTTACGCAATCGTTCCCAATGTTGCAGCAGGGTGCGGGTTGAAGTTTGGTGTGGTAAGATATTTATTTCTCCTCCGTTGGGGACGGAGTCACCAATACCCCGATTGGTCTTCAACCATCCTGTCGATTCGGTTACTGACGAGCCAGGAACTATCGCCCGGATGGGATTTATAAGTAAAGAAATTGTGCCCGTCGAACCGGCAATTACCATCCCAGGTTCCAAACCACATAAAGCCATCGCTCGATTTGAGAATACTGGTGACCGCATCGTGCGACAGACCGTCTTCAGTGGAATAATGTTCGATCTTACATTTAACCTGCGTATTGGCAACAACGGTACATAACAGCAGCAGGACCGTAAACGCAGATTTCAGTTGGCTGAGGCCAGACATGGGAGTGAAAATACAGATTGTAAGGGTTGCCCCTACCTACCATCTAATCTTGACCCCTCCATTCACCACAAATCCATCCAACGGCGCATAAATATCTTTAAAAACAGGATTGCTGATACTACCCGTATAAATGGTATCAAATTTTGTTTGCCGCGTATCAAACAGGTTCTCAAAATTGACAAATAAAGAAAAACGTTCCCACGATTTTTCCGCCATCAGGCCGCTTAACCAATACGATTTACCGATAGCCCCATCGTTCAGCCTTTGCGGACTAAAATAATAGGCTTCAAGGCCGATTTTAATATTGCCTTCCACTTCATACATCAGCACATTATTAAGCCGGTGACGGGCAGTAAGGGGAAACCAGTTTTTGGTACCGTCCACATGGATATGCACATCCGCATAAGTGTATCCAATAAATAATTTAAAACGGCTATAAGAAAAACGCAGGTTTGTTTCGATGCCCCTGGTATCGATAAAACCCGGGGCGTTTACAAATTGATAATTACCTCCCGTTGCTGCTGTTAGTACCAGTGGCTTGTTAAGCTGGGTATAGAAAAATAACTGGTTGATGGCAAGGCCTAATCTTCCAAAACGGGTACGATAGTTAAAATCAAGGCTTCCACCCACCGATTTTTCGTTGCTGGTTGTTTGCTGGTTTATTGGCAAAAAATGCTGGAATTGCAATTTTTCCGCATCCTCATTAAAGACAGTCGGCGTTTTGTACCCCAGGCCCCCACCCAACCGGATCGTCATTTTTGGGCTTGCTTTCACCATGGCGGATATACGTGGCAACAAAGCAAATCCATACTGCTGCACATAATCGCCTCTCAGGCCTGTCTCCAGTGAAAAGGCAGGCATCGGTGTCCAGGTATTCTGAACAAACACGCCATAAGTACTGTACGAGTAATCCCGCAGTATGGCTGTATTATGCGGCTTCTCTTTGAACTGATCTGTGAGGAAATTGACACCGGCTATCAACAGGTTTTTTTGGTGCCGGTTGACCAGGTTCAGCTCGGAATAGGAGGATTGCTGCCTGCCTTCAAACCCATAGGATGGTATGGTTATCAGCCGGTTGAAATTGGAAAAACTACTTTTCAAATCCAGGCTCGTCTTATTATTCAATTCGTGTCGTATGTCGAGTTGCGTAGTTAGGCGGTCGGTTGCATTCTTTTCATAATAGCCCGGCGTTCCATTCTTTATAAAATCCACACTTCCACCTATACGCTCTTCGGTAATATAACTCAGGCCAATATTGGCGTTTGTCTTTTTGCCATAAATAAACAGCCTTGGGTTGATGGTGTACCGTTTAAATTTAGGAATGGCTGTTAGCCCGATACCTGCAGGATCGTAGGGGCTGCCGAAGTTGCCAGAACCAAATACCGTTAGCCCCACCGCTTTAAATTTCTGGCTGTAAAAACCACTCATATCCAGGCCATTTGCCGAGGTTCTGTTCGCTAAAAAATTCAATTCTCTTTTAGCGCCGGGTGTTTTTGATACCAAGTTTACCAGCCCTGCAATGGCCCCACCTCCGTACAATGTGGACGACGATCCCTTGATCACTTCTACCTGTTTCAGATCGAGTGGCGTAACCTGCATCAGGCTCAGCCCGCCTGAAAATCCTGCATACAAGGGGAAGCCATCTTTTAGAATCTGCGTATACCGGCCATCCAGACCCTGGATGCGGATAGACGAATTAGAAGAGGTCGCCGAGGTTTGCTGGGTTTGAATACCAGTCGTTTCGTTCAGCATCATGCGGATATCACCAGGTTTCATATTCACTTTTTCGGCCACTTCTTCGCCTGAAATAGTTTCTACCCTTGTGGGAATATCTGCAATGGAACGGCTTGTACGAGTAGCCGTGACGATCACTTCTTCCTCGTCGTTGCTTTCGTCTTTCGCCAACTGCTCCATCAATATTTCCAGAGGTTGATCAGCAGTCTCCGGAACGACAACCTGCAGCTCCTTTTCCGCCAGCCCTACAAAGGACAATCTTACCAGGTAGGTACCTGCTGCTATATTCACAAAAACTGCCAACCCGGTACTATCGGCGATAGCAGTTTTACCAGTTGGATTAATACTGGCTGTAGCACCTGCAAGTGCTGTCTTATCCGCGGCATTTTTTATCAGCAATTTCATTTGAAATTGCGCTGAGGTATTCTTCGCACATAGTGCCACGATACCTAACATAAACATCCTTTTCATTGTAGTGTAATAGATAATGGTTAATGAAAGCTTATTGAATTGATTCATTAACTGATCCGCGGAGGCTCTAACAAGCTGGCAGCATATATAGAACCGATGCTGCTGGCATATTTACTGTAAAATGGAGAAATAAACAAAATGGCTATGGGCTCCGGTAAATAAATGCTATGGATTGTAAAAACATGGGCCGCAGAGCAAGCGCAAAAGGGCGGGCAATCGCCACAATCTTTTGGCTTGGTTTTGCCCGTACTTCTTTCGGTATGTTCCGGCGCGTTACAATTGTCGTAGACGCTGCACGGAACCACCATGTTGAAGAGCATGTAAACTGACAGTATGATGGAAATACATTTCAAGGTGTCAAAACTAATGGAAAGCTGCTGAACTAAAGCAGGATACTGGTGTTCCAACCCGCCAATTTCAACCTAAGTTTCTGAGATTGGCCAATATAACGGTAAGGATTTTAGTAACAATATGGAATGCCCTTTTTAAAAACAACTATGGCCACTACTGAAATCATACCACCGAGTAGCAGGACCGAATATTTTTTAAATAAGGGGCAGCAGCTAAAAATCATCGATAGCCCGGGAGACATGTTTCCGGACTAACTATTAAATAACTGGTGCTCCTGTCGGGCCCTAAACATGTCAGCTATGCTTTATAGCGTCAGCCGGCCGTTGGTGTGTATTTTCACCAAAACTACCACACCAAAAAAAACAGATGGCCTCAGGGTCTCAGCTGCCAAAAAAATAAAGCCACATAATTTTCATTTATGCATGCAGTTTTATTGCGACGACTATAAATGTACCTATCCCAATCTAAGGCCCATTCGTTCTGAAACATTCTGATAACTTTGCTGCCATGGAGCATTTCGTGTTACTGATCATTATTGGATTTATGGTAGGCACATTGGGCACGCTCATTGGAGCAGGCGGTGGGTTTATATTAGTGCCTATTTTACTACTTACGAACCCCGCTTTAAAACCGGAAATAATCACTGCTGTTTCGATGGCTATTGTGGCACTTAATGCCCTATCCGGAACTGTAGCTTATGCAAAAGCAAAACGCATCGACTATAAAGCCGGTATTCTGTTTGCACTTTTTACAATACCGGGGTCCATAATAGGAGCACTTACAACGAAACATATTTCAAAAAATCTTTTTAATATTCTTTTTGGCGTTATTCTATTATTGCTGGCTATTTACTTGTTTTTTAAAAAGGCATCGAACCTACCAACATTAGAAAATAACAAAACCAAAAAAAGCTGGAGGCATCATTTGGTAACTGATAGTTCCGGTAAAACCTACTCTTACAGTTACAACAATAACCTGGGGCTGATAATCAGCTTATTAGTTGGATTTATTTCTCCAATATTAGGCATTGGAGGCGGTATTATTCATGTGCCCGCTTTGGTCAACTGGCTCAAGTTCCCGGTGCATATCGCAACAGCTACCTCTCATTTCATTTTATTGATAATGGCTGTTGCAAGTGTCTTCGTCCATATCCATGAGGGAAGTTATAATGATCCTGCCATTGTACGGATCATTATTTTATTAGGTATTGGAGTAATTTGTGGCGCGCAGCTCGGTGCCTATCTTTCTCAGAAAATTAAAGGTCAACTCATCATCAGGGCATTAGCATTGGCTTTGGGTTTAGTAGGCCTTAGAATTTTACTATTGACTATCTGAGCAGGGAAAACTCAAGTCATTTCAGATCCCATTTTACACAGCTTAATCGGGAATTTTTTTAGAGCAAAGATGTTAGTACAAAGATGTTAGTATAAAGATGTTAGTATAAAGATGTTAGTACAAAGATGTTAGTACTTAGATGATAGTATTTAGATGATGGTATTTCGCTTGGTAGAGTCTGGTCGTGTGACAATGCATTCAGATCATTCAAACGGCTTTGTCTTTGTACTAAATACTAATGGTCTTTGTACTAAATACTAATGGTCTTTATACTAAATACTAATCGTCTTTGTACTAAATACTAATGGTCTTTGTACTAAATACTAATGGTCTTTGTCCTAAATACTAATGGCCTTTATTCTTAGAACTTCCATCCATTTGGTTGCTGCCCACTTGCTGGCACAATATACACATACCAATTAACGGCTTTGGCCTTTTTGGCGCTCAGTTTTTCATCATCCTTGCTGGTATTTCAGAAAAAGTCGATGCCCGGAGTCCTGGAGCTATCGTTAATTTGCACCCTGCCGCCAATCAGGAAAAAAACACCCACTGATTGCCTGGGGTGCTATGGGCAAACACCAATAAAACAGAAAGATATTGGGTTGTCAACGCTAAACTTTCTGTCTGGCTCCGTTCGCCACAAGGTTAGCAATCCTGCACCGCTCCGTCCGCAATCGTTGCCATTCCGCCAATCCTCGGTTCTTTTTTGTACAAATGCCCTATTTGCCTTTTCTCATTCGCTTTTAGCAGGCAGAACGATTAACTTGCTGCAACGCTTTTTCTTAAATCATTCAAATAAAATCATCCAATGGACAGTTCTGTTTTTTTGGCCGACCTGCATAGGGTTGGTTTGGGCGATATCGACCAGGTGGGTGGCAAGAATGCCTCACTTGGCGAAATGCTGCAGCACCTGACCCAGCTCGGCATCCAGATCCCCGGTGGCTTCATTATTACTGTGGCAGCCTACCGCGAGTTTATCCGGTTCAATAACCTGGACGAGGGCATTCACCAGGTAATCAACCAGATTGACCTTAACGATATTGAATCGCTTCGACGCGGTGGCATGCAGGCCCGCCAGTTATTGCGCAGTGGTAAGTTTCCCAAAGAAATGAGCGAGGCCATCATCCAGAAATATTTTGAACTGAGCAAGATCTATGGCCACGAAACAACTGATGTGGCCGTGCGTTCGTCAGCCACCGCCGAAGACTTGCCGGATGCTTCATTTGCCGGCCAGCAGGAAACCTACCTGAATATCTGTGGCCCCGCCGCTCTAATCAACGCTGTGCGTAACTGTTTCGCGTCCGTGTTTACCGACCGGGCCATCAGCTATCGCCAGAGTTTCGGTTACGATCATTTTAGTATCGGCCTCTCCTGCTGTATCCAAAAGATGGTACGCAGCGATCTGGGTGCTTCCGGCGTGGCGTTTTCACTGGATACCGAAAGTGGCTTTAAGGATGTGGTGGTGATCAATGCATCCTATGGACTCGGCGAAATGATTGTGCAGGGCTCGGTATCGCCGGATGAATATATCGTATTCAAACCCACGCTGGGCGAAGGTTTTAAGAGCATCATCGAGAAGAAAATGGGCGTGAAAGACAAGATGATGGTGTATGGAGACGAGCACAACGAAAGGGTGAAAATCATCCCCGTAGAAAAGACATTGCAACAACGCTATTGCCTTACCGACGACCGCATTATCCAGCTGGCGCAGTGGGTATCGTCGATAGAAAAATATTATACCGACCTCAAAGGCCATTGGTGCCCGATGGATGTGGAATGGGCCGTGGACGGTAAGAGCAAGGAACTGTTTATTGTGCAGGCCCGGCCCGAAACCATCCATTCACAAAAAGACCATACTAAGATCATCGAATATTTAATGGATGCTTCTTCGCCGCGCACTACCTTATTTAAAGGCATTGCAGTGGGCGACAAAATTGGCTCTGGGAAAGTGTCTATTTTATACTCCCTGGATAAAAGGGTAACAAAAGGCCATGTGTTCGAAGATGGCGATGTACTGGTTACGGACATGACGGATCCCGACTGGGAACCCATCATGAAAAAAGCCTCTGCGATTATTACCAATAAGGGCGGCCGTACCTGCCATGCAGCTATCGTGGCCAGGGAACTGGGTGTTCCGGCGATTGTAGGTTGTGGCAATGCCACCGACATGGTGGTGAACGGCCAGATAGTTACAGCGTCATGTGCCGAGGGCGACGAAGGCATTGTTTATGAAGGTAATATCCCATTCACAAAACTGGAGACTAACCTTAATGATTTACCGGCTGTAAAAACGCCGATCATGCTAAATGTGGCCTCGCCGGGTATGGCCTTCCGCTTTTCGCATTTTCCCAATGCCGGTGTGGGTTTGGCCAGGGAAGAGTTCATCATCAACAACTATATCCAGGTCCATCCCATGGCCCTGCTGAAACATCATGAACTGGGCGACGCGGAGTTGACTTCGGCAATCAAAAAGATGATCCAGGGTTTTAACAGTGAAGAAGATTTCTTTATCAGGAAACTAAGCTATGGCATCGCCAGGATCGCTTCGGCATTTTTTCCAAACAAGGTAATCGTGCGATTCAGCGATTTTAAGAGTAATGAATATTATAATTTGTTAGGCGGTAAGTATTTTGAACCCCACGAAGAAAACCCCATGATCGGCTGGCGTGGGGCCAGCAGGTATTATTCGGATAAATACAAAGTGGCATTCGGTATGGAATGTAAAGCCATCCGCCGCGTACGCGAGGAAATGGGGTTGAAGAATGTAGTCGTCATGATCCCTTTTTGCCGCACCGTAGGCGAACTGCTGAATGTGCAGGATGTAATGAAAGAATATGGCCTGGAGCGTGGTAAGGACGGTCTTGAAATTTACCTGATGGCGGAGCTTCCCTCCAATATTATTATGTGCCGCGAATTTGGAAAATACATCGACGGCTTCTCTATCGGATCCAATGACCTTACCCAACTTACCCTTGGGCTGGACCGCGATTCTTCGTTGGTAGCCCACCTTTACGACGAACGCGATCCTGCGGTAAAAGAACTGCTTCGCATGCTAATCACCGCCGCTAAAGAGATGGGCGTAAAAGTGGGTATCTGCGGCCAGGGACCTTCCGATTTTCCCGATTTCGCGCAATTCCTCGTAGGTCTCGGGATCAACAGTATTTCAGTAACACCGGATTCTCTCGTTAAAACGGTAAAAGCCATTTCAGCGGTGGAGAAAGAGTTAGGGTAGGAAGCCCTGCCACCAATGACACGAATGCGCACGGAGTACTTTGGAGAAATACACCTATTATTCGTGTTCATTCGTGGCATTCGTGGCTAATAAATTGGCATTGCAACATTCTTCATGATTCTGTGTTTCTCTATTACCGCTACATTCCCGTGGCACGTAACTTACAATCCTTAAATTATCTCCATGCAACGCAGATCATTTCTCAGGAATACTGGTTTAACCATTGGCGCAATGGCTTTAACCAACCAACAATTGCTGGCTCGTTTTTTTGCCGACCCGGCTTATAAAATGAAAGCCCTGCGTAATGATATCGGAATTTTTACTGAAAAGGGAGGAACCATTTTATACCTGGTCAATAAAGCCGGCATTGCCGTTGTAGACTCCCAGTTTCCGGACTCTGCCGCACACCTCATTGAAGAACTGAAAAAGCAATCAGAACAGCCCTTCCAGCTACTGATTAATACCCATCATCATGGCGACCATACTTCCGGAAATATTGCATTTAAAGACCTGGTGAAACATGTGGTAGGCCATGCAAATTCAAAAATTAACCAGGAGGCTGTCGCAGTAAAACAGAAAAAAGAAGCCCAGCAATTGTATCCGGATATCACTTTTACTGATACCTGGAAAGATAAATTGGGCAAAGAAAAAATTAAAGCCCATTACTTTGGCGCTGGTCACACAAATGGCGATGCAATCATCCACTTTGAACATGCCAATATCGCCCATATGGGCGACCTGCAGTTTAACCGCCGCCACCCTTTTATTGACCGGACTGCCGGGGCCAATATCAGGAGTTGGATCACCGTGCTGGACAAAACCATGGCTACTTTCGACAATGACACCATCTTTGTGTTTGGCCATGCACTAGACCCGGAAAAAGTTACCGGTGATAAGGAAGACCTGAAAGCCTACCAGAACTACCTGGAAAAGCTCATAAATTTTGCCGACGCTCAATTTAAGGCGGGTAAAACTAAGGAAGAGTTTATAAAAAACAAAGCAATCCCAGGCGAAACTGAATGGAAGGGAGATGGCATAGAACGGCCACTGACGGCAGCTTATGAAGAGGTGAGTGGGATGTAGAAAAAATGTCGCCAAAAATTAATTGGCAAAGGGTAACAACTTAAATAGCTTACCGAAAATTTAAAACTATGGCAAAGGCAAAAAGTCCAGCAAAAAAAGCAGCTACAGCAACCGGGATGGTTACTAAAACCGGTATTCCCGGCAGTTTCGGAAAGACTAGTTCCGTATTGCACAATAAAAACTTCTCTTCTTCCAAAAAAGGCGGCATGCAATCTATACCAAGAAAGGCAAAGTAATTTCATAACTCTTATTGGAAAATAACAGACAAAAAAGAGCCCGGATAGAAATCCAGGCCCGTCTAAATCCAATATTCTATGAAAAACCATCCTATGTACGATGGATGGTTGAACATGGATTTCATTTTTTAAATAAAAATCTGATGATACATTTTGTGACAATTGCGCACCAGCTACGCGTTACCTGCGTTTGCTGGCCAGGTACTTTTCTCTGATTACCGAACTCATTGGTTTATCGTCCACCTTACTTTCAACCCAGCTGATGACATCGAGATAAGCAAAGGCCCTTGTTTCGAACCGGTTCTTTTCAAACTTTTTAAGCGTCATTAAAAAGGTTTCAAAAGCTGGTGTCAGTTTCTTTGGGGATAGATGAAACGACTGCCGGATAAATTTAAACATCTCCTCTTCCACCCCGCGCAGGTTCTGCATTTTTGCCATAAACCGGTACACCGATTTGGTAAGGTATTCCATAATATCGTCGTTGCCAAGCTCGTAGTGCGCCATCATATGCATTAGCCTGGCATAGCATTGGAGGTCGGTGCGCAGGTCTACGTGGCTGTTGATTATTTTCTGCAGGTAATCGATACAGGTAGCATAATCGCCGGCACCAAAATAAAGACTGGCTATCTTGTAGTTGAACACAAGAACCCTATGGCTATCAACATACAATGAATATTCCTTTAATTGCTCCACTATAGGCTTTACAAGGGTAAGCCCGGCGCTAAAAGTACCCATCATCAAATGTTGGTTGATCCTTGCACTATTGATATAAATGAAGGTGTGGATCCGGAAATTATCATGCTTATTGGCCTGGGTGCTCAATCCGAAGCGTTCAAAACGACTCAATACATTTTCAAATTTCTGGAAGTTTGACAGGTCGAAATGTGCATTGAGCAGGTTATGCATGCCTTTTATAAAATGCCCTGTTTCCACTGCGATCATTATCTGCTGTTCGTCAAAAAGATCGACCCATTTCTGGCTGTACCGGTAATACATTAAAAAATCCTGGCGTATAAAAGCATACCACACATAACTCTGGAAGAGGTATAATTTTTCATAAAAGCCAGGGAGAGCGTCTGCACCCGCTGGTAAATTCTCCATAAAGAATTGTTTCACAGCCGCTTCATCTTTTTCGTTGCGGGCGTGTCCATTCTGTATATACCAGCTATATAACTGTACCGCCAGGTTACTCAGCCTGGCCACCATGCTTATATGGTCAATCACTTCCAGTGCCTCTTCAGTTAAGCGTTGCGATTTCCCCTGCATGCTTCGTGTAATGTGCAAGGCTTCAATTTTCTTTTCAAGACTCAGCACCTGTGCCATAAAATTAAATTTATGGTTGCCCCTCGCCATTTCCCTGGCCTTATCAAGAATCTTCAGGCTTTGCTGATGCAGTCCCTTATTATACAGGATGCGGGCATAATCCAGTTGCTCGTTTAACTGCAAGTCGATACTTTCCGTACTCTTTAGCAACCGGAGGCTTGCAAGCAATTGCTTGTAGAGATGGGTTTTTAAATTTGCCAGTTGTGGTTTTTCCACCGATGGCATTTTTTTGAGCAATAGTCGCTCGTCGTAATCGCTTAATTTATCAATCGCATCGAAAAGCTGTATGATCTTCAGGTCTTCATTCGCCGAACTTCGTTTGATGTACAGTTTAAAATTTCGCTTTTCTGATTTCTCAAGCGATTTTATAAGTTGAAATAATGTATCTGTGGACCGGTTGGGCATCATGTTTATTTTTTTCTAAAATTCAATGCTGCAAAGGATTCCGGGATCTAAACCCCGCTTTCAGCATCATAGCAACACGTATAAGTTGATTTCCATACAAAGAAACCTCATCTTACCTTTATGTGAGTAAGATGAGGATATCAATTATATCGTCTGGCAATTGGTAAGAAAGGCAAAGAATCGTTAGTAGCTGCGACCGGCGCAGGGGAAAAACCGGGCTGATTTTATCAGCAACAAAAAGACTTTTACGAATTTTCATATGGCAAGCAATCGTTAAGGGCCGGTGTTTCTACACATGGCCCATTTTTTTTGCCAGAGAAGCCACGAATTTATATGGAAAATTCAAAAAGCAAAATTATTTTTTCGTTTCCTATTATCATATATCGTTCAGTAATTCAGCAAATTAAATATACGGCATCGGCGGCCGCACCCTCGGCGAGGCGGATGAGCGCGCGCGTGCCCTCCTTGCGAACGACCAGGAGCCCCGCCTGTCGCAGCGGCGCCGCGTGACGCGAGACGTTCGGCTGTCCCTCGCCGAGGAGCTCCGCGAGCTCACCGACCGCGAGCTCTTCCTGCGCGGCGAGCGCGAGGAGCCGCAGGCGCACCGGCTCGCCGAGCAGGCGATAGAGCTCCCATCGCTCGCCCGACGTGCGGCGGGGGCTCGGGGAGGTGATTTCGACGGGCGTGGCGGCCATGCGAGGAGGAGTATCTATGCCCTCATGCGCATGGAGGCAAGTCGTCCTCCTAAGTGCCGTGAATCATTGGGATCGTGGGAGTCACGGCGCGGGCTGCTTGACCGTGCTGGTGTCGATGATCACCGCGGTCTGCGCGAACAGGCGCCCGTCGATGGTGGTGCCGGTCTTCAACGTGATGCCGGTCTTGCACAGGATGACGCCCTCGAAGTGCGAGCCGGTGTCGAGCGCGACGAGCCCCGCGACCTGCCAGACGATGTTCTTCGCCAGGGCGCCGCCCGAGAGCTTCACCCTCTTGGTGGACTCGGCGGTGAGGTCGCCGGTGATTTGCAGGATCCACGTGTCCTTCGCGCCGCCGGCGAGGGTGATGTCCTCGGCCATGCCGACCGAGGTCGTCCAGCGATAGAGGCCGGGGACCAGCGTCGAGC
>JBDSXW010000125.1:0-2781 GCA_039925965.1 Chitinophagaceae bacterium
TGCCCCTAAGCCAACAGTTCCGTCCTCGATAGAACGCGGTCCTATGTTAGGTGGAGGCACAACACCATTATTGAAAATGGTGGCGAAAGTTACTCCTCCATTTATACTTTTTTGAAGCAGGTAAGTAGTTTTAATATTCTGTTTACCCAGCCTGATGTTGAAAAAAGTTGAAGTGTCTTCATTTACCTGTTTAAAAGTAAAACGGTAAATTATATCAGCTCCCGGGGTGCCTGGATCGTTGTCAATATGTATTTCGTACCGAATATTGGAACCGAATGTGTAATAATTTGGCCCACCTGCTGGATGCTCAAATGGAATATAGTTGGCAATAATCACAACATTATTTGTGTCGCAGGCGCTTCTGAATGCGTAAACATCCGTGTTATCTGCCAACGGATCGTTTGAAATCAACGGGGCTTCCCGGTGAGAAGAGGCAAAAGCTGTAGTTTGATTAAAAACTAAACAAACTAAAACAGCCGTAAAGAAATTTAAAATTTTTTTCATAAAATGCTTTTTATAGTTTGATTAGAACCTTGCTTTTAGTGTATAATCGTATCCTCTCCAGGGTGTCTGCACGTAAGGGAAAGATGCTTTAAAGGTTGTGTCATTTTTTGTAGGGCCAGCGCTAAAGGACAATACATTTAATAAATTTTGAGTAACCGGGCTTGGGGAAGTGCCGGGCTTATAATCATCATACCACAAGCCGATCGCTGCAAGCACTACTCCGCTAACAGCCTGTAATTCGATTGTCGTAACGTCATCTTCCAATCTTCTGCCGTTTGGAAACCCATCCATATTGGGGATAAACTGCAATGCAGCACTGGCATTGTAGCGGGTATCTGTAAGCCCCAGCACGGCAGCGTTCACTAAACCAAGAGAACTAAAATCGGCGCTTGACCTGTCTGTTACAGGTACCGCCATATTCAAGCGAAGCATATCTCCGAAAGTGGGTAAAAAATTATTGATAAATGGCTTGCCTGCAGCAAGGGGGTCGCCGGCCTTGCCGGTAGCCAACTGGTAGGGGCGCAAATTAGGTACGCCTGTCTGGAATATTGGTAAGAGGTCAACAGCACGCGGACTGGTACTGTCAGGTAGCAAATAATTGCCGAATGCTGCCGTTGCCAGTGCAGTACCGTCTAACGCTGACGCTCCTTTTAACCCATATAGCCCTTTTTTGCCATTTCTAAAATCAAATGAACCCAATGACCTGCTTTGTATACGCAACCCATTCATAGATGGCACTGCTAAACCAAATTGGGAATTATCCATGTACAGGCCCAGTTCCGGATTTTTAAAATATTTATCAAACTGTGTTTCGCCTGCTGTGTTTGAGGGAACTGAATTCCATCTGTCTTTGCCACCTAATGGGATAACCGCTTCATTTGTCAATGGCATACCAAGACGTGAAACCTGCACCCAGTTGCCAGAAAATCCTTCTGTACCGTCTGCTGAAATAGTTTTTACCTGCTGGCGGCTTGCGCTTGCCCATACACCTATTACAAAATTGCCATCTAAAATACTGCTGGCCTGCGCAACCGTTTTACCATCTTTCTGCAACATGCTGATCGGTACTTTAATTGCGATGCTATGTACATTGAACCGGCTTAATCCGTCTTTCGGCGGGTTAACGGTATTGCCTTCCGGCCTAAAATTACCTACATCAAATGCCCCGGCAAGATCTACAAAAAACGGGTCATCACAAGGGCCTGCAAACACCTTTTCACCTGTTGTGGCAGTGGAAATCGCGTCTTGCATGATAGTGCCGTAATTGCTGTTTAGACCAACTGCTCCATCGATAGAGCGTGGCCCGATATTGGGTGGAGGTACAATTCCTGCTGCTACGATGGTAACGAAACTGCCACCAGCCATCATCTTTTCCAGCTTGTACACAGTTTTTAGATTTTGCTTCCCAAGCCTTATATTAAAAAAAGTGCTTATGTCTTCATTAACCTGGGTGAAAGTAAACCGGTAGGTGATGTCGTCTACACTGGTACCGTCAGCGGCCTGGTTTTTAATATGTATCTCATAACGGATACCCGATCCGAAAGTGTAATAATTGGGGCCCCCTTCAGGCAATTCAAATGGGATGTAATTTGCGATCAGGGTGATCGTATTAGAATCATCAGGGCTGCGAAAGGCATACACATCGGTATTGTCTGCCAATGGATCCTGTGAAATCAGTGGAGCTTCACGGTGCGAGGAAGCATTGGCTGCGGAAAAAAATGCCACTATTGTAAGAGGCAGCAGCAGGTAAATTTTCCAATTTTTTAATTGAGTAATTTTTCTTCTCATAAGGACATGTTTGATTTAAAATATTAAAATCGTTTATTAAAGGATGGACGAATAGCAGGATTATCGGATAAACGTAATAAAAAGGAGCACGGATTTACAAAGTTAAAATAAATATAAATCGAAGTGAATTTCTAAATTAGCAGTCCGTTTTTCATTAGGGAATTGTTATTATTATTTTAAATCTTTACCTGTTTTATTAAAATTAAAATTCACAGGTTAAATTAAATAATGTCATTGTTGTCGGGCCAAATGCAGGAAGTCTTTGCTGCGCCTATTTGCCCAGCCCAATCCCTTTCAAAAAAGGGATTCTAGAAACCTTACCGGATGCAGTTTTGCATATCCAGCAATTTTTTTGCAGGACAATAGTGAAATAATATTTATACTTTTCAATTGCAAAATGATCAATAACTAATATATCATTTGTTCATTAAGAGATTTAAAATTGCCGGCTATGTTGTAACATTAGTGAGGTCTGCCAAATAAAGTTGC
>JBDSXW010000126.1:0-10334 GCA_039925965.1 Chitinophagaceae bacterium
AAGCAAACGGATTAAAAACCTCAACCCGTATCTTCATAAAACCACAAAAGCTCTTTTATTTATTGCCCACTTTGAAGGGGGGATACCATGCTTCAGTAAGAGGGGTTACCATCATCGGTATACACAATAATTGTAGTGTTAGGGTTAATAATTTCACTTTTGTTTCGTACTAAAAAATTACGGCATTCTAAAAACTAACAAACACAGAAAATAATGAGTTGGAGGGAAATGGTAGAATATGAAATTACAGAAGAGGGGTTTAAAGTTTGGCCAACACCAATAAATGCACTCATGAAGTTAAAATCATATCGAGAACAGTTTTACAACCGGTTGGTTGAAAAAGGAGCGTTTACATTATCATCGGCGTTTGATTTTCCCGGAAACCTCCCCTCTATAATGGTAAATTCATAGGAAGAGCTTATTGCTTTTATATGTTATGGCCTGATAAATATTTAGTAGCGGCAGTAGCAAAAATAGATGGAGACGAATTTGAAATTAAGCTTGACAAAATACTTTGGTAGTGAAGTTTAATCGCACATGACCCCGCCTCATTCCTGTGCCATTCTAGACAATCACTTTAGTTGGAGTATTGGAAGTGTATTGATTTAGGTCTTGCAATAGCCGTTTTATTTGAGAAATGCTTCCATTATTTCTTAGAAGGGAAATAAGGAAGACCTAACGGCTTGCTATTATGCATTTATTGGGAAAACTGTATTCCCATGATAATAAACTCTGGAACTTTACCAGTTTGTTTAATAAAAACAATACGCCGCTTACAGGTCTTCCTTTAAAGCTCTACTTGAAAATTTAATTAGCCCAGTTTTTTGTAATTGCAAAGTAAACTTTTCGAAGCTAATTTTTCCCGCCTTTAATTTTAAATAGCCATTGTAGAGTTCCTTGGTGGTCATGATGCCGTAGTTATTTATTTCGGCATCCATAATTCTGTTTTGATCAAACTCTTGATCTGATTTAAAATTGTTCCAAATTAGTATCCTGTTTTTGATTACTCCTTGCCTTCCGGCATATTTAAAAGCCTGCAACATATCGTTTTCACTTGGCATGTTTCCATTTTTAACTTCAATATAGTAAGCTAGTTCTTTAAACTTTGCAATTACGTCAAAATTGGCTTTGTCAGCGGGTATTTTACTATTGAATCCAATAGACTTAAACAAGTCCCTTACAGCCACTTCTAATAAATCGTCCTCTTCTCTTCCTGCTACTTTCGGCATTGTTATAACATCCAAAAAGTAAAATTTCTCTAACCCTCTTTTATACTTAATAAAGGCCTTTTTTGCAATTCCACGTTTTGTTCGGTGGTCTTTTTTGAATTCCTGTATTTCGGGTATTAAATTCTTCCAATCCATATTTCTTATTTTAACGGCTGCCGCATTTCCTGACTATGTCAATAAACAGGAATGTTGTTTCGAATGTAGTCAACTTTATAAAAAAACGAATAAGAATATTCTCAATCAAGTGACACTAAAGCACAGGAAGCCACCCCCCAACCCCACGCCTCATTCCTACGCCAATCAGCCAGTCACCAACACCCCACCGCGGCGGCAGCGTTAGGGATTGCAGTGGAAATCTTTTTTGGGCCGGTTTTTTGCCCAAAAAAATTGGAGCGGAAAGCCCGGCCCCGGCCTGTATTTGCCGGGGCAACGCCCAAAAGGAGTCATTCTTTTATCGTCTTTTTAAATCCTATTCTTTCTCTTTGTTCCCATTCAGCTTTGGCCGCTTCTTTATCTGTTTGTTTATCTAATAAGTTTTCGAGGGCATCATAAATATTGGTTAGTTGTACGTCGTGTTCGCCAATTCTGTCTCTCAGCTCCATTCTTAATTCATTTATTTGTTCATGAAGATTACCGCTAGTGCTTGCTACTTTTTTTATGGCTATAAATGCTCTTATAATGGCAATGTTCATATCTATTGCCCTTTTGCTTCGCAGTACGCTGGCAAGCATACTTACGCCATGTTCTGTAAATGCGAAAGGCATTTTTTGTGTACCGCCCCTCGTTTCAGTTTTTGATGTCACAATTTGTGATATCAAAAAACGCCATTGTTCCCTGGTTAGTTGAAACATAAAGTCTTCCGGAAAACGGTCGCCATTACGTTTTACCGCCTGGTTAAGTACCCTTGTTTCTACCTGATATAACTCGGCAATGTCAAAATCCAACATTACTTTTTGTCCATTTATCTCGTAGATTTTGTTTTGAATTATTTCTACCACCATCGGTTCAAGTATAAAAGTTGACGGTAATAATACCGATTTTCTATAGGGCTGCCAACCTTTTAAAGGTTAGCAACCCCGGATTGGTTCAAGCGTCCCGCTTGGACCTACCATACAGCAGCGTCCCGCTGCCGCCTAAGATTATGTTCCCCACACTGCAAAATCTTAGGCAACTCTCTTCACCCACGGACCGTCAGGCAGCAAGTCTGCGTTAGGGATTGCAGTGGAAATCTTTTTTGGGCCGGTTCTTTGCCCAAAAAAATTGGAACGGAAAGCCCGGCCCCGGCCTGTATTCGCCGGGGCAACGCCCAAACTTTACCCAATTGTGGACATTTACCAGATGTAGACGCCAGCATGGCGTCTCTACAAAAATCCCTTTTACCCCAAAAAACTGCCCTCAAACCCTTGCCAGCACCGCATAAACCCGTACTTTCGCACCCCCGAAATAATTAAACCCTTCGGGTAATTTTATGAGCGACGAACAAATTGTTAACCCAAACGCAGATGCACAGGAGAGTGCACCGGTGGCCGAAACAGCCGCTGATGTAACTACTGCGACAACAAATGCACCTGTGGAGCCAACGCCGGCTCCGGTAGAAGATCCTACCCCTGCACCGGTTGAAGAACCAACACCAGCACCTGTTGTTGCTGAAACTGCGGTGATTGAAGAACCAACGCCTGCACCTGTAGTTGCTGAGGTAGCCCCGGTAGAACCAACACCTGCACCCGTAGTTGCTGAGACTGCGCCGGTTGTAGCTGAAACTGTTTCTGACATGCCTGCTGAAGATGCCACCCCGGTGGTAGCTGAACCTCAGGTGCCTGAAGTAGTGGCAGCCCACGACGATTTCGATTGGAGCGTGGACAAACGTAATGTTATTGCTTACACAGACGATGAGCGTAACAAATACGATAAAGTGTACGACGATACTTTCAAGAGTGTTGCCGACAACGAAATGGTTATTGGTATCGTGGTAGGTCTTACCAAAACAGACGTGGTGGTAAACATCGGTTTCAAAAGCGATGGTTTGATCGGTCTGAACGAATTCCGCGACATGGCCGTGAAAATTGGCGATGAAGTGGAAGTAATGGTGGTAGAAAAAGAAGACCGGTTAGGTAACCTGCACCTGAGCCGCAAACAAGCCCGTACTACGCGTGCCTGGGAGCGTATCGTGGATGCACACAAAACCGGCGTTATTGTTACGGGTACTGTTACCAGCAAAACGAAAGGTGGTTTGATCGTGGATGTTTTCGGAATGGAAACCTTCCTGCCAGGTTCACAAATCGATGTGAAGCCGGTAACCGATTACGATCAGTTTGTAAACAAAACCATGGAATTCAAAGTGGTTAAGGTGAACGAAACCATCAAGAACGCCGTTGTATCTCACAAAGCCCTTATCGAAAGCGATATCGAAGCACAACGTGCCGAGATTATGAGCAAACTGGAGAAAGGACAGGTGCTGGAAGGTACCATCAAGAACATCACGGACTTCGGTGCGTTTATGGATCTTGGCGGACTGGACGGTTTGCTGTATATCACCGATATCAGCTGGGGCCGCATAAGCCACCCAAGCGAAGTATTGAAACTGGATCAACGCCTAAACGTGGTGGTTCTGGATTTCGACGACGACAAAAAACGTATCAGCCTTGGTTTGAAACAACTGACCCCGCACCCATGGGATGTGCTGCCTGAAGGCATCGCTGAAGGAAATGTGGTGAAAGGTAAAGTGGTGAACATCGAAGACTACGGTGCGTTCCTCGAAATCTTCCCTGGTGTGGAAGGACTGGTTCACGTAAGTGAAATTACCTGGGCCAACACGCCGATCAACGCTAAAGAATTCTTCAAATTAAATGATGAATACGAAGCCAAGATCGTAACGCTGGATAAAGACAGCCGCAAAATGAGCTTGTCTATCAAGCAAATGACCAACGATCCATGGAATACCATCGAAGATAAATTCCCAATGGAAAGCCGTCACAAGGGTACAGTTAAGAACATCACGCCGTACGGTGTGTTTGTGGAACTGGAGCCAGGTATTGGCGGTATGATCCACATCAGCGACCTGAGCTGGTTGAAACGTTTGAATCACCCAAGTGAGTACGTGAAGACTGGCGAGCAAATTGATGTGATCATCCTGAACATCGACAAGGACGGCCGTAAACTGCAACTTGGACACAAACAACTGGAAGACGATCCATGGAATGCCCTGGGTGATACCTTCCCGATTGGAAGTGTGCACGAAGCAACGGTTACCCGTCGCGACGATAAAGGTGCCATCGTTGGTTTACAATATGGTATCGAAGGTTTTGTACCGAAGCGTCATTTAATGAAAGAAGACGGTAGAGAAATTGTGGCAGAAGAAACTGCACAGTTTATGGTTATCGAATTCGATCGTAACGAAAAACGCATCGTCCTTAGCCACACCCGTCTTTGGGAGCAAGCGCAGCAGGAAGTAGTAGAAACAGAAAGGAAAGTAAAAGTAGCTGAAGCTGAAAGCACCAAGAAAGCGGTGAAAACTATCCAGGCTAAAGTGGAAAAAGCAACGATGGGTGACCTGGGTGCTTTGGCCGAGCTGAAGAAGAAACTGGAGGACGAAGGGAAATAAGTACTTAGATTACAGATTATAGATTATAGTACAAAGATTAAGGGCCCGCCGATTAAGTTCGGCGGGCTTTTTTGTGTTTAGCGCCAATCGGCATGACTTTATGATTATCTAATTTTTTTGTGGATCCAGCAGTAGTTTTCTATGGCATCGACATTGGCGACGTTGCAAATCCCGATTATTTCACGGCTCCGTTCAACATTAGCTAATGGGTCATCATTTTTCGCATATATTGACACTTCTACACTACATTTTAAACAGTTTCAAATCAGCTTCTCAGGCGACGTTTCTGGCATAGCCCCGTGCGTGGGCCGCAGGACTCGCCGCAGACAATCTTCCCGGCAGGACTCGCTGCAGACAATCTTTCCAGGTAAGGTCTCCCACAAATTATTTTCCAGGCGTTAGACCCAGTCCGATTCTAACTCAGATTGCTTAACATACCGATTTCGTATCACCCAATGTGCTTAGCCACGAAATCCAGCTCCCGAATACTAAGTCAATCCACCCATCCACTCATTCATAAATGATCAACCTATTGCATGAACCAAAAATGCTTTCTAATTTAGGATTCGGTAATGAAGTAAACCATCATTAGGCCCGTCTATTTCTTATTCTATGAAGTCCCTCGTCTACGACACCCTACTGCTTGTTTCGGAAGAGATCAACACTTTCCTGGATCCCGGCAACCCCCTCAAGCCATTGATGCTGGGCAATATTTCAATGTTCAATGATGGAGACGAATTCACGGCTTCGCTGAAGGATAAACTGATCCTTTCGCTGGTCAATATAGAGGAAGACCGGATTGCCAAAACCCCCGACAATTTTGTGCGGCAGGGTGATCGCACCATCTACCGCAATCCACCCCTGCATTTCAATATTACGCTGATATTTTCGGCCACGCATAGCTATGAAAAGGCCCTGCCATTACTTGAAGGCATCATCCGTTTTTTCCAGGTAAAAAATGTATTTGAATCTGCCAATACAACCGGACTTGATCCCGAACTAAGCCGCGTGGTATTTGACCTGTTGAGCTTAAACCTGGAACAGATCCACCAGCTATGGACCTCGCTGGGTGGAAAATATATACCGTCGGTGCTCTTTAAAATGCGGATGCTGCAGATAGATGAACGTGCTACCCAAATGGATGCTCCGGTCATAACGAAGATTGAAATCAATGATAAGCAGGTTGTTAATGGATAGTAGGTGAATGGATAATGGAACAATCGATAATTTGATAATTGATAAGAAATAGTGCGTAATTGGCAATTCCGCTATCCGGTAAAGTGTTTTTTTGAACCAAAAAGTTGAAATACCCCAGTCGCACAGGGGCACCCCGGCATTTATCCCGATCATTTCGGGAGGGGACGGGGGCAAAAAAGGAAATACAGGGAGATTAAAGGTTCAGTGTAAAGGTTTAAGTGCAAAAGTTCAAGTGTAAATAATGAATAATGAATAATGAATAATGAATAATGAATAATGAATAATGAATAATGAATAATCAATAATCAAAATGCTAACCACCCAGTACCAGGTATTATTTACGATTACGTTGCAGCACGACTACTATGGTGGTAGTGCATTCAGCGATTTGTCGATTGTGCCCTCGGCGGAAACGGAAAAGCTGTTGCGGGATTATAAAATACTTTGGGACAATACCAATAATGTGCTGACCGCCTTAATGAAGGCTGACAATAACGAACCTACCATCGCTTTTAATCCGAATGCCATCTTCCGGTTTTATGTGATTAACAACAACGGTGCTTTTGTAAACTTTTCGGCGCTGAAGATGATCGATTCAAAAAATGCCGTCTACTATTTCAGTAACAAAGCTGCTAATAAAAAGAATAACAGGTTGTACATATCCGCGCCGGTGGCCACCTATGACGAAAACAATACTTATGAACTAGGCTCGGTCGTTAAAAAGGGAGGCCGCGTATTTGAATGCATTAGCGCTAGTTCAAAAACCAACAAGCACGACGCCGTAGAAGGCGATTTCTGGCGGGATATCGTGGTGCACCAATCCAGGTTTTTGCTGCCTTACAGCGACATAAAAACCTACCAGCCCGGGGACCAGGTGAATGCAGCTACCCAGTTGTTTGAATGCCTGAAACCGAATTCAGCTATCGATAAACATGGAACAGCCACCGATTTCTGGGCGGAAATAAAAGAACTGGCTTATATCACCCAATCTGATCTGAGTAGTATGGAAACCATTGCTACGATGGACATTGGAGCTTACAATAATACTGTTACTTATCCTGAAGGTGCCTGGGTAACAGAGGCTGGAAAATTCTTTGAGTCGCTTCGGCTAAGTAGTAACTCTGACAAGCATGGCACTGCGGAAACAGCTTTCTGGAAAGAAGTAAATGCGGCAGATATTATCCGGAAAAGGCAATTGGCATTCCCGCTGCAAACCCTGGCGGTGGTTGATATTGTCAGCAACGGAACGACCGCCGACTATGCCTTGCTCGCGGGGAAAAAAATTCAGGGACGGAGCTACTTGCTGCGCTTTAAAAACCGCAGTACTACCTGGAAATATATTTCCCAGAAAAGCGGGGTGATCAGTATCACGGATACAGGTAATGTGTATGCTTTTGCCAATCCCGCCGGCACTAACCAGTTTGTGTCACAAAAGCCCATTCCGCTAAGCCAGGCGCCGCTGTCCACCCTTAAGTTAAATGCTACGATCAATGCCCGCCCGGTGGAACTGAACGGGCTGCAAAACCCGGGAGTAGCCGGCATTAAACTCAGCGACAACACCGCCAATTATCAACTTTTTTCCGAAATATTTCTCAACTATTAACACTTAAATTTTCTCATCATGGCATCCACCTACAAAACCCCGGGAGTATATGTCGAAGAGATCCCGAAGTTCCCACCATCAGTAGCAGAAGTATCGACTGCAGTGCCAGCTTTTATTGGGTACACCCAAAAAGATACCGACGAAAAGGGACAGTCTTTGCATAACAAGCCTACCCGCATTACCTCGCTGCTGGAATATGAAAATTATTTTGGTAAGGGGCAGAATGAGGACAACCTGGAGATTACTTACACTGAAGAGCAGAACAGCTCAGGTGCCACTACCAAAGAAACTTTTAGTGTAGCCTTTAACGGCGCTCCTTCGAGGCATATCATGTATTATTCCATGCAGTTATATTTTGCCAATGGCGGCGGACCATGCTATGTAGTAAGTACCGGGCTTTTTAAAGCAGCCGTCGGCGATCCGCTGGTGCTTATCGAAATGAACGATGGCCTGGAGGCCCTGGCCAAAGAAGATGAGCCAACGCTGATTGTTTTTCCCGAAGGGCAAAAAATGGCTGAAGCCGATTATTATACACTACAGAATAGCGCACTCGCACAATGCAATAAATTACAGGACCGCTTCTCCATCATGGATATCTATGACACCGGGGAAACCCTGGTAACGAGCGGCCAGGTGAACACCGCCGCTACCGCTTTTCGTAATGGCATCACGTCACCCAACGTGAAATATGGTGCTGCTTATTTCCCTAACCTGAAAACCGTGTTTAGATATAGCTACGACGAGGCTGCTATCAATGTGGTGCATACGGTAAATGCAGTTGCAGGCCCGCTGGATGGACAAGCTTTATCTGCCATCAAAGGCACCAGCACTGCCAGCTACGGCAAGCTGAAGCTGGCAATTGATCAACAAGGTGTTGTGTTGCCACCTTCCTCTTCAATAGCTGGTGTATACGCAACTGTAGATAGCAGCCGCGGTGTGTGGAAAGCCCCTGCCAACGTGGGTTTGAACGGGTTGAGTGATTTGACCTTTAAGGTAACCAACGATATCCAGGATGGCCTGAATGTAGATCCCACATCAGGAAAATCTATCAATTGTATTCGCGCCTTTACGGGCAAAGGAACGCTCGTGTGGGGTGCCCGCACGCTGGCTGGTAACGACAACGAATGGCGGTATATTCCCGTTCGCCGTCTGTTTAATATGGTGGAAGAAAGTTGTATGAAAGCTACCGGCCAATTTGTATTTGAGCCCAACGATGCCAGCACCTGGACCAAAGTACGGGCCATGATCTCCAACTTTCTCACAGTCCTTTGGCGCAACGGTGCCCTCGCAGGGGCCAAACCCGAACACGCCTTTTATGTTTCCTGCGGTATTGGTGTTACCATGAGCGCTTTGGATATCCTTGAAGGCCGCATGATCGTAGAAATAGGCATGGCTGCCGTTCGCCCTGCAGAGTTCATCATCCTTAGGTTCTCGCATAAAATGCAGGAAAGCTAGCAGCAGGTAGCAGCACTTGTAGAGACGCCATGCTGGCGTCTCCTTCCCCGCCAATCAGAATCAGCAAAAAAGCAAAATGCAGCTCATATCACAAATCACAAATCATAATTCATAAATCGTAAATCGCATGGCCAATTATCCCTTACCCAAATTTCACTTCAGTGTGGATTGGGGTGGTTCCAGGATCGGTTTTACAGAAGTAACCGGGCTGGACAAAAGCCTTGAAGTAATAGAATACCGCGATGGCGCATCCCCGGAATTCAGCAAGATCAAAATGCCAGGGTTGCAGAAGTTCTCCAACATCACGATGAAGCGGGGAACCTTTGTAAATGACAACGAGTATTTTGAATGGCTGCAGACAGTCAATATGAACCAGATCCAGCGGCGTGATATTACCATTTCCCTGCTGAACGAAAAGCACGAACCGGTATTTACCTGGAAGATAAAAAATGCCTTCCCCGTTAAAGTACAAAGCAGTGATCTGAAGGCTGATGGCAACGAAGTGGCGATTGAAACACTGGAAGTAGCCCACGAAGGACTGGTACTGGAAAAATCATAACCCATGGCATTAGAAAAGCTGACATACCCGCTTACCGGTTTTCATTTCCTGGTAGCCTTCGAACTGTTTCCGCAAACACCTTTCGATGTGCGCTTTCAGGAAGTGAGTGGTCTGAGCATGAGTATGGGCACGGAAGCGTTGAGCGAGGGCGGTGAAAACCGCTTCCAGCATAAGTTGCCGACCAAGGCGACCTTTTCTGATATTACGCTAAAACGTGGTTTGTTTATTTATACTGAGCTCTACCGCTGGTGCAAGGATGCTATTGAGAATTTTGATTTCCGCCCGCTGAACCTGGTGATCAACCTGCTGGATGAAAACCATATACCCGTTTACACCTGGCGGGTGTTCAATGCCATCCCCATCAAATGGGAGCTATCTTCTTTCAGCGGTGAAAAGAGTGAGGTGGTGATAGAGACGCTGACGGTGACGTGCAGCTACTTTACGCCGCTCGGACGGTAAGTAAGGTTATTTTTTGATGTCCGATGTCTGATGTCTGATTTTCTCAATGCGCATGTGGCTACAATATCGGATCCCAAAAGAGACACACCCGCCGGTATGTATCAATACGTTTCTCGCCGCGGGGCACCCTTCTCCACTTGTGGAGAAGGGCCGGGGATGAGGTGCTCTTTGGATTTTTTGATGTCCGATGTATAATGTCTGATTTGCGTAAAGAGAATGTAGCACTTCAAT
>JBDSXW010000127.1:0-198358 GCA_039925965.1 Chitinophagaceae bacterium
AGCTCACCAGGCCATCGACCAACTTTCAGTTTGGTCCCCGTATTCTTAGGCGATTATAAAGGAAATGCCTGTCATTCATTTAATGTTTACGAAGCCTCCGCGGAATATCCGCTGCATCCGCTTAATCCGCGTTTCTATCATTATTGTGATGCATACTGCGCAGTTAACAAAATCAATTACATTGCCATAAAATAATACATGAAAACAGCCGGTATTGCCCTGGTACTTGTATGCACTTCTTTTCTTGCTACCGCACAGCCAGCTTCGTCTTCTACAAAGACCATTAATGCTATTATTAAAGAGATCAAAACTTTTGAGGAGGCTGAATTTCCGTCCGATACATTACTGACACTGCATCCCCTGGGCTCTTTTACCGAAGCCGATTTTTTGCGCCGCTATCAATTTTACAAAACGGAGAATGGCAAACTAGACAAGCTAAAAGGTCGGGTGCCGGATCTCGACGGACAGATCAACCTGGACCTGTTGAAGTATATTGTCGCCGAACAGATGACCTCCTACGAATACAAGGAATACCTGAATCCGATATTGGCAGATGAAGGTTTTCATACATCTATCGCCGGACGGTCGTCTGAGCGATTCAGTACCAAAAAAGACGCAGAAGCTTACCTGGCTTTCTTGAAAGACATTCCGCATTATGTGGACCAAAACCTGGACCTGATGCGTACGGGCTTAGCATTGGGTATCAGCCAGCCAAAAATAATATTGACAGGTTATGAAGCCACTTATGAACAGCATATTGTCGATGATCCGGAAAAATCAGTGTTTTGGAAACCTTTTATTGCAAGGCCATTTGCCATCACTGAGACCGACTGGAAAACCTTAACCACTGCGGCCAGGACTGCTATCAACTCGGATGTGATACCAGCCTATAAAAAAATAAAAACCTTTTTCGATATCGAATATTTACCCCGGACAAGAACCACAATTGGCGCATCTAATTTTCCAAATGGCAAGGCTTATTATGAAGAAAAGGTAAAACATTACACCACGACCAATCTTAGCTCAGAAGAAGTGTACCAGATAGGGCTAAAGGAAGTTGACCGGATACAAAAAGAGATGCTCGGCGTAATCAAAGAAGTAAAGTTCGATGGTGACCTCAAGGCATTTATAAATTACCTCCGCACCGATCCCAAATTTTATACCACTTCCGCCGACCAACTTCTCAAAGAGGCATCATTTATAGCAAAAAAAGCAGATGGGATGTTGCCGTCTTTGTTTGGAAAACTGCCCCGCCAGCCCTATGGTGTGGAGGCAGTACCCGAATACCTGGCACCTACTTATACGGCCGGCCGTTACTCAGGGGCCTCCATTAAAAGTAAATCCGCGGCCCATTACTGGGTCAATACTTACAATCTTCCCAGCCGTACGTTGTATACCCTCGAATCACTTACGCTGCATGAGGCGGTACCGGGACATCACCTGCAGGGTGCACTTACGCAGGAACTGGATAGCCTGCCCGCGTTCCGGCGTAATTTATATATCAATGCTTTTGGAGAAGGCTGGGGGCTATATGCAGAATACCTCGGCTATGAAATGGGTTTTTACAAAGATCCCTATAGCCGCTTTGGCCGCCTCACTTACGATATGTGGCGCGCCTGCCGCCTGGTGATCGATGTGGCAATCCATACCAAAGACTGGACCCGCGACCAGGCAGTGGCCTACCTTTCCGGGCACACTGCGTTGTCGCTGCACGAAGTGAACACTGAAATTAACCGCTACATTTCCTGGCCCGGCCAGGCGCTCGCCTATAAGATCGGCGAGTTAAAAATTAGGGAGATGCGCAAAACAGCAGAAGAGCAACTGGGTAGCAAATTTAATGTCCGCGCGTTTCATGATATGGTGCTTTCGCAGGGTACCGTAACCCTGGATATTCTTGAAAAAATGACTGATCATTTTATCGCCGCCGCACTAAAAAAATAGCCGGCCTGGCGATTGGAGGAGAACGGGCCGTATCTTATGCTGTATATTGACCCTTACCGCGTTTATGTTTAATGTTTTCAACTAATATACCTTCCGTTATCCAATATTCTACCAACAAGAATTTCAGAATTGAAAAAAGGGAACATTGTCAAAAGAAACCCTATTTTAGCGCTTAAGACGCTATTGAATGAGTGCCGAAATACAATCCCGCACCGTTACCGAACAACATTCTTTTCTTTCCCTTGGCGGAGAAATGGGACAGCTTATCCGTGAAATGGACTGGTCTGCTAACCCGCTCGGCGATCCGGGCAGCTGGTCTCAAAGCCTGCGCACCATTATCAGTGTCGTGCTGCGTTCCAAGTTTCCGATGTTTCTCTGGTGGGGTCCTGATCTTATTTGCCTGTACAATGATGCCTACCGGCCCAGCCTGGGTGATAATGGAAAGCATCCATCTATCCTGGGCATGGCCGCCGCAGCAGCATGGCCTGAGATCTGGGATACCATCGAACCGTTGATAGCACAGGTGCAGGCAGGAGGAGAGGCGACCTGGAGTGAAGACCAGCTGATACCTATTTACCGCAATGGAGAATTACAGGAAGTGTACTGGACCTTTAGCTATAGCCCGGTAGAAGGTGATAATGGACAGGTGGCAGGCGTGCTGGTTATCTGCAACGAAACCACCGATAAAGTGCTGACATATATAAAGCTGGAGGAAAGTAAAGAACAGCTTGAGTTTGCCATTGACGCGGCCGATCTGGGTACTTTTGATTTTAATCCCATCACCAATAAGTTTGCCTGTAACGATAGATTGAAAGATTGGTTCGGCCTGCCTTCGGCCCCGGAAATAGACCTCCGGACAGCGATCGATGTGATGGTAGAAAGCGACCGGCCGCGGGTTACGGAGGCCATCAGTAAGGCATTGGATTATAACTTCGGTTCCTACGATATCGAATACACGATCATTAACCCAAGTACTAAAAAAGAGATGGTATTACAGGCCAGGGGCAAGACCTGGTTTGACGATCAGCATATAGCCTATCGTTTCAATGGTACTGTGGAAGATGTCACCGTCCAGGTAAAGGCCAGGCGCGAAATAGCCGAAAGTGAGGAAAGGTTCCGCAGCATGGCGGAGGGTATGGACATCCTGGTGGCCGTAGGCGATGAATCCAGTAACGCCTCCTATTTCAATAAAGCCTGGACCGACCTTACTGGTAAGCCTGTGGCCGACTTACTTGGATTTGGCTGGAGCGACCTGATACATCCTGAGGACAAAGACGTTTATATAGGATCCTATCTCGCTGCTTTCGAAAAAAGGGAGGTATTTGCCGGCGAGTTCCGGATATTAAACAAAGACGGGAATTATGGCTGGCTACTCGCTAAAGTCCGCCCAAGATTTAGCCCGGATGACAGTTTTGCCGGCTATATTGCTTCCTGTATAGACATTACAGATCGTAAGCAATCGGAGGACGCTTTCAGAGAAAGCGAAAGGAGGTTCCGGGCGCTTGTGGAAAATGCGCCTTTTCCTATGGGAGTGTATACAGGTAAGGACATGGTGGTACAGATTATAAATCAGTCCATCCTGGAGGTATGGGGAAAGGGAAATGAGGTGATCGGAAAAAAATATGCGGATGTATTGCCAGAACTAAAAGGCAGCGGCATTTATGAACAGCTCGATGGTGTGTATACTTCGGGCCAGACATTTGAGGCTTATAATCAGCGCATCGAACTTATGATCGACGGCGCACTGAGGCCCTATTATTTCAATTATACGTTCACCCCACTTTTCGATGCAACGGGTAGAGTATATGGGGTGCTTAACACAGCAGCTGATGTAACCGACCTGAACCTTGCGAATAATAAAATCGAAAAAAGTGCAAAAGAATTTATGCAGCTGGCGGATTCCCTTCCTGCGATGGTGTGGACCACAGATCCCAAGGGCGTTCAAATCTACGCATCAGCGCGGTGGAAGGAATATACAGGTCTGGATCCTTACGGTGAAGCTAGTTTTGCCCAAATGGTCCATCCGGATGACCTGCCCCGGGTAATAGAAACATGGACCGGATGCCTTGCTACCGGAGATATATATAAAATAGAAGTTCGGTTGAGAAGTTGTACCGATCATTATGAATGGTTCTATGTAAATGGCGAACCGATAAAAGATGCTGGCGGCAATATCGAAAAATGGATTGGCACTTTTACGAATATCAATGAGCAGAAAAAGGCAACCGAATACCTGGCCAAGGCTTTTCAGAAAGTGGAGGAGAGTGAGAAGCGCTTCCGGAACGTGGCCGATAGCGCACCGGTGCTAATATGGCTTTCAGGAATGGACAAGAAGTGTACCTGGTTTAATAAAGCCTGGCTGAGCTTCACCGGAAACCCACTGGAAAGCGAACTGGGAGACGGCTGGGCTGCGGGGGTACACCCGGACGACTTTGAGCATTGCCTCGAGACGTACACCAGATCCTTTGATAACCGGGCTGAATTCTACATGGAGTATCGGTTGAAATGCCATACCGGCGAATACAGGTGGTTGTCTGACACAGGCGTGCCGCGGTTTACCATGGATGGTGTTTTTGAAGGCTATATCGGTGCCTGCATGGACATCCATAAAACGGCGATTTACCAGCAGGATCTGAAAGAAAAGGAAGAAAAACTGAATATCGTTGTGGATGCGAGTGAGTTAGGAATATGGGAACTCGACATCCCCGATCTCAAGCCCAAATATTCGCCCCGGTACCTGGAGATTATAGGACATACCGGTAGTGAGCACCCAACCCATGAAGAACTGCTGAGTCATATTCATCCGGGTGATCTGGACATGCGAAATGAAGCCTTTACGATTGCTTTTGAGGCCGGGACCCTTCACTTCGAAGCAAGAGTGATATGGGCTGACGGATCATTACACTGGATAGATGCCCGCGGCAAAGTATTTTACGATAAGGCAAATAAGCCGGTGAAAATGATCGGCACGATCAGGGATATTACCGACGAAAAAAATTACCAGGAAGAACTGCAGGAGCGGGAACAAAAATTCAGGCTGCTGGCGGACTCCATGCCGCAGCATATCTGGACAGCCGACCCGGATGGAAATCTCAACTATTTCAACCAGTCCGTATACCAATATTCTGGTCTTACTCCACACCAGGTATTTAAAGATGGCTGGCTGCAGATTGTTCACCCCGACGACCGGGAACTCAATATCGGCGCCTGGATGCACTCCATTGGCACAGGAACAGATTTTTTGATCGAACATCGCTTTCGCAGGCACGATGGCGAGTATCGCTGGCAGTTAAGCCGGGCCATGCCACAACGGGATGCTGATGGGAACGTGCAGATGTGGGTTGGTACCTCCACCGATATACAGGCCATCAAAGAGCAGGATCAGCAAAAGGATTATTTCATCAGCATGGCGAGTCACGAACTTAAAACGCCGATCACTTCTATCAAGGGGTATGTCCAGATATTGCAGGCTACCTACCAGGACGCTCAGGATCCTTTTTTGATAAAGTCGCTTAATATTGTCGATAGGCAAATTATTACGCTCACCAACCTGATCTCAGACCTGCTGGATCTTTCCAAAATAAAAGCGGGTAGCTTGTCCTTTAATAAAACCGATTTTGATATTGACATAGTTATTAAGGAGGTAATCGGCGAAGTGAAATTGTTGAACCCAGCTCATCATTTCATTTTTGCTGATGTGTGCGCTATTCGGGTACATGCTGATAAAGACAAGATTTGCCAGGTGCTGATTAATTTATTTACCAATGCGGTCAAGTATTCGCCTGGTAGCGATGAAATCACCGTCACGTGTGCAGCAGACGACAAACAGGTGACCGTTTCGGTGAAAGACCATGGCATTGGGATCAGCAAGATCGATCAGGAAAAAATATTTGAACGATTTTACAGGGTAGAAGGAAAGAACGAAAAAACGTTTCCGGGTTTCGGCATCGGTTTATTTATCGCCTCCGAAATCATCTACCGTCATAATGGAACCATTGGTGTAAAAAGCGAACCTGGCAAAGGCTCCGTTTTTTATTTTACGCTGCCCATAGACACTACATCCTAATTAAATTGTATGCCCGATCAAACTAACCATATCCTGATAATTGATGATAATGAAGATATCCTCTTCATGCTGCAAACCATGCTCCAAATAAAAGGATATTCCGTGACTATTAAAAAGAACATGGATAACCTGCCAGAATATAGCGCAGCATTATCGCCTGGTGTTATTATAATGGACATGCTGTTGTCGGGCGCTGATGGACGTGAAGTATGCAGGGCACTTAAAGCCGATACCACGCTGGCCCGGATACCTGTTGTTATGATCTCGGCGCATCCCAACGCCCGGGAAGAATGCCTCGCGGCAGGTGCCAACTATTTTATCTACAAACCTTTTGAAATGATGGATCTTTTTAATACAGTAGCCCAGGCCATTAATGCCTGATGGCGCAACAATTTAACTGACGTTGGTGAAACGGATCGGCGGGACTAATATTTAAATGCTATAAATCGGAACCTATACATTTTGAAACAGCACAGGTTCCTTCACGCATCAAACAATAAACTATAGCTGCACCAGGAAGGAGTAGAAAATCAATACAATTACAATTTTATTTGAGAGCCTACAATGCAAACCTTGTCCGGTGGTAAGCCAAAATACGTTGTTGCCTTAACGGAATTTTTACCCATTATATTAAACAGTGCTTCACGGAATGCACTCATGCCAGTGTGTTTTTCAACTACTATCGATTCGCTTCCGATGAAGTATGTCACATTATTTTGATCAATTGTGAGGCCTTTTTCTTTTAATAGGTTCAATGCATCGGGAATATTGCTTTTGTCAAGATAGCCATAGAAAATAATGACATGTGTTATATATTTATCAAGCTCCTGAATTTGAATTTTCTTTAGGATATCTACATGAGGAACAGCATTAAATTGAACAGACAAAATAATTATTTTCTCATGTAAAACTTTATTATGCCTTAAATTAAAAACCATTGCCGATGGAGTGCCCACCGGGTCTCTTGCTAAATAAATAGCTGTTCCGGATACAATGTGCTGCGCGTTTTCTTGATAATGAGTTTGAAATTTCTTCAAAGGTTCCAACACGTTCTCAAGTTGAATGCTCAACATTCTTTTGCCCCGGTTCCATGTAATCATAATAAAATAAAATAGCCCTGCAACGCCTAATGGCAACCACCCCCCGTCCTGCACTTTCACCAGGTTTGCCGAAAAGAAAGAAAGATCTATAATTAAAAAAAATACGGTTAATGATACCGCCGCAGGCAGGCTCCATTTCCATAAATTTCTCATCGCAACGAACGCAAGTAATGTTGTAATAACCATTGTAGTTGTAACCGCCACTCCGTACGCACCTGCAAGATTCGCCGAAGTTCTAAAAGAAGCAACCAGGCTGGTAGTTGCCAAAAACAAAAACCAATTTAATTGAGGTATATAGATCTGCCCTCTTTCATTTGCAGAAGTATGGACAACGTTCAAAGGCGGCATAAAGCCCAACTGAATTGCCTGGTAGGTGAGGCTAAAGGCTCCTGATAAAACTGCCTGCGATGCAATAATGGTGGCTATAGTGGAAAGTATCACCATCGGGTACAAGGCCCATGCCGGCGCTAAATAAAAAAACGGGTTTGAAATAAATTGATGATTGTCTAAAAGCAGGGCGCCCTGGCCAAAATAATTTAGTACCAGGCAAGGCAATACCAGGTAAAACCATCCGATGCGAATAGGCTTTTTACCAAAGTGGCCCATATCAGCATATAATGCTTCTCCCCCGGTCACCACCAGGAAGACAGCTCCTAAAATGGTTATACCACCGAAACCGTGGCTCACAAAAAAATGAAAAGCATAATATGGATTTACAGCATGTAAAATTGAAGGATGTTTAACAATAGCATTTATTCCAAGAATAGCAAGTGATATAAACCACATAAAAATTACCGGGCCAAAGATCATACCCACTTTACCCGTACCTTTTCTCTGAAAGAAAAACAGTATAAACAGAATTATGATTGTAAGCGGAAGAATAAACGGCGCAAAAAAAGGTGTAGCAATTTGTAAACCCTCCAAAGCGCTTAATACTGAAATGGCGGGTGTGATCATCCCATCTCCGTAAAGTAATGAAGCACCGAAGAGGCCCATTGATAAAATCACGAAATATTTACCGCTCTTTTTTTGAGGCAATACTAATTTCATCAAGGCTAAAATGCCGCCTTCACCGTCATTATCTGCCCGTAAGATAACGATCAAATATTTAAAGCTAATAACCAGGATCAAAGCCCAGAAAATCATTGATAAAATACCATAAATATTCTGGTCGTTTATTGGTATTCCATGCGTGCCTTCAAAACAGACCCTTATTGCATATAGTGGGCTTGTACCGATATCTCCGAATACAATTCCCAATGCACCTATGGAAAGCTTTAAAAGATTATTTTTTGTTTTTGCATTGATCTCACTCATATTTCTTGTTTCGCTTTCAGTAGCAGCCAAAAGCCATTACATGTTTTTTTACTTTGAGAACCATCGATGGATAAACGTGTTGTAAGTTCTGCTTTGTTTCCGATAAAAAAAGCGTCTATTATTTTAATAACCATAAATGTATAAAAATTGGTTGTGTACCGGCTGCCAAGGTTTATACTTTCCGAAATGCAACTCTTTAAAACACGGATGAAAGAGGGGCAGTCTACCGATAACTTCAAGTGTCGGGTTAAGCGGTCGTTTAGCCTTGCTGCCAACTCATCTATCTGCGAAGCTTCGACGTATTTCAATACTTTGAGAGAGGTGAGTACTACCAGGCTAAAGCCACAGACGATAGCAGAGGCGCGGGGTATGGGCTGGGAATTATTGTTTGCCATAGCAGGGAATTAAATTTTTGTTTCAGGTTTCCGCCGCAAACAAACTTCTGAAGACCTTACAACAAAGGTTCATATAAAGACATTCAAAAGAAATAGCGCATTCTTTAACTGGACATTCTAGTGAAGCTTAGCCAGGACTTGTATATCGCTTACTTCTATAGTTTGCTTCTCGTAACCGTTGGTAGCGGCAGCGATCATTGCTACGCCCAAATCCCTCAAGCTGCAAATTGAACCTGGGAACACCATTTTTATAACGGGCAGCAGCCAGCCCAGCCATTTATAGAAACCCAGCGTGTTTTTTAATCCTTTGGTAGGGTTGAGGATACCGGGCCTGAAATTGTACACAGCCTTGAAAGGCAATTTTAATAAGTCGTTTTCAGTTTTGCCTTTCACGCGTGCCCACATCAATTTTCCGTGTTCGGTGCTGTCGGTATGCGCACCGGATATATAACAAAAAGTCATGCGACTGTTTTGCCTGGCCAGCGTTTCGGCCACATGCATGGTAAGCGTGTATGTGAGGCGGAAATATTCTGCTTCCTTCATACCTAGAGAGGATACGCCCAGGCAAAACAGGCAGGCATCATACCCGGCCATATCTTTTTCGATGGGTTCGAGATTAAAGAAATCTTTGTGGATGAGCTCTTTGAGTTTGGGATGCACCACGCCGCAGGGTTTGCGGTTGATCACCAGAACTTCGCTGATGGATGGATGTTGTAAACACTCGTGCAACACGCCTTCACCCACCATGCCCGTAACTCCGGTAATAATTAACCGGCTCTTTGTACCTGATTGTTTCTCCATAACATCAAATATCGAATTGTTACAAGTTAGAACGCAGCTTTTATAGATCTTTTCTACATGCCAAATTAAGGTGACGAATAAACTGGCGAGGCCGGGCTTTGATTCACCATTTTTCCAAAGTTCAGGCAACAAATTTTTAAATTTGGATCTGGCAATATATCTCCAACCCGAAAGTATTGCCCATCGAATCGTTGCCTTTATCCTCCTGCGCCGGTGACGGCATCAAATTAAATAACGCAGCAAATGCAGGTCCGGCAAAACTTGTGTTGACTGCGGGTAGTAGCTTGACCGGCTTTTCTGCCAACTGCACTGGCGACGAATCGGGTCCTGAAGTTTAAATTTAATTTATTCACCCCAAAAGAAAAGGCGGCAACTCCAATAGGAAGCGCCGCCTTTGTGAAGCGAATGGATATAAAATATCTTTTAGGTGTGAATGTTACTTAAAGAATCTAAAAGGCCGAAAACTTTAAGCAGCCAAAGAATCAGAATAATTATGACTACGGCATTTAAGATACCCTTGATCTTGCGATCCATGGGGATGTAGGTGTTGACAAGCCATAGTAACACGCCGACGACGATTAGTACTATTAAAATGGTGAGGATTGGCATCAGGTTGAATTTTTAGATTGAATGAAATAGTTATGTTCTCTATACCCATTGTTCAATTTGATGCCAAACTGGTGAGCCGTCTTAAAATGATTGATGGACCTGTTTTTTTCGGTTGGCCTGGGTATCGTTTTCCTCATATCGGGTATTTAAAACTGGCTCGCGGGCGTTTTTATTCATTTGGCCGGGTATCTACCAGTCATCTGTTCTAAAGCTACTAACTGGTAATCCGTCGGTACCAAAAAGATCGCCAACCACAAAATCTTTAAATGCATATCGTACTGCTACCGGCTGTTTCACCTGTGGGGCGCTGAGCGAAATTCCATTGTTGGTAATAAAGGCCTGTGCCGGGTAAAATTCTTTATCGGCACCCGCTACTTCAAAAAGAGCCAGGGGTTTTCCGAAAGAGGTAAGCCCATTTTTTGCACTACTGAAATACAGGTTTACCGTACTGCCACTTACATTCATTGAATCGTAGGCGGGACTGGCATATCCAAAACCTTTCAGGCCATAGGTGTTGCCCAGTGCCAGTAATGCGAGGCGTTCGCCACTTTCCTTCTTATGCATCGGATGGATGCTTTTTTGTTCTCCGATATCCATCAGTACGGCCATGGCGCTATTGGGTATCCTGGCCAGGCTTTTCCGCTGCGCATCTCTTACAAAGGCGGAATTGGCTTTTGCATTAAAGCTGGCAGGCGGCGTTTGGTTATAGTCATACGGCGCTATTTGCGCATAGTAAAAAGGGAAATCGCCCTGGTTCCATTCGGTGCGCCATTGCTTTACCATAGTCGGGAATATTTTCTCATATAAATCAGGTGCATCCTTATTGCTTTCGCCCTGGTACCAGATGCAACCCTTAACCGTAAAGCCTACAACCGGGTAAATCATACCATTGTACAATGTAGTAGGGGTGCGGCTTTGGTTCCTAATCGTATCCGTTTTGGCGGGTACTGTTATTTCGGTAAATGGCGTTAGGGTTTTCGCGCTCATCCAGGCTTCGGCCGTGCTGCCCCCGTAGCTGTCGTTGATCAGGCCAATGGGCACATCCAGCATGTTGTTGATCATCCGGCCAAAATAATAACCGGTGGCGCTAAAATTACCAACCGATTCCGGTCCTGCCTCCAGCCAAAATGATTGCCTCGTGCTATCCTGAATTTCAGTTTTCGAAGACCGCGGCACCGTGAATAAACGGATATTCTTGTTTTTTGATGTAAGTATGGCTTCATTGGAGTTTAGTGTAGGCTGGTTTTTGAATCCCTTCATGGGCATCTCCATATTTGATTGCCCGGTACAAAGCCATACTTCACCAATTAGGATATTTGTGAGCGTAATGGATTTTACATCGCTGATAACGATTTCATAAGGGCCGCCTGCGAGGGGTGTGGGGATTTGGGTCATCCATTTTCCGTTCTCATTTGTTTTGGCCGTCATAATTTTCTTATTCCAGGATGGTGTAATCTTAACAGTAGAGCCCGGCTCGTCCCATCCCCAGATATTTACATTGGCCTGCTGTTGCAATACCATATTGTTGCTGATGAAATAGGGTAGGCGTGGCTGCGCGGCAACGACCAATTGAAATAATAGCGGAATCAAGATGCAACGGTATTTTTTCATGAGGGGCAATTTATGGGTCAAAAGTAGGCTATCGCGGATGGATTCAGCAACCCTAAGCCGCTGCACCAAAGATTAGCTCAAAGGCATAAAAAAGATCCGCTGCATCGGCAACGAATCTTAATGAACGGGTTAGTAAACCGTAAATAAATAAAGCTACATTTTTGGAGCTTCTGTGATTGTTTTTGCTGGATTATCATCGATAGGATCCGGCAGGTCATCATTGTTACCAGGGTCTATAAATTCAGGCTGTTCTTTCTGTACACCATCGCGGTCCTTGCCCCAGGATTCTTTTGCCGTATCCTCGTTCCCATCGTGTTGCTGGTGTACCTCTTCGCCCTGGCCATTCACAATCTCTTCTTCCTGCCCATTGACTACTTTTTGTTCTTCACTAGTATCTCCGGGACCATTCTGGGGTTCATTTTGTTGCATATTAACCTGGCTTTGACTGCCTAATGTCCATTGCTCTTCGTTGTTCATGTTGTTCATTTCCATATAGTGTCGTTTTTAATTATGAAATAATGGATGCTGCGCTTCAAGGGTAAAATCTGTGCCAGAATTTTTCAACTATAAAATGCGAACTACGATCGGTTATTTGTTGCCGCATGAGAAAACTATTGCTCAATGTGGTGCTGCTTTTACTGTCTTGACTATGATTTAAGTGATTGAAAGATTAGCATGATTGCGAGTGCTAAAGATTTGGAACATAGTTAATGGCCTATTGCCACGTCAACAAAGCTGTAGAAAAGTTTCAGTAGCAGGCTCCTCATCATCTTTGCTAAATCAATCAAATGATGTTTAAATAATTGTCCTCATTCAATCACACAAATAATAGTCAATACAATGAAATCATAGTTTTCATTCAATCACTCAAATCATTGTCAGGACAATAAATATCATAGTCCTCAGTCAATCAAAAAAGTCATAGTCTAGACCATGTTACTTACTTCATCCACCAAATACATAATATGCTCATACCTTTTGCCGCTATGCTGGGTTAGCGAAATTTCGCAGGTAGTGCTACTGGCATAATAGCCATCGTATTCCTTGCCTTTTAATTCAGCCAGTTCCATATGGGTAGCGCTTTCCGTAAGTTCAGGAACTAAAAATCCCCGGTCGCCGGCCATGCCACAGCAGCCGGCATAAGCCGGTTTAATCACTTCGTTGGCACAGGTTTTTGCGATGTGAAGAAACTGCTCGTTCAGGTATAATTTCGTAGCCGCACAAACCGGGTGTACCGCCACGGTGCCAGCCTTCCTATAGATGGTTATCTTTGGCAATATCTCATTGTTGAGAAATGTAATGCTATCCACCAGCCGGAGCTTTAGGAATTTGATTTTGTAGGCAGGCGATAGCATTGGCATATTGTGTAAGAAGGTATAGGTGCAGGAAGTAAAATCGATGACCACCGGCAGTTCACCATTGTTGGTCCATTGTAATAATGCATCAATGGCTTTCTCCTGTACCAGCAGCGCTGCATCTTTGAAACCTTTGCTGCTGAAGGGCTGGCCACAGCAATGACCGGTAATGTCTTTGGGTAGCAACACTTCAATGCCTGCTTTTTTGCAGAGGGATAAAAACGTTTGTTGTAGCGTAGGTCTTTGCTCCTTCGCACTACTCATCAACCGGTTAATGCAAGCTGTAAAATAGACGACCTGCGGGTTGGCCGGCTCCTGGTACAGTTTTGCTGGCGGCTTGCCGGTTGCCGATACCCATACAGGAATCGAGGGGATTATTTTATGCAGGAATGCGCTGCTCCGGCCAATTATTTTCCAGTTAAAAAGCCGGTCTACAGCGGATATCATGCGGATGCCGAAGCGTCCGGAATTTTCAACGGCTTTGAAGTGTTTGGCAAATAATGCCGCCAGATTATTGGAGAATTTACCGTGCTGTTCGTTTCTCAGCCTTTTTACCAGTTCACCGGTATTGATATCCACGGGGCAATCGGTGGCACAGAGCCCGTCAGTAGCGCAGGTGTCGAGGCCATGATACTGGTATTCTTTCAGCAATTGTTTTTCTTCCCGGTGCTGGCCATTCTTTCGCATGAGTTGCAGCGCCCGCCGCACCACTATCCGGCGTCGCGGTGTGGTGGTAATATCTCTGCTGGGACAGTTGGGTTCGCAAAAGCCGCATTCGATGCACTTGTCCACTTCTTCTTCCACCACTGGCATTTGTTTTAAATGTTCCAGGTGCGCATTGGTACTTTTGCTAATGATCACTCCGGGGTTCAGCAGATTATGCGGATCTACCACCAGCTTGATCTGCTGCATAATCTGATATGCCGCACCGCCCCATTCGGCCTCCACAAAAGGTGCCATATTACGGCCCGTTCCGTGCTCGGCCTTTAAGGCGCCGTCGTACTTTTTCAATACCAGGTCAATAACCGCCCGGAGAAAATGATCATAACGTTTTATTTCGGCTTCGTTGTCCAGTAGCTGGGTGAGTACAAAATGGATATTGCCATCCTTTGCATGCCCAAAAATGATGGCATTCTCATACCCAAATTCCCTGAATAATTCCTGCAGATCTAAAACCGCGTCAGCCAGCTTTTCTACCGGTACTGCAATGTCTTCCAGAATCACCGTAGAACCACGTTGCCTTACCGCGCCGACACTGGGGAACATGCCTTTCCTGATTTTCCAGTAAAAGTTCCGCGTATATTCATCCGTGGTAAAGGAGGCCGGGTGGAGCAGGAGTAGTATTGGCAATAGTGCGTCCAGCGTTGCTATCTGGACGCCGAGTTCTTCTGCAGTTTCCGCCTGATACTCGCATAAAATGGCTGCAGCACCTTCCGGAAGTTGGGTGAAAAAATCGGGAAGGCCTGGCAGGTGGGCCACACTTCTCAACGATGCCCGGTCCATTAATTCGAGTGCGGCTGCACCGCTGTCCTTCAGCGGAACAATCGCGGCACAGGCTTCATATATACCAGGAAAATACAATACTGCAGTGGCCTTATGCGGCTTGTCGGGGAGGGTAAGCAGGGTGGCCTCAGCTATAAATCCCAAAGTGCCTTCGGCACCAATAAGCAGGTGGGCCAGCATATCTAGCGGGTGCCCGTAGTCGGCAAGTGCATTTAAACCATAGCCTACCGTATTTTTCGTCTGGTACTTTTTTCGAATGCGTGCGTAAAGAATTTGATCGGCGGCAACCTGGTTATGCAGATCAGTAAGTTTGTTACAGATGGTTGCCTGTTCATTTTCAAAACGACGATAGTCCTGCGCTACCGCGGTGTTATATGTGCTGCCATCTGCCAGCACAAATTGGGTAGTCTGCATAGTATGGTAGGAATTATAGGCAACCCCACAACACATACCAGATGCATTATTGCTTAAAATACCACCCATCATTGCGGCATTGATGCTTGCAGGGTCCGGGCCAATTTTAGCTGTATATTTTTTAAGGTAATGATTGACCATGCCTCCCGTAATGCCAGGCTGAACGGTTACCGTTTTGCCATCCGGAGCCACACTCATATTTCGCCAATGCTGGCTGATATCTACCAGTATCCCATCAGTAATGCACTGGCCGGAAAGACTGGTGCCTCCTGCCCGGAATACCATTGGGCATTGATGTTCGCGGGCGACAGCAAACAGTTGCTGCACCTCCGCTACATTTATCGGTTGTACAACAGCCCTTGGCGTAAGATGGTAAAAGCCGGCATCCGAAGCAAAAGAGACCAGGTCGATCAATTTCGTCTTTACCCTTTCGGCAGGCAGCACCCGGCACAATGATTTTATTAATGTATCCATAGTCGTTCAATCGGCGGTAAATTAATCTGCATTCAGCATATAAAGGTCGATAGTCAGAATTTATGAGACGCGTAGCGGAAAATACCCGCGTCCCTGACAAGAAAAATAAATCCCGTGAAATTCCGGCTCCCTGCGTGCCCGGTGTTGCTATTCGGCTACATTGCGCCCTCAAATTTTTTACATGAAAAAAATCTTATCAGGCCTTATTATTGCTGCCGGGTTGGCTACCGGGTTTATGGGTTGTAATACTGCGACCGAGCTGAAATTTAACCCTCCCGCCGGATCCAAATACCGTTTAGTGATGACGACCGATCAGGATATTGACCAGGAAATGATGGGGCAGAAAATGCAGGTGAAGAGTATTTCGGAATACGCCTTCCTGTACGAAATCAATAAAGCCGATGGCGACAATAAGGAATTAAAAATGACTTTTGAGAAAATGAAAAGTACGCAGCGGGCAAATGGTAAGGAGATGATAATGGACTCCGATGTGATTGATACCGCAAACCCGGCTTCTAAAATTATGGGCGCGGTAAAAGGTTCCAGTTTCGATATGACCATTAATGGCAAGGGCGAAGTGAAGTCGATCAAAGGCATGGACCTGATGATGCAAAAAATGATCAATGCGGCCGGAGACAGCTTGCCGTCTGAAGCAAAGGCAAAGATGGCCGAAGGCATTAAAGAAATGATGAACGACGACATGTTGAAAAGCCTTACCGAACAATCGTTTAAAATTTTTCCGGATAAAAAAGTAAAAGTCGGCGATACCTGGACGTCTAAAATTGAGACAAAATCTTTTGTGGATATGGTGACTGAAACCACTTATAGTCTTAAGAAAATAGACAATGGCGTCGCATCGCTCGATATCAAATCGGTGATAACACCAGGCGCTAACGAAAAAGTGATTCAGGGCACAAAAGTAGAGACCAACCTTACCGGCACACAAACTGGCACCATGGAGCTGGAAGTAGCTACCGGCATGACTTTGAGCAGTAACCTGGTACAAAAAATTGACTGTAAAATGAAGGCCAATGGTATGGAAATTCCTATTAAAATCAATGGTGTTACTACTGTCAAAACAACCAAATTGTAATTATAACTGGTAAGGGCAAGGTGGCAGTTGAACGTTAGGCCATTTGGGCATCGGTTCACGAAGTCATTATTCTATCGATTGCCCTATTGAATCAGTGATTGGTAATTAGCAAGCAAAGCGCCACCCAATATCGGTTTGTGCTTTTGGCAGTATACCTGAAAAAAAACGGCGGCTCCGGAAAGGTGCCGCCGTTCTTATTTGCGCAGAATGGGTTATTTCTTACTGGTCATTTTATACTTTTTATTCACCTTGGGATCGTTGAAGTACTTGTCTATGGCCTGGTTGCTTTCTGAGCCATCGTTGTCCATCAACGGGATATCAATCAACTGCATCTGGGCTTGCTTTAGTTCTTCTTTTAGCTTTTTAGTTTTGGGAATGATATCCGGATCCCGTTCATTGATCAACGAGTTATCGTTCTGCAGGTAATTCAGTCTTTTGATCACGGTTCTGATTTGGGTAGTGGTATTTTGCTCTTGTATTCTTTGCGGCGAGACTGCTTCTTTTACCGGTACCAGGGCCACGCCAAAACTTGGCAGTATTTTGCCGAGGGTATTCGTTCCACCATTGTTGATAGTGGTAACAACCGATCCGCCTAGTGCACTGGTGGCCGAAGTGAGGTCAAATATAGTGCGGGTATTCTTCGTTTTCTTTATCTGGCGATCGAGTTGTTTGAAAGTGTATTTTAACTGCGCAATATAGCGGTCTGCATCAGCCATCACCTTTTCATGCTCCTGTACCCGAACCGGATAATTAATCCCGTCTCTCACGATAATTTTCACCACGGCAGTATCCTTGTTGAAAAATTTGTCAACGCTGATAAATTGAAGGATCAGTGTTTTTTGCCTGGCCGTATCTCCATCCTTAATAAAGTCAAACGGAATAGTCCAGGAAAAATCATCATCGCAATGCTTAGGTGAACTATAATTTTTAATCGGCATATTACTGGCCAGCCGGATGTTTTCGATTGGGAAAGTGCCGTCTTCACATTGAAGTCTGAATGAGATCGAATCGCCTTCGTCCGCAAACAAAACACTGCTTACAGAAGGCTTTACCCGTGATGGAAGGATCTCGGTATTATAAAAAAGCAGCGTAAAACTGGTGTCCACCCTTTCTGTTGGATTGGACAAATTCTGTACACCCAGCATTACTTTGTATTCGGTATCATATTTTAGCCTGCCACTTTTGAAATAAGATTTTTCCGCGCTGAAATACAACATGCCATTATCCCGGTTTATTTTTAATCCGACGGGGCTATTTTTTAAAAACCAGAAATAGCCTTTCGGCTCCTTATTTATTTGAAGGTCGTAATTAAACGCTGAATCCACATGGATCGTAAAATAAGGGTTGAGGTTCACGATACGCAGAATAGTATCTGTGGAAATCAGTACACTGTCTGCCAGTGGAATTTTCAACGAGTCGGAATGTTGCGAGTAAGAAGCAGGGGTAAGGGATACATAAAAAAGCACTATCAAGAAGGTTCTCATTCCTGGATACAAGTTATTTGCTGTGAAGATAGGGTAGAAGGGGTGACGCTGAACGCGAGACAGTGCATGCTGAACGCTAAACGCAAAAAGCCGGAAGCTTCACGAAGTCGCACAAGCCAGGAGGATAAGGATCGGAGCAGGGTTGGTACCAGCGCAGGCAGACATAAAAAAGGGACGCCATAAATGGCGCCCCGGTACAGTTTCACGAATCATTCACACATTACCCAACTGTAATTTCAGTTACGGCAGGTTTTGTTGCTTCTTTTTTAGGTACGAAAAGTTTCAAAATACCGTTTTCGTATTTTGCGGAAATGCCTTCAGCATTTGTCTTTTCGTCCAGCGTAAACGACCTTTTAAAATCAGTGACGCTAAACTCTTTGCGGATGTGTTTTGTGTCGGCTGCGGCTTCAGTTTTTACAGCTTCGTAGGAAACGGTCAGTTGTTTGTCTTCCACCTTCAGCTTAAAATTTTCTTTGCTGCGACCAGGTGCAGCAAAATCCAGTTCGTACCCATCTGCGGTTTCTGTGATATTTACTTTCGGCTGATTGTTGCCAAGATCGCGGCCTGGCAGGTTTTCAAAATTGCTGAACAAGTCGTTCAAAAGGCCATCAAAAGTTCTGCCGGCGGGTAGGTTATTTACTTTTACAAAGTTCATGGTATAAAATTTTCTTGGTTAAAAATATTTGTACAGGAGGCAATTCAAACGGCATTCCAATTAAGTTTTGCTGCTATTTTTTCAGAAGTTACTAATTGTTTGCTTTAAAATTGTGTCAAAATGACATATTTATGCTATTTTGGTGCCGAAATGGCGCATTTTTAGATTACTACTAGGGATATAGCTGCTTTCACGACGTTGAACTTTCTGATAGCTCGTTGGTGGTTAAACCGGAAACTTATTGCAGCTAATACCTGAGAAGCAGTTAATTTTGCGCATGAGCCGGCATGTTAGCGGCATCAATAGACTCTCAAATAATAAATCAACAATAGATATGTATCCAGCAGAAATAGTACTGCCCATGAAGGCAGAATTAACCGATAATGGTTTTGATGAAATGAAGACGACCGAAGCCGTTGAAGCGCAAATGAAGGCTGAAGGAACAACCCTGGTAATGATCAATTCCGTATGCGGATGTAGCGCAGGAACCGCCCGCCCGGGCGTGATCATGGCAGTGATGAATGCTGAAAAGAAGCCCGACCACCTAACCACTGCGTTTGCCGGCTTTGACGTAGAGGCTGTTCAAAAAGTACGGGAATACCTGATGCCATACCCGCCGTCTTCCCCGGCTATCGCCTTATTTAAGGACGGTCAACTAGTGCATATGATCGAGCGCCACCAGATTGAGGGGCGCCCCGCACAGGTTATTGCCCATAACCTGATCAGTGCTTTTGACCAATATTGCAATTAATTCCAGCTTATACGAAATGCATAAGACCTTCCCTTATTTTTGGGAAGGTTTTTTTCTGGCAGCAGGCCAATGTCGGGCTGCCGATTCACCAACAAATAGAAAATGTATCCCAATCTTTACTATTTTTTCAGCGATGTTTTTGGCATCCGGCTACAAGGGCTGAAATTCATTAACTCTTTTGGTTTTTTTGTAGCGATCGCCTTTATTGCCGGGGCAGTGGCGCTTACTGCCGACATGAAGAGGAAGGAAAGGCTGGGGCTGCTCAGTTACCAGGAAGCCGATATCCTTGTAGGAAAAGGACCAAACTGGGGAGAAGTTTTGTTGAATAGTTTCTTTGGGTTCCTGATAGGTTTCAAGTTTATAGGGTCTTTTTTTGAAACCGGCTCTGTTTATAACGACCCGCAAGGCTATATATTTTCTTCAAGAGGTAGCATCCTGGCCGGTCTGTTACTAGCAGGCATTTTTGGTGGCTTGAAATTCTGGGCTGGGCAAAAGGAGAAATTGCCGAAACCAGAAAAAAGAACCATCCGCATCTGGCCGCACGATCGGGTTGGAGACATCATTATCATGGCCGCTATTTTTGGTTTTGCCGGTGCTAAAGTTTTTCACAATTTGGAAAACTGGGATGAGTTTATTAAAGCACCCGCGGCAGCCTTATTTTCGGCTGGGGGCTTTACATTTTATGGTGGCCTTATATGTGCCACTGCTGCTATCGTAATATTTGCAAAAAAACATAAGATCGGTCTCTGGCACCTCGCCGACACTTTTGGCCCGGCCATGATGATCGCCTATGCAGTGGGCCGCATTGGCTGCCAGGTAAGCGGCGACGGCGATTGGGGGGTACCCAACAGTGCTTATATGGCAGATAATAATGCAAAAATCATCCGTGCCGATTCTTCCGGATTTGAAAAAGCCATCACCAACAACCTGGGGTATTATAAGGATGAATTCAGAACGCTGGGAGCGATAAATAGTGTGGCTGATGTGCCACATTTGTCTGTAACGGCCCCGAGTTGGCTGCCTAACTGGACGGTGGCTTACAGTTTCCCGCATAATGTGAATGAAGTAGGAGTGAAACTGGCTAATTGTAAAGAGGATAAATATTGTACCTATCTGCCGGCGCCCGTTTTTCCCACGTCTTTTTATGAAACCATCGCCTGTACCTTATTGTTTTTGGTGTTGTGGGGCCTGCGGAAGCGGGTGAAAGGCGCTGGTGTTATTGCCGGGCTTTACCTCGTATTTAACGGGTTGGAACGGTTCCTGATTGAAAAAATAAGGGTAAATACCCACTATCATATTTTCGGTCTTGAGCCTACCCAGGCAGAAATTATTTCATTTTTCCTCGTGTTTATTGGCATTGCAATTATCGTAATGCGAAGCAGGGTAAGGACCAAGGTTGTTGCCTAGCCGATAATCGCAAAACGTTATCGTATTGTATTTGTCATTTGATCAATAGGTTAACCAGTCATTGATCGTGATCCTGCTTATAACTCAGTGGTCAGATACGCATGCCATATTACGCTTAATTTCTATTTTGGGCAATCCAATTTTGCTGCATACTTACTATAATAATCAAAGCAATCCATTCTTAACGCCGTATTACCATTGACTGCTACCCAACTTATTTTTAAAAAAAAGATATCCTTTTTGGGGAGCTTTACCTCATAGTAATAATAGCCCGACAACTCTTTGGTATCGCAACGCTGCAGCAATCTTGCAGTGAATGGCCTTTTACCAAAAATACTATCGATATTATATTTTGGCCGTAGCTCACTGCTGAGCGGCGAACTTACAATACTGTAAGATCTATAACCCATTCGCGGACCCTTCAGGAGTATATTCCATTTTATCGCCTGAAGTCCCTGCATAAAATTGTGGCCATTAATGGTGATATCAACCGAACCCCGCCTGTAAAAATTGATGCTGGTATCCTCACTCATTTCCAACTTGTCTGCCTTCCATATAACCGGAAATATTTTGGGTTTACCCACCGCCCAATCGCCGGTATTTTCATTGCCTGTACTATCAATCGCTAATTTTTTTACCAGGTCATAGAATTCAGTTTTGGTAGACTGGGCAGCTGCAGCAGAACCGGCAAAGGAAATAATAGCACAAATAGCGAGCTTTCTCATGGTCACTTTTTTAAGGGTGGCGTGTATGAATGTAAGATATAAGCGCGACCTGATGTTAATGTCTTTCCTGCATGGCAAAACTTGTTTCGGCTGTAGAAGGCACACCACCGCTATATTTTGCTCAGCCAAACCCTCACTTTTGGCTGTCTGCTAAAGAAAGTGCTTATAGCACCGCTCATCCATTCATACTACCGCTCATTTTTTTACATTGTACTATGCAAAACAAAGTACCAATCTTTGAATTGTAATTAAACAAGCACAATACCAAACAACTTAAAATACTATTCATGAAAAAGATAACAAAACTCGCCGCTCTTGTGACCATGGTTGTGGCATCCCAGGCAAGCTTTGCCCAGGCAAAAACGGGAAAGATATCCGGCAATGTTGGCAATGGCCAAAAGAAATTGGACGCTGCGACCGTTTCACTGTTAAAGGCCAACGACAGTAGCCTGGTAAAAATGGCCATTACCGACAAATCCGGCCATTTTGAGGTAGAAAACCTGGCAGATGGCAAATACCTGGTGTTAGTAACGTCAGTAGCCTACGAAAACGCCTATAGCCAGCCATTTGAACTTACTACACAAAAACACATCGTGGAATTGCCGGCATTTGTATTAAGCGAAGCTGGTAAGGCCCTAAAGAATGTGACCGTAACTGTAAAAAAGCCATTTGTAGAACAAAAGCTGGACAGGACAATTGTAAATGTGGATGCGATGGCCAGCAACACCGGTCTAACTGTTTTGGATGTGCTGGAAAAGTCGCCCGGCATTTCCGTAGATAAGGATGGCAACATTAGCCTGAAAGGCAAACAAGGGGTTATGATTTTAATGGATGGCAAACCGACTTACCTCGGCGGGCAGGACCTGGTAAACCTGTTAAAAAGCATGCCCAGCAACCAGTTGGAGCTTCTTGAAATAATGACGAACCCGCCGGCTAAATTTGATGCAGCAGGCAATAGCGGTATTATTAACCTGAAAACTAAAAAGAACAAAGCCCGTGGATACAATGGCAGTGTAAGCCTGGGCTATGGCCAGGGCGTTTATGCTAAAACCAACAGCTCAGTGAACCTCAATTATCGAAACGGCAAATGGAACTTGTTTGGAAATTATGGATATAACTTCAGCAAGAACTTCCAGGATATACTTCTTACAAGAAACTTCAAAGACAAGAATACGCTCGACCTTTTAAGTGTTTTTGAGCAAAATGCCATGCAGCTACGGCAAAATACTTTTCAATCTTACAAGGCAGGAGCGGACTTTTATATAAACAATAAAACGACTCTTGGCTTTGTCTACAATGGTTTCACGAATCCGGGCACCGAATACAACAACAACACGACGAATATTTTTGACAACAAAAATGTTTTGGAGACAAAGAACACCGGTCTAAACATCATCGAACGTAAAATGAACAACAATTCGGTAAACCTGAATCTTCGCCACCAGTTTGATTCAACAGGTACCGAACTCACTTCGGATCTGGATTATGTTGGTTATCATACCGCCAATAATCAGCAATTCAATAATTACTTTTTTGATAAAAACGGATTTAAAAAGCAGCCGGATGAGTTGTTGAAGAGCAACCTGCCACAGGATATTAAGATATTTAGCGCCAAGGCTGATTTTACCAAACAGCTAAGTAAATCTACCAGGTTCGAGGCAGGGGCAAAAGCAAGTTTCGTGAAAACTGATAATAATGCATTGTACCAGAATTGGCTGAACAATACCTGGCAAACCGACCTGGGCCGCACCAATCATTTTATATACACGGAAAATATAAACGCCGCATACGTTAGCATGAGCAAGGAGTTTAGTAAAAAATGGAGTGCTCAATTCGGGTTAAGGCTGGAGAATACGAATTCGAAAGGAAACCAAGTGACCAATGGCACAAGGTTCGATCGCAACTACACCCAGTTGTTTCCGACTACTTACATCGGTTATAATGCAAACGGGAAAAATCAATTTGTATTGAGTTATGGCCGCCGTATACAACGCCCCGATTATGAGGACCTGAACCCATTCTATAACTTTCTGGATAAATATACTTACCAGGTGGGTAACCCTTACCTGAGCCCACAATTTACACATGGTTTTGAACTACGCCATACTTTTGCAGGCGTTCTTACTACCTCGTTAAACTTCAGCACAACGAAGGATATTATTACGGAAATCATTGACCAGGTCGACAGCACGAACACCACTTTTGTGAGAAAAAGCAATGTGTCTTCACAAGAAAATTTTGGCTTGAGTATCAACATCGGGTTACCGGTTACCAAATGGTGGAGGCCGAACTTTTATGCCAACCTGCACCATGACAAATACAGCGGGGTGATCAATGCGGCCTATACTTCAGTGAACGCGACCAGTCTAGATTTGAATTTGGGTAACCAGTTTACTTTCAGGAAAGGCTGGGGTGCGGATATGGGCGGATTTTTTCAAACCGGCGGTATCAGGGGGGTGTTGGCTTATAAAGCCCAGGGTGGGTTAAGTATCGGTTTCAGCAAGCAGTTGTTGAAGAACAACATGGGTACATTCAAGATCGGCATCCGTGATCCGTTTTATTTCCAGAAATTTCACGGCTATAGTAAATACCAGAATATTGATATTGATTTCCGCAGCGCCAGGGATAGCCGGGTAGTAAATCTCGGTTTCACCTATCGTTTTGGTAAGCCCATTAAAGGTCTTAAGCAGAGAAAAAGCGGCGGAGCCGGCGAAGAGCAAAATAGGGTAGGCGGCGGCGGAAACTGACTAAGAGGGCAATTATATATCTGAATAAAATATCTGAATAAAAACAAAAAAAACTATGCATTTTGCATGGTTTTTTTTTGTTGTTTGCAACAATTAATAGGACTGAGGCGGTATTTTTAAAATGGATGTAATTTTTTTTTTTACAAAATATTGCTTAGCTGTAAATTTTATTTTTTTTTGGCTGGTTAAATTACTCCTGAAAAACCTTTAAAATTATGTTAAGGTGTATTGATTTTTTTCGTTTATTTGGGGTAAGATTCAAAACTAACTTTACATGATTGTAATTAACTGCGAAAAGCCTGTTATGCTTTCGCTGCTGAATGTAAAATTTAATCTGCTCTATTACTATGGCGGCATTGATGCCTGGAATAAATGATTCCATCGAGTGCACACTAATTTTCCGCCCCTTTCCCTCAAATTATTTTTCAGCCGGTAGCTATCGCAAGATTTTTAAGATGTTGCGTGCCTGCGACTAATGAGTTTTTTACTGTTTTTTTTCGCCACACCCATCCACCTATCTTATTTTAAACCAATCGAAATCTCTGTCAGTTTATGAAGCAGAAATTATTCTTGTTGCTTTCCTTACTCATGCTTTCAGTTGTACTTTACCGGGTAAAAGCCCAGGTAGACATCACTATCGGTACTGGAACTAGCGGTAATACAACTACCTCATATCCGTGTCCTTTGCAGGATTTTTATGAAGGAAGCAGAATGCAGTATCTCTACAGGGCCAGCGAATTAATAGCTGCCGGCATGGGACCAGGAAGCATTTCTGTAATTCGGTATAATGTAATCAGCCTTGGTACCGCCGATCTGATAGACCAATACACGATTAAGATGGGTGCGACCTCCGCCACAACGCTTGACCCAACAACCTGGGAAACCGCCAACCAGGTATACGGTCCGGTAGACTATGTTCCGGTGGTAGGAAGCAATAGCTTTACCCTCACTACCCCTTTTTTCTGGAACGGAACTGATAATATTGTTATTGAAGTGTGTAATGGTGCGGTGTCTGGTACGAGCACCGGTATTTTTTATTCACAGAATCCTGTTGTTCCCTGGACTACGGGTTTACCTTTTAATGGCTCCCACAGTTTTAGGGTAGATAACCTTGACAATCAATGCGGAACATCCACCCTTACGGAGTCTGGGACGCCGACTACCCGACCTAACGTCGTTTTCGCCTGGACTTCTGCTACAGCATGTTCCGGGCCACCAAATGCAGGTACCGCAACGACGACACTTTCAAATATCTCCTGCCCGGGAGCTCTCTTTACATTAGCCCTTACCGGTACTACTGTTGCCTCCGGCCTTAGCTACCAATGGCAATCTGCACTCGCCTCCGGAGGGCCCTGGACCAATATTACCGGCGCCACCACTTCATCTTATACAACGTCCCAGTCGGAAACCCTTAAATTTTATCGTTGCCTGGTAACTTGCGGCGTCAATACCAGCAATTCCTCTTCGGTACAAGTCACGTCAGCTTCAGGACCTGTTTATACTGCCCTGCCTTTTAATGAAAGTTTTGAAAATACCTGGCTTAATGGTTGCAATTTGAGGGATATTCCAACAGCCAGTTGGAAGAACACCCCTGAAACTGGTAATACATCCTGGAGAAGATTTGACGATGCTGTAGCCGGAAACTGGGTAAACCCTAACTCGGGTGTATATGCACCCTCAGGATCCGTAGGTGTAAATTCTGCACGCTTTCACACTTACCAGGCTGCTTCAGGCACCTCAGGCACACTAGATCTGTATGTAAATTGCAATACTGGGGTGTCGACCAAAAGGATGTTTTTTGACTATATCAACACTTCTGGTGGCGACTCTTTAACCATAATGATTTCCACAAACGGCGGCACCAGCTTTACCCGCCTCGACAGCGCTGGTATTGCGGCTGCCTGGCGTACCAAAACGATAGTTTTCACCAGCATGTCCGCAACGACGGTTATAAGATTCCGCGCAACCAGCGATTTTGGGGTTACCGATATTGGAATTGATAACTTAAAGATTACTGATTTTGGAACATGCAGTGGGGCTCCGGTTGGTGGTGCCGCCACTTCCTCTGCCTCACCTGTTTGCACTGGTGTTCCTTTTACACTTGATGTTACAGGCACAACAGATGCGGCCGGTTTAACCTATCAATGGCAGTCGTCTCCCGATAATGTTACCTGGACTAATATTGCAGGTGCTAATGGTGTTACACTCCTGACAACACAGACATTGGCCACCTGGTATCGCCGCGTTATCACCTGCACCAGTGCGGGTGGATTATCTACTAATTCTGCGGCAATTTTGGTAGGCGTTATAGCCCCGCAATATACCACGTTGCCCTATGCTGAAAGTTTTGAAAATACCTGGATTAGTTCCTGCGATACACGGGAAATACCGAATCTTTTCTGGAAAAATACACCTGTAACCGGCAATACATCCTGGAGAAGACTTGACGATGCTGTAGCCGGAAACTGGGTAAACCCTAACTCGGGTGTATACACGCCTGCAGGATCTGTAGGCGTGAATTCGGCCCGTTTTCACTCTTACCAGGCTTCTTCAGGCACATCGGGAACATTGGATCTATATGTAGATTGCAATACGACAGTGTCCACCAAAAGGATGTTTTTTGACTATATCAACACGTCCGGAGCAGACTCGTTAACCGTAATGATTTCCACAAACGGCGGTACCAGCTTTACCCGTCTCGACAGCGCCGGTGTGGCAGCTAGCTGGCGTACCAAAACCATTGTCTTTACCAGTACTTCTGCTACAACCGTTATCAGATTTCGCGCAACCAGCGATTTCGGGGTTACAGATATTGGAATTGATAACTTAAAGATTACTGATTTTGGTGCATGTAGTGGCACCCCGCTAGGTGGCGTTACTACTTCTTCCGCTTTGCCGGTTTGTACAGGTATTCCCTTTTCACTCGATGTTACCGGCTCTACTGATGCATCCGGCTTTACTTATCAATGGCAGTCTTCACCTGATAATGTTACCTGGACTAATATTGCAGGTGCTACTGCTACTTCATTAAGCAGAACACAAAGCGTGGCGACCTGGTACCGCAGAAGCATTACATGTACCAATTCAGGTGGTTTGTCTGCTACATCCACCGAACTACTGGTAAACGTTACGGCGCCGCAGTACACTACCCTTCCTTATGCTGAAAGTTTTGAAAACACCTGGATCAGTAGTTGCAACACACGGGAAATACCAAATCTTTTCTGGAAAAATACGCCGGTAACCGGCAATACCTCCTGGAGACGTGACGACGATGGGGCCGGCGGTGCATGGGTAAATCCCGGCAATGGTCCATACACTCCACCCGGATCCGTAGGTCTGCACTCAGCCCGCTTCCACAGCTACCAGGCCGCATCCGGCACGTCAGGTACATTCGATTTGTATGTTAATTGTGCCACTGCCTCTCCGGTAAAACGACTCGTGATCGATCTCATCAACACGAGTGGCAGTGACTCACTAACGGTCCTATTGTCCCAGGATGGCGGTGCAACTTTCGCAAGATTGGACAGCAGTGGCTTGTCCACGATCTGGAGGACGAAGACCCTGGTTTTCAACGCCAGTTCTGCTACGACTTTGATCAGGTTTAAAGTAACGAGTGATTTTGGGGTGACCGACTACGGCATTGACAACCTGCGCATATCTGATTTTGCGCCCTGTACCGGTATCCCGGCAGGTGGAACCACAACGAGCAATGTGACCGGTATCATTTGTCTCGCATCTCCATTTACACTGGACGTAACGAGTGCTACCGATGCAAGCGGGTTGACCTATCAGTGGCAGTCGGCGGTTGATAATATTACCTGGACGAATATTACCGGCGCGACTGGCATGACATATACTGGTACGCAGAACGTAAGTACTTATTACCGGCGGTTAACGATATGTACCGCGGGGGGTGGTTCCGGGGCATCAACGAGTGTTCAACTGGTAAGCCCTGCAGCAGTTTCGGGTACTTTTACCATTAATAGTGCCGGAACTACTGCCTTGCCCAATTTCCAGACTTTTGCCGCCGCTTATAATTTTATCAAATGCGGTATTAATGGTCCGGTACTGTTCAAGGTGGAAAATGGCTTGACGGGTACTTACAATGAGCAACTATTGATGACAGCTGTTCCGGGTGCATCGGCAGTGAATACGGTAACCTTCAAAGGAAACCTGAATGCTGCTATTGGTTTTGGCTCTACCAACACCAACGAACGTGCGGTGATCAAACTGACCGGAACGCGTTATATCATAATCGATAGCCTGGTGATCAACGCCAATACCGGAACTTATGGTTGGGGCGTGCAACTGATTAATGATGCAGATTCCAATATTGTAAGAAATTGTAAGATTAACGCTTCGGTTACCGATGCCACGCAGAATTTTGCCGGTGTGGTAATCAACGGTAGTGCCACCAATATTACGGCTGCGGCAGCCACCTCTCTGAATGATTACAATATCATTTCCGGAAACACCATCACCGGTGGTTTCTCGGGCGTGGCGCTTGTTGCTACGGTAGCGGGGGCCAATGGAAATAATAAAGTGATCAACAATAAGATCCTGGATTTTTACCAATATGGCGTGTACGTAGCCGGCAGTTATTTTACAACTATTGAAGCGGATTCTATTGCCCGCCCCACAAGAACTACAGTGACGGATTTCAACGGCGTATATTTTACTGCGGTAAGTACTTCTTCCACTGTTTCCAAAAACAAGATTACCAATCCTTTTGGGGGCGTACCTACCAGTACCGGCGCTTTTAATGGTATTAATTTTAATGGTTGCGATGCCACTTCCACAGACCCTAATATTGTAAGCAATAACCTTATTTATAATGTCAATGGTAATGGCGTTACTTCCGGTATTGCCAATACGAGTTCGGACAATGTTTACTACCTGCACAATACCGTGTCGCTTGACAATACCACTTCCACTTCTCCTTCAACCACAAGAGGCTTTTATCAGACTACGCTTGCTGGTGGTATCTTCTTCTTTGATAATATCATTTCTATAAGCACCGGTGGTACCGGCGCCAAACATTGTATTTATTTAGCCACCAATACCACTGGCATTATCGCTAACTACAATGACTATGTAAATAATGCCGCCGCAGGAACCAACTTTATAGGTTTCTTTAATGCCAACCAGGCAACCCTGGGTACCTGGCAGGCCGCCACCGGAAAGGATGCCAATTCAATATCCAGATTGCCTTTTTACAACAACCCTGCGACAGGCGATTACGCACCGACAAATGGTGGTGTGGATAACCTCGGAATTTTTGTAGATGTGCTAACCGACATCCGCAATATTAACCGCGACCCGGTGACCCCGGATATGGGTGCTTATGAGTTTACCGCGCCGGGTTGTACGCTGCCGGTATTGCCGGGCAACACGCTGTTTAATGATACCACTGTTTGCCAGAACGTGCCGGTACTGCTTAATCTCACCATTGGTGCCTGGGGCTCTGCACAAAGTTTCCAGTGGCAGTCATCGTTGCTGCCAGGCGGTCCCTATACGCCTGTTGGGAATGCACGGGCATATCCTGATACCATCATCACGTCCACGGTATCGTTATATTACCGTGCTGCCGTTAAGTGCGGTGGCTCTACTGAATATTCTAATCCGTTGTTGTTGCAGGTAAGCCCTTCTTTGCCAGCAGACACCTATACAATCAACAAAACATTGCCTACGAACTATCCGGCGACTGGCAAGAATTTTAACAGTTTTAATGATGCCAAAGCGGCCATGGGTTGCGGCATTATAGGTGGGCCGGTAGTGTTTAGTGTTGTTGCTGGTACAGGCCCCTATGTAGAGCAACTGAAACTGGATAGTATTGCGGGTGCCACTGCTACCAATACCATTACTTTTATGGGAAATGGTAATACAATATCTTCTGGTGCATTGGCTACCACCAACGAAAGAGCGGTTATTAAATTAAATGCAGCCGATTATATCATCTTCGACAGCCTCACCATCAATGCATCCACCGGTACCTACGGTTACGGTGTTCAGCTGATCAACAGGGCCGATTCTAATGTGTTCCGTAAATGTAATATCATCAGTTCCATCACCAGTACTTCCACCAATTTTGCAGGTGTGGTGATCAATGCAAGCGATGCGGGGCCTACGGCCACCGGTAATACCCTTTGCGATGCCAACGTATTTGACCGGGATACCATTACCGGTGGTTACTATGGAGTAACGCTGGTGGGTGTTGCTGCGTTCCCGATTAAAGAGAATAAGTTTACCAATTGTACTATCCGCGATTTCTATTCTACAGGTGTGTATGTAGCGGGAACCACCAACACATTACTGGAAGGGAACATGTTCACCCGCCAGGCGTCCACGATTTCTGCTAACCCGGTATATGCTGTTTATGCCACTGCTATTCTCAGCAATAGCCTGAAAGTTTCCAAAAACCGGTTTACGAAATTCTTTGCAGGCACGCCTGCCAGTACAACGCCATTTTATGGCATCTACCATAATTCTGTGGATGCCACAGCCGGTTCAGAAAATATTATTTCGAATAACCTGTTCTACGATCTTGATGGTCAGGGTTCGCAGAACCCGCTGTATAATAACAGCGCCAATAACGTTCGGTATTATCATAATACAATTTCTTTGGACAATGTCAGCAGCACTTCTACCGCAGCAACCCAGGGATTTTATCAAACCGTACTCGCCACTGGTATTGAATTTAAAAACAATATCATCAGCATCCGCAGAGGTGGTACGGGTACTAAACATGCCATATATTTTAATACCAACACCAGCGAGATTGAAAGCAATAACAATGATTTCTATGTAAAGGCAACTGGCTCCAATAACTATATAGGCTTCTTTAATGGCAACCTGGCTACGCTTCCGAACTGGCAGGCAGCTTCTTTGCAGGATGCCAACTCGCTGAGCATTGACCCCACCTATATTAGTCCCGCAACCGGTAACTATGCCCCTGGCTTATTGCCGTTGGACAATAAAGGCACGCCTGTAGGCATTACTTCAGATATTCTGAATGCAAGCCGCAGTGCTACGACCCCGGATATAGGTGCATTTGAGTTTGCTCCGCCGTTGTGTACTGCGCCTCCATTGGCTGGTACGGCCTCAATTACACCATCTACAGGTATTTGCCTGGAAGCACCTATTCATTTGTCGCTTACCGGCAATTCGCCTATTGGAACATTGGTGTTTGTATGGCAGAGTGCGCCCACAGCTGCTGGCCCATGGACTAATCTTAGCGGCCCGCAATACACACCTGATTATGATACGTTGACAGCTATCAACACCTTTTATCGTGCAGCTGTAACCTGCAATGGAAATACCGTATACAGCACAACAGTGAATGTGACCCTGAACTCAGCGCCGATGGCGGGTATTTATACGATCGACCCTTCGGGTTCGGGCGCCCGGAACTTTACTAATTTCCAGGCTGCGGTGGCTGCACTATCATGCGGTATTGCGGATGCGGTAATTTTCAATGTAGCACCGGTAACTTTTACTGAGCAGGTGAGAGTTCCATATGTCCCTGGCACTTCCACAGCTAAAACCGTGACCTTCCAGAGGGATCCGGCTACAGCGGGAATAGCATTGCTGACCACAGCTGCTACACCGGCATTGAATTATACGCTACGCCTCGACAGTGCGGCGAATTTCATATTCCGTAACCTTAGCATCAAGGGCACCAATGCCGCTGCGGGTAGGGTAGTGGAGTTTGTCGGGACGTCTTCCAACGACACAATTGTCAATTGTGTGATCACAGCGCCTGTTACTGGTTCGGCTGTGAACACCACAGCAGGTATTTATGCCGCAGCATTCAAAGGCCGTAACATCGTGATCAAAGGCAATCTGTTAACCAATGGCGCTTATGGAATTTACCTGCAGGGAACCTCAACTACCATCCCTGCTAACCCAATTACGATAGACAGTAATACTGTGTCTGGAACATTCTACCATGGCATTTTTGCACAGTACACTACTAGGATCAGGGTGAGGGGTAATACCGTAAGTCTGGGTACACCGCAGTCCGCCAACAGTGCGGGCCTCTACCTCGATTATATAGATACCGCTTTCAGAGTTACCGGCAACACGGTCAATATCAATAATAACTCAACGGTGGCCTATGGTATCAATATCCTAAACTCCAGATCCTTCTTTAAAGATTCATCAATTGTTGCGGGTAATTCCATTATTGCAGATGCCGGCAATACAAGTGCGCTATATGGTATTGCTTCTACTTTATCCAAAGGCATCTTCTTTGTGAATAACGTGGTGAGCCTTAACAGTTCAGGCGCTGCCGTAATCTTATATGGTCTGTACCAGCTGAACAATACTGATTCTGTGAACTTCTACAATAATAGTGTCAATCTCCGTGGCCCGTCTACTGCAGGCTATGCCGGTTATTTTAACCAAACGGCTAAGGGCGCATTTAATGTAAAAAATAATGTGTTCTCAAATCCGGGTGGAGGTAAAGCGCTTTTTGTGAGTAACCCATCCAACTTTACCGCTGACTACAATATGTTGTATGCAACCGGTCCGTTGCTGGCACAAACGTCTACCGGTACTATCACATCTTTTGCTGACCTGAAGGCATGGACCAACGCATGGAACTGGGATCGGTATTCAATTTCTTACCCGCCAGCGTTTGTTAGCAGCACCAACCTCAGGCCGGATATCGCCAACTCTGGCTCATGGGCTATGCAAGGCAGGGGAACTCAGATTAAGTATAATACCTACGACTTTAATAATAAGTACCGCCCGGATTCGTTAACTGCCGGTGTGCCGGATCTCGGAGCCTTCGAATTTTTCCCAACCGCGTTGCCTACTGTAATGCTGGCTACGCCTGCAAGCCCTGCCCCCGGTGTAACCCAAACATTCTCTTACGGCACGGATACTGCGATGAGAATTACCTGGGGTGCCTCCGCGCCACCCAGCGTGGAAGTGAGAAGATTCTCCGGTGTAGTGCCATCAGGATTATTGCCCGGTACTGACTCCATGTATTTCTATACCAAGGTAGATATCCCCGGCGGTGGTAATTATCCATATGCCGCCAAATTGTATTATATCAACCCATGGCAGGGATCCATCCCATCACAAAATAAGATCGGCATGGGCCGCACCACCCCATCAAACGCGTGGGTGGTAGGTTCCAACAGTAAGATTAATGTAGCGAAGAAAGAGATCAGCCAGGATGCGATCGTTTATCTTGACCGGTTTACAGGATTGGTGAATCCATTTGCGCAGGTAGAAAACGAGGATAGCAGCTCTAACCGTGGTAAAGATTTCTGGGTAGGCTACCAGCGAACAAATGGATTCGACGCCAATTCGCAGGACATGGTAATTTATATGGGATCTGCCACCCAGGATGCGAATGTGACAATTACAATAGAAGGCACCGCTGGTACGCCATGGGTTAGGACCTACCTGGTTCCTGCAGGCTCTGCATTGTCAAGCGCGGTTATCCCAAAGACGGGTACGGATGATGCCCGCCTTATAAACGAAGGCCAATACAATAAGAAAGGCATTCATATTGTGAGTGATGTGCCGATCGTGGCCTATGCCCATATCTACGAGTCAACCAACTCTGGTGCCACCATGCTGATGCCGACATCTGTTTGGGGTTATGAATATTATACCCTGAGTTCAAGGCAGAACTATAGCAGTGCATCCTATTCTGCATTCCATATTGTGGCCAAAGACGATAGTACCTGGGTTGAGATCAACCCGACAAACCTTACAAGAAACGGCTGGGTACCATCCGGCGGCACACAACCAAATGGTAACTACCTGGTGAAACTCAATAAGGGTGATGCATTCCAGGTTTTAGGGGCTATCCAAACCGGCAGCGATGGTTTTGACCTGACCGGTTCCTACGTAAAATCTATTTCCAATGCGCAGGGCACTTGCCATCCAATTGCAGTATTTGCAGGAAGTACCCGAACCGGTATCGGATGTGGTGGTGGTGCTGGTAGCAGTGGTGACCTGATCATCCAACAGATATTCCCGTACCAGGCCTGGGGCAGTAAATACCTTACAGCTCCGACCAGTATCGAAACAGGGCCCAATGCCACGAGCAATATGACCAATCCATACAGGGTATTAGTAAAAGACCCAACCACCATCGTGAAGCGGAATGGCGTGGTACTCACAGGTCTCATCAACGGACGTTATTACCAGTTTGATAGTAACACCGCGGATTATATTGAAAGTAACAAGCCGGTACTATTAGCCCAGTTCATGGCATCCAGTGGAAGCTGCGTTAATACCACCGGAGATGGCGACCCGGAGATGTTCTACCTGAGCCCGATACAACAGGCCATTAAGAGCACCCAGTTTTACCTAAATAGCGTGACCGCTATCGACGAAAACTTCATCACCCTGGTAATACCAACGGAAGGTATGGCCTCACTGAAAATTGATGGTATAGGTTATGGTTCCATCCCGGCCGCCCAGAAATACGACTACGCACATCCGAACCTCGCTGGTTACACAGTAGTATCAAAGAAATGGGTACCCACCACCAGCACCGCGGCGACAGTAGAAAGTGATCAACCATTCACAGGTATTGTATATGGAATCGGTTCGGTAGAAAGTTATGGTTATAACCTGGGTACGCTGGTTAAAAACCTCAATAACTCCAGCTCAATAAACAACGACCTGAACATAGGTGCCACTGCTACAGGCTATACCTGTAAGAATGCGCCATTTAAACTTAAAGTGCTGTTGCCAATTGTGCCTGATTCTATTTTCTGGAATGTAGCCGCGCTGGCACCTCATATTACACCTGCTACCAATGTTATTCAGCGGAATCCGGTACCGGTCGATACCACTCAGATCAATGGTGTAGACTTTTATGGTTTTATCCTCAACGTTTCATACACGATGGATACAGCTGGCACCTTCTCTTTGCCAATCCAGTTCTGGTCAACGCAGATCGAAAAATGCGATCAAAAACAGGATGGTAAAGTAATTATACAAGTATTGCCGGCACCGGCCACCGACTTTAAGATCACGTTCCCGAATGGCGGAACCTCCGGATGTGCAGGTGCGGTATTAAATTTTGTGGGCGATGTGATTACCACCAACGGTATCGCACTTAACCAGTGGCAATGGAAATTTACCAATGGGGTAACCACCACAACGCCAACCGGCCAGGTGCAGAATTTCAGCTACCCGAACGCAGGTATTTTCGATGTAAACCTGCGGGGCATCACTGCAGATGGTTGTATTTCCGATACGGTCAAAAAAGTTACCATTAACCCATTACCGGTGGTTACAATAACTGCAGACAGTATTGGCATATGCCCTGCGGCGAGCGTAACGTTTACTGTTACAAATCCAGTAACGGGAGTGGTATACAAGTGGTACAATGCACCAACCGGTGGAACGCTGTTGTTTACCGGTACCAGCTACACGCCAACTAATGTAACGCCACCTGTGAGCTATTATGTTGAAGCCACTTCTGCTGCAGGTTGTGTAAGCCTGGTAAGAAAGAAAGTAACAGCTTACCTGCTGCCATTACTTGCCGCACCGGTGGTAACGCAAACAGGTTCTACAGGCACATCGGTAACCTTTAGCTGGACGACTATAGCAGGTGCCACCAGCTATGAAGTATCTGTGAATGCAGGTGCTTTCACAGCCCCAAGCGGCCCGGGTAACACGCACACGGTGACCGGCCTGCCTACGTTATCATCTACCAGTATTATTGTAAGAGCTAACGGCGCCAACGCCTGCCAGAGCAGCCTGTCTGTGAGCACCAGCGCTTGTACTAACAGCACCGCGCAGGTAGTTCCGGATTCACTCACTATTTGTAAAGATTCGAGTGTAACGTTCAATGTAGCTCCGGTGGAAGCTGGTATTACTTACAAATGGTTCAATGTGCCTACCGGCGGAATCGAATTGTTTAGAGGCCCGAGCTACACTATTCCGGGTATTACAGCTAATAGTGTTTACTATGTAGAGCAAACAAGAAACAGTAGCGGTTGTACCAGTTCATCACGCAAACGCGTGGTGGTAAATGTGTTGTCCCAGCTTACACCAACTATTGCATCGGTGGATTCAATAACGGTCAACTCGGTCAAATTCAAGTGGAGTGCTGTTCCGGGTGCAGGTACCTATGAAGTATCCGTAGGCGGCGGACCATGGATTACGCCGAGCAGCGGGCCTACCGGTCTTTCTCATACTGTTACGGGCCTGAGGCCTTTGGATACGGTAAGTATCAGGGTGCGTGCTGTAGGTATCATTACCTGCCAAACCAGTATCTCGCTGGCCGTCAGTGGAAGAACCCGACCCGATCAGATCTATATTCCAAATACATTCAGCCCGAATGGCGATGGGCTCAATGATGTGCTGCAGGTCTACAGCTATGTTATCAAAAGCCTCAGGTTTGTGGTGTACAACCAATGGGGCGAAAAGATAGCCGAGTCCAGCGTACAAAACCCGGCCTGGGATGGCACGTATAATGGCAAGAAACAGCCGATGGGTGTCTACGTTTATGTAGCCACGATCACCTTGCTGGATGGATCGGTACAAACCAGGAGAGGCACCATCAACCTGGTACGTTAAATAGCAAAGGCAGGGGAATGGGCCGTTACATTTCCCTGCTTCTTCTACATGAAATATTAATTAAGTATAACATGAATAGACTAAAATGAAAAGCAATGCAGGAACGCCTGCCGGAATGAACTGCAGAAACCTGCATGAAATGAGATGTGTTACTAAATAGCGCCGCTGAAATACTTTTAAATTTCATTTTTTAGTATAACCCTGGTCCCTTAAAACAAACACTAAAAAATGTACTTCAACTTAATTGTGTAAAATGAGATGTAAATTACTGATATCAACTTCTCTGCTGCTGCTATGTGGTTTCTCCGGTTTTGCCCAAAATTTTTCCAATAAAGGAAAAGAGTTTTGGGTGGGTTACGGGCACCATCAATACATGGAACCCAGTTGTGATGGAGCCGGTGCTGCTACGAATGACATGAACATGGTCATTTACCTGAGTGCAGAAGAACCAGCCACTGTTACAGTAACGATCGACAGCAGTGGTTCGGCGCCCTTCGTACCTGCATGGAAACGAATTTATGTGATTCCGGCTTATACGGTTATTTCTACAGAGAACCTGCCGAAGGGGCCTGTGGATGCGGCCAAAAGCGGAAGTGATGTGAACTATGATGCGAGGCTTTTTGACAATGCACCACCCATTGGATCCGGCGGTGAAAACCTTTGGCGTAAGAAAGGCATCCATATTGAAAGTAATGTGCCGATTGTAGCCTATGCGCATATCTACGGTGGTGTTTCTTCGGGTGCTACCATGCTGATGCCAGTGAATACCTGGGGCTATTCTTATACTTCTGTAAATAGTGAGCAACGCGATGCTGACAGGTCGTATTCCTGGATGTATGTAATCGCCAGGGAGAATAATACATTGGTAGAGATTACGCCTTCAGCACCATCCCGCAGGGGCAAGCCTGCAGGTGTGCCTTTCAGTGTGTTGATTCAAAAAGGACAAATCTACCAGTTGGTAGCCCAGAGTGATTGTAGTACCGGCAACGGTCCTGAGCTTACGGGAACCACGGTAAAATCTCTGGCGGGGCCAGACGGGAAATGCCACCCGGTGGCGGTATTTGGTGGGAGCAGCCGCACAGGTGGCGAAACACTTACCTGCGGTACCGGGTCGGGTAGAGATAATGATATGCAGCAGCTTTTTCCGGAACATGCCTGGGGAAAGCGTTTTGCCACTACGCCTTTCTCAAAGTCGCAGGGAAGCACATTGCAACCTTCGCAGTTTCAGACCAGCGTATATAAAGTCGTGGTAAAAGATCCATCCACAATCGTAAAGAGAAATGGCACCACATTAGGCGGACTGATTGGGGGTAAATATTATAAATTTTCGAGCAAAACTGCTGACTATATTGTAGCGGACAAGCCCGTAATGATCGCCCAGTTTATGAGCGGCACCAGTGCCTGTAATGGTGGTGACGGCGATCCGGAAATGATCATCATCAGCCCGCTCGAGCAGTCGATTAAGCAGGTAGGTTTTTACCGGAATACGAAAGAAGCGATCAACGCGAATTATCTCACACTGGTGGTTCCCACGGCCGGTGTTGCATCGCTGCGCATCGATAATTCGCCGACTTTCAGTTATACATACACGCATACCAACCTGCCAGGCTACACAGTAGTAGTCAAGGGCTGGGCTTCGGCACAATCGCAATGCCTTGTACGCTGCGACTCCGGATTTACCGCCATTACCTATGGCCTCGGTGGCGCCGAAAGCTATGGGTACAATGCAGGAACCTATATCAACAATTTAAGTGCGATCGGTTCCATTCATAACACTTTTGATACCAGTAAGGTGGACAATAGCTTTACCTGTACAAGAACCCCGGTGCAGCTGTCGGTGCTGATGGCCTTTAAACCATTGCAGATGGAATGGCTTATAAGCAAGCTGTCTACTGTTATTACGCCAGGCGCCAACGTGTTGGTCAATCCACCGGTGGTTATTGACTCACCATTGGTGAATGGTATCAAGTATTACAAATACAGTTTGCCGGGCGATTTCTCTTTCAGCGATACCGGAACATTTAAGATTCCGATTGTGGTCACATCCCCAAGCATCGACAATTGTACGCAGACCGATACTGTGTACTATGATATTATCGTGAAGGGCAAACCGGTGGCTGATTTTACCTATACCCATTCTGGTTGCTATACGGATACTGTTTATTTTACTGGAAGTGGTACCACCGGCAACTACACCATTAACAGGTGGCGCTGGGAATTTCCCGGTCCGGGCCTGGATAGCATCCAATCTCCCAAACGCATATTGGCGGTAGGTCCCAATACTATAAAACTCCAGGTGATCTCCCAGGAAGGTTGTTTGGGCGATACCATCAAAACAGTCACCATTGCGCCACCGCCAACTACGGATTTTAATGCAACTCCGGTGTCGGTATGTGAGCCCGCCAGCTACAATTTTGTTTCTACCACCGCTGCAGGGCCCGGTGTATCATTTTACTGGGATTTCGGCAATGGCATTACCAGTTCCGGTGCCACCAGTACAGCATCCAATGTCTATTCCTCTTACGGTACTTACACAGTTAAACATGTGGCCAGAACTGCTGGCCAATGTCCGACCGATACCGCCAGGAAAACAGTGACCATTTTTGCCAATCCGCGGTTGAATTTCAACTATCCTGTGGGTTGCCTTGCTGCCGATGGAACAGCTCAATTTTCTGACCTCACAGTTAATCCTGATGGTCAGACGCTGACCTATGCCTGGGATTTTGGCGACGCCAATGCTACTACCGGTAACCCCAATACCGCCAACGCTCAAAACCCCACCCATAAATACATCGCTTTTGGTACCTATAATATCAGGTTAACGGTGACCACCAATAACGGTTGCTCAAAAGACACCACAATTGCATGCACATTTGCCGTGCGTCCGGTGATGGCTTTTGCGCCATTGGCCAGTGTTTGTGCCAATGCCCTTCCTGTTTCTGTAGCAAAAGGGTCGACAACCAACGGTGTGCCTGGCACGGGTGTCTACAAAGGACCAGGCACGGATTCCCTGGGTAACTTTAACCCGACTGTTGCGGGTGCCGGAATCAAGACGATCTGGTTTGTATTTACAAGTACCGGCGGATGTGTGGATTCGATTTCTCAAACAATTAAAGTTCATCCAAAACCGTCAGCTGTATTTAGGGTTAGCGATACCAGTTTTTGCCAAAACGGAGCCACCAATATTACAGACAATTCCGCGATCACAAGCGGTGCCATCACCCAGTGGAGATGGACTTTTGGTGACGGTAATATTGCTAATAACAATAACAACACGCCCTTCACCCATGCGTATACAACCGCAAATAATTTTGTGATCAAACTGGTGGCGATTTCTGACAGTAGCTGCGTAAGCGACACCGTTAGCAAAACGGTGAAAGTCAACCAGCTGCCGGTATCCAGTTTCAATTTTATGCATACCGGTTGCCGCCTGGATACGGTTTACTTTACCAACACGGTGCCCATCAATACCTACACCATCAGCAAGTGGAAATGGCAGTTTTCTAATGGCGATACCTCTGTTTTGCCAAATCCCCGGATAGTATTTGCCGCGGGTAATTTTACTGCAAGGCTTACGGTTACCACAACCGATGGCTGCGCTGCTGATTCCCTACAGTCTTTTACAGTAAGTAATCCACCGGTTGCAGGTTTCACAGCGTCCCCGCTTAGCCAGTGCGAACCTGGAACAGTAAACTTCTCCGATGCCTCCGTCTACCTCGGCTCAGGGGCCATCGTTAAATCGTATTGGAGCTATGGCAACGGCAACCTGGTGAACAATAATGATAACAGCGCGGTTACCGAAACCTACCCCGGGTATGGCAACTACACGATCAAACATGTGGTGAAAATATCTGATCTGTGTATCAGCGACACTGCTACCAAAGTAGTGACCGTATTTGCTAACCCAAGGGTGAAGTTTGGGTATCCCGTTGGTTGCCTGCCACTTGATAATACAGCCAGGTTCAGTGACAGCACTATCATTCCTGACGGGCAGACGGTTACGTACACCTGGAATTTTGGAGACCCGAATGCAAATGCCGGTAATCCAAATATTTCCACCCAAAAGAACCCTTCGCATATTTACTCCAGCTACGGCACTTACGATATCAAACTTACTGTGACTACAATAAACGGTTGCAGCAAGGATACTATGATTACAGCCATATTTGCTGTAAGGCCGCTGCTCAGCTTTGCACCTTTAGGCAGCCTGTGTACCAGCGGTGGTGCTGTATCTGTGGCCAAAGCCAACGTAACTAATGGCGTTCCGGGTACAGGCATATACAAAGGCCCGGGCACCAATGCCGCCGGCAATTTTGACCCGGCTGTAGCAGGTACCGGCTCAAAGACAATCTGGTATGTGTTTACGAGCGCGGGTGGCTGTACCGATTCGGTGTCTCAGTCAATAAAAGTGTTCCCTAAACCGGTAGCGGCTATCAACCTTTCAACGGCGAGTTTCTGTGCGGATAAGACTACTACCCTTACCGGCAGTTCTACATTAACCTCCGGCAGTACCGCTGAATACCACTGGAATTTTGGCGACCTCACCACCGGGAATTATCCAACCAATGCTCCGCTTGTAAAATCTTATCCCTATGGTTCCTACCTGGTATCGATGGTGAGCGTTTCTGATAGCAGCTGCGTGAGCGACACGGTTGCTAAGATGGTTACTGTAAATCCATTACCACAGGTTGATTTTATGATGCCATCCAGTATTTGTATGCCTGCCGGAAAGGCGCAGTTTACAAATATGGCCTCGATTCCCGGCAATGGCAATCTCAGTTATGTTTGGGATTTTGGTGACGGCTCTCCGACGACAACCGCAAAAGATCCATTACATGTATTTGGTGCCAGCGGTTCTTATGATGTACGCCTGACGGCGACTTCTGCTTCGGGCTGTTTCAAAGACACTGTTAGAACACTGTCAACTTTCTTTGATCAGCCAATTGCATTGTTCGCCGTGGTGCCGGACACCTTGTGCCAGGGCACGCCTAATACTTTCACCGACCTGAGTACTGCTTCGAACAGTACTATCAGTTCCTGGAGCTGGTCGTTTGGCGATGGTAGCTTTTCTACCCAATCCACTCCGTTGAAGAAATTCAGCTTGCCGGGTACTTATCCAATCAAACTCCTGGTAACAAGTGCGCAGGGTTGTATGTCGGACACTTTTGGTAGAACAGTACAGGTGTACCTGCAACCGGTTATCAATGCCGGCCCATCGTTTACCGTGCCACAGGGCCAGGTGATCAGCTTTAGCCCGGCGTCTAACGATACCAGCATGCTTCGGTTTGTTTGGTCGCCTACTTCAGATTTTACCGATGCCACCAAGTTTCACCAAACTATTACGGCGTTGAGAGACCAGGTGTATTTTCTCACTGCGATTGGTGATGGCAACTGTACCGCTACGGATTCACTGGTGGTGAAGGTGTTGAAACCGCTTAAAATCCCGAATGTGTTCTCACCAAATGGTGATGGTATTAACGACTTCTGGGAAATACCAAACCTTGGTGATTATCCCGGTGCGCGGGTAACCATTTTTGATCGCTACGGCAGGGAGGTGTATACTGTAACCGGCTATTCAAAAGCCTGGGATGGTACGGTTACCGGCAAACAATTACCTGTGGGTGTGTACTACTATATCATTGATCCGAAAAATGGGTTTAAGCCATTTACAGGCTCAGTGACGATATTGCGTTAGGCAGCAGAAACTGAACTTATAATTTTTAAAACAACAGATGCAAATGATACGCTTTATTAAAGTTTGTTTTTTAATGTGTGTACTCGGTGGCAGTTTCAATGCTGGTGCCCAGGTAGATCCGCATTTCTCTCAATACTATGTTTATCCTTCCTGGCTTAACCCTGCGCTCACCGGCGCATTCGATGGTAGCTACCGGGTGGCTGCTATCTATCGTAGCCAGTGGGGAAGTATTATCAGTCCGTTTTCTACGCCCGGCATTGCGGCAGATTTCAACACCGGCAAGGGTATGAACTTTGGTGCATCTGTGTTGAACCAGAAAGCCGGTGATGGTGGCTATAATTATATGACAGGCTATGCTTCGGCCTCATTTACAGGGGTGCGTTTTGGCGCTGAGGGTTACCAGCATTTGTTATTCGGCATGCAGGCGGGTTTTATCAACCGCCGCTTCGATCGTAACAAACTGACTTTTGGCGACCAATGGAATCCGATAACCGGTTATAATCCGGGCAACCAAAGTCTGGATGTTTCTACTAAGCCCACTGCCACCTCGTTTGATGCGGGTGTGGGTGCTATGTACTACTACGGCCGGCCCAATAGGAAGACCAATTTTTACGGCGGATTTTCCGCTTCACATATCACCCGCCCCAAAGATCTTTTCAGTACGTCTGGGAATGATAAATTACCCATCCGTTATACGTTTCACGCAGGTATGAAAATAGATGCCGGCAATGGTTTCAGCATTACGCCGAATGCTTTGTACCTGCGGCAGGGCAATGCCAAAGAAACCATGCTGGGTGCATATGCCCAACTTAGGGCCGCCAGCGATCTGGACTTACTTTTCGGTGCCAACTACCGGTTTGATGATGCCATTTCGCCGTACTTCGGCTTCAACTATAAAAACTTTACCCTTGGCGTTAGTTACGATGTAAACACATCAGATCTCGGAAAAGTAGTGAATGGCGCTAATTCATTCGAGATATCGCTGACCCTCATCGGCAAGAAGAAAGTGAATATGCCGGAAGAGAACTTCTTCTGCCCGAGGTTATAAGTGGTCATTGGTCAATATGTTTACTTCAACAGTGACCATTCTTTTATATTACAATTCATCTTCATCCATACATTTTTTTTGAATGAAACAACTACTTGAATTTTCCTATCGCAAACTGTTTTTGATAGCGGCCGTTTTGATGGTTATTGCCGGTAATGCGCAAACAACTGCTGACTACCTTAAAGCAGCGGACGAATATTACGTCAAGGGTGATTACTATTCGGCTGCCATGTATTACGAACGGTTCCTCGCCGGCAAGCCACCTGTAAATAAGAATGGCTTTAACCCTTATGTGATCAATCAGGTGAGCAGTAAAACCACGGCAGCCACACCATCAACCCGAAAAGAGATTGTGTATAAGCTGGCTGATAGCTATCGCATGATCAAGTATTATTCCAAGGCGGAGCCGCTTTATTTGGAATCTATACCACAGGTAGCCGAATACCCGCTGGCGGGATATTGGTATGCCAAAAGCCTGAAAGCAAACGACAAGGGCGCAGAAGCGGAAACAGCCTTTAATGATTTTTTGAAGGGATATACCACCGAAGATGATTATACACGGGATGCAAAAAAGGAACTGGATAATATCCAATTTGCCACAAACGAATTAAAGAAAAAGGACCTGTATAAGTTCAAGGTGAACAAAATGGATGGTACTGTTAATCAAACCGGTGCCAGCTACGCATCCACCTTTCTGACCGATGGCTCCGTAGTATTCACCACCACCAGGGCCGATACCGGGATGGCGATCGCATTTAATCGAAACCCGTACACGAATAAGCTGATACAAGCCAGTGCTGAAAGCAAAGCATTCACGAACCAAATGAAAGTGGAATTGCCAACTGATGCCGGCTGGGAACAAGGTGTGGCTTCTTTTTCACCCAATGGCAATAAGGTGTTTGTCACCCGCTGGGCTACCGTTGGAGGCAAGAAAATATCGGCGCTTTATCAGGCGGATAAAAACGCGACTGCTGGCTGGTCCGCCCCGATCAAACTGGGCGAAAATGTGAATGTGACAGGTGCCAGCACCCAACAGCCATTTGTTACTACCGATGGAAAGTTGTTGCTGTTCTCGAGTAACCGCGCCGACGGGCTAGGCAAATTTGACCTTTGGTCAGTAGCCCTGGATGCTTCCTCTAACCCAATTGGTGCGGCTACCAACTTGGGCAGCACGATCAACACCGCCGATGATGATGAAGCGCCATTTTACCACCAGCCTTCGCAAACACTTATTTATGCAACCAATGGCCGCATGGGCATGGGCGGGCTGGATCTCTTTTATACAAAGGGTAATTTCATCACCTGGGAATCGCCAAAGAATATGGGCTATCCGGTAAACTCGGTGAAAGATGATATCTATTACAATACCAATGATCCGAAAAATCCATGGAACAACGCTTACCTCAGCAGCGACCGCAATTCTCCCTGTTGCCTGGAACTATTCACCTTCTCCAAAATAAGGAATAAGAAAGTAGTGTCGGGCCGCGTACTGGATTGCGATAACAATACACCGATCACCGGGGCCATTGTAAGTGCGAAAGACATAAATGGCAGAACCGTATTTACCAAAACTACTGACGCTAACGGTAAATATGAAATGGTAATGGACGATTACCAGGACCTTGGGCTCAACGCTACCGGCCAGGGCTATAACGGTAAGTCACTCAACTTTAATTCGCCGAACGATGCAAATGACGATATTGACGCCGTTCGCAACCCGGATTTATGCCTTACTAAGCCGCCTGTAATTGTGGATACCCCAATTGCAGTAAATGTACCGGTGGTGCTGGACAACGTATTGTATGAGTTTAATAAATATGCACTGGCACAGGCTTCTTACCCGGCACTTGATAAACTGGTGAAATTGATGGAAGATAACCCGGGCATGGCCATCGAGTTGAGCTCCCATACGGATAATATCGGGGCTGATAAATACAACCAGGTCTTATCTGAGAAGCGTGCTGCCAGTTGTGTTCAATACATGGTGAGCAAAGGGATAGACAAATCAAGGATTGAAACAAAGGGTTATGGCGAAAGCATGCCGGTTGCACCAAACACTATAAAGGGTAAGGACAACCCTGCCGGTCGTCAACGAAACCGCAGAACAGAATTTAAAATATTGCATTACTAATACGGGTAATTTATCTGACCTTGGTTAATTTAGAAAGAGGCTGTCCGGTAACGGGCGGCCTCTTTCGTTGATGATTGCATTTGGAGAGATGATGCCGCAAGTTGCGCCTAAATGAGGTTGATGTTGCCCATTCTGTTAATGAATACAGACAGATTGGTCTAATTGGCCAAACTCCTTTGGCTGAGAGGGCTGGCTGGAATTGCTAATGCCGGTCTTCGTTTCGGGAAGTGCCGCCTGCCGGCTGGCGACTGCCTTTTTTTCAAATGTTACGATGCCGAAATGCTTAAGCTACCTGACTGCCCCCTTTGATAAGAACTGGTTGTTATACCACCCATTCACGGCTTCATCACTGTTGGCACGGTTAGTGAATTAGAGTTGGTGATATGGCAAAACTCAAACACCATAAATTGATACTGTACGTCATTGGTGCATCACCCAATTCGATGCGGGCAGTTGATAATATAAAAAATATTTGCGAAACCCATCTCAAGGGAGCGTACGATCTCGGAGCAGCAGATGATGGCACTTCCACTGTTGGTAAAGTTGCAGCCGTCACCATTAAAACGGATAATCGGGGATATGTCGGATACTTTGAAAGTACTTACAAGACTGGGCCTTAAGATTGGATAAACTAAAAGAAGTGAATCACACAAATAAAGACCTTCAATCCGAAATAGATGGGCTAAGGCTTCAGCTCGAAGAAGCTAACGATACCATCGAAGCAATCAGGAGCGGCCAGGTAGATGCACTGGTCGTGATGGGCAGCGACAGGCACCATTTATTCACATTAAAAAGTGCTGATGAGACTTACCGCGTGGTAATTGAAAATATGAATGAAGCCGCCATCACGCTCAACCGTGATGGCATTATTTTATATAGCAACAACAGCTTCGCGAGGATGGTTAACACACCCCTATCAAAAGTAGTGGGGCTTTCTTTTATTGACTATGTAGCCTCCGCACAGCAAGCTAAAATTGCAGACATCCTCACTAGCGCCTGGTTGGAGGATGCCAAAGGAGAGGTCTTGCTGCGCAAAGGCCAAGGCGGGTACACGCCGGTGCTTTTTTCTATTAACGCACTTGATCTCGACGGTGGCATGGCACTAAGCGTGATATTGACTGACCTGAGCAGGCAAAAAGAAGGGGAGTGGTTGTTGGAACAAAAGAACACAGCGCTTGAAAATGCAAAGTCAGCGGTACAAATACTGTATGATGAACTGGAAGAAAAGGTAAATCAAAGAACAAGAGAATTATTAATCAGCCGCGAGCATTTCCGGTTCCTTGCCGATAATATACCTGTAATTGCCTGGACCGCCACGCCGAATGGAATGATCAACTATTGTAATAAACGGTGGTACGATTTGACGCAAATGCAGGAAGGCATAGATTTCTTTGACCAATGGGCTGAAATGATTCATCCGGATGAACGTACGCTGGCGATCAAAACCTGGGAGAAATCTATCGCGACTGGGTTACCCTACCGAATGGAATATAAAATAAAAAATGGTAATGACGGATCGTACCTGTGGCATTTTGGCCATGCACTTCCGTATAAAAATGAATCAGGAGAAGTGGTGGCCTGGTTTGGCACAGCCACTGATATAGATTTTCAGAAAAAAGCCCTCGAACAGAAAGACGAATTTATAAGCATGGTCAGCCACGAACTTAAAACGCCGGTGACCAGCCTCAAAGGGTATACCCAGCTCGCCGAACTGGTACTGGACAAAGAAAAAGAGCCTCAGGTTTACGATTACCTTACCCGGATGAATACCCAGATTGGGAAGCTAACAAGATTAATAGGCGATTTGCTACAGGTTACCGCATTTAACAACGGCCTCCTTCAATTTGATGAAGATCACTTTGACCTGAACGCACTGGTAGGAGAGGTCGTAGCCGAAATGCGACTCAGCACCGACCGACACAGGATAGACTGGAAGTCGCCTGGACCTGTAATTATTTATGGCGATCGTGACAGAATCGGCCAGGTGATAAGTAACATTATTTCAAATGCCATTAAGTATTCCCCCAATGCTGATCAGATTGTAGTCAGTTCTTTTTTTAAGGATGGCGAGATCGTTTTTTATGTGCAGGATTTCGGGATTGGCATATCTAGAGAACAGCAGGAAAAACTCTTTACCCGTTTTTACCGGGTACCACGGATAATGGGAAATACATTTCCGGGGTTGGGCCTGGGCCTGTATATTTCGTCGGCGATTATTGAAAAGCACCACGGTCGTATGTGGGTTGAAAGCGACGAAAACAGTGGCGCTACGTTTTATTTTTCGTTGCCGCTGGTATAGCAGTAGTTCGCGGGTTTTAAACCTATGCGCTAGACTCTGTCCGGTATCTACGCGTTACTTTTCTTGCCTAATCGACTAGGTTTCAATTGGTCAGTAACAAATAAGAATAATTTTAATGCAAAGATTTTTTAAGGAGATGACAACCAGATCCTCACCAATCCTACTTCATAAATTGTAATATCAATTTACATGGCCCTGAGCATAAAAATGCCCCGGCAGGAATGCCGGGGCCAGGTTACCCCTAACCCTTAAAATTACCCTAAAATGTACTTAACTTATTAAAATATTCGAGTGATAATCTCTTTTATAAAGGAAATTAAAAATGCATTGCGGCTATTGTCAATCTTTGTTCTTTTTTAGACCAAAGAAATGGAATAGTAGGACTTTGAAACAGAATAGCGTAAAACAGATAGATACCGGCCTTGTTATGGCTTTGCCGAACCAGGCTTGTTTAGTTCTTTGGTCATCCGGAATGTGAAAAATAGTAATACGGCCAAACCGATACCCATTGCCAGCCATAACCATTTTTTGTTACCGTCACCTGCGGGCGGAGCAGCCACCAGGACTTCATTGTTTTTTATCGAACCCGGCAGCAAAGAAGGCGCGTCGCCAGGAACAAGGTCTTTAAAATATTTCAAGTCGTAACCTGGCATACCAGCCAGGCTGTCGCCAAAGTAGAGGGAATAGGTTTTGCCTTTTTCCAGCCAGGTATACAGCCATTGTTTACGCAAAAGCCCTGCTGCCTTTACCAGGCGCAGTGGGGGATTGTCGTCATTTTGGATATTAAAAGCAACCTGAGTTGACCGGGTGTTGACCGGGAACCACTCCACGGCGGCCGAACTGAGTGTAAATGTTGGTCCGGAGTTGTTATCTCCAATGGTCACCAGCCTTCTGAAATAGGGCGCTCCGGTAACACGCAATAGCATGCTTTCAAACGGCCAAGCCTCGCTGAACGATATTGTGCCATATGTTCTCTTGCTGCTGCTGTCGTGTTGGGTAACGGATATTGAACCTATCGTGTCGTAGGCTACGATACCGGGCTTGTTATAAAAGTAGCTGCCGGCACTTATAATATTAGCGGGCAGCAGATCCTTATTGTTAAACGAAATGTCAAGGTAAGAATAGGTTACAGGCGGAATATCGATGGTCGTATTATAAGCTCCTTTAGCCCCCAGCTCACCCATATGTATAGGTATATTTTCTTTGATAATAAACCATTGTTTGGTATCAGGGCTGCCGCTGATGTTGACCGTTCTATCGGCTGCAGTATTCTGAATTTCCAACATCAGTTGTTCTACCAGCTTTTCGGTATTTCTGATTACCACATGCATTTTTTTATCTGGCTGTATCGTTTTGGAAAGAATTGGGAATGGAACGAAACTGGCCATAGCGCTGCTCTCCTGATCGTTCATAATAAAGGGGACTTCCTTGCCGCTGTTGTCGTACAGCCGGATGCCATTCATGTTCCCTTTGCAACGGGCAAGGATAATAGCTGAGAGCGGTATTCTATAAAATTCATTGCTATCGGCCGGAGGAAGTGAACTGCTAAAGGCAAAGTTCTTTTGGGCATTGGCCTGGTTGGCAAAGGCAAACAACAACAGTAAAAAACCGGTGCCGATTCGAAACATGATCATTTAGATTGCAGGTGATAAGAATACATTTTAATTAATTCGTCTTCGTACTCAGGTTTGCACATAGAAGCGCATCGGCCAACACCAACCGTGCTTACTCGTCGCCATTAGAAGACGCTGTTGCGGTCTCTTTCCGGAGCCCATCATCAACCAATATTTTTTTAAGCCGCTGGTACATAAAAGACACCACCAGCAACAAAATACCCAGGCAAAAGAATGCTGCGATTTTGCCGCCCTCGGCAATATTTCTGATATCGAAAAAGAACAATTTCACCAGCGTAATTGCAAAGAGTACCAGTGAAATAATCCGCAGCGGCCGGAACTTGTAATGCATGCCCAGCCACATGAAACCAAAGGAACAAAGTCCCCACAAAATCGGCAGCCCAATCTTGATGAATTGTGTTTGCATCGCATCCCAGTTACCAATATCTTTTACAAAAAGCGCATTGATCAGCAGGTAGCATTCCATACTCAGGTAAATAACTACGGTACCACCCAGCAGCCAAGTGAAAACACCAGATGAAGACTTATCGATGCCGGCAATGTTTTTGACATACTGTGTCAATCGGTAAAGCATAAAACCTACCAGCACCGCACCGATCCAATGTGCTGTAAAATGCATGGCAAGGCTCGCAGGTCCTGTTCTGAACGCAAGCTGGATATTAACAATGCCTGTACTATTTACCAGGTAGGCAGCTACGCAAACGCCCAATAAAAATGCTTTTAGGAGACCAGTCGCCAGTCCGTTAATTTTTTCGGGTAGTATAAACACGAGGCCAATCACAAATGCGTAGCTGTATAGGAGCAGGTAAAGAAGCCTGCTATTGTAATCCGCAAATTGCTGGTACAGCTCCAATGCCCCTGTCAGATAAAGCAATATAACCGAAACAGCGAGGTAGGCAATCGGAGATGGTGTAGCGACTAACCATGGCACGGTAGGTGAGGAGGCGTCTTTTTTGCGAAGCAGGAATAGGATATACGTTGCGATGGCAGCGAACAAAGTGGTGAGAAATCCTTTGTTGAAAATAACGGGCATCTGCTGGCCCTGCGCTATCACATAATAATTATTCCAATCCATACAGAGGCTCAGTAGCATGGCGATAGATACCACTATGGAGCCAAGTCGTACCAATTCAATCCTTGATTTTTGAAACAACCAGTATAGGAGCACCGCTTCGCTGGCCCAGAATAAGGTAATGAAATTGCCTTTCAACTGTATCGGTGCGGTCACTGAAATGAACGTGAGTGTAAGTCCGATGAGCAGGTACAGTACATTGAAATCGGCTTTCTTATTGCGGAACAAAATAAAGGAAGCGGCCAGGTTAAACACGCCAAGCAAACCACTGAACAAACCGCGGTAGGCATCATAACCCGCGGCATCAAGGCAATAAAGACCTGCACCAAAAAATAACCCGGTATTGGCCAGCAGGATGCCGAAATCGGTACCGATGAACTTTTTGTTTTCCCGGATATTATGTGCCACATTAATTACAAAGAACATTACGTAGAAAGCCGCAGCAAACCAGAAGCCATGAATATAGCCCATTGGCCTGGCGATGGCATCAAATGTAACCAGCCAGGAGCCGAATAAAATGATGGTGAAAATAAAGGCAAGCAGGTTCAGCAGCCGCCAGCTTTTGTGATAAGCGATCACGAGCAGTCCGGTATTTAGAATCAGGAGGTACGTAAACAACGCGATATAGTTGCCACCACCGTCGCTGGCCATAAACGGGGTAGCAAATCCGCCGACCAGTGCAAGAATGGCGACCTCCTGTTTATTGTACAATAGTGATAAGGCCACGGAAAAAGCAGTGATCACCACCATAATCAGGAAGGCTGCTGTTTGGCCAAACAAGTGAAATTGCTGAAAAGCAAGGGTGATCGAAAAATAAAAAACTGCGAGGCCGCCACCTGTAAGCACCGAGCTGAACGCCCGGTAGCTATTTCGCAGCCAGTGGGCAAGCGCTACCAGTATACCACCACACAGGATGCCGATACCTACCCGGGCCACGGGGCCGATCCATTCTTTATCAATGGCATATTTTACAAAAAACCCGATGGCAATCACCAGAATGCAGATACCAATCTTACTGACCAGGTTTTCGCCGATGAATTTTTCAAGGTCGGGATGCTGGTCAAAAAAACCGGGTTTCGGCACGCGTGGTGGTGTAGCTGGTCCGGCCGGATTAGAAACGGCAGGTGGGATATTAAAAGGCAGGGCCCGTTTTTCTTCTGCTGCCACTTCCTCCTCCCTTTTAAATCCTGATTCCCAATAGTTGTCGACCGTTTGTGCGGGTGGTTTTTCAGGGGAAAGTGCTGCCTGGCGAACGATAGGCGCTGCCGGCTTTTTGGGCGGCGGTGATGTTAGCTTTATTTCTTCGATCCGGGGCTGGATTTCAGGTGGCTTTACTTGAATCTCCCCGATATATGTTTTTAGTTTTGTGATCTCGCCTCGCAACTTATCCATCCCGTCGTTCATATTATTTCGCAACGACACCATGAGGATCAAAATGGTTACCAGTAATAAAAAGACAATGATTTCCATTAGGTTTAGGGGCTTTTGAGATTTGAAGATAGTTGATGGAAATCCATTTACTGCCCCTGGTGAAATCAGTTGCTATGCGTTTTACTTTTGGAACAAAGCAACCTTGGCTCTTTCACAGAGTATTATCGGGGCAAAGCTGACTTTATCCAAAGGTTAGCATCATCGTTGTTGCCAGGTCCCTTTTTCAGCGGAAAATATTCAAATAATCAACAATCAATATTCAATATTCAATGGAAATACAACGGGATCCAACTAGCTCAAAATTGAATGTTGAGCTCGAATATTTGTCCTATACCTAACCAAGGGCTACCCGTTTCGAGAAGAAGATGGTGACATTTAAATCTTAAAGCCTTGCATCAGCTCCTGTACCTTACACCTTACAGAAGCTCTTGATCCTTGAACCTTGAACCTTGAACCTTTGTTCCTTTTTTTAAAACAATTATTTTCCTGTGTTGAACTTGCCAATGGTATTAAAATTAAACTTCACACTTAGAAAACCCAGGATATTGCCAGTTGCCGGATCGTACTTAAATTCCAATGGCAGCCAAATATCATTTATAACCCGTACCCGGAAAGTGCCATTGAGTGTAAACAAGTTTCGTTTTTCATTTTGGTACAGGGTTTGGAAAATATGCTGGTAAGCACCAGAAAATTTTAGTTCGAGGTAAGACTGGTCATTGCCTTTGTTCCGTATTACCCAGTTAAAACCAAATTCAGATGCCAGAACGGCCCGCTTTAAATCCCTACCTTTTGAAGTGGTATCGTCAACGAAATTAACCGCTGCCTGTAGATTCATCTCGGTGTTGGAGCCTGCCTTTACTTTGCCCATTCCTTTTAATAACTCTGTTTTCAACAATATGTTTGAGAAGAAAAACTGGTCCTTAAAAGTGGTATCGCTAAGACTTACTGTCCAGAGTAATTTCTTTTTCAGTTCGTTTTTCAGATCCCGGAAATTGACCTCCGATTCCCTTTTAATATTGGCCGCCGGGCTGACAGTGATAAGGCTGGTAAACCTCGCAAGCTGGCTCCGGACTGCAACTGCTTTTACAATTTGTTGAAAATTCCCGTCCAGCTTATTAAAAGCAACCAGGGTATCGGTAAATAGTTTATTTACAAGCAATACCAGCTCTTTCCGTTTGTCGAAGTTGGCGGGCGTATTGGGGAAGCTGTCCTGTATATATTTATTCAGGCCATCGTGTAAGGCGTTGATTTCGATGCTCAGGCTATCATTGCCCAACTCCCTGAAAAGGAGTCTTGAAGTGGTAGTATCCCTGTTGTTGATCAGCGCATATTTTACTGACGAAGAGAAGCCGTTGAACTTATAGGACGAATCCAGTTTGAGGCCAAAGCCGAAGTTGATTTTACGAAGTTGTTTGTACTTAATATAATTGGTGTCAATGGCTGCAGAAGGGTTGCTTTTCAGCAGCACCGCAAAAGGGTTGGAAGCAAAATTGAGTTCCTTTTTTGGGCCTGTCAGGTTATTGAAAGATAGCTGGAAGAAGCTGGTCAGCAAGTCTTTGAAATTGCCGCTTGCCAGCGAGTCTGCCGTCAGTAGACCCTGTACTCCTGATTTCTGGCCATAGCCATAAGTAGCTGTTACGATCAGTAAAATGACGGGGGCGATCAATTTAAATAGTTGGCGCATAGAATTGGATTTTCGCGGTTAGAGGATAAAGAAATCAAAATTGAAAGTACCTGGTTTGAACTTTTGAGATTTTGGAATGGCGTCGATGTCAATGGAGATTTCAGCGGTACCGAGGCTTTTGCCTTGTATACTGATAATATCCCCGCTGGCCACACCATCAAATGAAAGGGTTCCGCTTTGAGTTAGTTCTTTTGTAGCACCATTGAATGAAGCTTTTAAGGAGCTGAGGCCGGGATCTACATTGGTAAATATGGCTGTAATGGTGGCCGTTTTGGTAGCTGTTCCTGTTTCAAAAGAGCTTTCGTCAGCAATAATTTCTAACTTTTTTATAATGGCCTGCCTGCTGTTCTTTAATTTCTCGTTTACAGTTTTATGAACTGCCTCCAAAAGACTCTCCATTTCAGCATCTGTAAGTTTTACGTTGCCGAGATCTACGGTGATTTTTTTTGTTTTCATAGTGATTAGAATTTTGGTGCCTACTCTTTTTACCGTTTTCGGCTTGCCGGTTACCTGGATTTCGATATAACTTCTACAAATATCTTTTGAAACCGCGCGGCAAGCAATAGTCGTTTCACTTTTTTTTGAGTTTAAATCACGGCAGTATAGTCGTGGTAGGTCCCGAAGGAAGATATAAGCCGATTAATTGCGCTGTGCCAGTTGTGCTTCGGTTTTTTTACATTTGCGCATTCAGTTCAAAAATTAGTATCATCTAAATCTTATCAGCTATGCCATCATTCGATATCGCCAGTAAAGTAGACCTGCAAACTCTGGACAATGCCATTAACGTGGTAAAAAAGGAAATTACCAACCGCTTCGATTTCAAAGGGAGCCATGTGGAGATTGACCTCGACAAAAAGAATTTTATGCTGAAGCTCGAAGCCGACAGCGACATGAAGATGCAGCAAATCATCGATGTGCTCATCAGCCGCAGCATGAAACAGGGTCTGGCAGCGGAAGTTTATGACCTCAGTAAGGAAGGCGCCCAAAGTGGCAAAGTATGGAAACTGGAAGTGCCCGTGCGCAATGGACTCAAACAAGAGGATAGCAAGAAGATCGTGAAGATGATCAAAGACAAGGGCCTCAAAGTACAGGCAGCCATTATGGACGATATCATCCGCGTAACCGGTAAAAAGCTGGATGATTTACAGGAAGTGATCGCCGCCTGCAACGAGGGCAACTTTGGTGTAGCGCTACAATATGTGAATATGAAGTCGTAGGCGGTTCAAGGATCAAGGTTCAACCATAATCAAATATTCATAATTAATCCGAATACAACAGGTTATCAAGGCTGTTGAACGTTGAAATGGGCGTTTGTACCAATGGCATTAAGATGACCGCAAACTGCCGGATATTGGCAGGCAGGTTAAACAATTTAAAGTTTTTTTGAAATGAAAATCGGCAAATCAGGCCGGCGTCAGGTTGCGGGGAAATTCTGCGTTAGCAGACCATACCGCCGGTTGAATAAATTTCCAAAACTATAGCCAATAGTAAGTCCTATCATGGTACCGCATAGCACATCCAGCGGGTAATGCACGCCTACATAGATCTGCGCATAGGATATCAGAAAAGCCCAGACAAAGAATAGTTTGATTGGGCGGCCCAGCAATTTTTTTGTACTGGTTACAATAAACGTGGCAATGGTAAAGTGATTCGCAGCATGGCTTGAAGTAAAACTGAAACTACTTGGACAGCGCTTTATAATGAAACGCAGGTATTGTTGCATAAACGGGTCGTTGCAGGGGCGAAGCCTGCCAACGTAGACTTTCAGAATTTGGCTGCTGATGATATCGCTAAGTGCAATAGCGGCCAGCAATGACAAGATCCAGACCATACCTCTCCATCGAAAATTATACACTGCAAAAATGACCAGGAACAGGTACAGCGGCGCCCACATATTCGCCTCCCGGATCCACGGCATCCAGCTGTCAAAAAAAGCGTTGGCTCCGTCCTGGTTGATCCTCAGAAACAGTGTTTGGTCAAGGTATTCAATTTTTTTCCAGAGACTGTGCATGGGCTTATAAATAAAGGTTGATGTAAAAGTTTTGCCGATGCCAGGACAATAGTTATCAGCTGTCCTCTTTTTTGCAGCAGTTCTGCCAGAACAAATTCACAACTGGTGGCGGTCGTTCATAGATGCCTATTTGCAGACTTTATCCAGCAATGCAGGCATCCAATGCAGCAAACTTACACTTTAGCCGTAATCCGGCAATTTTACCAATCAAATGTGCAACGAGTATCAATGTTAAAGCCAACGCCTTGCAAACTTCCAACCGAAAGTTCCAGCCAGGTCTGCCACGCATAGTTTTCATTTACAGAATATTTGCACCTGTTAGCTGGAGCAATGGGAAATAATACTCATGCTCAATTGCATGTCACAAGCTCCGATAAATTAACCTGGCAAAAGATGCCGACCGCTGAAAATTGACGGACAATTTTTACGGAAAATGAAATCTGGCGAACCGGCCCCGGAAAATTAAAAATGGACGTAATATAGCAACAGAATGGAATTCAGCCATTTTGCAAGAGTAACTGGCATCCCGGAAAACTTTTTTACGATCTTCACCACATGTAAATGCTTAACATGAGTAAAAATATCTTCCTTTTCGTAATGCTGTTTTTAAGTACCGGTTCTATGGCGCAGGACACCGTTCAACAGGTGGTGACTGGAAGGAGCAATGCGGCCGGAAATCTCGGGAAACCCTACGTGGTCCTTATTTCAGCCGATGGATTCAGGTTTGATTATGCGGAGAAATACCATGCCACCAACTTGCTGCGGCTAAGAGCCGGGGGTGTGCAGGCAAAGAGTATGATTCCATCCTTTCCCAGCGTTACTTTTCCCAATCATTATACAATTGCAACCGGCATGTATCCGGCACACCACGGCCTGGTGTACAACCAGTTTTACGACCGGAATAAGAAGGCCAGCTATTCCGTTTCAAAACGGGAAACAGTGGAAGACGGATCATGGTATGGTGGTGTTCCGCTATGGGTGCTTGCAGAGCAGCAGCAACTGCTGACTGCTTCCTACCATTTTGTGGGAACCGAGGCAGCAATCCAGAACAGGTATCCAACTTATTGGTACAGGTTCAGCGACGGAAGCAATATTGATTTTCGTATACAAAAGGTGGTGGATTGGTTACAACTGCCTGAAGATCTGCGGCCTCATTTGATCTTGTTCTATATGAGCGAAGCGGATCATGAAGGCCACAATTTTGGGCCGGATTCCAAACAGACCGAAGCCGCTGTACAATTTGTGGATGCTGCAATCGGCAAGATGACAGCAAAAGTGAATGCACTGGGCTTACCTGTGAATTTCATTTTTCTTTCGGATCATGGTATGGCTGCCGTGGATACCGTTACCAGGATCGACATCGCAAACATGATTGATACCTCTCGTTATATGATGCGTGGTGGGGGTACCAGCCTGCATTTGTATGCAAAGGATACTGCGGATATACCCGCTACTTACCGCACGCTTAAACAAAAAGAGAATGGGTTTACCGCTTTTTTGAAAGCAGACATTCCTGCCCGTTGGCACTATACTTCACAGGATGACGTTTTTGGCCGTATTGGGGATATTTTTATCGTGCCACAGTATCCGAAAGTGTTAAGCAGCGGGTCCAACCGCATCGTTCCTGGTGCTCACGGATACGACCCTGCCATTCCTGAAATGCACGCGAGCTTTTATGCCTGGGGACCTGGTTTCAAAAAAGGAAAAACAATTCCTTCTTTTGAAAATATTCACGTGTTCCCGATGGTCTGTAGCATTCTTGGACTAAAATATTCACACCCGATTGATGGGAAGCTAAAAGTGTTGAAAAGGATTTTGAAAAAGCAATAAGTTAACCATCCAATTAGGTCCAAAATTTTTCGGGTCAATGGAAGAATAGAGTGGTGGCTACGATACTAAAATTTAATCATTCTTAAGGGCTTCTGAATCGGTAGATTTAATATTAAAAAAACATTATTAGTTAACGTATGTAGCTTACCGCGTGCCCGTTTTGTTTTTGTATCTCCGACCCGGCCTAATGAAATCTTCCCTGATGAGATCCAGCCTGCAGTTTTTTATCTTCGCTACTTTTATTGCTCCATTTCTGAGCATGAGCAGGCGTAGTGTGAAACAAAACTCAACAGGTACAATGAATATGTGACACTGCGAAATGGGTTAATTACAGATTTCATTACCGTCGACTATGCTGCTGCTATTAGTCCAATTAGCTACCAGGCGAGCTCAACAAGGCATTCTGGGTTCAGGCTTGGCAATTTCGGTTTTCGCCATCACAGGCTCTCTAGATCCAGGTTTGGTAACTTCTATAATTCTTAAAAAATCAGGGCGGCGTGATATAAAAACTATAATCTGCAAAAAAATCAGTAACGGTATCGAATTTTGCGAATCAACAATAAAGAAATGTTGACGAATATTATGTTGCGCGATTTTTTTCTGTTGACAATTCAACCTAACCAATTTAATTTTACCTCTGGTTTTTCATAGAATATTGGATTTAAAACGGGCCAGGATTTTTATCCAGGCCCTTTTTATTATTTGGTTGTCTTAACGCCCATTTTCTCACCGAGCTTTTCATATTCGATATCGTTTGGCTCCCACAATTCGAGCTTGTTGCCTTCCATATCCATTATATGAACAAATTTGCCGTAGTCAGCGGTTACGATACTGTCTGCTATTGTAACATTTTCTTTTTTTAGCTGGTCCACAAGCCAGTCCAGGTTCTCCACCCTGTAGTTGATCATATAGTCTTTTGCAGAAGGTTCAAAATATTTTGTTTTTTCGTTGAATGGACTCCATTGCGTAAATCCTTTTTTTGACGTGTCTGCACCTTGCCGCCATTCAAAAACTGCCCCGTATGCGTTGGTATTTAAACCAAGATGTTCCTTATACCATTCCCTCATTTTCTTAGGGTCTTTACACTTGAAAAAGATGCCACCAATGCCCGTAGCCCGTTTAGCGGTCGAGGGGTCGTCTGGAACGTTTGTGATGAGTGATTTGAAAGCAAAACCAAGCCCGAATGTGGTGATCAGAAGGAAAGTAATGAGAATTCTTTTTTTCATAGTGATAAGGTTAAAAATGATGAAGTGTTGCTTTATGTTTACTCCTTAATTCAGGTCACTTTTGTAATTGTTTAGTGCCGGGTCTTATACATTTTAATCTTGCCCATTCTAAGTCCAAATGTCGCAATCATTTTTTCTCCGGTAGATAGTGGTTGGAGATTGTTGTTTAAATATTTTATCGTACAAACCATCATTCCGATTGTTCTCTGCAAGAGTAAAATGGTCAGTAGTCTATAAGTCATAAACCAGGTAAATACTACGATGTAATTTGAGACAGGTTCGTTTCTTACAATTAAATACAGTATTTCGTCCGGACCAGTTAAGTAAAAAATCACAAGGGATCCTATTTCCAGAATAGCGTCGATAATTTGGGATAATATTTTTTGAAGGTAGGACGCTTCAATTTCGGAAGCTTGTATATCTGCCAGAAAATTTTCTTGCATTTCCATGTTTTGCTGTTTTTAGTGTAGGCGTCAACAAGGGATTTAATCATTTTTCCCTACCGAAACCTGTATCTGGCTTTTAGCCGAATAGTCTCAGCGTAATTCCTTTTCGTTGATCCGGTTAAATGCCAGGTTCCCCACTCCTGAAATGATCATTTGGGAAATCCGCAATCTAATTCAAAAAAGTTGGTTTCTAAGCTTGTGCCGCATTGTGTTTAGAATAGTAATTGGCGATCGTCTTACGACCTTGAATTGCGTCAATCTCCAATGTGAATGTCACCTCATACTGGCTGTTGCACTGTATTACTATTTTTACCAGGTTTCCACAAATAGCCCAAAGGACTGAAAATTGGTATCTGTTTTTTTGCTCATTTAGGTGCGATTCCTGGTAAGGATCCAAACAGCAAAGCAGAAATTTTAGTCGGTGCTCCCTGTCGCAACTGCTAACCAGGCAAATTTATTCCAGCCAATAAATCGGGGGAGAAAGGTCCCCAAAACTTGCTTAGGGCGTATCTTCGGGCTATTTATTGGCGGAGAAATTACAATTTGCATAGTATTTGCTTATAACGGTAATATGACATTCAACAAAGTGGACCTGGTTTATACCGACTATAGGTGGACAGAATATGACACCGATGATCCAAAAATATCGGGCGACATAGATAGTGCTACTTTTTGCAGGCAGGAAGGGTTTGAAATACTTTATTTTATTAATGCCTGTGCTACCAAATGGCATTGGTTGGTGTTTAAAAAGAAGCTGTGTCAAAAGTTGGAAAAAGCCCTGCGGCAGCGGATTCCACCATACCTCAAGACCCAGGTAGAGGTAAAGGAATGGTTTGAGGAATACCATCATTCATTCTGGTCGAAAATGTAGCGTTGCCGCCGCTGCATGCAATCGTTACGGGTTGCTGTTGCTACCAATGGCCAATCTTTGCCTGGTGAACACTCGCATCAGAATCATTATTCCAAAATAATATTTTTAAGGCAAGGTGTGCTCTAGGTTTTCAACGTACTGGCAACCGGAAGGGTAAATGTAAAAGTAGACCCTTTCCCCTTTTCGCTTTCTATAGTGATTGTGCCATTATGCCGTTCCACTATTGTATTGACAATAAACAATCCAATGCCAAAACCAGAATAGGTTTGCTCCAGTTTCCCCTCTACCCGGTAGAAGCGTTCAAATATTTTCGTATGCTCTTTTTTATCGATACCAATACCAAAATCTCTTATACTTATGGCTACCATTTTATCCCCGTGTTTCTTTATCCATATTTCTATTTTATCCTGGTCTGTAGAGTATTTTATGGCATTGTTCACAAGGTTCACTATTACCTGCTCTATCCTGCTGGGATCGATATTTACCTGGCAACTAAACTGCGAAAACACTTCAATTGTATGCTTGCTATTGGTTTGGCGGATATCTTCCACTGTTTCCAACACGAGGTCGTTGATGCTCACCCTTGAATATTTCAATTCCAGGCGATCTGCCTCAATTCTCGAAAGGTCCAGCATTTCTGTTATGAGCCGGGTTAAACGCATCACAAGGTTGTCTATTCGCACCAGCGAAGATTTTAACAGCTCAGGATATTGATAATCCTTGTCTTGATTAAGCATCATTAATAGCAGCTGCGCATATCCTTTTATAGAAGTAACAGGCGTTTTCAGTTCGTGGCTTACCATTTTTATAAAGTCTGCTTTGCGACTTTCTTCTTCTTTGATCGTCTGGATATCGGTATTGGATCCGATCCAGGTGGTTGTTACTCCATCGGTATCTTTTTGTGCCGTGGCCCTGCTTAAATGCCACCTGTAGGCACCATCGTACCTTAAAAACCGGTGTTCTGCTTCATAATTCTGGCCAGATTCAATGGCGGCCCGGTAGACATTATTGGTTTCCTCAAGGTCGTCCGGGTGTACGATATTTTCCCATCCCCGGTCTTTGATCTCATCAAAAGTCAATCCTACATAATCAAGCCATATTTTATTATAATATTTTATTTGCCCCGTTTCATCGGCTGTAAACACTTTCTGCGGCATGGAGTCTGCGATAAAATGGAAGCGTTTGTCTATTTGCCGCTGATCATCTTCCGCCTTCTTTTGGTCCGTTATATCTTCTATAGCGAGTAATATTAGCTTTTCAGAAATGCTGCCTTTGAGCAGTTCTGTTCCGTTGAACAGCATCACCCTTCTACCAACATGCGGAAAGCTGTGGATTATCTCAAAGCCCGCGAAGAAAGATTTTGCGGGTAATACCTTCTCAAGCAGCGGTCTTAATTCCGGCATATCCCATTGGCCGTTGCCAATATCGTAAATTAGCCTTCCCTCCGTTTCAAATTCGTCTACCCTAAATGTTTTATAAAAGGAATTATTAGCCGTTTTTACCCGTAAATTCCTGTCGAGTACCAGCAGGGGTGTTCTTATGGTGGCTACAATTGCTTCGGAATAATCACGGGCTTCTGTAACAAGTTCATTCAGGTTAATCATTTCCTGGTTTACCACCAGCAACTCTTCATTGGTGCTCTGCAATTCTTCTTTATTGGTTTCCAGTTCTTCGTTCAGGCTTTGTAATTCTTCACTTCCGCTAAGCAGGTCTTCGTTATCGCTCTGTAGTTCTTTATTCACTGCATCCTGGTCTTCGGTAATGATTTGCATATCCAGCCTTGTTTGAGCCAGTTCCTGCTCTAGCTGAGCGATGCGCAGGTCTTTGTCATCTTTTCTGACCTTTAATTTTCCTATGCCACTTAGTTCGTTTGTGCCATCTGCGGTAGCGTGCTGCTGAAATAATATCAGGTAGTAGGGTTCTATGCTATTCGGTAGTGGGATTGCCTCAATGGAAATATCATGTTGTATGCCATTTACAAGGATGGGTACCTGATTTTTAACAATCGTTGTTTTCTCCTTTTTTGCCTTACGCACAATATTACGCAACTCAAATCCCAGACCGCTCCGTGCCATTTTTATTAAATTATGACTTGGCTTGCCTGGTAGTTGTTCTAAATAAATGGTTGTGTTGCCGCGAAAATGAACAATTTCCAAATTGTCGTTTACAATTACTCCTGGCGGACTGTATTTGGTCAATATGATATCATCAGCAATTTTTTGAAAATCGGCACGACTGCTTTCGTAGCGGTTATTCTGATTGGGTGTGTTAAGCCGTTCCTCCGTTCGGTGGCTGGCGATTTGCATAAATGTGCTGGGGACATCTTTACGTAAGAAAAGTTTTTCATTCTTTAAAGCGCTGCCAAAAAGATCCGCCACATTATTGATGGATTCAGATTTTCCCAACAATAAAAACCCGTTTGATTTCAGCGCATAATGAAAAGTCGTCAATACCCTTTTCTGGAGATAAGGGTCCATGTAAATCAATGCGTTACGGCAGCTGATAAAATCCATTTTTCCAAAAGGGGGATCCGTTAAAAAATTATGTACCGCAAATACGCACTGCTCCCGGATGAATTTGTTAAGGTGGTAACTGCCATTTAATTTGGTAAAGCAATCAGTGAGCCGTTGTGGCGAAACACCTTCCACTTCTGCTTTAGAATAGATTCCGCTACGTGCTTTTGTAACGGCGGGCTCGCTGATGTCGGAGGCAAATATTTGTACCCGATGATGATTGTTGACTAAAAATTCTTTGAGGCAAATAGCAATAGAATAAGCCTCCTGGCCGGTGCTGCAGCCTGCCACCCATACCCGTATAGGCTCCCCTGCAGTTTTATTCTTTATAATCTGTGGAAAGATTTTTTCGCATAAGTTCTCGAAGGTTTTTGCATCGCGGAAAAATGCCGTTACGGGAATCAGGAGATCCTGGTACAACAAGTCCTGTTCGTCTGGATTGTCTCTCAGGAATGCGAGGTAGGTCAAGGGCGTATTCATTTTATTGACGGCCATTCTTCGTGTGATTCTGCGGCGGATGGTAGCTTGTTTATAATAGGTAAAATCAGTACCCTTACGAATTCGGAGCAGCGACAATATTTGCCTGAGAACTGCGATATCCTGCTGTGCAACGCTTTCGTTATCGGTACCATCCTGTTTGTTCTTCTCCTGGATATCGATTATTTTTTGGGGTATCTGCTCAGGTGGTAAAATATAGTCTGCCACGCCCGCTTTTACGGCACTGTGGGGCATGCCAGGATATAAGGCGGTTGCTTCTTCCTGTGCAAAAGTGAGCCCGCCATTTTCTTTGATAAATCCTAGGCCGGCCGTTCCATCGGAACCGGTTCCGGATAATACCACGCCAATGGCATGCGATTGGTGTACTTCTGCCAGGGATCTGAAAAAAAGATCGATAGGCAAATTTCGGATTGTTCTATCGCCTTTAAGTCTGGGACTTAGTTCGAGCACACCGTCATTGGCCAGTAACATTTTATTACTTGGTATAATGTAAATATGGTTGGGTTCCACTTTGATATCATCCGATATTTCATGTACGGGAATACTGGTAACTTTTTGCAGCAGTTGGGTAAGCAGGCTATCGTGGTTGGGGTCCAGATGCTGCACCAATACATAAGCCATTCCAGAGTCGGGGGGGATGGCTTTGAGTATTTTTTTAAAAGCATCCAACCCACCTGCTGAGGCGCCAACTCCTACAACCGGAAACTGGTTGGGTGATTTCTTTAAGGATTTGTTTAGCTTTTTATTTTCCATTTATGAACCAACATGGCGATAATGATATGCAGGATGTATGTAAGGTAGGGTTTAAATTACTAACCCGGAGATTAGTATTATCTCAAACCCTTCTACCCTGAGCATGCCAATAAATACCCGGAAACCGGAGGGCAAGTCGACCGACGGCGAAGAAAAGAACAGTGATTGGGAATTTCCCTTGCGTAATCGGGTCATCTTTCCCCGCTGCATAGACGGTTTAGTAATTATGTGGAGATATTATTTATGTTAGGCAATTCATCGTTAAACAAACCTCTATTTTCTAAGTGGTTTTTTCACGGCACATGCTTTGTTGAAATTTTATAACAATTCTGACCTTAAAACACATGCAATCTTCCAATATATTCGACGCTGTATCAGACGCTCCCTGCATTGGTTCGCTTCGTGACCATATATATAACACCTACGGCTCAGTGATTTACGGTATATGCTTGAATATCTCGGGGAATGAAAAAACTGCAGCCGCTATTTTTCAGATGGTTTTTGTAGAATTGGTTCAAAAATTCCTGTTGGGGGAGATGGAAAGCCCGGTTAATTCAAGGCAGATCTGCGTAATTAAACACACTTACAAAGTAACACTGGAATATTTGCAGATAACCGATATTAGGGCGGCATTAAAGAAAATATTCCATCAGCAACGGATTGTCGCGTAAATCGTTGGAAGGCTTTGACAGCAGTTCCTTAAGTTTTCGCGTTGGAACCTATATGTAGTGTAAAAGCGCCTGGCGCAGTATCTTTCAGCAAACTGATCATGGTCATTCTGGCGATTCTCATCGCTGCTTCCATTGATAAGGAACAAAGGACCAGTCAGCTTTAGTAGAATGATTGCTTCGCCAAGGTTCATCATTATCCCTGCTTGGGCTTGTCGCTGAAACGTTTATTATCAAATCGCTTTCCATCCCCGCCACCCTGTGGTTTGCCACCGCCACCCTGTGGTCTGCCGCCGCCACCTTGCGGCCTTCCGCCACCACCATGTGGTCTGCCACCACCGCCTTGTGGCCTGTTGCCGCCGCCGGAACTATATGGTCTCGGGCCTTTAGGATTATAAGCGGGTGCCGGGCCAAATTGCTCTGGCACTACGGCTTTGGTTACCGGTTTGCCTAGTAAATCTTCTATGCGGCTAAATTTGCCCTGTTCTTTTTCGGTAACGAATGTATAGGCCGTGCCATCTGTAGCAGCGCGGGCCGTGCGCCCAATGCGATGAATATAATCCTCACCATCATTAGGTACGTCGTAGTTAATTACCAGGTCGATGTCTTCCACATCTATACCGCGGCTTAAAATATCGGTAGCAACGATGATCTTGATCTTCTTATTTTTAAAATCGAGCAGCACCTGTTCCCTTTTATCCTGTTCCAGGTCGCTATGTATTTCCTCTACGGAGAACTTTGCCCGTTTGAGTTCGCTGCTCAGCTGTTTTACATTCACCTTTTTCGAGCAGAAAACGATGATGCTGCCGAAATCCTTCATTTTCAAAATGTACTTAACAAGCGGAATTTTTTGTGGCTCATATACCACGAAAGCTTCCTGCACGATCTTCTCCGGTGGCTTGCTGATGGCGATATTCACTTCCATCGGGTCGGTGAGAATTTTACGGGCAAGATCGCGGATCTTGGTAGGCATCGTAGCCGAAAACAAGAGGTTCTGACGTTGCTTCGGTAAAAATGAAATGATCTTATTGAGGTCGTCGCTGAAACCCATATCGAGCATCCGGTCAGCTTCATCGAGGATTAAATATTTTAGGCCGCCCAGTTTTACATAACCCATATTCAGGTGAGCGATCATGCGGCCGGGGGTGCACACCACCATATCTACGCCGGTACTCAATGCCTTTTTTTCTGTGGTGAAAGAACTTCCATCTCCACCGCCATACACAGCCTGGCAGCTTACATCGGTAAAATAACTCATGCCTTCCATGGCTTGAGTTATCTGAACTGCCAGTTCCCGGGTAGGCACAATGATCATACAATTAATATGATGGTCTTCGTGGGGTCCGGTTATGAGTTTGTTGACGATGGGCAACAGGAAAGCCGCCGTTTTACCAGTACCCGTTTGGGCGGATGCGATAATGTCTTTTCCGGCAAGTATCATTGGAATAACCTGTTCCTGTACAGGGGTGGCGGTGGTGTAACCCATTGAGTCGATACCGTCCAGCAGTCGCTCGTCGAGGCCAAATTCTTTAAATGTCAAAACGTGTTCCTTTTTAAATTGAGGCGTAAAAATAGCTTAAAGTTTCCGGTTGGGAAGTTTCAAGTTCAAGGTTCACGAGTTCAAAGGGTCACAGGTTTACAGGTTCACAAGTTCACGGGTTCACGGGTTCACAAGTTCAGCCCTTGATGGGTTGCCGGGTTGAGTTAGCTGGTTTGGCTGTGCACAAGTTCAACGCTGCCAGGGTTTCATGCAGCTAACCATACTTTGCCCCAAACAAACTGAGGCTTTCTTTTCATTTCTCAGCATGCGGGGGGTTCCGAATGTATTGCTTGCTGATACCTAATTGCATCGGTATATTCTGACGCTTTGCCATATTGTATCAATTTGTGCAGCAAATAACAATGTTGACACAGATTTTTTGTGTCAACATTGTAAAAATCATACAGACTTGACACATGAGGGTTGCGAGATACTGGTGAGATATTACCCAACAATGGTGTTATTGAAATGCAACAGCCGCAACGTGTATTAAAATCTTTGTACTAAAATCCTTGTATTTCACTTTAGCCAAATCTTTGTACTAAAGTCTTTGTACTAAACTCTTTGTACTAAAATCTTTGTACCAAAATCTAAAACACGTCCTCGATCATAAAAATTTCTGGGTCGCTTTCCGGATGGAGGGTGATGGCCAATACATTAAACTGGAGCCATTTCCATTCGGGGTGCAGGTAGAGGTATTCGGAAGCCGCCTCTTTAAGCTTGTTCATTTTTCGGGAATTGACACTGGCTTCGGGAAGGAGTAATTGGTTTCCGGTACGGGTTTTCACTTCGAAAAAATGAATGGTTTTTTCCTTGCTGGCAATAATATCCACCTCGCAATGCCTGAAGCGCCAGTTGCGTTCAAGGATTAAAAAGCCTTTTTGCTCAATAAATGTGGCGGCTAGTGCTTCTCCTTCGTTGCCGGTTTCAATATGTTGTTTGCTTTTGGCCATTATCACTGTTGCTTAAAAGGTAATGGGCAAAATAGGTTTTTCGCAGGTGATTAATCCATATTTTCGCAGCAAATTACTGACTATGAAATTTAATGGCAGGATGGTGGTATTCACGCTACTTCTTATTGCGGCAGCTACAATGTGCAAATTCTTTCTAGGTCCTGATTTGGGCTGGTCGGGCTTTTCTCCTGTGATCGCCATCGCCTTGTTTTCGGGTATGATTGTAAATGACAAGCGCCAATCATTCCTGTTACCGCTGATCGCAGTATTTGCCAGTGATGTGCTGATACATCTGTTTTATTTAGCTGGTTGGTTTCCTTATGCAGGTTTCTATAGCGGACAGTGGCTCAATTACTGCTTCCTTTTGTTGGTAACCCTGATCGGTTGGGCTGTAAAGGGTAAGCATTTCGCTACTATTTTTGCAGGTGCGCTTGCAGGGCCGACTGTATTTTTCCTACTAAGTAATTTCGCTGTTTGGACAGTTGCTCAGGCAAACTACGGCAAAGGTATCAGCGGCCTGATCGCCTGCTATACTGCCGGTCTTCCATTCTATAGAAACGCACTCACCGGTACGATCCTGTTTTTGCCTTTGATCATACTTGCTTATACATTTATTGTAAAACGCAGAACATCATTAACGCTGGCATAATCCGTTTTATTGATACGCCGTGAAAGGATCATTGGGTCAGTAAGTCAGTGAGCTGTTGAATAAATGACTGAATGACTCATCGACCTTTGACTAAATGACCTAATGACTGCTGAAAATAGCGTGAACCCATTCACGGCCTAATGCCTTGCAAACTAAAACCCTCCGCATTCCGGAGGGTTTTGTTTTTTGTGGATGTCGGGTTGAAATAAAAGAAGCGACAGCTGAGCATTCTGCTGACTTATCTACGATATTTAGCCACGGCTAATTATCCAAAATCCTTCCACATGTCTGAACCCCAGGCCAACGAACTTAAACGTACCCTCACCCCAATCATGCTTTGGGGACTCGGGGTAGGCTACGTGATCTCCGGCATGTACTTTGGCTGGAATCTCGGCCTGGAGAAAGGTGGTACACTTGGACTTGCCATCGCTACTTTCTTCATTATAATACTCTATATGTGTTTCACATTTAGTTATACCGAGTTGGCCTGTGCCATCCCAAAGGCCGGTGGTGGTTTTGATTATGCCAGCCGTGCGTTGGGGAAAGACCTGGGCTTTATTGCCGGAATGGCTCAGAACATCGAATTTATTTTTGCCCCGCCCGCTATCGCCTTCGCCATCGGCGCTTATTTTAATTTGTTTTTCCCGCAAATACCGGTGCTCAATATTGCTATTTTTAGTTATGTTGTATTCACGGCGCTTAATATTTACGGGGTAAAGGCTGCCGCCTTGTTTGAACTGGTGATTACCATATTTGCGGTGGGCGAATTGCTGTTGTTTGCCGGAGTAACCCTGCCGCATTTTGAATTAAGGAACCTGCAGCAGAATGCGTTCCCCAATGGCTGGCAGGGTGTTCTGGCTTCCATACCATTTGCTATCTGGTTTTTCCTGGGTATTGAAGGGGTGGCCAATGTGGCCGAGGAAGCGATTAAACCACAACGCACGATCCTGATAGGTTTTGGTTCGGCTATTCTTACACTGGTTATTTTATGCGTGCTCACATTTGGCAGTTCGGTCGGCGTGGCAGGCTGGGAAGCCATTGTATACAAGCCTGATGGCAGCGCCTCCGATTCGCCGTTGCCGCTGGCACTGGGGCATATCGTGGCTGGGAATTCACTGTTGTTTCACCTGTTGATAACGGTAGGTTTATTTGGCCTGGTAGCTTCTTTCCACGGCATTATCCTGGCGGCGGGCCGCTCTGTTTTCGAGTTTGGCAGGGTAGGCATGGCCCCCGCTTTTATCGGAAAAATCCACCCCCGATTTCGCACGCCTGCTTACGCCTTGCTGGTGAATATGGGTATTGGTATTTTAGCTTTGCTAACAGGTAAAACTGCTGAGATCATCACCATCTCTGTGTTTGGCGCTCTAACGTTGTATATTATTTCAATGGTGGCTTTATTGAGGCTTCGCAAAAAGGAACCCGACCTGCCGAGGCCGTTCAAAGTGCCGATGTACCCGGTTTTTCCGGTGGTCGCCCTGATCATTGCCTCGCTTTCTTTTATCGCCATGACCATCTATAACCTGCCGCTGGCATTAATTTATTTTGCGTTACTGGGCCTTAGCTACGGGAGTTTCAAATTATTTAAAATGGCGGTATCCAAATAATTATTAATCTTGATTCAAAGTTCTGCTATGGATATCAACGGGATCATGGAATATGTCAAGGCGCATCCTGCGGGCAAAGTGAAAATTGCCTTTGCCGACATCGATGGCGTGTTACGTGGTAAGTATATTTCCACCGAAAAGTTCCTGGCGATTGCCAAAAACGGCACCAGTTTTTGCGATGTTATTATGGGCTGGGATACTGCTGATGTGGTGTATGATAACGGAACATTTACGGGCTGGCACACTGGTTACCCTGACTGTCCGGCGAAGATTGATCTCAACAGTTTTCGCAAGATTCCCTGGGAAGATGACCTTCCTTTTTTCCTGGGAGAGTTGGTAGATGCTACCGGAATGCCTGCGACTGTTTGCCCCAGGCAATTATTAAAAAAGATACGCGGCGAGGCAAATGATCTTGGCTACACTCCTATGTTTTCGCAGGAGTTTGAGTGGTATAATTTTTCCGAAACGCCACAGTCTGCACACGATAAAGGATTTAAAAACCTGACACCGATTACGCCCGGCATGTTTGGCTATTCTATCCTGAGAAGCTCCCTGCAACATCCCTATTTCTCCGATCTTTTTGACTTGCTGAAAAAGTTTGATATTCCGATCGAAGGCTTGCATACCGAAACCGGACCGGGCACTTACGAAGCCGCCATATTGTATTCAGGAATTCTGGAAGCCGGGGACAGGGCCGTCCTGTTTAAAACCGCAGTGAAGGAGATTGCTTATAAACATGGTATCCTGGCCACGTTTATGGCCAAGATTCACGAAGAACTGCCTGGCTGTGGCGGACATGTACACCAGAGTTTGTGGGATAAGAGTGGCGCTAAAAATCTTTTCTATGATGCAAAAGATCAGCAGCACATGAGCCCCTTGATGAAAAGTTATATCGCCGGGCAATTGTTTTGCCTGCCATATATATTGCCCATGTTTGCACCAACCATCAACAGCTATAAACGCCTGGTGGAGGGCGCCTGGGCACCGACAACACTCACCTGGGGCATCGATAACCGCACAGTGGCATTGAGGGTATTAGGTAACTACAGCAACAAATCCGCCCGTCTCGAAACCCGGGTCATTGGCTCCGACGTAAACCCGTACCTGGCTATGGCTGCCTGCCTTGCCACGGGGTTATATGGCATTAAACACAAACTGATACTGAAACAACCCGCAACGGTCGGCAATGGTTATAAAGACAGGACTCACGGAGTATTGCCTGCCACACTATCAGAAGCCACACAACAAATGAAAGATTCCACTATAGCCAAAGAAATCCTCGGCGAAATTTTTGTCAACCACTTTTCCCAAACCCGCGAATGGGAATGGCGCCAACACCTCAAATCCGTCACCGACTGGGAGTTAAAACGGTATTTTGAAATCATTTAGGGCAAGTAGCAAGTAGCAAGTATTAAGAAGCAAGTATCAAGAAGCAAGTAGCAAGTAGTAAGGGTTAAGAAGCAAGTAGTATGTAGCAAGTAGTAAGGATTAGTAATAAGGCGGGAGATAAAAGGTTAAGGTCAAGGGTCTGTGTTTCGGGGTTGATGTTAATGCCTGGGTTACAATTTGCAATATGCAGCGCCCCAATTCGCAAATACTGTGATAGGTTTGTGCAGGGGCACTCCTCTCCACCCGGAGAGGGGCCGGGGGTGAGGCCCTCGTCGAAATTCTTCAGGTATGGTTGAATAGTTACGGTGTTGAGTTTTCCAGGCATCTATGTGTTCTTTCATTTTCACAGTTCCACATTTTCACATTTCCACATTCAAAAAAAGATGTTCGACAAAATATACCAATACAATTTTCCAACTACCATCCGGTTTGGAGCAGGCGTGGTGCTGGAATTGGGTGATTACCTGAAGAGCAATAAACTGCATCGGCCGCTGCTGGTTACTGATGGTACCGTGGCCCAACTGGATTTTTTTAAGACGATCGTGGGCAACCTTCAGCGGAAAGATATTTCAGTTGAAGTGTTTTCAGACATTCATAAAAACCCCGTGAAGTCGGACGTGTACAAGGGCACGGACTTATACGATGGTACCAAACGAGACAGTATTATTGGCATTGGTGGTGGCGCTGCGATAGATGTGGCAAGGGCTATTGTGCTGCGGGTCAATCACCGGGAGGACTTGTTTGTATACGATGATTTAATTGGCGGCGATGTGAATGTCACTAACGATGTACCGCATTTTGTTACAATCCCCACAACAGCAGGTACCGGCAGTGAGGTAGGCCGAAGTGCAATTATTGCGGATGATGAAACGCACCAGAAGAAAATTTTGTTTTCGCCCAAACTGCTGGCAAAAGTGGTGTTTGCCGATCCAATGCTGACGATGGAACTACCACCATTTATAACAGCAGCAACCGGGATGGATGCACTGACCCACAATATGGAAGCCTATATCGCTAAAATGTCACACCCCATGTGTGAGGGGATAGCGCTGGAAGGTATTTCATTGATCCATCAATCGCTGGAGAGGGCGGTGAACAGGCCTGACCCCGAATCGCGAAGCAGGATGCTGATCGCTTCGCTGATGGGGGCGGTGGCTTTTCAAAAAGGGTTGGGCGTGGTGCACTCCCTGGCACATCCTTTGTCTTCCCTGCTGGACACGCATCATGGCCTTGCCAACGCCGTGAACATTCCTTATGGCATGGAATTTAATATAACTGGTTTTGAACATAAGTTTAAGCGCATCGCCCGTACACTGGAACTGGAACAGGAAACCGGCGAAGCCGTTGTTCAATATTTATTTGACCTGAACGCGAAAATAAACATACCCCATAAACTATCTGCGATCGGCGTAAAGGAAGCCCATGTAGAAACCCTGGCCGACCTGGCCATTGCAGATTTTGCCCACCCCAATAATCCTAAACCTGTGAGCAGGGAAGATTTTAAACGACTCTATTTAAAGGCACTTTAAAGTAGGCGGTGATTAATGGGTCATTGGTCAATGGTCAATCGTCAATTCGACAATAATAAAATAATAAAAAAAATGAAAATCGGGCTTACTTATACCGGGAATGAAGACAAGCACCAAAACTATGTTCGGTGGCTGGAAGCAGGTGGAAACGTAGACGTGATAAGGCTTTCGGTGGACGAAGGTAATTTGGATGAGCTGGATTCCTGCGATGCATTAGTACTTTCGGGCGGTATTGATATCCATCCGCAATTTTACAATAGCCAGATAACCGATTACCCGGGTGCACCGGAAAATTTTCAGGCCGAAAGAGATATGTTTGAAATAGCGGCTTATAACCTGGCACAGGAAAACAAAGTGCCGGTACTTGGAATTTGCCGGGGCATGCAACTGATCAATGTCATTCACCATGGCACGCTGGTTCAGGATCATGCCGATGAATTGGTAGGTAAGGAGCATGTAGGCAATCCTGACCGAACGCATAAAATATCGATTGAACAAAACAGTTTTTTACACGATATAATTGGGGAGAAAAATGCTACCGTGAACAGTGCGCATCACCAGGCAATCGCTCAGTTAGGCGAAGGGCTGGTGGTAAATGCAACATCCTCCTCCGGCAATATTGTCGAGGGTATAGAGTTAGCCGATCCGTTTGGTAAACCGTTTCTGCTAGCCGTGCAGTGGCACCCGGAAAGGATGTACACGTTCGATTTGGAGGATAGCCCCGCTTCCAAAGCACTTCGTGATAGTTTTATCAGTGCCATTAAAAAATCAATAGCCAGCAAGAAATGAAAATCATTAATCCGGCCACCGAAGAACTGGTACAGGACATTCCTACCGACAATCAGCAATCTATCCCGGAGAAATTCGGCTTGCTGCAAAAAGCACAGCCTGTGTGGCATCAAATAGCATTGGATGAAAGGCTAGGCATCCTGCAAAAATTTGCAGATTTACTCGGTGAAAACATCGAATCCCTTGCTGCCATCCTTACCAGCGAAATGGGGAAGCCGGTGCAACAAAGCCGCAACGAGATCAATGGAGCCCGGGCAAGGATCGCATGGCTTACCGGTAATGCCGGAAAATATTTGAGCGACGAAATCATGAGCGATGAAAGCGGCATGCAGGAAACCATCGTGTATGAACCACTCGGCGTGGTCTGTAATATCTCGGCCTGGAATTATCCATACCTGGTTGGCGTAAATGTATTTGTGCCCGCCCTGCTGGCTGGCAATGCGGTGATGTATAAGCCATCGGAATATGCAACACTGACTGGGTTGGAAATAGAAAAACTATTGAAGCAGGCTGGCATTCCCGAAGACATTTTTCATGTAGCTGTTGGAGCAGCGGAAGTTGGCGAACTATTGCTGGCGCTGCCATTTAACGGGTATTATTTTACAGGCTCGTATAAAACCGGTAAATACATTTACGAAAAGGTGGCGGCTAAAATGGTGCCCTGCCAATGCGAACTGGGCGGGAAAGATCCGCTTTATGTAGCCGATGATGTCATTGATATTTCAGCCGTTGCTGCGGGTACCGCAGATGGCGCATTTTATAATAATGGCCAAAGCTGTTGTGCGGTTGAACGCATTTATGTGCATGAGAAGGTTTATGATGATTACGTAAATGCTTTTGTGAAGGAAGTGGAATCCTGGAAGAAAGGTGCGCCGACAGAAGCCGGTGTTTATATTGGCCCGCTTTCACGTAAAGAACAATTGGATGTTTTAGCGCGGCAGGTGACGGATGCAGTTAGTAAAGGAGCCACGATCCTCACCGGGGGGAAGGCGCAGGAGGGCATTGGTTTCTATTTCGAGCCAACTGTTTTGGTAAATACTGATCACACGATGACCGTTATGACTGAGGAATCCTTTGGCCCTATTATCGGCATCATGAAAGTACAAGATGATAAAGAAGCAACCAGCCTGATGCAGGATACGGTTTACGGACTCACTGCTTCGGTCTACAGTGCCGACAAGACCCGCGCCACTACTATACTTCAACAGCTCAATACAGGAACGGGCTATTGGAATTGTTGCGACCGGGTTAGTGCTTCGCTGCCCTGGAGCGGCAGAAACCATTCTGGTTTTGGCGCCACGCTATCTCACGTCGGTTTAAGGGCATTTGTGAAGCCGAAGGCATACCATATGAAGGGGATGTTTTGATGTCTGATGTCCGATGTCTGATTTGCCACATGTAAGGAATTCCGCTTCGCCGGGTTATTTACAACTGGTGATGTGGAAGAACCGAAGTATGGATATCTACAAACGCACCGTCCCTCTCCGGGAGGAGAGGAAAGAGGGTGAGACAGATAAGGGGAAGTCTTGATGTCTGATGCCTGATTTGCCACATTTAAGCGATTCCGCATCTTGAGATTATGTACAAAAGACGATGTGGACGAATCAATTGTTTGATCATGTATAAAAGTACCGTTCCTCGCATGGAGACGGGGAAAGAGCGTGCGGCGTAAATTGGTTAGCGGTAGAAGGGACCGTCTTAATAATCAGTAATCAATAATCAATAATCAATAGTTAATCCCTAATTATCCAGTTTCACTTCAAAAATTTTTGGCCAGTTCTTTCCGGTAATAAAAATTTTATTGTCGGTAGAATCGTAGGCGATTCCATTTAAAGTTTCCGGTTGATTTTCTCCTCCCTGTGCCAGTGAAGGATAGCCATATTTACCACGCAGGTCGCTCAAATCCACGGTACCAACTACTTTGCCGGAGGCCGGGTTAATTTTTACCAGCATATCTCTTTGCCATATATTGGCATACACAAATCCTTTTATATACTCCAACTCATTGATCGAAGCTACCGGCCCATACTGGTTATAGACGCCAACCGATTTTAATGTTTTAAAAGTTGTGGGATCTACAAAATACAGGTTACTGCTGCCATTGCTGATAATCAGGTTTTTTCCATCCGTTGTCATGCCCCAACCTTCACCGAAATTGTACGTGAATTTGCCCGTTTGCTGAAGTGTTTTGGCATCGTACACAAAAGCCGTATTTTCCTTGTAGGTCATCTGGTAAGCCTTGCCATTTAGCACGGTGATGCCTTCACCAAAGTATTCCTTCCCCAGCTTTTTCGATTGAAGCAACTTGCCCGTAGCAGGATCTGTGATTCGGATATCACTTTCCCCATAATTGCCAGCGCTTTCATAAAATTTTCCATCTACATATTGAAGCCCCTCAGTGAAACAATGCGGGTCATGGGGATAATCCTTTACAATTTGGTAAGCGATACTTGCCGGCGCATTGTCGACAATAGGTATAGAGGGTACATCAGGTTTTTTTGGATCATCGTTGCAGGCAGTAGCCGCTATTAAAGCGGCAATGATCAGTGTATATTTTTTCATTCATTTTTTTGTGAAGTTTCAAAGATAGCGGGATGGTTGTTTATTCTACGCTAAAACAGCAGTGGCCAGTTGCTCGGCAATTATGGGGGTGAGGGCCACACCCATACCATTGCAACTGATGGCAGCCCAAACATGATTTTCCACCCTGGTTACCTGCGGCTTTTTGTCTTCCGTAAAACCCATCAGGCCTGCCCATCGGTTTTCTATTAGTCCTCCAGCCGGCAAGGCGTAGTCTTTGAGGATATGTTCCATTAAAAAGCGTTCCAGTTCGGCCTGGATGGTTTCGGAAACCTGCAAGTTGTCGGTTCGTTCCTCATCCATCGCCATATTCCTGGCGCCACCCAGCAACACCCTGTTTTCCAGGTGTCGCCAATAATAAAATCCTTCGTTGTAGTGAAACGTGCCTCTTAGTTTTAATCCTTCGATGGGCCTGGTCACGATCACCTGGCCGCGGGCGGGTTCTACGTTTAATGCTGGCAACAGGCTGTTGGTAAAACCATTCGTGGCGACAATTAATTTCTGCGTTTTGAATTGGTGGTTGGTGGTAAACAACGCCAGGTCCTCCTGGTTTTGCTGCCAGCCTTTTACTTCCTCTCCCATCATGATCTGCACGCCCTTTTCTTTCACGAGTTGCATCAGGGATTGCATCAGCATGCCGCTGTGCAAGGCACCCTCGAACTTGTTTTCAATAATGGTATTAAAGCCGGTGAGTCCGAAGTTGGCGAGGTCAGTTGTATTTTCTATAAACGTCGTTCTGTGGCCTGTAACCGTTTCCAGTAAGGCATTCAGCCATTCCAGTTTTCCCTTTAGCTGGTGAAAATATTTATAGTCTTTGGTAATGCATTCGTACCCGCCACAGGCGTCAAAAGCTACTGCAGCATCTCCCAATACATGACGTATTTTCAGGATACCACGGTTCCTGGCGCCCACGATATCCAGCATGGCGGCGGTGCCCATGGTTTCGGAATTGCGCAATAGTTCGGTTGGGCTGCCCAAACAGGCGAAGCCTCCATTGCGGGTGCTGGCGCCGGTAGGGACATTGTTTTTATCCAATATCAAGACCTCCAGACCCGGGGCCCTGCTTTTTAATTCGTAAGCAGCCCATAATCCCATCAGGCCGCTGCCTGCGATGATAATATCGACAGGCTTGTAAAATGATTCTTTTTCCCAGATAGAAAGCATAATAACTGATGTTTTGATGTCGGATGTCTGATGTCTGATTTTTTGGGGCAACCCTGAAAGGGCTGGTTTGCGCCCTGTCAGGGTTTTACGAACGTTGCTTTGTGTGATGAATAATGCCGATAAAACAAGGATAGTTATTTTAATTGAGTGAACGCAAAAACGCCTCCAAATCTTTTCGCTCCTTGTCATTGAGCCGTATCGGCTCGCGGTCGAGGCTTTGATTGGGTACGTCGAGGCCGAAGCCCCATCCGCCCCCACCGCCTACATTGTAAAAAATCAACAGGTCGTTCAAATTTTTCAGGGAACCATTGTGCATGTAGGGTGCAGTTTTGGCCAGGTTTCTTACACTGGGTACTTTAAACGAATGGCGGTGCAGGTCGAGCCTGGTGGTAGCGAACAGGCCTTCGTCTTTATCCAGCACCGGGTTGTCAAAATCGTCATCCCGGAGAACGCCAATTACTTCGTTATCATCCCGATTGGCGTAGGGTGGCATTACGCCGTTGAAAACGGGCATAAAATGGCAGGTGCCACATTTACCGGCACCCATGAAAAGGTTATAACCCCTTTTTATGGAAGGCGGCAAGATATTGGTTTGATAGGTCATGTACCGGTCAAAAGGTGAATCCAGACTGACGAGCGAGCGCACAAAAGCTTCCAGCGCATCCAGCGCCTGCATGTAGGTAATGTTGTTTTTTGATACATGAAAAACCTGCTGAAATGAGGCCTGAAATCCAAGATCATTTTGCAGCCGCTTTACGAGTTCGCTTTCAGAAATATTGCCCATTTCCAAATGGCTGGTCAGCACTTCTTTGAACTGGTCCTGCATAAAAAGTGCATGACCGTCAAGTTGAAACCGCAGGTGGTAGGTAGCATTCAAAAGGGTAGGGGTATTGCGGCTCACGGTATCGTGGAAAGTCAGGCCGGTATTGCGTTGCACGGTATCGGCAAAATCTAAAGCCGGTTTATGGCAACTGGTGCAACGAAGTTCGCCGTTGGCAGATAAAGCATTGCTTTCAAACAAAGATTTGCCCAAGGCCACTATTTCTGCAGGATAGGTTTTTGTTTGATGGTAAAGCTGATCGATATAGCTTTTTTGAAAGAAAGAAGTATAAACGGGTGCAGTTTCATTATTCAGCAGGCCTTGTTTGCAAATTTTATCTGCAAGTGAAAAAATCGGCTGCAAATAATTCCGGGTAAAGCCCAGCCGGTCGAAGTTGTCGAAATCGCGGGTCGTACTGCGTATAAACTGCAAAGCCTTATTTACACGAAAGGTGATGTTTTCCAGTTCGGGTAAGCCTGGAGTTGCTTTTCGGAAAATACCCAGCAGTTCCCGGATACCGTTCAATACAATCGCTGTTTCTGGTATAGCGTCTTTTAGCACTGGTTTATCAAAGCCGGAAATTCCCAGCGATGCTACCCGGACCATTTCGTCTTTGATCGCATTGAAAAAACCGGTGTCGGTATAGGGTTTTGTAAAATGATAGGTTTTTAGAAACCGCGCGGTGCTTAGCGAAAGATCTATTTCGCGGGCCATTTCTTTACGACTTGCCGCGAAGGTGGAATCATCTGCCAGTAAGCTTTCTATAACCTGCAGGCCATGGGGCTCAGTTATAAATTCAAAAGTGCCTTTTTCGAGTTCCACTTCTGGTTTTATACGATTATTGATACCCAGGTAAACGGGCCTGTCAAAATACGAGACCAGGGTTTCCATCTTTTTAAATGCCCGGCGTAGTTTGACAAATTTTTTTTGGAAAATGGGGCGGTTAGTTTTTGTCAGGTGTATTTTTTGGAGGGCGAGTACTTGTTGTAAAAAGCTGTCGGCTTGGGCGGTGTACCAGGTGTTTACGCATTTGTAAGATGCAGGAACCACAACAGGCTCCTCTCTTTTTTTGGAAAAGGATAGGTGTACCAGGGTGAGGCAGGCGCAGGAGAGGAGGGATATGATGGTGGCTTTTTTCAAGGTGGTTGCTACTGATCTGGTTAAACAGCAATCTTACATTAAATTTAGAGGATAACGCAGATACAAGAAATTGAAAAAATCGGAACCCAGGCAGTTATGCGATTATGTTGGTCCAAACTTCAAAATGCACTTCCGTTTATGATCAACGCTAACGATTTACCAACTGATCAATGTTACCTCGAATATCCGGTTGGTTCAATCGCTTTAGTCACCATTTTAAACCCTGCTCTGGAGTTTTCGGTGTACCAAAAGCTTGATAAAGTTTTAGCAACGAGCACCAGATCAAAATTCAATTTATTTCTTTTTTAAATGTCACAAATGAATGAACGTATTTTCACCAACTCCAGTCTTCAAAAAAATTAGGACAACACATGGCATCAACATGGTAGTTAACCCAGTTGATGAACGTTGAATTGAGAAAAAAAGATTCAAATGGCAGAAGACTCATAATCCGGGTATTTGATTTTACACTCCCCACCGGCTGGGTTAACGACAATGGTGCGCACAGGATATCAACGGCGCTGTTGTTAATACCATCCTGCAATCTCCGGTAACGTTTCGGCTCGCTTCTTCAACATTGTTGCCGGCTCCCTCAACGTTGTTGCTGGCTCCTTCAACAGGCATTTAATGCCCCATGCGAGTGCCGATTCATCCGGCACATCCCAATAGTCAAAAATTTTGTAGTTAATGGTCGCATTGTTGTTGTGGACGCCAGTTTCTGAAAGCACCACCGCGCCATTTCCTGTACCACCATCCTCCAGTCTCTAAGGGTTTTCAATATCACCAGGAATACCGTCATCCTATACTAAGGGTTCTTTCAAAATAAGTGCATGGTAGCATTCCTCGCTTGTAAAAACCACGCCAAACAATAATTTATTGTATTACCTTGTAAGAAATCAAGTAACATGAAAAAGTGCTTCCTGCTTCTTTCTTTTGGTTTCAATCTTGCGGCATCCGCACAAAATTCAGGAATCGGAACAACTTCCCCGCAGGCACCATTGCATATCAATACGGCATCCAGTGAAATTGTTAGGTTACAGGCATCCCAGCCATCCATTGGTTTTTACAACGCAGCCGGAATATTCCAGGGGATGCTGTCGGCAACCGGAACTTCCATTAATTTGGGATCAGCGACCGGTTCTTCCATACCGGTAACTATTTCGCCGAACGTAAGCCCTTCAGCCTATTTTATGCCTTCCGGCAATGTTGGTATAGGCACCAGTAACCCAGCCGAAAAGTTAGATGTTGCCGGTAGTATAAGATTCAGCGGTTTGTTGCTGCCAGGAGGTGTGACAGGACCGAAGGGTACTGCATTACAATCGACTGGCAGTGGTGCCCCTACGTGGATTTCCATACCGGATATGTACGCAAATAGTTTGCATACCCCATCCGCACCAGCAACTGTAACCATAAATGTTTATTCACCGGAGACGGATTTTCCCGGCTTAAGCCGCACAATAGCATTAAGCGGCAATGCAAAGGTTTTGATCAGTTATTCAGCAAGGGTTAATTCCCTTACGTGTTTCGGATGTGCCCAAACTTTTTATGAATGCCTCATAAATATTGATGGCACCACAATATCGAAGTTCGCACAGGACTGTGATAATGGAAACAGCAAAACGAATTCATGCTCTTTTATTGCCCAGCTTGCCGCGGGCACACATACCATCACCATACGCTGTCGTCACAATGGCGGGCCAGATCTTCAGCTTTATGGAGGAGGAGATATTGAAGGTTCATTGGATGTTTTTATTATTCCACAGTAAAATAAGTGTGCCATTTGGTTTATGATACAATAAATATTCGCAGATGATACTATGAAAACGTATTAATTATTTGCTGCTTTCAGGTAGCTGTTTTTTGAATTACCATTAAATAAATCTTTATGAATACTGTTTCCTCAAAATTATCGCTTTGTATTTCCTTTTTATTTTCAATGAGTTGTTATTATACATGGGCACAAAACACAGGAATAGGCACGAGTCTGCCCCAGGCTCCTTTGCATATCAATAATAATTCCGTTAATGAGTTACTGAGGTTGCAGGGAGCACAACCTTATATAAGTTTTTATTCTTTAGGAACTTACCAGGGATATTTATGGGCTACAGGTTCAACCATCGACCTGGGCACAGCGTTCTCTTCGAACTACCCGGTCACTATCTCTCCCAATCTGAATACTACAACTTTCTTTACTGCTAATGGGCGGGTTGGAATCGGAGGCGTAAGTAATCCTGCTGATAAATTGGATGCATCTGGGAATATAAGATTCAGCGGTGCCTTAAAACCAGGCGGGAATAGTGGAATTGCAGGGCAGGTGCTTCAATCTAATGGTAGCAGCATTCCTACCTGGATAACACTGCCAAACATGTACGATAACACTTCACATATTTATACGCTGGCAGGTGCTCCTCCCATTGGACCGTCAATAGTAGATGCGGATATTCCGGGTTTGACCCGAACTATAACATTAAGTGGCAATGCCAAAGTAATGATCAGCTATTCATTGTATGGATATGCTTACAATGATTGCTGCGGGGCCGTCTATTATGAATATTATATAAAGATTGATGGAAATATTGTTAAAAGAAATTTTCAGTCATGTGCGAATCAAAAAACAAAGGCAAGTTCTCAAACATTTATAGCATCACTACCTGCGGGTACACACAATATTAAAATCTCCTGGCATTATTACCAGGGACCCCGCATTGATAATTTGCAAGATGAAATTTGGTCGGTACTGGATATTGTTGTCTTTCCCCAATAAAACATCCTGGAAGAAATCTTGTTATTTCCATTTTAAAATATTTCATAATAAATCGAATGAAATCAGCTAATCTACTACTGCTCAGTTTTCGCATAATAGCTCTTACAGTCACGACCTCCACTGGTTTTGCACAACAACAAGTTGGCATAAATACACCTAACCCCCAGGCTCCATTGCATATTACAGGGGATGGAGAAATAGTACGGTTACAGGGTTCAAGTCCTTATATCAGTTTCTTCAATACGGCAACATACAACGGTTATTTATGGGCACCTGGCTTTCGTATGGACTTAGGTTCAGCATCAGGTTCTACTCTTCCCGTAACGATTACGGCAGGGTCTTCGCTCCCCACTTATTTTTTGCCCAATGGTAACGTAGGTATTGGAGGTGTTAATAATCCGCTTGAAATAGTAGATGTTGCTGGCAATATTAAATTCAGCGGGGCATTAAAGCCAGGCGGGCTGCCGGGAACACCAGGCCAGGTATTGGTGTCTAATGGGGGCGGCAGTTATCCATTGTGGGTAACCATACCGAATATGTATAATAATATTTACCATGTTGCTTCTTCATCCGCTTTTGTTGTGGTAAATAGCGGGCTGCCCGATGCCGATTTTCCGGGACTCAACCAAAACATTGTCTTAAGCGGCAATGCTAAAGTAATGATCAGTTATTCTGTAAGAGCCATCTCTTCTTCCTGTTTTGCATGTGCGCCTACCTATTACGAATATTTCATAAATGTGGATGGAACTAATCTGTGCCGTAATTTCCAGAATTGCGACAACGCAAATAGTAACACCAGCTCTCAAACTTTTACAAAGCAACTTGGCGCGGGCTCACATACAATTGTTATAAAATGCCATTATTATTCCGGCCCGGATCTTCGCCTATATGGAGGCAGTGATTTGGAAAGTTCTATGGATATTGTTGTAAGACCTCAGTAAGCATAAACTATCGATTTCACTGCTTTTCAGTTACCGGGGCTTTTTCGCATACCGATGATTCAGCTTCACCTGCTGAAGTAATACTCACAAATAACGAGAAGTTTCTTCGCCACCTCAAACAATTCACCGCCTGCCTGAGATTCATAATTATTTTTTATAGTGGTTACATGTAGACTGATTGCAGGAATGAACATATCCAGGCAAGGTAGGAAACGTTGGTAAAAATGCAGGCTCAATAACCGTTGCCGCAGATGATACCATTTTTTAAAGGAGGGGAGGTTTTGTAAAATTGCTTATCACGCAATGATCGCCAAAAAAAGCCCACCGATTGCTCGATGGGCTTTGTCTGATATCTAAATGCTATTATCTATCACTCTTAGTAACGATACATTTCAGCCTTGAAAGGACCAGCTTTGCTGATGCCTAAATATTCTGATTGAGCATCGGTCAGCTCATCTAACACAGCGCCAACTTTGGCAAGGTGTAAGCGGGCCACTTTCTCATCGAGATGCTTAGGCAGCACATATACTTTATTTTCGTAAGCAGCACCATTGGTCCATAATTCAATTTGGGCCAGGGTTTGGTTACTGAACGAGTTACTCATTACAAATGATGGGTGACCAGTAGCACAACCCAAATTTACAAGGCGGCCTTCAGCGAGGATGATCACATCTTTTCCATCAATATTGTACAAATCAACCTGTGGTTTGATGGTGTCTTTTGTAGAACCGTAGGCACTGTTTAACCAGGCCATATCGATTTCAATATCGAAGTGACCGATATTACAAACGATCGCTTTGTCTTTCATCAAACGGAAATGTTTCTCTGTGATGAGGTCGCGGCAACCTGATGCAGTAACAATGATATCGGCTTCTTTAACAGCCTCGGCCATCGGCTTTACTTCAAAACCTTCCATAGCAGCTTGTAATGCACAGATAGGATCGATTTCAGTAACGATTACGCGGCAGCCAGCACCTTTTAAACTCAATGCAGAACCTTTGCCAACATCACCGTATCCACCCACAACGGCTATCTTACCCGCCATCATCACATCGGTAGCACGACGGATCGCATCTACCAAACTTTCCTGGCAACCGTATTTGTTGTCGAATTTAGATTTGGTAACGCTGTCGTTTACGTTGATAGCAGGGATCGGCAAAGTACCTTTTGCCATACGCTCGTACAAGCGGTGAACTCCGGTGGTAGTTTCTTCGCTCAAACCTTTAAGGTGTTGGATCAGCTCAGGGTAAGTATCAAAAACCATATTGGTCAGATCGCCGCCATCGTCCAGGATCATGTTCAAAGGACGATCAACACCGCCAAAGAACAAAGTCTGCTCAATACACCAATCAGCTTCTTCCTGGCTCTGGCCTTTCCAGGCAAAAACGCCAACACCGGTAGCTGCAATTGCTGCGGCAGCCTGATCCTGTGTAGAGAAAATGTTGCAGGAGCTCCATTTTACTTCAGCACCTAACGCAGTTAAAGTTTCGATCAACACAGCAGTTTGGATGGTCATGTGCAAGCAACCCGCGATGCGTGCACCAGCCAAAGGTTGGCTTGGGCCATATTCTGCGCGGATGCTCATCAGACCCGGCATTTCTGCTTCGGCCAAACGGATTTCTTTACGGCCCCAATCTGCGAGGCTCATATCTGCCACCTTGTACTTCAGGCTGAAGTCGATAGCATTTTTTGTTATTGTAGACATGGTTAAATTTTTAGAATGGCAAAGATAGGTTTGCAGGATAAAAGTAGAGAATTCTAAATTAATTCAGGATAGGTTTTCCAAAACCTTATCTTTAGTAGTATAAACCTACTGTTTGACATGCCAAACCAACTTGTAAAAGAACAATCCACTAAGGAAGCTGTGGTGCTTGATAAAGCAGACCTGGCGATCCTGAAAATTCTCCAGCAAAATGCGCGGGCCACAGTGAAAGAAATTTCCGACCAGGTTCACCTGAGCACAACGCCAGTACACGAGCGTATCAAGCGCTTGGAAAAGACTGGCGTGATAAAACAGTACGCTACACTGCTGGATCCTGCCAGAGTAAAAAAGGGCCTGATGGTGATTTGCTATGTTTCTTTAAAGGAACATAGTAAAATCGCCGGATCCACTTTCATCAAAAATATCAACGACATGCCGGAAGTGATTGAGTGCTATAATATCAGTGGCGAGTTTGATTTTATGTTGAAAGTCGTAGCCGAAAGCATGGATGATTATTACGACTTCCATGTAAACAAACTCAGCCAGGCTGAGAACCTGGGACATGTCCAGAGTGTGTTTGTGATGGGCATAATTAAGCAAACGCACGTGCTGGTTTGAGATTTTGATGTCGGATGTCTGATGTCTGATTTGCAATAAAACGGTGGACTCACTGGTGCAAAATGTGCTGATTTGGCGTCATTAAAAGCATAGACCCTACTACGAATTTCAATTGAACAAACTGAGCCCGGCCGAAAACCTGGGGCATGTGCAAACTGTGTTTGTAATGGGCATTATTAATCAAACGCAGGTGCATGTTTGAATATTTTGATGTGGGATGTGGGATGTGGGATGTCTGATTGTGTGATTTTGGATGTTTTGGTGTCTGATGTCTGATTTGTGATGGTTTTTGTGGAATCACTGGTGCTAAGGGTGCAGATTGGTTTTAAGAATTTGAATGGATATGCTTGTTTACGGTTACTTAAAGCCTGCAGGTGAAAGAATCGTAACCTCTGTCTCATTAACAATTCTCTATTGATAATCTTAGTGTTTGCCTTTCAGCCTACAGATCTACGACTACAAAATAAGCCGCAATAAATAAGTTTGTAGTGATGATCCATTTCTTTTGTTCTGCACTGCAGCAATTAGTAGGTGTGCTTGGCAAAGAACGCAGTTACGCAGGAACCGGCGGGCGGAATGCAGGCCGTATTAAAGTGCCAACCCCATCACATGATCTACCATAAAAAAGTCCTGACCAATATCAACCTCCATATCTTCTAGAACAGTAAAGCCCTGGTGCAAGTAGAAGGCTTTCGCATTATTGGCCCGGTTCACATTCAGCACAAGCTGTTCTGCTCCGGCCGCCTGTGAGATGGATTTTACTGCTGCAAGCAAGGTTTTACCTGCTCCGCTTTTCTGAACGGTGGGCAATACATACAGCTTGTGAAGTTTATAGACCACCGGCTCTTTTTTCACCTCGCCAAAACCGGTGAATGCAATGGGCTTGCCAGCTTGCCAGGCCAGGATAAACTGTTGCTCACCGCTAACCATCTGATGGAGTAGCGTGGCTTCGCTGTACATCATATTAAGCATGAATTCAATTTGCCCCGACGTTAGAATTGCTCCATAGGCAGCCGGCCATGTGACCATCGCTATGTTGCGGATAATGGGAATATCGTTTGTTGTAGCATTAATTAGCTGTAGTGGTGTCGCCATTATCAAGAAAGAAATTTGTAGCTGCAAATATGCATTTTAAATTTCCAGCTGACCGGCTGCAACCGGCGTATTTGGATCTTTTGGAAATAAAGCCCGGCTGATTTTCCGGTGTTTTCTGATTGCCAGGAAGGCCAGGACATAACCTAATACCGCTGTGAACAAGGCGCCACCAATCAATGCACCTTCGTATTCACCACCTCTTAGCTCATTGGATTCACGAAGGAATAAGGCTCCATCATACGTGCCGTGGAGCAGCATGCCGCAGATAAGACCAATAACCATATAGAGAAATTTATTCCTTGGCTTGAACTTTGCAAGGCCCATAAAATAGCCCACGATAACGCCCCAGCAGGCATGACCAGGAACGGCGAGGAACATGCGCAGGAGCCCTACCTGCATGCCGGTTTCCGGATTTGAAAATACATACATCACATTTTCGATTGTAGCAAAACCCATAGCTACCATTACCATATACACAATGCCATCTAACGGCTCATTAAAAGCCTTTTTTGGATAGGCGTAGATCCTGCACATAGAAAACTTGCACAGTTCTTCCACAAAAGCCGCCATAATAAAAGCAGTAAATAATTTATCAGGGATCGTCCCCGGTTCGGTCATTTCAGTTTGGATTGGCTCAAGACCCTTATCAATCAGGATGGCCAACAGTGCAGAAACAATGCCAAGTAAAAAACAGACGAACAGGAGTTTTATCGGTTCGCGGTCCTGGCGGTCGCGCCAGTAGATGTAAAGCATGATAGCGGCACCAGGTGCAAGTGAGATGGCGAGTAGGGAAGGCCACATAGTTGTAAATTTTCAGCCAAATTAGGCAAAAGGTTTTGCCCGTACAAACGGTTTGGTATGTGGTGGAAAACGTTTGATAAAAGAATAGAAATGGTTCAAATCCGGAACTATTGGATGTCTAACACCAGTGATGGCGCCCTGGTATTGAGTTTGCGCCTTGGGTCGTAATAAAGTATGGTGCTAAATGTAATTTCTTCTCCTTTTTGCACAAAGTTGGAAATTTCTTCGCGCCAGCTATCGGTGAGGTTATTGCCCGTAATATCGCCACCCACAAAATAATAAACGGTCTTTGGTTTGCCGGTACGCACATCATCCGATACATCTTTTTTCTTCCAGGTTATTTCAAAAGAAACAACGGTGTAAACCGCACCCTTTTCATCTTTTAACTTCAGCTGCGGGTTTACGCCAAGTAATCGCTTCAGATCTGTTGCAAAAGCCTTGCTGCCATCGGTATAAGCACCAAAATAGGGGATGAGTTTTAGCCTGCCTTTACTGGTGTCGGGTTTTGCTGGCGCTGGTTTTTGACGGGGTTGGGCAAAACCGGCAATTGATAGCAAAAGCATGGCTGCCAGTAGCATCAATGGGTTGCAGGTAACATGTTTTTGCATAGTAAATATTTTTTGTCTTCATGACTAATGAACCAGAAAGACGGGGGCATAAGCGGTACGGAGTTCCCAACTGCTTCGCGATAATTGTTTTACCATACCACGGGAATCAACCTCTAATCCCATTGTCGTTAAGTGCAAAATCTGCATGTGCCATGGGCACATTTTGGGGGTAGTAAATCTGGTTTTGCTGTGCCTTTACGTTCCATAGTAGCGTTTTGTGGGAGGCTTGCACAAACTGTTCCTCTGGAACACGACACCCATTCCTACCTTTTTCTACCAACAAAATGTGCCCAAGGCACATAGAATCCATAACGAGATTGCCACTGAACCTCTAAACGTCTAAACCAGCTCCGCCAAACTCTCTTCTATCGCCTGCATCCTGGCGGCTGCATCTGCTTGTTTTTTTCGCTCCAATTCTATCACTTCAGGTTTGGCATTGGCCACAAATTTTTCGTTGCTCAGTTTTTTGCCTACACTTTCGAAGAATTTCTGCTGGTGTTCCAGATCCTTCACTAACGCTTCCTTCTGCGCGTTAGTATCAATGGGTTGTGAAGAGATAATTAAAAACTTGTCCGTATCTACTGTAAGCGAAATGCCTTGCTGTGTAAATGTGTCTGACACTTCGATTGAAGACGCATTTACCTGTTTCATTAAGATATTCTCCAGCAGCCGATACCGATCTTTAACGGCAGTTTGTATAAATAGTTGAATCGGCTCTTTGGGTTTAATATTGTTCTTCACACGGGCCTCGCGTAAAGCGGTAATTACTTTTTTCAGCAATTCGCCATCTGTGATCACCTGTTCGTCGGCTGGTATTAAGGGAGCATAAAGCTTCACGCACAAATCGTCCGCCCTTTCGTCCAGCAAATGGTAGATTTCTTCGCTAATAAATGGCATAAACGGATGCAGCAATTGCAGCAACTCTGTAAAATAGCCGATTGTTTCCTGGTACACGGCAGCATCAATTGGTTGCTCAAAACCTGGCTTCACCCATTCCAGGTACCAACTACAGAAATCGTCCCAGATCAATGAATAGATTGTCTTCAACGCTTCGCTGAGTTTGAACTGATCCATCAGTGTATTTACTTCAGCTTTAACCTGGTTGAGCCTGTTCGCAAACCAATCAACAGCAAAGTTGCTTTCGGTGGTTGACTCTTGACCGTCCACATTGGACCGGCCTTCCCACATTTTCAACAGCTTGAGTGCATTCCAAAGTTTATTATTGAAATTCTTTCCTTGTTCGAGCGCACTCTCATCAAACATCAGATCGTTCCCGGCCGGCGAGCTTACCATGATTCCGAATCGTACTGCATCGGCACCATATTGTTCAATCAAGGCGAGCAGATCCGGAGAGTTACCCAATTGTTTACTCATTTTTCGACCTTGTTTATCACGTACCATCCCTGTGAAATAAACATCTTTAAATGGCTGCTCATTGCCATATTCGTACCCGGCCATAATCATCCGGGCTACCCAGAAAAAGATAATGTCCTGACCCGTAACCAAGGTCGTAGATGGGTAATAATAAGCCGCGTCTATATTGCCGGGATTACTAATGCCTTTGAAAACTTCCATTGGCCACAACCAACTGGAGAACCAGGTGTCCAGCACATCTTCGTCCTGCTTTAACTGAGCATTACTAATCGAAAATTGTTCCTGGAACATTGCTATCGCTTCTGCTTCCGTAGCCGCTACTACAAACCTTCGTTCTGCATCGTACCATGCAGGTATTCGCTGGCCCCACCAAAGCTGGCGGCTGATACACCAATCTTTAATATTTTCCAGCCAATGATTATAGGTATTCTTCGCCTTCGCGGGATGGAATCTAATGGTATCATCCATCACCGATTCTAACGCTTCGGGGTTTTTCTCAAGAAAGGCCTGCATGTCGATGAACCATTGCAGGGACAGCTTGCTTTCAATTACTGCGCCAGTGCGTTCGCTGGTACCTACTTGTCCTTTATAATCTTCTATTTTTTGTATTTGTCCCAACGCGCCAATATCTTCTGCGATTCGTTTTCTTAATTCAAAACGGTCGATGCCATTGTAAGATAATACCAGTTCTGAAGGCGCATCATCCATCAATTCCGCACTGGAAAATTTGCCGGTGGCATCTAACGTGTCAATGGCTTTGAGGCCATGTTTGGCGCCTAACATGTTATCATTCTTGTCGTGGGCAGGAGTAATCTTCAAGGCGCCGGTACCAAAATCGGCAGTTACATATTCATCCGCAATAATGGGTATTTTCCGGTTGATGATCGGCACAATCACTTCCTTACCCACAAAGCCGGTATACCTTTCATCTGTTGGGTTCACGCAAATAGCAACGTCTCCGAGTATGGTTTCTGGCCGCGTTGTGGCAACGGTAATGCTGCCCGTACCGTCCGTCAGCAGGTATTGTACGTAGTATAATTTTGAATCGATTTCTTTAAAGATTACCTCTTCGTCGCTCAGTGCGGTTTGGCTCATTGGATCCCAGTTTACCATTCGCTTGCCACGATAGATCAATCCTTTTTTATGCAGGTCAATGAATACCTTGATCACCGAAGCATAGTAATCCGGATCCATAGTAAACGAAGTGCGCTTCCAATCGAGGCTGCAGCCCAGTTTTTTTAACTGCTGCAGAATGATGCCGCCATATTTTTCTTTCCATTCCCAGGCATAGCTTAAGAATTCATCTCTGGATAAAGAAGATTTGGCGATGCCGCGTTCGCGCAGCATGCCCACCACTTTCGCTTCTGTGGCAATACTGGCATGGTCAGTTCCGGGCACCCAGCAGGCATTTTTACCCTGCATCCGGGCCCGGCGGATCAGGATATCCTGGATCGTATTATTGAGGGCATGGCCCATATGTAACACCCCGGTTACGTTGGGGGGCGGAATTACTATCGTATAAGGCTCCCGGTGGTCGGGTGTGCTGTAGAAATAACCTTTCTCCATCCAATGCGCATACCACTTATTATCAGTTTGTTGTGGCTCAAAATTCTTACTTAGTTCAGTCATGGTGCTTTCTAAAAAATGTCGGCAAAAATAAGGAATTGGGTGGCACTCCTTTAGTCGTAAAGTAGTAAAACCGTAAATGGGTCAATCGGTCAATGGTCATTTAGTCATTGATCTATTGGCCTATTAGCTTAATGACAACTGCAAATGGGGGGAATAACTGTTCACAGCTTATAACTCCGGCTATTTTAGCTGTTTAAGAATTGCCTTAGCAATTTTTGGGTCAATGATCACCGTGTCGTTTTCAAAATCCAGTTTCATCCGCCATTTCTGCATGGTAGTTACGCCAATGATGGCTTCTTCACTAAGGTTCGGCACCACCATAAATTCATCACTCATACGAACCTCATTAAAATAGAAATCGGATCGTAGGGTTTCTTCTATTTTCAGATAAGTTCCCTGGCTGGCTGTTGAAACTTCTAATGGCGTTCGCATTTTTTCGGCATTACCAATTTCATCTACGTAATCGGGGTGGATGCATGAAAACGTGGCCCCGCTATCAAACAGTGCATACAATATTTTGTCTCCTTTAGAACCTTCGAACCGGATTGGCACCTTAATAATTCCCATCACTATTTTTTTTTGTGAAGTTATACAACTGCTTTCCTTAAAACCACCAGTTTTTCCAGCAATTCTTCCAGCATTTCAAGTCGTAGCATATTGGCACCATCGCTTTTCGCAACAGCAGGGTTGGGATGGGTTTCAATAAACAGTCCGTCGGCGCCGGTCGCAATGGCGGCCTTTGCAATGGTGCTGATCAGTTGTGGATTGCCGCCCGTCACGCCGCTGGTCTGGTTGGGCGTTTGCAGGCTGTGCGTGCAGTCCATTATTACCGGAACGCCGTGCGCGGCCATTAATGGAATATTCCGGTAGTCCACGATCATATCCTGGTAGCCAAAGCTGTTGCCCCGCTCGGTCAGCATCACTTTATTATTGCCGTGGGTCTTTATTTTCTCGACGGCGAACTTCATAGACGGCCCGCTCACAAACTGACCTTTTTTTACATTCACGATTTTGCCGGTCGCGGCTGCTGCCAGCAATAGATCAGTCTGCCGGCAGAGAAAAGCCGGTATCTGTAAAATATCGATATAATCTGCTGCCATGGCGGCTTCTTCGTGGGCATGTATATCGCTGGTGGTGGGCAGTCCAAAATGGTCACCCACTTTTTTTACCAGTGCCAATGCCGCTTCATCGCCTATGCCTGTAAATGAAGAAGCACTGGTGCGGTTAGCCTTGCGGTAAGATGCTTTAAAAACATAAGGTATCTCCAGGCGCTTACAAATAGCCGACACTTTCTCAGCCACTTCCATCACTAAATCTTCCCCTTCCACCACGCAGGGACCAGCTATCAAAAAGAAGTTATTGGGATTATAGCTTTGCTTCGCAAACAAATCGGTCAAGAATTTTTCCATGCCCCAAAAGTAAGCCTGGCGATTTACGATTTACGATTTCGGATTTACGATTTATTTTGAACGCTGAAAGCAAGAAGCTGAAGTCAAAATACTAATAAACCAGTAAACCAGTAAACCAGTAAACCAATAACCCCTTCCTCCCACCGGTCAAAGTTTCGTTTCGGGCGAAGTATATCAGAACTCGTGAACTTGTAAACTTGTGAACTCTAAACCCTAAACTCTAAACTCTAAACTCTAAACTCTAAACCCTAAACTTCTAAACCCTAATACCCAATCGCTTTTAAAAAATCCGACTTCTTTCTTTTGGAAACTTCCAGCACAGCATTGTTGGAGAGGACGACCTGGCCGCCTTCGCCACGGATGTATTTTTCCACGCAGTTTTTGTTGATAATATAGGAGTTATGAATCCGCAGGAATTCATAACCGGGAAGCATATCCTCAAAATCTTTCAGCGTGCGACTTACGATGTATTTCTTTTTATCCGCCAGGAAAATATGCGTGTAATTGACACTGGCTTCGAGGTAAATGATATCCGTAATTTTTATAAACTGCAACCCACCCGATGTAGGAATCGCAATGCGATGCAGGTGTTTTTTCTCCGCCAGGTTTTCAAGCAGCAGTTCTAATTGGGGATTTGGATTGGCATGGTTTAATTTTTGCTCCGCCCGTTCTATCGCATTGCGCAACTCTTCAATTTCAATAGGTTTCACCAGGTAATCCAAAGCACTGAAGCGTATCGCTTTAATGGCATAATGATCGTAGGCGGTAGTAAAGATCAGTTCGAACTTTTTATTGTTGAGTTGCTGCAGCATCACAAAGCCATTCATCAACGGCATTTCGATATCCAAAAATACCAGGTCCGGATGCAGGCTTTCGATGGCGTCTATTCCTTCTTTACCGTTGTTACATATTTTCATTACCAGCACCTGCTTAAAATGTTGTAATAATTTTTCCTTCAACGCACTGCTGCTATTGGGTTCGTCGTCGATAATAATGGCTCTTAACATGGAGGAAAGGTTTAGGGTTTAGAGTTTAGGGTTTAGGGGTTCAAATTGTTCAAAGGGTATTTGTAATTAGCGGTTTTGGTTTAGTTCAATTGTTCACAAGTTCACAAGTTTACGAGTTCACAAGTTCGCTCAGTCACTGGTTCAAAATCTTGTTTTGGGCATCCTTTCAGCATCGTCAGGTAATTGCAGTCCTTGCAGCAATCAACTCGTGAACCTGTAAACTGGTGAACTATAAAACTCCTAAACACTAAACAATAAACACTAAACACTAAACACTAAACACTACACCCTAAACTGAACCCTTTATAGTCACTTCAACCCTCGTGCCCGAAGGTTGATCGTTTTCGAAAAGATCGGTGATGGCAACAGAAGTTTTGGCCTCGTCCCGGTTGTGCATCTGGATCCGGTCTTTAGAGATCTGGATGCCGTACGATACATGTTCGGGCTTGTTGAGTTCTTTTAAAAATGCCGCCCTGGCCCTGCCCACGCCATTGTCGGTGATGGTGTATAGAATATCATCATCCTGCAACTCAATCGTTATCAGCAATTTCCGATCATCAGTCTCTTTATTGAGCAACCCATGATGAATCGCATTTTCCAGGAATGGCTGCACCACCAACGGAGGTACTTTGTAGTCGCTGTGCATCAGTTCTTCATCGACGGTAAGGCTGTATTCAAATTTATTATTGCAGCGAAACTGTTCCAGTTGCAGGTACAGTTTTAAGGTCTCCACATCTTTATGCAGCGGCACCAGGTTGTTTTTGGAGCTGTCCAGCACACCGCGTATCAACCGGGCAAAACGACTGAGGTAGGTAGTGGCCAATTCCTTCTGGTTGGTCTGTATCATATTGTCAATCGCATTGAGACAATTGAAAATGAAATGAGGATTCATCTGTGCCCGCAAGGCCTGCATTTCAGCTTCAGCGATCCTTTGTTTTAAACCGGCTTCATGCCGGATCATTGTTACCCGGCTCCTGAAAAGCAAGTAAACGGAAGCTCCGGTCAGCAGCATAACCATAGTCACAAACCACCAGGTTTTCCAGAACGGTGGGGCGATCACAATCAATAGTGAGTTATTGACCGGGCCCCATTCTGATGTCTCATCTTTAGCCTTCACCATAAAGGAATAGGTGCCGGGTGCCAGGCTGGTGTAGTTGGCCACCGGCTGACCGGTATTGGTCACCCAGTCATTGTCGGCGCCTTCCAGTTTATAGGCATATAGCAGGTTGCCATTTTCTGAATAAGAAGCACTGGCAAAGCTGATACTAATATTTTTTTCAGAATAACCCAGCTGCAATTCCTGGGCACCTATCGCCGTTGGAACGGGCAGGTTATTTACTTTTATATTGTCTATGAAAGTAATTTGTTTGGAAGCATTGGTTTGCCAAATGGCGTCTTTAATAAACAGCGCACGGTCGTTGAGGCCATACACCAACTGTTTGCCAATGCTATCGTAAAATTGGAGGTATGCGAAGCTCAAATTAATGTTTTCATCTTTCAACTGGAGGGTCCGCACTTCGTTTGTTGATATGTTGAGCCGGTTGATACCGGCAGTACATGAAAAAAAGAGATCATTTGTACCCACGCGGGTAATTGCATAAATATTATCAGACAGCAGCCCATCTTTCCGGGTCAAAAACTGAACCGTGTCGTTAATGTAATTGTATTTGATGAGCCCCAGGCCGGCTTCATTACTAAGCCAGAGGTCGCTCCCGGATCCTGGTACAATATTCAAAACCGGTTGGTCTTTCAATAGTGCTGCTTTCGACGGTTTGGTGGGATACAATTTCCATCGATCAGCAGCCGGTTCATAGCAGACCATACCGCCTTTGGCAGATGACGTCATCCAGATATTATGCTGCTCATCTTCCGTAAGGGTAGAGATTCGGTACAGGCTGTCAAACACAGGTTGCCCATTGATGAGATAGTTTTTATAGTAACTAAATTTGTTTCCGGCCAGGTCATAATACCCCAACGCATTAGGATACCGAAAAGCAATCCACAGGTTGCCGGCTGAAGTACAGAACATGGCATTGATAAACAGGTCCCTTGTCGCCGGATCCAACCAGGGCGGTTGGGTAAACTTTTTGGACTGCTTATCAAAAATGTAGAACCCGGCTCTCGTTCCAACCCAGAGCCTGTCCGCATGATCGTTACATATCCGGGTAACAGATTCAGGTGATCCGGTCCGATCGGTTAATTTATACTGCTTTGCGTTGTGCCCATCGGCGGCTATATCCAACAGCCCATCGTAACGGTAGGCCATATAGATATCGCCGTTTTTCGACCTGGTGATACCGGTAGTAAAGTTGGTATAGTCTTGAATAGTATAAGGCAGCAATACATGCTGCACATTCGATTCGTTTAAAGCTAATTTCAACAGGCCCCGGGTTTCGGTACCAATCCACATGTAGGTACCATCATTTAAAATACTGCTTCCAATGAAAGCGGGGAATGCGCCAACTTTTGGATCCCCGTTAATAAATGTATAGTTCAGCGTTGCAGGGTCTACGGAATAAATAGCCTGGCCGCCACCGCAAATCAGCATACCTTCTTTATCTCTCGAAATCGAGTTAATGCAACAGGCCTCAGTACCTGGGATAATATTGAAAAGCTGGCGTTGAAACTGGTTTTTAGTTAGGTCATATCTGGCCAAACCAAGACCCCATGTTGCCAGCCATACCACCTGGGTTTCTTCGTCACAGAGAAAACTCCTTACCGGTTCCCGATTAATAAAAGGATAGTTCAGTGGGTTATGCTTCCACGAATAAACCTCTTTTTTTGCTTCATCAATAATGCAAAGACCGTTATTATCCGTGGGTAGCCAGAACCGATTTTTACTATCCTGAAACCAGGCCTCTTTGTTGATAAGCAGGCCGCGCAACGACTGGGCCCATGGCAGATCGGTAAGGCGGAATAAGTATTGTAATGATTCGTTGAACACATCAATAACACCCGAATGGTTTACAAAGATCCGGCCCTGCCGGTCCTTAAAAAAGCTACGCACATAGTTATCGGGACCCTCATGGGCTGAAGGCAGCACTGCCTTGCTGTTTTCAAACTGGTGGGTATAAGTATTAAAAATCGAAAGACCGCCATTGGTGCCGATCAGGAGCTGCCCCGGCTGGTACTCGAGAAGATCGAGGACATTATTCCCGCATAAGGTATTCTTGTCTGCCTGGTCGTTGAAGAACGACATAAACCGGTTGCCATCGAACCGGTTCAGGCCTTCTTCTGTGCCGAGCCAGATGAAATTCCGGCTGTCTTTGATTATACAATTGATACTATTGTTGCTCAGTCCATTTTTGGAAGTATAATTAGTAAACCGAAAAGGCTGCGCCCCCGGGAGAAACCAGGACGCCAGGAATATGAGGGCAAAGCCATAACGCATGTAGGGGGTCGCGGTTTTTTATAAAAGGAAGCGGGGTTTTGGGTGTGGGTAATACTTGTAGGTTACCGATCAATTTTCAATTTAGATAAAATATACTATTATGTTTCAATCAGGGTGTTTTATTTATTTCACCAGTAGTTCCTGCACATGGGCCAGCTTGCCGTTAAAATACAATTGAACATAGTATTTGCCTTTGGCAAACGAAGCCAGCGCTAATGTTTTGCTGATCACCGCTCCGGCGGCAAGGGTTTCAGAAATCCGTAGCAAGTCTTCGGATCCAGATTTATCGCTGACGATTATTAAAAACTCCCCGGTCTTTACTGCATTCAGGTGTACAGTTGCGATTTCACCAACGGGCGGGTCAATCGTGATAAAACCGTATTGGTACAGGGTGCTGTCGTTGCCTCGGTCGGCCTGGCTCAAAAATACTGGAGGTATATCTGATGCTCGTATTGAAACTGGCCCGGGCACGGGGCTGCTTCCACAGGCTCCCAGCGTTGCATTAAATACATTGCCTTCGTATACGGTAAAGTCAGGGCCCATGTACACTTCACCACCAGCTCTGGCGTTAACGACAGTGGTATTGCCGCCTACTATCGTTGTATTGCCCGAGGCGCTGATAAAATTGGAGGCCTGATAGAATTTATTACCGGCAATAGTACTTGGCAGCGTAAGGTTTACATCGCAGGTAGTAAACAGGCTCGTTTCCCAAATACCATGGCCATAGGTGGAAGCCCTTATTCTTGAAGCACCTTGGTTAATGGCCAGATCTGTAATGGGCACCCTTGGCAGTTCGTTGTAATACGGTGTCCAGTCGCTGCTGGTGGCAGCCTGGTAATACACGCCCATATCTGTACCTATATAAGCATTATTGTTCTGATCCGCTACTACACAATTCACCTTTACCTCTGCCGGTAAAGTGCCACTAATGCTAAACCAACTGGCGCCGGCATTTGTGCTATACATTACTTTTTGGCCTGCTGTGTAGCCTCCTAAAGTAGCATAAACAATGTCGCTGTTGCCACTACAGACATTGACGTCGGTTATCTGCCCATTATTTATAAATCCGGCATTAGCTGCGAGGTTACCAGACCAGGTAGTGCCGCCGTTATCGGTGCGAAAGATAGACGCCGTGCCTGCTGCATATACCCGGTTTGAATTATTGGGGCAGGTACAAATACTTTGCTGTATATATTGCGGTAAGACCTGGGTCCATGTACTTCCGCCATTGGTAGATTTCTGAACGCCACATAAAGGTTGAACATTTCCGTTGTTATCAAGACGGCTATTTGGACCTCCAGCCAGGTACACCGTATTATTGGTAACCGGGTCGGCTGCTATCGTTGGGAAAAATGCACAGTTTGCGGGCGTAGATACCGTGTTTTGGCTGGCACCATTAATATCGAATTTAGCAACCGATGAATTGACTGTACTGTATATGCTGGAAGCAGTAGAAGGACCAAAGGCGCAATCAAAACCGTCGGCTCCGGTGATATGCGTAAAGTCGCCACTATTGGATTTGTATTTTACACCATTATCCTGCGCACCTCCCAACACCCGGTTTACATCAAAAGGTGCCGCGGCCATATGGTAAAAAGTGGTGGTATGAATGCCGTTGGTAATGTTCGTCCAGTTAACACCATCGTTGGTACTACGGTAGATGCCGCCGTCGGTACCTGCATATAGCCAGCCATTGAGTGGATTATAGGCTATTTCATGCACATCGGGATGGATGAATTTTGCGATGCCACTGTCTTCATTAAACACTGTTAGGTTTTGCAGGGCCGTGCCACCTGTAGTGCTACGCCAAATATTTTTACCTCCGGAAACTACTACTTCTGCATTCGATTTCGATACATCAATTGCAAGATCATAAGAAGATTGGTCGTTATCGTTAGGATACCTTGTGCCATTGGTAGCCCAACATAAAATATTGGGAGTACTGGCACGTAAATTAAAGCTGCCTGATATACCTCCGCTTGTCGAGCGGTAGATCCCCCCAAAAGTATTGGTACCCACAGCTCCAAATGCGCCGCATAATAGATACACATAATTTGGATTGGCAGGCGAGACACCAATCTCAATACGGGTTTTGCCAGGAAGAGACGTGCTTTCACTCAGAGGAAAACTGGCTCCGTAATTCTCTGATACATAAAACCGGTTGAAGTCTGATGCATATACACGTCCGGGTTGGGCTGGGTCAAATTCGACGTCGTAAACAGGGCTTGTGCCGTCGGTAAGACCCTGGCCTGATATGACCAGGGTCCAGGTGCTTCCGCTGTTAGTAGACCGGTACAGGCCATTTCCTGTCGCGGCAAACAAAATATAATTGAGCGTAGGCATCATCACCAGCTTATAGCCATTGAAAATTTTACTTTGCGGGTTGCTGTTAAAGCTTGTTTTAAACCAGTTTCCACCTCCGTCATTGGTTACCCAAATACCAGCGGAATTTTGGCCAATAGCCCCGCCACCATTTCCATCCCCGGTAAGCACAAAAATATTGTCAGGATTAGATGGGTTTACTGCAATGCCAGATGCCGATTGTATGGGAAAATAAAAGTTCATGCTGGCCCAGGTGCTGCCGCCATCGAGGGTACGCCACAGGCCTCCGTTATTGGTGCCGGCATAAATAATATTGGCATTGGTGGGGTGAAAAACAATTTTATCAACACGACAAAGCCCCCTGTACAAACCGCCCTGAAACTGCAGGTTAAAAGGCCCGATGAAATTCCACACTGCATTGCTGCCACTTGTAAGGCTATTGGTGCCGGCAGGCTTAGTTTCGTCGCCATATTTGGCAACTACTTTTTGCCAGGCTGCATAGGTTTTGGCACTTATATCTTCGAGGTCGCCATTGGGTTGAAGCCTGGTTTTGTTGAAGTACTCCCATCGTTTCCAATGCAGTAGTCCACTTTCAAACGCTTCTTCATTTGCTCCTTCAGGGCCTTTGTTTTTCAAACCATTTTTTCTTCCTTCTTTTTCCTTTTCAACTTCCTCATTTTTATAAAATCCTTCTACTTCTTTCATGATGAGCGCAAGATTTTTTTTGCCTGCGATCTTTCGTTGTAGTTCGGGTGGTGTGGGTTGTGCTGACGATGTATCCAACAAACAAAACAACAGCACCGCTATAAAAAATACCTGTTTCATACACATGGTTTTTTAGTGATGGTTGTGATTAATGGTTTGATTTTTCTACAGCTTCCAGGCGTTGTTTCAAAACCTCAATAGTTTTGTTAGCTTCAATCATATAAAGCGTCAGTTCTTCTATTTTGGCCATCATTTTGGTTTGCATTTCGCTTACGCCCACGCCTTCTTTCTTTAGTTTTGTTGCCGGTGCAATGCCTGGTAAGTGTTGGTTGGTTTTTATAAACGACTCCACTTTGGCCAGGGGCATCAACGCATAGTCTTTTGCAAATACATAATCTGCCCAGCCAGTGTTGATCCGAAGTTCCTTAGCACGGATAGTGCCGTTTACCGACAGCTTATAAGTGGGGTTATCTGTTCCGATTCCAACATTGCCGGTAGCTTCTGCTATCAGAATACAGGAATTACCACCGCTGAAAATACGCATGTTGGTCGGGGAGAACGTTCCAATACCTGCCGATGTACCGCCCATTCTTGTTGCTAAAATATTCCCCCCTTCACCCAGGTGAGAGATACCATAACTATTGTTCAGTGTCACTACGGAAAATTTTCCAAAAGAGCCGGAACTATTAGGACCTACCACCACATCGCCGGTAGGGTAAATTTGCACCCTGCCCAAAGCGCCTGCAGTTAACCGGAATGCATGTTCGGTAGTAGTGCCGAGCGCCGCTGAAACACCGCCGATACCTTCGCCTACAACGATGGAATCGGTTCCATTGCGGCCCACATGGTACCAGCCTGAGGTATTGTAGGGCGTTTCCATCATCAGTTTGGAGTAGGGAGATTGGGTGCCAATGCCGACATTGCCCGAGGGCTGGATCGTCATCACTGGAACGTTCCCCAGGTAGAATTCCATTTTTCCATCTGTATTAGTTGCCGGCGTACCCAGGTAGAGGTCATTATTATAGTTTTGAACAAATGCCTTCAACGTGGTATTGTTGTTATCGTAAAATGATAGAAATGGCGTCGTGCCTTCAATGCGCAACGCTTCCAATTCATTTTTTATATGTAAGGGTGCCAAAGGACTAGCAGTGCCAATGCCCACATTGCCAGCGTTGCTGTTAGAGATATCGGCACCGTTGCCAATCCAGTAGCCACCAAGGCCGCCACCACCCAGTTCTATCCAGCCGGCGCCATTAAAAAACCAAAAAGTGAGGCTATCTGTATCAAATACCAGCAAGCCGGTAGCGGCAAGTACAATGGCCTGTCGTTCAGCAGTGGTCATTCGTGGTGTGAGCAAACCTTTGGTGTTGCTTTTTACATCGAGCATGGAACTGGCATCAGCAGGTGTAGCGTCGTCGTTAATGGCCACTCCCGACACGACTTGCGCGTGGCCGAAAACAGTAAGTAATACGAATGCCGCTGTAGTAATTAAGTGTGTTTTCATGTTGATTGGTTATTTGATGTAAAGTATCACAGCAAATATGGCAATCGTAGCGGCTTCTATTGAACGGGCGGCTTTTATGAATAGGTGGGAATCTTAATCAAACGGTAATTGGTAAGTAAGTGAGTAAGTCAATGGGTAAAAATAAATGGAGGCATTAGCTTTGTAAGGTAAAGTATAATTTAGATGGTATTCATTGACTCATTATTTAGTGATATCAAATAATCAATAATCGAAAATCAAAAATTAGTAATCAATGCCCGATAGCCTTTAAAAATTCCTCCTTTTTTCTCCGCGATACATCCACATAGACGCCATTTTGTAATTCTATCTGGCCGCCATCGCCTTTTATATAGCGTTTGATGTAGTTCAGGTTGATGATGGAAGAGTGATGTGGCCTGAAGAAGATATCCTGCGACAATAGTTCCTCAAACTGTTTAAGTGTTTTGGATGCCAGCAGTTTTGTTTTATTGCTGAAGTGGATATTGGTATAGTTGCTGTTGGCTTCTAAAAAGACGATGTCGTTGATGTCGTAAAAATGAAGGCCTTCCAATGTTGGGATGGCCAGTTTATTCAATAATTTTTTTGGATGGCTGATGTTCTGTTGTAAAAGTTCTAATTGTGTTTTGGTTTGATTTGGGGGGTTAAGGGTAATTTTCTCAACGGCCTGTTTCAGCTCTTCAATGTCGATTGGTTTTAAGAGGTAGTCGAATGCGGCATATTTAATGGCCTTGATGGCGTACTGGTCGTAGGCAGTTGTAAAAATGAGTTGGAAGTTTTTATTGGCCAGGTTGCTGAGCATTTCAAAACCATTCATGCCTGACATTTCTATATCCAGAAAAACAATTTTCGGCTGGTGCTTTTCTATGCTAATAATTCCTTCTTTCCCATTAGCAGCTTCTGCCACTACATGTACTTCGGGACAGTAGGTTTTTAGCTTCTCTTTTAATGACAGCCTGCCTTTCGCCTCATCATCAATTATTATGGCTGTATGCATTAGATTAGTTTTAAGTGGATGGTTACCTCTGTGCCCCCTGCAACCTCGTCATTATATAAATCGGTCACTATTACGGAAGCGGTATCTTCTTTGTTAAACAGCTTAACCCTGTCGTAACCCATCTGGATGCCATACGACTTTTCTTTAGCCGAACTTATGTTTTTAGCAGCCATTCGGCCAATGCCATTATCGGTAATGGTGTATACAATATAGTCATTGGTTTTTGAAACAGCTATTTTCAAAAGCCCTTCGTTGCCCTCCCTGTTTCGCAATCCATGTATGATGGCATTTTCTACAAATGGCTGAATAATGAGCGGCGGCACTTTACAATCGCTGTTCATCAGTTCCTCATCGATGTTCAATTGGGTCGAAAACTTATTTTCACTTCTTAATTCTTCCAGTTCTATATACAATCTTAATGCATCTATATCTTTTGAAAAAGTCACCACATTTTCCTTGCTGCTATCAAGCACATTGCGGATCAGTTTGGCAAACTTATTAAGGTATAATGTTGCGTTGTATTTATCACTGGTTTGTATAAAAGAGTCAATGCTGTTGATGCAGTTGAAAATAAAATGCGGGTTGAGTTGCGCCTTTAAGCTTTGTAGCTCCAGATTCGTTTTTTCCTTTGTAAAAGTTTCAGCGGCTAGCTTGTTTAATTTTCTTTGGTTTTGAAAATTGCGGAATACAAAAAAGAATAGCATTGCGAATAGGGTAAGCCCGATCCAGTAAAAGTGCAGTTGTTTTTTTTGCGAAGTAAGATTTGTTTCCGTTAAGATTTGTTTTTGTTGTAACGAGTCTTCTTTTTTATTGAAGGCTGAGAGGATTTTATAATTGTCAATTTTCTTTGAATTCGAATTAGCCTCTATGGTATCTTTATAATTTTGAAATAATTTATAGTCTAAATAGGCGAGTTTAAAATTCCCTTCTGCACTGTCAAGTCTTGATATACTGTAGTAAGTAATTTTATATAGATATTGATCATTTCCTTTTTTTGCAATAAGCAATGCCTTATCTAAATAATTTTTTGAAAGATAATATTGCCCAAAGTAAATATAAATATCCCCAAGTTCCTGATACGCTGAAGCAATCCCGCCATAATCCGTAAGTGCATTGCTAATTTCAAGAGCTTTTTTCAAGTACAGTATGTATTTTCTAAACATTGATGCTGCATATTGCTTATTGCCCGTTAAAAGTGCACTATCCCCTCGTCCTTTGTACACTAACCCAATATGAAATGTGGACCCTTTTAACCACGATTTGTCATCTATTTCCCGCCAAATATTTGATGCGGCTTCGAAAAATTGGAGCGCTTTTGAATAGTCCTTCTTCAAAAGATAAACCCTACCAAGAAAATGGTAACAGTATCCGATGTCATATTGCGTTTTTTCAGAACTTTCTCCAAATAGTTTTAAAGCCTTTAAATAATAACCTTCGACTTCTGCATTATACTTTAGCGCATCCTGCATCTTATATATGTTCGCAATTAACAAATAAGTTTTGCCAATTTTATATTTTCGCCCACTTTCTTCATATAATTTTAGGGAGATAATACTGTTTTCAAGTAAATCCTGAAAATTTCCGTAAGAGTTTTGGTTACTGGCAATTTCAAAATAAGCATCTGCAATTTTTTCTTTATTACCCTCTTTTTTTAATAGTTCAACAGCCAGGGAAAAGTGATATCTCGATTCCGCAATATTCCTTTGACTTGCATTAACATTGGCGAGGCACATATGTGCATCAATTTCCTTACTTTCGAAATTCAATTTCTGAGCAAGTATTAATGAGGCATTTGTATTTTCTAAAGTATTCCCGGCATCGTTAATATTCCAATACTCTTCGCCAAGGTGATAAAGAATATTTACCTTATTTGTATCCTCGTTTGCGGTAGCCAGGAGAAGTTTTAGACTATCGATTTTCCTGTTTTGGGCAAAATCATTTTCCGCGATTGTTACAACAAGCAGTATAAAAACCAGTACTTTGAATTTTGCAATTTTCATAATAGCAATAAAGTAGTAATTTAAGCTGTTTGTTATCAAATAACGCTTTTCCCAACTTTTTTTCTGTTGTATCACCCGCCAGTGCCCCCATTATCATAAGATCGCAGCAAAACTGATCGGCTGATTCTTTGGCTATATCATTATTAGGTGCCGTCACTTTAAAAGTGGTTTCGCCGGTAGAAGTAAATTCCTGGTTGGGATAAAAATTAAATAAAGTTCTGCTTTTGGTTGATCCAATGATCATTACAACTTCGGGGTCATTGCCCTACCAACCAAATAAGGAACTACATATTGGTTAAACTTTTATGGTACTTCGAGTATATAAACAGGGCTATTAGTTTCAATTACTCAATTGTAGTACCCACAATACTTTAATATAAAGGCCCATTCTCCTGCTGCTTTTTTCATTGCGGCAAATTTATCTTCGCTATCGCCGTGGCCACCGTTGTAATCAACCTGTAGCAAAATGGGCTTCTCATCCGCGTTATAAGCCGTAGCTTTTTGCATCGCAGCGGCAAACTTGGCAGGTTGCCAGCTAATAACCCGTGGGTCGTTCCAGCCTGTGGTAATTAGCATGGCTGGATATTTGACACCTTGCTCTACATGAAGGGTAGCATCCATTTCCAACAATGAAAAGAATTCATTGATGTTCTTTACAGTTCCAAATTCGGCCGTATTCACGGGTCCGTTGGGAGCCTGTTCCATCCTTACCATACTAAGGCAGCCCACTTGCGGCACGGCACAAGCCCATAAGTCGGGTCGCTCTGTTACTGCCCTCCCAATTAGAATGCCTCCCGCGCTACCGCCTTCGCAGGCCAGATGTTTTGGTGAGGTATAGCCTTTGTTTATAAGCCATTCGGCGGTACTATTAAGGTCTTTCCAGGTGTTCGGTTTGCTTTGTTTATAGCCGCTCTGGTGCCAGCTTTCGCCTTTTTCCCCGCCACCTCTTACGTGTGGTACGGCTATAACAATGCCCTTATGAGCCATTAATAAATATAGGGGGTTAAATTGTGCGTTACTGCTAGTTCCATAAGCACCGTAACTGGTTATGTAAGCCACATTTGCACTATTTAATGTTAACGTTTTTTTAAACATCAGCGACACAGGAATCATTACCCCATCGTGGCCGGGTATCTCTATTTCGTCCACCTTTATTTCATCGGTAAAAGGATAATGCGTTCGGCTTCTAAATGCGAATATTTTTTCTTTTGAAAATGGGTTGCCGATGTTGCTATACGTGTAGCTCATATTGTTTACCCAGCCGGTCCTTGCAATGTGTACATTGTCATTGCCCTTATTAAAAGGAGTTATGTACATTAAGTTTGTTGTTTCTTGAAAAGGAATTTTTGAGAACTTGTTTGTTCGCATGTCAATGGTAAAGTGGCTAAGTAACACGCCATTTTTGGAGTAGGGTATAATCAGATAATTTTTTGATTGCGAAAAGCTGCCAGTGGCTTCTATTGGTATGCTTTTTTCGGCGGCTATTAAGGTTGCTTTCGCCAGGTTTGCAACGGCCATATCTATCACCAATAATTTGCCATTGCGTGCATTTTTTTTGCTTACAAGAAACAGTTTGTTATTGCTTGCATTTACGGTGGCCACTTCATCTGCTGTGCTTATTATTTTCTTCCATGCCGCCCCACTATTTATTTTTCGGTAATACATTTCGACATACGGTGACACATCGTAAGAGAATACAGCTTCGTAATCGCAATCTATATTGAGCCAGGCGGGCGATAGTTGCCGGCTATTTTCCAGGTCGTATAGTTCAGGGTTTTTTTGAAAGGAAAGATGCACCTTGTCCATCGTGGTATCAGTGCCAAGGTGGTGAATTTTAAATACTCTTTCTTTGTCTTGCACCATTTCGTGCACATCCCAGGTGGACTGCTGCAAATAATATACATTGCCGCTTCCGGGGGAAAAACCTGCCATTACGCCCGGCAGGCTATCGGGTAAAAATTTACCTTGGGCAATGTTATAAAATTTAACCACGTTTATCTCTTTGCCGCCCTCGGCCGCCGTAATGGCCAAATATTGTTGGTAAGGGTCTATTTCAAAATCATTAATGGTGTAATTGTTACCCCAAAGGCTATTATCGGCCACCAATATTTCCTTGCCCATATCGCCGTTACGTTTATAAAGCCTGGCTTTGGCGTCGCCGACTTTTATATTGAAATAAAATAGGGTATTACCCACCTGCCGAACTTTGCCAATTTTATCAGGCTCAATAGAATCTAAGCTTAGTAAATCGCTATATAACTCTTTGGTCATAGGGAGCTTGTCCATTATTTCACTGCTAAAATTGTTTTCGGCTTTATACCAATTTTTGGTTTCATCGCTTTGTAAATTTTCCAGCCAGCGGTAGGGGTCTTTGATGGTAACACCATGCCAGGTGTCGCTGCTGTCAACGGTTTTGGAATTCGGGTATTTTTGGGACAAGCCCGATAGGCTTAAAAAAATACCAAATACCATAAGGGCTTTTGTTTTCATGATATGGGTGTGTTTAAGTTGGTTAAAATGGTTAATTTCTTCTTACAAAATCCACTCAACACAAGCGGGGAAGTAACTGCCACTGTTTAGCTGCCAAATTTGTGAAACGACAGAACAGATTCATTGTCTACGACCTAACGTTTCACTTTTTACAAAAACCGCTGCATTCAGAACCGCCAGATACAGCGGAGAGGCTGATGATATATAGGGTTTGGCAATTTTGATTCTGAGGGATAGTAGTACATCAGTGTCTCACTTTAGCCTGAAGTATTTTTCTACTGCCGCACAATAATCAAAGTCGACCAATGCTGACGCAGCTACAGTACTATCCATAAAAATGATTTTTATTCCGCTTACCGGCTTGTAAGCACCTGCCGGGCGGCTTACGACGCATGATGCATTATTAGGGGCATCTAACCAGGTATAAGTATAAGGCACTCTATCATATAGACCTGGAATCTTATACCAGTTTCCGTCGCCTGCCAAGCTTAAATAAATGTAGAAATTTAAGCTACGCCACCGCTGCCTTGCTATTTCTTCAAGTATAAGAACCATTAGATTTGTGTAACCTTTTGGAGTGTATAATGACTCGTATGCAGCAGCGCCATATTTTGTGACGACCGGCTTTAAGCCGTAAGATGGGAGAATAAGTGGCGGCAAAATTGTAATTGGAAACCCGTCCAGTTTTGTGCCTCGAAGGGTGATCTCATTTGTTTTTACATTTGTTGAAAAATCGTTCTTTTTGGAACAGTTGGTAAACAACAGTAAGACGGACAGCATTAAGATGCTGTGAATTAGATTTTTTTTCATGGTGTGTGTTATTTGAGGGTTATGAATAAGAATGGTTTGTTTTAAATATGTATGTGGTATTTCAAGGATTAATATCGGATTAAAATTGTTATTACATCAACCTTTTCGCTCTATAAGCCATTAGGCGTGAATAAAACTTATGCTATCCGCCAACATAGTGGCTAGCATAATTACCCAATTTTAATGGCGCCTGGTTCAATGTATTCTTCAGGGATATCGCAGCCTGATAGAGTCTTTTCAATAATTCTTCCTGCGGTGCGATGAATATATACAGCTACCTGTTGGTATAGCTTAATTTGCCCTCCTCTACGGCCGGACTTTGCACCACAGTACTTATACTCGTAGTGATCTAAGCGGTACATTGGTGGTGGGGCAAAGTCTTGAGGTGCATAAGGATTAATTGGGCCATCAGGAGAGGTATTCGGTAGGGATACATTAACCGTTCTTGCTTTTGCCGACAATTGCTGAAATACTTCTTTGATAGAAATACTGGCCCCTTCTTTAAAGCCTACTTCAATTACCTCATGGCCACTGCCACAACAATATTTTATTTGGCCCGTTTGCCGTACCCATTCGATTGCGTCTTTACTTACAATAAAGCTGTCGCCACATCCACCTCCATCGTGGGTAAATGGGGTGATGGTTATCAAATGTTCATCTCCATCTGCCAATTCGATGGTGGCCAGCAAAGCAGACTGTTTTAGTTTTGCTGCATGCAGAAAATCGTGTAATGTTTGTTTTTCGTTTTGGCCTGATGATACTCCGGCGCCGGAATTTTCATAGTACCCTGCTCCGCCTGGTTGTGTTTTTCTAATAGGCATAAAAAAAGTTTGAAGTGTGAAATGAATTAATACAATCCTGACCCCAAAGAAAACATCATCTGCTCCCTGATAAAACCTATGTTGAGCCAGTTCCTTGATTGGCTTATCTACTGGTGGGTTTAGCCGGCTTTTTTACAATTACCCGGCGCCAAAACCCAATGATGGAAATACATGTTGAGCATCCGTAATGCCTGGGAACGCCATTTTTACAATCAAATAGTTGCTGTTAGTTTCTTTTGACCGAAGTAAACTACTTCTGCCAAAAACATATTTTTTCATCTTCCAAACTCCTGCGACAAAATGGTGGGATCACTAAAAAGCCCCGGCATTTGCCAGGGCTGTAAGAATAATATAAAGTTACGATCACGCAGCGTTTACAATCGGTTCGGGTTTTACACTGCCGCCCCTGCGATGGTGCACTTTTCTGGCCGCAAAATAAGCGTCTTCAAAAGCCCTGTGTTCATCTTCCAGCATTCCTTCAACCAATCCATCGAGGTGGATAAGGATGTCGGTGGCTGCCTTAATATAAAGTGCCAGCCCGCCTGTTGCGGCCTGCCTGTTGCTGCCAACAGCATCTCTTACCGCCGTAAGGGGTAAGGCCGCCTGAATAGCTTCTTCCAAAGCGGTGCAACCTTCAGCGGTTATTTTATAGTCAGCAAGTGAAGCGAGATGTTGCCTTGCGATGCCTGCAATAGTAGTGTTGCGGGTAACCTGTTCGGATTCGGAACCACGTTCAAACTCCCATTTACGAAAATTTGTGGCTGCCAACACCACTTCATTACCGCTTTTACGAGCCCAGGCAGATACCTTAAGTGATGTTTTAAATCCCAGGCTATTCATTGTTTCCAGTGCCCTGTCTTTTCGGTTGGTATGTCCTGCGGTTTGGCTGTCGTACTGCATTTGACCTTCAGCGGCAATAGCAGCCAGCAACCCGGCCATGTCCGTTATTTCGACGGCAATCGGTTTGATGTTTTCCCATACCGGCTTGTTCTCGTTAAGCACCTGCATGGCAGCTTTCATCATAGCGTACTGATTTGTTTGTGACTTTGTCATGGTAAATAGTTTTTCATTGTTTATAATTTAATACAGGACTAAAATATAGTTTTAAATTACTGGCTTTCATCTCCGCCTGGCAAAATATTGTTAAAAGACTGAGTTTCATATCCATTTTTTAAAATATTGTTAAAAGTTACTGTACCCACCATCCCGTGCGATGCACAATGTTGCAGTGCAGGCATTTCTTTTTTGCAAACCCACGTCACCTAGGCAGGCAAATGCCGCTGGCTGGTGGAATTCTTAACGATATTGTGTTGCAAAAAGTCGGTGTCTTTCAAAAGATGAGTTCGACGTTGTGTCAAAACGCAGACCGAATGTTTTTGGAACCAGATCGAATAGTTGAGAAGGCAGAACGAATGCTCAGATGGGAGAACGAATGTGCAGGAGGTACCACGAATGTTTCAGAAGGCAGAACGAAGTTTTCAGAAGGCAGAACGAATGTTGGGAAGGCAGAACGAATGTGCAGGAGGTAGAACGAATGTTCCCGAAGGCAGAACGAAAGTTGCAGAAGGCAGAACGGAAACTTCACAACGCAGAACGAATGTTTCAGCGGCGAACTAGTGTTTCAGAAGGCAAAAGGAGAGAAAGAGAGGTCTTACCAATCAGAAGAAATGATTGTTCCAACTGACAGGCCAGTGATATTTTAGCGCCATTTTTTCTATGAAAACCATGCGACCTGAGACTTGCGGAGAAGCTATTTTACAAGGTTAAAACAATGGTTAGTTATTCGGGCATCGTATCATTAAGTGATTGATCATTGAGTCAATCAACCAATGGTAAGTTTTCTATTCCATCCCAGTTAATGTTAATGACTTATTTATTGACAATTGACCAATTGGGCCAATTTCACCTTACCGCTGCCCACTATAAAGTCATCCCTGCAGGTTATATTTATCCGCTGGCCTCAATACCGTATCCCCTTACATTTGTCGCCGAAATTGCTTGTTATGATAAAAGATAAAATTTTGGTGATCGGTGCCAGCGGACAAATAGGCGTGGAGCTGACACTGGCGCTTAGGAATATTTATGGCAATGCCAACGTGGTGGCCAGCGATCTGAGGGAACAAAACCCACTGCTGGAAGGCACGGGCCCCTATGTTAGCCTGGATGTAATGAATAAGGAAATGCTGCACGTGCAAGTGATTCGCCAGAATTTCACGCAGATTTATTTATTGGCCGCCATCCTGAGCGCCACTGGCGAAAAGAACCCTAACCTGGCCTGGCATCTCAATATGCAGGGCTTGCTCAATGTGCTGGACATTGCCCGCGAAGAAAACATTAAGAAAGTGTACTGGCCCAGCAGCATCGCTGTTTTTGGACCCACGAGCCCAAGGCAAAACTGCCCGCAGCAAACCATTATCGAACCTGCCACTGTATACGGAATCAGCAAATATGCGGGTGAATTCTGGTGTAACTATTACCACAAACGCTACGGAATCGATGTACGCAGTATTCGCTACCCAGGCCTTATCAGTTATAAAAGCGCGCCTGGTGGTGGCACCACCGATTATTCCATTGAAATTTTTCACGAGGCGCTGGGCGATAAACAATACGACTGTTTTTTAAAGGAAGATACCTACCTGCCCATGATGTATATGCCTGACGCGATTCGTGGCACCATCGAACTCATGGAAGCACCGGCCGAAAAAATATCGATCCGGCATTCCTATAATTTATCGGGTATGAGCTTTTCACCCAAAGAGATAGCCGCGGAAGTAAAAAAGCACGTGCCTGATTTTGTTATGAATTACAAACCCGACTACCGGCAGGCGATTGCAGACGGCTGGCCGCAAAGCATCGATGATACGGTTGCGACAAACGACTGGGGCTGGAAGGCGGAATATGACCTCGCGAAAATGACTGATGATATGTTTGAAAACCTGGAAAAGGTTCTGCCGTAGGAGGCCGTTTATGAGCATAACTCGAGGTCAACAGCAGGTTTTTTTTACAGCGACATTGGTCCCTTACATAGGCATTCTCATTAAGGTAATAAGATTAGACAAGGTCTAATAATTGCAAATGCAGGGGGGATTGGTTTTCTAAGAGAACTTTCCTACTAACCCAAGCTTCAGCCCTGGGGGACTGCTCGCGGCGGTAATTGGTAGCGTGTTTAAATATGCTCCCCAGTTCCCAAGGCTGAAGCCTTGGGTTAGTAAATAGCTTCCAATTTCTGAAAGGCATGATGGCTTTGCGTTTCAGCGCTTGGAAGCAGACTTTAAGTTGACACCAATGCGTACGTAGGGGATTCAACATCAGTTAATAGGTCGTCATTTTACATATACAATAAAACTTAAAATCTATCTTTAAATAGCTTCTATGGAATACGCAATAGCGCCGGTTGGGCGTCTGTGACACCATATCATCTACACAATAATTTTTCCTCATGTCTTTTCATCACTTGCACGAATCGCTTTTTGTAGCCCATACTGACCAGAAAGGGCGCGGTGTTTTTTGCAATGATTATATCGCAGCGGATACGATTATTGAGTCCGCCCCAGTGATCGTTTTTGATGCCGCGCAACGGAAATCACTGGAGCAAACGGAACTGTACAATTATATTTTTGAATGGGGTGATGACTTTACAGGATGCTGTGTGGCGTTGGGGTTGGTGAGTATCTACAACCATGCGGCCCCGGCCAACTGCGAGTACCTAATGGTGTTTGAAACCGAAACGATCATGGTTCGAACCACAAGGGATATTCAGGCTGGCGAAGAACTCTGTATTAATTATAGCGCCGACTGGGACGAAGACAAGCCGGTGTGGTTCGAAATGAAAAAATAATCAGAAGCGGAATGTTTTGTTAATGGGCTGCCACCGTATCTACGATTTCCCGGGCGGGCAGATTGTGTTGGGTTTGCAGCGTTTCTATTTTAATCAATGTGATTTGTTTGGCGGTTTTGATAACAGGCCCATGCATAGACCGGACTACAAGAATCGTATCGCCTTTTTGGTCGGGTTGCAATTGCAGCGATATTGATTCATGCATCACCGCTTTTTCCCGCCAGGAAAACTTTCCGCTTACCTGTATTCCGTCTTTATTTTTATAAGCTGATTTGATCTCTCCCTGGTACACGCTGTCTTTATAAACGGAAATATTTTTATGTAAGATCCCAGGTGAATCCAAAGCCTGGAATGTAATCAGTCGTTCGTTGTTGTTGCAGCGCTCTATGTATTTCATTGCTGCCGAAAGCATACTAAAATACAAGGCTTGCTTTCCATGTTCTGTCTCACAATTGAGGTATCGGATCTTTTTTTCATGAAAATAAACACTGAGCGATCCGTCTCTTTTTACCGTTTTTTCATTTTGTAAAATGGTATTGAATCCTTCGCCGGTCAGTTGTTGAAAAATGGTGGCATCTGTAGTGAGGAATATATCATCTGGATCACGTGCCGGGTTTTTATAAACCATCGCTGCATCCAACGCACGGTCGTGGCCCTTCATGTAGGAATCAATGCTGTAGTCGCCGTCGAAATTATTATGCAGCGCCACCACCAGCGTTGGGTTGGGCGGCAGCAGCGAAAGTATCTTTTTTGCAAAAGATTGCGTTTGGCTAATCGCTTTTTCCCGGCGGGTGGTATTACTTGCAAAGTCATTTGTGATACCCTTTAGTGAAAAAATATGGTTGGGGTCAAAGCTAAATACAGCGGTGTCCATCCTGAAAGATATATTACGTTCTTCCCCGTTAGCTATCCTGATCAGCAGGCCGCCATTGGCTTTGAGCCATTGCATACCTGCAAGAAGGGATGTTTTTTCACTTCCGTGCAAGTGTATCATTACGATATCACTCCGGCTGCCATATTGATAAGTCTTTAGTTGAATTACATTATCGCCCAGCTTGCAAGGGATTACCTGGATTATAGGTATAAACAGTTTTTTTGTGTCGTCGTCTCCGCTATGTGCCCAGGCAAACCCGTACGCCGATAGCATCAGTAAAGTAAGCGACAGTTTCATGAAAGCGTTTTTGGTTCGGGTAATAGCTGGTTAAAAATTACAACTGATTTCTGATTCGGCCTGCATGTTTTTTCACGGACATATTTAGTTCATAATTTCCTGTATATGTTTTTCAATATTCTCACAGATCTTTTGCATGGGCAGGTCATTTGTATCTGCGCCAAATGGGTCTTCAATTTCTTCTGCGATCAATTCAAGGCTGGCCAATACATAAAAGATAAAAGCAACTACTGGTATCACAAAATAACCCAGGCTGAACGCATAGCCCCATGGCAGCGTCATCACATAAAAGAAGATAAATTTCTTGATAAAAGCACTGTAACTATACGGTATAGGCGTGTTCTTAATCCGTTCGCATGCCCCGCAAACATCTGCATAACCCTGGATCTCGTTGTTCAAGATCCGGTACTGGTCGCCTGATATTTTCTGCTGTTCGTACAGTTCATTGATTTTTTTAAAAATGATGAAGTGTACCTGGTTTGGCACATGCTTTTCGTAAGCGATGCCATTGAATTCGGGATGTTCCGCCTCATCTAATGCCAGCCTGGTACTTTCTTTCATCAGGTGGTTTTTTAAAGCAATCGCATACTGTGGAATGACGGTACAAAAAAATTCCCGCTCTTTATCAGCACCTGCCGGCAACATGGCTGTTAATTTTACCGCGAGACTCCGGCTGTTATTCACCAGTGTGCCCCATAATTTTCTTCCTTCCCACCAGCGCTCATAGGCTGTATTGGTTCGAAATACAAGCAGCATAGAAATTACAAAACTGAGGATACCATGCATCAGCGTAATGTTTTGCAAATGGTGATTGTCGCTCAGCTTCCAGTAAGAAATCTCCAGGTAAGCGATCAACCCGCTATAGCCGCAAATGAAAACTATTAACGGCCAAAGCTTTCTGAAGGTATCCGATTTGTGGATCTTAAAAATAAACGTAATCCAATCCTTGGTATTATAGCTTATCATGGCCGTAAAATACCAAAACCTCTTCTAAAAAAAGGAATGGCTATAAAAAACGACTCCAGTCACAGGCTTGCACCTGTTCTCAATTAGAAATTATAAGAAAATCATAAAACTGTAAGCTTACCCTTAGCGTATTTATTACAACCGGCTGATAATGTGGTAGAGAAATTAGGGTTTGGAGCCGGAAGTTACAATCCAATTTTGCTGCGATAGATCATAGCTGTAAAGACCTTTCGGGGTCTTTTTACATTTTCAGCTATTTTCGGGGACATGCTTGGAATATTTTTCATACTGCTGGTTACTGCACTGGCAATTTTTTTAGCCCTTTCGCGAAAAAAAAAGCAACCTGTTTTGTTGCCTTCTGCCGGTATAATTGCGCAAATTCTTCAAAACCGGGTTGCTTATTACCAGCATCTTTCAACACCTGAGCAACAAAGATTTTGTAAGGAGGCAAGCGACTTTATGAAACAGGTGAAAACTACCGGAATCAAGACTGCGGTTACAGATGAGGACCGGGTTCTGATAGCGGCCAGCGGCATTATTCCCATTTTTGCTTTTCCCGGTTGGCGGTACCCTAACCTGGATGAAGTACTCCTGTATCCCGACACTTTTACCCGTGATTATGATTATACTGATGATAGCAGCGAACGGAATATTCTGGGAATGGTTGGCAGCGGCCCAATGAATAAAATCATGATCCTTTCGCAGCCAGCGCTGCAGTACAGTTATGCCAACCCGCACAGTAACAGAAATACAGCTATCCACGAGTTTACACACCTGATAGATAAAACAGACGGCGAGATCGACGGCTTTCCCGGCCTGCTGATGGATAAGGAACATGCCGGGGAATGGCGTTTATTGATTCATCAAAACATTGAAGCCATCCGGCATGGACATTCAGATATCGACCCCTATGCGGCTACCAGCGAAGCAGAGTTTTTCGCGGTAATAGCGGAATATTTTTTTGAACGTCCCCGGTTGTTTGAACAGATATATCCGGAATTATTTCAGATGATGGAAAGTATATTCCGGCAACGACCAATGACCGACATCGGGGTTTAAGTATAAAGATTTAAGTATCAAGTATAAAGACCAGAACCGTGGGTATCTGAATTTGTTCCAGGCATCCTGCCCCCCGGATATCCCTGAGTCTTGGTTCTTAATACTTACTACCTGATACTTAAATCTTAATACTTGATACTTGATACTTAATACTTGATACTTAATACTTAATACTTAATACTTGATACTTAATACTTGATACTTGATACTTAATACTTGATACTTGATACTTGATACTTGCATCTTGATACATGAATTATATACCCACCATCACGTATTGCAGCAAGTATTTCCTCGAGCTACATTTGAACCATGTTGAAAAAAATCTCCACAGACTGGTCATTATGGGTGCTGGTAATTTTTAACCTGTACCTGTTGGATTATTATGAAAAACACCCGGGCGAGATAGGTACCCTTATTTTTTTGTATTGGGCCCAAAGCGTGCTAATCGGCGTCGTGAACTTTTTTGATATCCTGACGTTGCCGCATATTGAACCCGGATCGATGACCATGAACGATAAGCCGGTGGCGGATACTGCCCAAAGCAAGGGCTGCGTCGCTATGTTCTTCCTGGTTCACTATGGGATTTTCCACCTGGTGTACCTGGTGTTTATCCTTGTGCAAATGCATGGACAAATTAATGGCCATTTTGTGCTGATTGGCGTAGCCATCCTCGCGGTGCAGCTTGTTGGTGATTTTATCAGGCGAAGGATGCAGCAGCAAGATAAGGCAGTGAATGTAGGCACCATTTTCTTTATGCCTTATGCCCGAATCGTACCAATGCATTTTATGATCCTGCTGCCCAATTTCATCCATATTAACAACTTTACAATTTTCATTATCCTGAAAATATTCATGGACCTGCTGATGCATTTTTTCACGTCGGACCATTACAAGCGCGGAGGTGGCGCTGCTTCTTTATCTTCGAAGCTATAATTACCCTTATGCCATTAATTACATGTCCAGGTTGCCAGCACCAGTTCGAGCCGAATGATGCCATCCGTGATGAGTTACAGAAAGAACTGCGCAGCAAAATGGTGGACTGGCAAAAGAAAAAAGACGACGAATTCCAGGCCGAAAGAACCGCCTTGCAGCAACAACTTTTAGCCAAAGATGCCGATGCTGCCAAAACTTTGGAAACAGAAAAGAAAAAATTAGCCACAGTTCTGGAAACCGATTTGCGCAAGCAGATAACCGGCGATTTTTCCAACCAGATCACGATGCTGCAGCAGCAGAAAGCCGAAAGCGACGAACGCCTGAAAACCGCCAGGGAAAAGGAACTTGCCTTCCTACAGAAAGAGCAGGAATTACTCCATAAAGAAAGCCAGTTAGAAATAACTGTGCAGCAAATGTTGTTGCAAAGAAGCAGCAGCCTGCGCGAAGAAATACAAAAGCAGGAAACAGAACGGGTGCAGTTGAAAGAAACAGAATTCCAGTTTAAACTGAAGGAGATGGAAGAAAAACTGGAAGCCCAGCGCAAACTCGCTGATGAGATGAAACGCCGTGCCGAACAAGGCAGCATGCAAAGCCAGGGCGAGGCCCAGGAGCTGGTATTGGAAGATATATTACGGTCCACATTTCCTTTTGACCTTATAACTGAAGTGGGCAAAGGTGTGCGGGGCGCAGATTGTATTCAACTGGTGCGCAACAGCTTTGGCCAGGAATGCGGCCGTATTATTTTTGAAAGCAAACGCACCCAGGATTTTTCAGAACAATGGATCGACAAAATCAAGGCGGATATGCGAAGCCAGGGTGCCGATGTAGCAGTTATTGTTACCCAGGCTTTGCCTAAAAAAATGGATCGTTTTGGCGAGCGTGATGGCGTATATATCTGCAGCTTTGGCGAAGTGAAAGCGATCGTTCACATGCTTCGGGCAGGTATTATTAAATTATCGACAGCGCTGAAAAGCCAGGAGAATCGCGGCGATAAGATGCACCTGTTATACACCTATCTTACCAGTTCTGAATTTGCTGAGCAATGGAAAGCGATCCGCGAGGGATTTATGGGTATGCGCCTATCGATCCAGAAGGAACGCGACGCCATGGAGCGGTTGTGGAAAGCGCGGGAAAAACAGCTCGAAAAAGTGTTGCTGAACGCCGCCCATATTCGTGGCTCCATCGATGGAATCGCCGGCATGGATACGGTAGATTTGAACCTGCTGGATGATGTAACAGCTGAGATAACCGAATAAAGCCGGTTGTGTAGTATTGATGGAATTAAATAACGCTGATCATGGATTATGCGCCACCTGTAATTCTTCAATTGCCAGCACTTCATTCAGGTTCTTGTCACTCCATGTAAACATTTCGGGTATCCAGCCGCAAACATGGTTTTTGATCTGCATCAGAATCCGCCAGGTGCCGGTCATGAGATCTCTTTCGTTTACCGGGGCCGAAAATGAATTAGTTCCCAGTTTACTAATAATCCTGCCCTGGGTATCCCTGATTATATTATTGAAAAATTTTCCTACCGGTTCAGCCCTATTGCCAAAAACGCAATTTCCCACAATCAGACCCAACACTATTTTGCAGGTAGAGTCTATAAGCATTTTCTGATGTAAATATGCAATGGTATTACCAAACTGATCCGTTAATGGTGTCATGGCAATTTTTCTTTTGAGTGTTAAAGGTTGCACCAAAATCAGTACCAAAAAGGCTTTGTCGAAAATCTGTTGATAAGTTAACTTTCCTTAACAATTTGGTAATATTGGATATCCGGCAATCTTGTTTTCTTTCAAAGTTTCCGGGGTACCGACCCATAATTGTTAAGCTAAAAAAGGCTGTTCGGCATGGAATAGTCCAATGCTGAACAGCCCTTAATTTTTTTACCTCTAACCCCTAAACTTCTAAACCCTAAACTCTAAACTTCTAAACTCTAAACTCTAAACTTCTAACCCCTAAACTTCTAAACCCTAAAGTTCTAAACCCTAAACTTCTAACCCCTAATGCCGCCTTGCTGCAATAGAATCAAACCCAATCAAAGGCATCTCTTCTCCGCGGTGGCAGGTGTAGCAGTTTACCACCTGCTTACTCATATGGTCGGTACGGCTTACCCCAAAGTATTTTTCGTTGAGGCCGTACGTCATTTCAATCATCTCGCGGGCATCTTGCTTGTGCCGGGAGGCACTATCGCTGGCAAAATCGAGTTTCCCGGGGCGTGTTTTACTGTCGGCATGGCAAAAACTGCATTTTACGTTCAGCGATGCACAAAAGAAATCCATATGCTTACCCAGGTCGTCATGGCTGATATCAGCAGGTAACACTTTGAGGTTCTTTGCGTTTTGTTCTTTCCTTTGCCCCTCCTGGGCGATAACGCTGAGCGCGGCGCATAAAAGAACCAGGGCACTGGCGGTGATGAGCGTTTTTTTATTGCGGATAATGATCATTGTGTTACTGTTTTTTATTTGGTGGTCAAATTAATGTCAAAAAGCAATGCCATCGGCTAAAACATCCGGCCTTAACGCATCATTTAACCTTTTTTAACGGATGCCTGTCCTGCAAACCAAATGCTTCAAAAAATTGTATTGCCAGCAGTATTCCATCTGGTTCACGAAAAAGACGAAAAGACCGTTGACCCGGTGACTCATTTAACAACCAAAAAAACACAGCTATCTGAATATGGTTCAAGCCTATAATTTTCTTGCCGCCTGGCAATTGTTTCCGGAGAAATGTATTTATGAATCTGGCATGGCACCCAAAAGCGGCAATTACAAAATTGACTCCGTTTACAATGGTCACGCTCTCAGCATCAGCATCAACTGGGTAAGCCTTGATAACGAGGCATTTTACACCCAATACACCGTAACACCTGATGGTGAACGACATGATTTTGAAAATAAAGAATTGGCAGATGAGTTGCAATGCAGCATTATCAACGCTTCCAACATCACTACTGTTTTTTTTAAGGATCAGCAACAGGTATTACGGGTGGTAAAGGAAATTATGCCAAACGGTTATCTAAGGCTTTCCCAGGATGGTGTATCCAAAGAGGGCAAAGCGTTCAAAAATGTGGAGCTGTACCATAAGCAATTGAATGTATTGCCTTACGCCAGCAGTGTTGGCAGCGTAGTAATTCGCCCTACCAAAGAAGGTGTGATAAAACATAAGGCTTTAAGCGCCATGGAAGAGCAAACAGAAATGCAACTCGACCAGATAAGGGCGCAGATAGAACTGCTGGCAAGGCAGGCCACAGAGATCCGCAAACGGAAAGAGTTAAGCCTGATGGTGTATGAAGCCCGGCTTAGTTTTAAACCACAGATCGGCCAAACTTATCATCTCTACGAAAAGGGGGATGGCAGCCATACATTAAGCCTCGTAGCACCGGAAGAATGGGGCGGGAGTGGCCCTTTCAAACTGTTTGTGGCATCGGTACGCTTACTGGCAGATCATACCTGGAAGGAAATAGACCGCAGCAAAAAGAAGCAGCCTTTTGAGGATATCGAGTTTGAATAGGAGTAGCCGTTTTACAAGTGCCTCTGGCAAAGAAAAATATGCATATATTGCTTAGCAAGTTTTGCAAGACGATGTCCCCTTATTGAGGCATCCTGCGTTCGATCGAAATCCGTTTTGACCAATATGGCAATGATAGCATGATGGCGGGCTTATCTTTAACCTTCACCTGAACACACCCGTATGATAAGATGGCTCTGCAAAATAATCATTAAATTGTGTGGCTGGACTATTGATGAGACGATGCCCATCGACATGAAAAAATGCATGGTGATCGCTGCTCCACATACCAGCAACTGGGATTTCTGGTATTGTATGGCGGCCTTCCAGATTTACCGTTTAAAGATCCGGTTTACGGTGAAGAAGGAATGGATGAAATTTCCCTATAGTCTTTTAATGAAGCCGCTCGGAGGTATAGGTATTGATCGCTCGCCAAAGATCGTAGGCGCCGAACGTATCAGCCATACCGATGCTATGATCAATTTGTTTAATTCCCACGAACAATTGATCATCATTTTTACACCGGAAGGCACCCGCAGCCGGGTAGAGAAATGGAAGACTGGCTTTTATCATGTGGCTGTTGGTGCAGGTATCCCGATCTGCCTGGCCTACTGCGATTATAAAGCAAAAAAAGCCGGTATTGCCAAAGTAATTTACCCCAATGATTATGAAAAAGACATGCGGGAGATTATGGCTTTTTATAAAACGATAACTGCTAAGTTTCCGGAAAATTTTAGTGTGGATAAGGAGTTTGGGTGATTGGTTTATTGGTTGATTGGGTGATTAGTTGATTGGTTGATGGGTGGACTAGATGGTTAGTAAAACCTATAGGATTTTGAGCACAAAAAAGCCACAACCCTTTCAGATCCTGGCTTATCATACAAGAAGGCAATCGTTATCAGTGCTTCTTCAGTTTATTCTTAAATACTTTTTCAAACTTGTCCAGCTTGGGCTTAATCACCATCCGGCAATAGCCATAAGTAGTATTGTTGGCATAAAAGTTCTGGTGGTAATCCTCGGCCTCGTAAAAGTTTTTGAACGGTTCGATGGCTGTTACAATCGGGTTGTCGAAAGCGCCGGCTTTGTCCAGTTCTGCCTTATATTTTTCTGCCTTTTGCTTTTGCTCGTCGTTATGGTAAAAGATAACGCTGCGGTACTGGGGTCCTATATCAGCACCCTGCTGGTCGGGGGTAGTAGGATCATGGATTTTCCAGAACACTTCGAGCAACTCATCATAAGTAATTACAGAAGGATCATATACTACTTCAATCACTTCGGCATGGCCGGTATTTTTTTCGCATACCTGCTCGTAAGTGGGGTTCTTTACATAGCCGCCGCTATAGCCGCTATTGGCTTTCAGCACGCCTTCCAATTCCTGGAAGATCGCCTCCGTACACCAAAAACATCCGGTGCCAAATGTTGCCGTTTCTGTCTTCATTGTATTTTTTGCGCTGGAATTGTTATAGACTTTGGTATTGCGTTCCTGCCCGCAGGAAGCTAGCACCATGATACTTAAAAAGCCCGCTAAAAAGGTGGGTCGCATAAACTATATTTGAGTGATATCTACAAATTACGGCGACAAATGGTTCATAAGAATTCGTTACAAAGAAGTTTAACAGAATGGGCCGTTTTAACTGTCGCCCTGCTGACAATAGCCGGTTCCTGGTCCTGTAAAAACAGTAAAGCGATGCATAGCAACAATATCATCCATGCCTTTCGCCTTAAACCTGGGGAGGATTTAAAGCAATCTATCTTAAAATATGTAAATGATCATCAAATGGCAGCGGGATTTATTGTAACCTGCGTGGGTAGCCTGACCCACTACGATATCCGCTTTGCCAACCAGCCCGATGGAACTACCGGTACGGGTCATTTTGAAATTGTTTCACTCACCGGAGTACTGGGCATAGCCGGCAGCCATATCCATATCAGCATCAGCGACAGCACCGGCAAAACAATCGGCGGCCACCTCATGGACGGTTGCAAAATCTACACCACCGCCGAAATTGTAATCGGCGAAGACAAAAGCAAATTTTTCAGGAGGGAAGTAGATTCTACGTTTGGCTATAAAGAATTGAAAGTGGAATAAAGGCTAGTAGGGTAGAAGTGAGTGGCGGGTAGGCTTTTAAAGGATGACTGCCACAATCCATTACGTCATTATCTATGATCCATTAACCCATTATCCATTATTCTCCTTGCCCTGCTTCTGAACGCCGCGGTTTCATGTGCCCATCTGGCTTCGATGATCAGTTTTATTTCCGGCAATATTTCGGGGTATAGTTTCGATAAGTTGTATAGCACGGTTAATGAAAATACCTTTACTGCCACGGCTTCTTTGGGGGCTTCTATAAATTCAAAACAGCAGTTCATTACCTCCCCCTGCAGCGATTTGGGAATGTCGATATACTGCAACATCCTGACGGTGTTGCGTTTTACGGCATTGTGCAGGCCCGGCTTTTTCATGTTTTGTATGATCGCCTTCAAATGTTTTTTTATCATTTTCGGGTGCCCGGCAGCGATATAACTTAAGGGCCAGCCACTTCTTTGGGTAACCCGGTATTCACTATTTAGAAACAGCGCTACCAGTTCATCGAATCGCTTTTGATCGGTGCCTACCCAGGCTACAATCTTGTCTTTTTGTGCCTTGGAATGTTCTTCCAGAATCATTTGTTCAAGCATAGTAAGTAGTGACTGGTAGCTATTAAGTAGTAAGTAGTGAGTTGTAAGTAGATGGTGGGCCAAAGTGAGTGGTTAGTAGTTGAGTGCATGCAGGTTCAACATGCGCCGGGGTTCGATTTCTGGCAAAATAAGAATTTGATGAACAAGTACAAGCCGGGATTTGTCTTCGTATCATTGCCCATCATTTTTTAGAGCCGGATTTTTTACAGGGATAAAACCTCAAGTTTCATGGAACAAACTTTCGCATCCATTATCACTATCGGCGATGAGCTTCTGATAGGCCAGGTAATCGACACCAATAGTGCTTTTATTGGCCGGAGCCTGAACGCCATCGGAGTATCGGTAAAACACCGGCTTGCAGTAGGCGATGCCTGGAACGATATCTGGCAAGCCCTGGACGCCGAGAGCAAAAATTCGTCCATTGTGCTGATAACCGGCGGGCTGGGCCCCACGGCTGATGATATTACCAAACCCTTGCTATGCGATTATTTCGGTGGCAAAATGGTAGTAGATCCAGGAGCCCTGGAAAACGTGGAAGCCATTTTCAGAATGCTTAACCGGCCGATGATTGAACGGAACCGCAAGCAGGCCGAGGTGCCCGACAACTGCACCGTAATCCCCAACAAACGGGGTACAGCACCTGGTATGTTGTTCGAAAAAAACGGTGTTGTCTTTATCAGCATGCCTGGCGTACCCAACGAAATGCAGGGCATGATCACTGATTATGTGCTGCCTTATCTAACTGAGGTAAAAGCACTTCCCACGATTATCCATAAAACACTGGTCACCAATGGCATTGGAGAATCATCCCTGGCCGACTTATTGCAGCCATGGGAAGAATCCCTGCCGGAAAATATTAAGTTAGCCTACCTGCCGAATTATGGTATGGTACGTTTGCGGCTTACAGCCATTGGCCCGGTAAAGGAAGTATTGGAACAGGCTGTTGAAAAAGAATTTGAAACACTGCAATCATTGGTCGCCGAGTTTCTGGTAACCACCGAAGATGAACCGATGGAAAAAGTGTTAGGGCGGATATTGCTTAATCGCGGAGAAACGATGGCAACTGCCGAAAGCTGCACCGGTGGCTATATCGCCCATCTTATTACCTCCATGGCCGGGTCTTCTGCCTATTACAATGGAAGCGTTGTCAGTTACAGTTATGAGGCCAAGGAAGATATTTTGGGGGTAGACCACGACTTGCTGCAGACTCATGGCGCCGTAAGTGAAGCCGTGGTAATTGAAATGGTAAAAGGTGCCCTGAAGCAACTTAAAACCACCTATGCAATTGCCGTAAGCGGCATCATGGGCCCGGGTGGCGGAACTGATGATAAACCTGCTGGTACGGTATGGGTAGCTGTTGGAAATGACCAGCAGACAGCTACCCAAAAATTCTACTTTCGGTTTGACAGAAAACGAAATATTGAACTAACGGCCAACAACGCCATGAATCTGTTGAGAAAGTTTATCATTGGGCAAAAATGAGCAGTTCTTTAAATGCTTGTTAGCTGAATGCGCGTTGTGGAAACTGTTCTCCAACCTTTTTTCAAACCCGTTTGCGCCCATCAAAATTCTGTTGCAGCGGAGCCGATTTACCTACATTTGCCATTGCTCAAACCGGTATTGGGGTCAATGGAATGTTGCCGGTTCATGTTCGAATGTTCCCCTTTTACCCGGTTCCTTCGTTACTTTAAAAAATTGCTATATGTCTGTAATAGACCTGATTATGCCCAAGCTGGGTGAAAGTATTATGGAAGCCACGATTTTGAAATGGCACAAGAATATTGGGGACCTAGTGCAGCAGGATGAGACCGTTCTGGATATCGCAACTGATAAAGTGGATAGTGAAGTGCCCAGCACAGACGAGGGTATTTTAACTGAAATACTTTTTAAGGTAAATGATGTAGTGCCAGTCGGTGCGGTTTTTGCCAGGCTTAGCACCGGGGTTACCGGTAACATTGGCCAATCCGCTGGCAACCTGGATGAGCCAGCAGCTATGGCTCAGGAAGCTATTCCCTATCAGCCTTCCAATTTGCCGCCAGCCGGCGCCAACAAGGCCGCAGGCAGCAAATCTATGATTCGTTTTTATTCACCATTGGTTTTAAAAATAGCGCAGGAAGAAGGGGTCAGCATGTCGCAGTTGGAAGCCATTCCAGGTACTGGGCAGGATGGCCGGGTAAGTAAGAAAGATATGATGGATTACCTGGTCCAGGCAGCGGGTTCTATCGCCATCGATTCGGCTACCCCAGAACGGAATGCTCCACACCCTGTATCCGAATCACAACTTTCAGTACAGACCCAGCCACCGGCAACAAAACAAGCAGCAGCTGAACCAGGAAATACGCAGCTAGCGATTTCCAATTACGGACCGAATGTAGAGATTGTGGAAATGGACCGTATGCGAAAACTGATTGCGAAGTTTATGGTTGATAGCAAGCAAATAAGCCCGCATGTAACCAGCTTTACCGAAGCTGACGTTACCAATATGGTGATGTGGAGAGAACGCGTGAAGAAAGATTTCGAAAAAAGAGAAAATACGAAGATCACCTTTACGCCGCTGTTTATCGAGGCGGTTGTGAGATGTATCAAAAGGTTTCCGCTGATCAATTGCAGCATTGACGGAGATAAGATCATTATTAAGAAAGATATTAATATTGGAATGGCCACGGCATTGCCAAGCGGCAACCTGATCGTGCCGGTGATCAAACATGCCGACCAGCTAAACCTGGTGGGACTAAGCAAACAGGTAAACGGCCTCGCTGAAGCGGCCCGCAACCATAAACTGAAACCAGACGATACCCAGGGCGGCACTTTTACGTTGACTAATGTTGGCACTTTTGGTAGCCTGATGGGCACACCGATCATTAACCAGCCACAGGTTGCGATACTGGCAGTAGGCGCTATCAAAAAGCGCCCGGTGGTAATTGAAACCCCGCAAGGCGACACAATTGGCATCCGGCACATGATGTACCTGAGCATGAGCTACGACCACCGTATAGTAGACGGCAGCCTCGGTGCCACTTTCCTTTCAGCAGTAGCCAAGGAACTTGAAGCCTGGAACCCCGAACGGGGATTTTAGCGGAGTAATAGATAATTCAAAATTGAAAACTGAGCGATGGAAATTGCAATGGGCCCAACATCGCCATATTTCTCAAAATATCGGAACAGGTAATCCGAAGTTTGCGCATTTTACCATTTCTGCTATCACAAATACCTTGATCCTCGTCTCTTAATATCTTCACCTGACCTTTGCTCTTTGGACCTTCAACCTTTCAACGAAGTTTTTCTATACCCGCATTGGTTTGCGTTGTAATTTACAGTAACCAAATTTTTGCATCCGATGAAAACATTGTCCGAAACATGGTTTGCTGAAGGATTTATCGATTTTGAATTGAAGAAATATACACTACTGGCTTACCTGCAGCAGGTAGATGGATTTTTCAATGAAAATAAATTATATCCGCAACTGGCTGATGTAATATTTCACCACAATAACTTGCTACATTTTCGCGATAATAAACAATACCTGCAACAGCAGTTTCCCAAACGACTTACGCAACCCGACATGCAGCGCCTTCAGGTATTGTACCAGGCCATGATAGAAGACGATGAGATGATGAAAGAGCTGGAAGATATTATGCATTATGCATTAAAGAAAATGAAAAGCACCATCGAAGGCGGCACCGAAATCTACGAATTCGTAGAAGAGAAAATGAATATCACACCCGTTGGACTGATACCACTCGACTGCCAGGAGGGGTACTTCTTCCTGGCTGATGGCTGTTTTAGCGACACGAGAGTATACCAATACCGCCTGAGCATTTTTGAAAAACACGACGAGCGTTATCGCAGCATAAAAACAGAATTTATAGCTGACTGGCAGCGCAGCATAAGCAATACCTATGAAAGTATAAAAAGTGAACTGATACGCCATCGCCAGCAGCTCCGCAACCCGGCGGTGTATAGTATTGAAACGGAATTAAAGTTCCCGGTGGAAGAAACCTTGCTGCCCATCGCAAAGCGACGACTGGTGCGGTATTTATGCGAAGGTTAGCGCTAGCATCTGGTGAAATATTGCCCGCAAAAGTAGCGGGTGGACTTTACAAAAAGAGCCTATGACTGCTAGTATTGTCAATTACGCAGCAAATTTTCTATTGTTTCGATAAACAGCCAAAATTGTAGGTTGATCTGAATTTCATTTCTCGTTATCTTTTCCTAAACTTTCCGATATGCGGCTACATCCAATCATGTTTTTTTCGGTATTATTATTAACGGTGGCGGGTTGTAAAAAGACAGCGCCTGGTCTGCAGGTTACTATTGCGGCAACGAACCTTTCAAACGTTAGTTATGGCACATCCAGCCAGCAGAATATGGACATATTCCTGCCGGAAAACCGAAGTGTTTCTGCAACCAAAGTGATGATCATGATCCACGGTGGCGGCTGGACCACCGGCGATAAGGCCGACTTTGCACAATTTGTAGATACCATGAAAAGAAGGCTGCCAGACTTTGCCATTTTTAATATTAATTACCGGCTTTCCGCAAGCCCTATCAACCTGTTCCCGACACAGGAAAATGATGTGAAAGCTGCGGTGCAATTTATTTTAGGTAAAAAAGGAGAGTACCTGATAAGTGATAAATATGTACTCCTGGGGGCCAGCGCAGGCGGCCACCTCGCTCAACTACAGGCATTCAAAAATTCCGCGGTGAAACCAAAAGCGGTGGTGTCTTTTTTTGGCATTTGCGATATGGCCGACATGTACAATAATCCTGTGGGCGGCAATAGTCTTATTTCCCTGTCGGTAGCTCAGGCGGTTGGTAAAACGCCGGCACAGGACCCGGCAATATATGCAACCAGCAGTCCGCTGAATTATATTACAGCGTCCTCTGTGGTACCCACAATTTTTCTTCATGGTGGTGCCGATCCACTCGTACGCCCGACACAATCAACTATAGCAAAAGACAAAGTATTGTCGGTTGGGGCACCGGCGCAATATGTGCTGTATCCAGCTGGTGGTCATGGAGATTGGGACAACATAACCTATGCAGATGCTTTCAATAAAGTGGAAGCTTTTATCAGGCTCTACGTTTTATAGTTTTTTCACCACATTTAATCTTTGCTGGCTCAGGAACGAACGCGGTTCTGGCGTATTTGTTTCCAAATATACTTGTTGAAAAAACAGGCCGTCTCAAATTTGAGACGGCCTGTTCAGGTATGGATCAGTTTGACCTGAAAGTATTATTCTGCTTCCATAAATGGATACCGGTAATCGGTTGGCGGATTAAAGGTCTCTTTAATGGTTCTTGCACTTAACCAGCGGTAAAGGTTTAAAATAGAACCCGCTTTGTCGTTGGTGCCGCTGGCTCTTGCGCCCCCGAAAGGTTGCTGGCCGACTACTGCTCCAGTTGGTTTATCGTTGATGTAAAAATTGCCAGCGCTGTAACGCAGCTTGTTGGTGGCCAGCTCCACAGCCGTCCTGTCTGTTGAGATTACGGCACCCGTAAGTGCATAAGGGCTGGTGCTATCTAAAAGCTCCAAAGTGGCTTCAAATTGATTGGCGTCGTACACATAGATAGTAAGCACCGGGCCAAACAATTCTTCACACATGGTGATATATTTTGGATCCGTGGTTTCAATCACGGTCGGTTCAATAAAAAAGCCTTCTTTTTTGTTGCAATTGCCACCCACCAAAATAGTAGCCTTGCTATCTCTCTTTGCCTTGTCAATATATTTTTTCAGTTTGTCAAAACTCTTTTCGTCGATGACGGCGTTGATGAAATTGCCAAAATCCTCCACGGAGCCCATCTTCATGCTTTCAATTTGCGCTACCAGTTTCTTCTTGATTTTTACAGCGATGTTGCTGGGGATATACGCCCTCGATGCAGCCGAACATTTCTGTCCCTGGTATTCAAAAGCACCACGTGCCAATGCAGTGGCTACCACATCGGGATCTGCACTTTTATGGGCGATGACAAAGTCCTTACCACCGGTTTCGCCTACGATGCGGGGATAGCTTTTGTACATGGCCATATTCTTGCCGATGGTTTCCCACATATTATTAAAAACACCGGTGCTTCCGGTAAAATGCACGCCGGCAAAATCTTTATGGTTAAAGCACACCTGGCCAAGTGTAGGGCCGTCAACATAGATGAGGTTGATAACACCATCGGGCAGACCAGCTTCCTTTAAAATCCGCATGGTCATCTGGGCGCTATATATCTGTGTATTTGCTGGTTTCCACACCACCACATTACCACACATGGCGGCGCTGGTAGGCAGGTTGCCGCCAATGGCAGTAAAGTTAAAAGGCGTGATCGCCAGCACAAATCCTTCCAGCGGGCGGTACTCCATGCGGTTGTGCATGCCAGGGCTGCTGATCGGTTGTTGCTGGTAAATATTGCTCAAAAAGTGTACGTTAAACCGCAGGAAATCGATGAACTCGCAGGCGCTGTCGATCTCGGCCTGGTAGGCATTCTTACTTTGGCCCAGCATAGTGGTGCCATTCAGGTAAGGGCGGTATTTGGTAGCCAGCAGGTCGGCAGCCTTCAGAAAAATCCCAGCCCGGTTTTCCCAACTCATGGCAGCCCATGCTTCTTTGGCCTTAAGTGCTGCTGCTATCGCCTTTTTTACATGGCTGGCATCTCCTGCACTAAAATGACCCAGCACATGTTTACGCTCATGGGGCGGATGTATCGCTATTTTATTGTTGGTGCGAACCTCGTCGCCACCAATGTACATGGGCACATCTGTTTCAGTACTTTTTAATTCGACCAGTACTTCCTTCAATCGTTTTCTTTCGGCACTGCCGGGGGCATACGATAAAACGTGTTCGTTTACTGGTAACGGGTATTGGAAATTACCGTATTGCATATGAAGTAAATTTTATTTAGACTGTTTGTTTATTTTTTTTGAAATACCCTTTTTTACTTTTGGCCAGGTTTTTCCCATCAGGCATACCGGGGCTTCTGAAAGATCTGCTTCATCAAAAAATAGGACCATTTTTGCAACGGAAATGGCAAGGCTTTGCCGGTATCGTTTATCGTAAAAAGAGGCAATCTCTTCAATGGAAAAAATATCAAGCAACCTGTCTAAGTCCCAAAAATCCTTTTTAACAGCTCTTCCTGAAATGGCAAATATCTTGGATGCAGCAATATCTTCTAAGCTCCACATTCTGATACCGTCCTCTATTATAGCGGGTCTTAGTAAAGGATACGGGCGAAAGCAAATATCCACTTTAACTCCGTCAACTACAGCAAACACTCCAAGCGTATTTTTTACAGATGATGAAATAGCAATCCTGGTTTTAAAATGCTGGAATAGGTTCTGATGCATTTCTGCCCTGTCAAAATCCGTAACAGTAAAAAAATCCAGATCAATAGATGTGCGGTGGCCCAATTGAAGTGACAATGCTGTCCCTCCCACGAGATTAAAGCTTTTAAAAAATTCTAAAGCCATGAACTCATGAAGTAAATCCAATGTATTTGTTTCTACAGTGCTGCTGTGTAACACTTAAACTTCTTTTGAGGGATGTTATAGATAGCTGATAAAAAATTGAGCGTTTCTGGTTCAATATACCTCGCTCTGACTACTTCATTCTTTATTAACTCGTCACCATAATATCGTCTGATGGCCCTTATTTCAGGAATATCCCCCCTTTCAAAAACGCGCACTATGACAAAGCCGGGATATTTTTTAAAAGTGCTGTCTTTTAAATCAATATCCCAGAAGATATGCTTTGGTAAAATTGGAATAGCTTTTTGCATGGTCAAAATTATTTCAATCGTATCTGTCGTGCCAAATGTCCAATAGTATTCATACAAAACAACGGAGCGTCGCCAATGCCGCTTCATAGTGCCACAAAAGCTGGTCTCCAAAACCAATTAGCTCACGCCTTCCTCTTCCTTCGCATTCATCAGGTAGGCCTTGATAAATCCATCCAACTCTCCATCCATTACCGGGCCAACATTGCCTACTTCGTAATCGGTTCTATGGTCTTTGATCATTTTGTAGGGGTGGAATACATAGCTACGTATCTGGCTGCCCCACTCGATCTTTTTCTTGCTGCTGTTGGCGGCATCTTTCAGGGCGTTGCGTTTCTGCAATTCAATTTCGTATAGGCGACTCTTAAGCATTTGCATGGCCAGTTCGCGGTTGCCCAACTGGCTACGATCCTGCTGGCATACCACCACGATACCCGTGGGCAGGTGGGTGAGCTGTACCTTGGTTTCTACTTTATTTACGTTCTGCCCGCCAGCGCCACCACTACGGCTGGTTTCCATTTTTACATCGGCGGGGTTAATGTCGATTTCAATGGTGTCGTCGATCAGCGGGTACACGTATACACTCGCAAAAGAAGTATGTCGCCTGGCATTGCTGTCAAATGGCGAAATACGGACGAGGCGGTGCACACCACTTTCAGCTTTCAGAAATCCGTAGGCGAAAGGCCCTTCGAATTCCAATGTGGCGCTCTTAATACCGGCACCATCACCCTCCTGGAAATCCACTTCTTTTACAGTCCAGCCCTGCTTGTCGCCATACATGCGGTACATGCGCAGCAGGATCTCGGCCCAGTCCTGGCTCTCCGTTCCGCCAGCTCCACTGTTGATCTGGAGTACTGCCGGCATCTCGTCCTCCGGCTGGTTGAGCGTACTTTTAAACTCGGAATCTTCGATGGCGGTTAATGCAGCATCGTATGCTATTTTTACGTTTTCCTCCGTTTCTTCTCCTTCTTTCCAGAATTCAAACAGCACAGCGAAATCGTCTACAGCCGATTCGGTGGTGTAGTACATATTTACCCAATACTCGTTTTGCTTGGTTTCCTTCAGGATAGAAGTGGCCCGCATATTGTCGTCCCAAAAACCGGGCGCAATAGATAGTTGTTTATCGTTTGCTATTTTAGCTTCTTTGTGAGCGACGTCAAAGAAACCCCCTCAAGACCACCACACGGTCCTTCATATACTTTATTTGTTCTGCTGTCATAAGCGCGAAAATAGCAGTTTCCTTGGAATGATGAGGCGCCAGGTAAAACAAGCTAAGATCATTAGAATTTCCCGAGGCATATTTTTTTTAGGTGAGCACTTGCGACGTTGATTTCAACCATTTTAGTACTATAACTGTCACTTGTTCGTTTTATACTGGCTGTTCTTATTTATTTTCATTCCGTAAACCGGTAAAATAGCGCCCTAAAAAAGCAAACCCTTTATGAATATGAGATTTCACCTGTCGATAATTACCCTATTTTTTTTCTTTTTTGCTATAGCACAGCCTGCGGTTACGAATAGGAAAGATACCATCGGCAGCACTACTATTACCTATCAAACTACCTGCTACGGCAAGCCCGATAGCAGTGTCAGTTTTATAAACGTGCATGAAAACGAGAACACATCGGTGATTGCCGCAAAACAGGTGTTTAATGCAGCTAAAAAATATTGCGTTACCCAGCTGCGGTGCAGGGATATGCGGTTGATTAGTTTTATCTACAAAGGCAAAACTTTCACCGTAGATCCCAATCGCATCTATACGGCTAAAGGAGCATTGGCATCGCTCAAAAAGAACAGCCGCAGTTATAATGACGACGTTTTTGCAGCGGCATTAAAACTTGTCGACCTGCTTGGCAAAAATTTCACTGATAGTTTTATCAACAACAAAAGCCTGGTGGTGGCGCTCCATAACAATACCAACGGAGAACCACTTAGTATTATCAGTTATAAAAGTGGCAGTGAATCTCAAAATGCAACAGATGCTTATATCAACCTGCAGCAGGATCCTGATGATTTTTTCCTGGTTACTGAACAATCAATATTCGACTTTCTGAAACAGAAGGGTTTTAATGTGGCATTGCAGGACAATGTACATGTTACAGATGATGGCTCTTTATCCGTTTATGCAGCAAAAAACAGGATCCCATATATCAATATTGAAGCGCAGGTAGGCCATATTGCGGAGCAAAAAAAGATGCTGGAAGCAGTCCTGGAATGCATCAGCAGAAGAGTGGGAACAGATCATTGAATGTACTTGCCAGCCTCGAAGGCAAACCCATAGAAATGACCATAAACAAAAAACCTGCGCGATGGTTAAAACCGCACAGGTTAAAAAGATGCTGCAAACATCATAAGCCGGATTCTGTATCCAACAGGTTGCTGGTAATAGAACCAGTAACACCATTGACTACTGTCATTTATCTGCGATAGTAATTACTCACTACCTGTTTCTGCCTACCCTGGAACCTGTCCGCGAAGCTCAGGACTTATAGCGGGCCGCTTTTAATGGTTTCCTATACGTGGCATTTCAGCACCCAAGGTTTACCCTTCCTGTTTGTTGCCAACCAGGATCGTAGTCTCTTACACCACTTTTTCACCCTTACCCCGGTTTTAAATCGTGGCGGTCATTTTCTGTGGCACTTTCTGTTACAAAACACATGGTTAATGGATCCAAAAACCATTCGTTCCGTACCCGGCCGTTAGCCGGTGAGTCGCCCTATGCTGTCCGGACTTTCCTTGCCTACTTGCGTAAACACGACAGCTCAGCTTGCAGCGGGGCAAAGATAGTTTCCGGCAGTTTTTTCCCGGGCAATATTTTTCTGTTCGAATCTTCAGGTGCGGCTAATCGCATTGTTGTTTGCCGGATGCCATTTAATATTGCATCATGAAACTTGATATACTTGCTTTCGGTGCCCACCCCGATGACGTAGAATTGGGCTGTAGTGGTGTTTTGATGATGGCAAAACTGCAAGGGAAGCATACAGGGGTAGTTGACCTCACCATGGGCGAGCTAGGCACCCGGGGCACCATCCAAACCCGTCATATCGAATCCATAGCGGCAACAACGGTAATGCAACTGGACGTGCGGGAGAATCTGGAACTGCCTGATGGTTTTTTTCAAAACGAAAAGGAACACCAACTCGAAGTTATCCGGGCCATCCGTAAATACCAGCCGGAAATCATATTATGTAACGCGCCGTCCGACCGCCATCCCGACCATGGGAGAGGAGCAAGGCTGCTGCAGGAAGCTTCGTTTCTTTCCGGCCTGAGGAAAGTCGAAACAACCGAAGATGGGATCTTACAGGAGCCATGGAAGCCTAAATATGTATTCAGCTATATTCAGGACCGCTACCTCCAACCTAATTTTGTGTTTGATATAACAGCAGTCATAGACCGGAAAATAGGCGCCATCAAGGCATATAGCACCCAATTTGACTCTCCGGATAAGAGTGAGCCTCAGACGTACATCTCCACTCCTGACTTTTTAGAGAGTATTATTTACCGGGCAAAAATGTTTGGAAAAATGATCGGAGTGCCTTACGCCGAAGGATTTATCTCCGACAAAATGATTGGAATTAGCAGCTTTGATGCCCTGGTGCAGCATATAACATGATACACAGCCCGGCTATTGAGTATATTATTGCTTACAAAACTCCGGTTCACAATAAACTGATTGATGTGAGTAAGTAACAAAACTTTGTCTTATTTCTTAAAATCTGGCGATTATCTTTGCCCCCGATTTGAGGTAGTAGTGTCTTTTCGGAGCCAATCGAACTTTCAAAGCAGCATTTTGTTCTCTTATTCCGGTCATTCCTGGTCTGTTTGTAACACACCTTTTCAGTTATTATGACACAGGTTAACAGTAAAACAGGTCAGTAATTCATCAATAAAATATTTTCATGATCCCAAAATTTCCATCTGGTAGTCCTTCAATTCACAGCATTTTGAAGAGCCGTGTGCAGGAATACTTTGATACAACGGGTGCAGAGCGCCGCGGGTATAGGAAACTGTATGCGAAGGCAATTGTGCTGATTGCATTGCTCGCTGTAATTTATGTTCACCTCGTATTTTTTACCCCGGTTTGGTGGCTCGGGGTATTGGAATGCGCTTTTCTGGGAATTGTTATTTCTGGTGTAGGTTTTAATGTAATGCACGATGGAAGCCATGGTAGCTTCAGCGGCAATAAGAAAATGAATGCTTTTGCGGCATGGTCGCTCGATTTTTTGGGCGGAAATGCCTTTATGTGGAATATGAAGCATTGCATGATTCACCACAGTTTTACAAATGTTGAAGGTGTAGATGATGATATCAATGTAGGCATACTGATGCGGATGAATGAACACCAGAAAAAATTTCTGATGCACCGTTTTCAGCATTGGTATTTCTGGTTCCTGTATATGCTTTTATATGTAGCCTGGATCTTTTACACTGATTATAAAAAGTATTTCAGTGGAATGATTGGTAGTGTACCGATTAAGAAAATGAGTATCAAAGACCATTTAACTTTCTGGAGTGGTAAAGTTATTCATGCTGGTGTTTACATGATCATTCCAATCATGGCCGTTGGATTCCTTCCATGGTTCATTGGCTTTATGACAATGGGCATGGTAGCAGGTTTGGTTTTGAGCATTGTGTTCCAATTGGCCCATACAGTAGACAGCACAGAGTTCCCAATTGCAAATATTGATAGCAATAAACTTCCCGATGAATTTGCGGTTCATCAGATTAAAACAACTGCCAATTTCGCTACCCACAATAAATTCATCAGTTGGATGGTGGGTGGTTTGAATTTTCAAATCGAACACCATTTATTTCCAAAAATTTCTCATGTGCATTACCCTGCTATCAGTCGCATTGTGCGCAATGTTTGTGCAGAGTTTAATATTCCGTACCTGGAATATCCTACTATGGGCAAGGCGATTTTGGCACATGTACACCATCTAAAGAAAATGGGCACTTCCTAAGCAAATTATAAGGCACAAAAAACCAGCAAAACTGCTGGTTTTTTTGTGCCTTATTGAAAATTATTTGATGCTGGCAATGGGTAATAGTGGGAGTATAGCCTGATGGACTATTTACTTGAAAGTGAGGCCTTTAGCTGTCCACCATGGATGAATTTCATAGTCAAGTCTCCCGGCAGCAAAGGCAGGGTTGGTTTTAAGGTATCCTGCTACCTCTTCTGTTGTAGCGGCGTCAAAAATGAAGATGCCCAGACAATCCCATTCATCACCAAATGGGCCTGCAACTCGTAGCTTACCGGGGTCGGCCAGCCGCTGAATATTGGGCATTTGGCCGGCCTGAAGTTTATTAAGAATTGCTATGTCTTTGAACTCGTTCCTGCGTTTTCCGTTGATCAGCATTACAAACCAGTATTGCTTCATTTCATATTTAGGTGTTTCCTTTTTTGTAGTGTCAACACCGGCAGGTTGCGGGTTATTACCTGGCTCTGCCTTTGCTACCGAAAAAGGACAAACCAATGGCCACAAAGAGCAACGCAAGGGGATAAAACCTTTTCGTGGTGGCAACTAAAGAAAAGCAATTGAACCGGATCTTATGCAGATAAAATGATAAGAGTACATTGGGTTAATAAAAAAAAGGAAGGAAAGGAAAGTTTATTTTGTATACTCAATGTTTAAACATTAAATTTACATAGTCAATCATTTAAACAAAAAAAACTATAACTATGTCAACACAATCCAAATGGGTCATCGACCCAAGCCACAGCGAAATTGCCTTTAAAGTAAAGCACCTGATGATCACAAATGTAAAAGGCGTCTTCACCCAGTTTGAAGCCAGCATCCTTACTACCGGTGATGATTTTATGACTGCCGAAATTGATTTTTCTTTGGATCCTTCCTCTGTAAATACCGGAAGTGCCGACCGCGACACGCATCTAAAAGGCGCTGATTTTTTCGACGTAGAAAATCATAAGCAAATAACTTTCAGCGCCAATACCTACGAAAATGTAGATGGAGACGGTAGCTACGAACTATGGGGAGATCTTACTATCAAAGGCATCACCAAACGAATTAAACTGGATGTGGAATTTGGTGGTGTAGCAAAAGATCCATGGGGCAATGTAAAAGCGGGCTTTACTATCAATGGCAAAATCAACCGCAAAGACTTTGGCCTTATATGGAACGCAGCGCTGGAAGCTGGCGGCGTTCTGGTTAGTGAAGACGTTCGTATCAGCTGTGATATTCAGTTGCTGAAAACTACTGAAGTGGAGGGCTAAAATACCAGGGCATTAGTCATTAGGCAATGGTCATTAGTCATTTGCCAATAGGTAGACAAGCTATTAACCATTGACTAATGACCCAATGACTTAAGTTAGGATTATGAATCTGAATGAAATTGTTTCCCCGTTGGGTGTCACGGATAAGATGCCAATGCTATTCGTTGGGCATGGTAGTCCGATGAATGCCATCGAGCAAAATGAATTTGCAAAAGAATGGCGAAGCATAGGTGCCGCCCTGCCCAAACCTAACGCTATCCTTTGTATTTCGGCACATTGGGAAACAAGGGGAACCAAGATCACCGCGATGGAAAAACCGCCTACCATTCACGATTTTGGCGGCTTTCCACAAGAATTATTTGATGTGCACTACCCAGCACCAGGCAGCCCTTCGCTAGCACTGGATATTCAAACTTTACTTAAGCCTACGCCTGCCGCTTTGGACACGCAATGGGGGCTCGACCACGGTTGCTGGAGCGTGCTCAGGCATATGTACCCGAACGCAGATATACCGGTATTAGAAATGAGTATGGATCTGAATCGTACACCACAGCAGCATTATGATTTTGCAAAAGAGCTTTCGGCACTTCGAAAAAAAGGCGTGCTGATTATCGGGAGCGGTAATATGGTCCACAACCTGCGGATGCTGAATTGGCAAAGACCGGTAACGGGTTACGACTGGGCAATTGAGGCTAACAACAATTTTAAAAGTTTGATAACCAGTGGAAAAAACGATCTGCTGATTGGGTACCAAAACCTGGGATCCGAAGCTAAATTGGCAATCCCTACTCCGGAGCATTACTTGCCATTACTGTATATCCTTGGGTTAAAAGAAGAAAATGAAAACCAGTCTTTCTTTAGTGATCAGCTGGTGATGGGGTCGATTTCCATGACATCTTTGAAAATAGGAATGACCTGAGTAATGATCAAATTGTTTTTCTTAAGGTTGCCCAAAAGGCAGCCTTTTCTTTTTTCTATTCAAACTGGTAAATAACGGTAGCTTGATTAGTGCATAGATTTAGTCTTTGCCGGCACAAAAAAAGGTCGGAGGAGAAAAATTACTTACCCTAAATTTTTAACAAAATAAAATTAAGTGTTATTATTACACTTCTAAATTGTTTACAATATTGCCAAACGAAAGAACCCTGCATCTTTGCGGGGTAAAAATTACAACATGAAAAAAACGATTGCCTATATGCTCATTGCGGCATTTGCAGTAACTACCAGTTGCAAAACTGCTGAAAAAGAAACCGGTACGCCAACCGGCATCACCAAGGCCGACTGGGGCGAAGCAGATGGGAAAAAGGTGGAACTATACACCCTTACCAACCACAACGGGATCCAGGTTAAAATTTCTACCTATGGCGGCACTATGACGAGCTGGATGGCTCCTGATAAAAATGGTAAAATGGAAAACATCCTTTTGGGCTTCGATAGCCTCAGTGGTTACCTGGCCAAGCCACCCTATTTTGGCGCATTAATAGGACGCTATGGCAACCGTATTGCGAATGGAAAATTTAAGATAGACAATACTTCATATACCCTGGCCACCAACAACGGGAAAAACCATCTCCACGGCGGCAACAAAGGTTTCGACAAAGTTGTATGGGATGCTAAAACAGATGGCGATTCCGTCCCTGCACTTACACTTACCTATATGAGTAAAGATGGCGAAGAAGGCTACCCAGGCAACCTTACAGTAACTGTAAAATATACCCTTACTGATGATCAGGGAGTGCTGATAGAATATAATGCTGCAACCGATAAAGCCACGGTTGTAAACCTTACCCAGCATAACTATTATAACCTTACCGGCGACCATGCTAACACCATACTGGACCATAGTTTGCAGATAGCTGCAGCTAATTATACTCCAGTAGATACCACCCTGATACCATCCGGTAAAATTGTGACGGTTAAGGGAACACCATTCGACTTCACCACGGCTACTAAAATAGGGGCAAGAATAGATAGCGTAAAAGGCGGATATGACCACAACTGGGTACTGGATAAAAAAGGAACTGACATGCAACTGGTGGCGACATTATCGGAGCCTAAAAGTGGCCGCACCCTGGAAGTGTACACCACTGAGCCTGGCCTCCAGTTTTATAGCGGTAATTTCCTGGATGGTACCATCAAAGACAATACAGGCAAGCCTTTTAACCTTCACACGGGTCTTTGCCTCGAAACACAGCATTTCCCGGATTCACCTAATGAGCCATCTTTTCCAACCACCTTGCTGAAGCCAGGGGAGAAGTACCATTCAATTACCAAGTACAAAGTTTACGCGAAATAAAAACTTGCATCAGCCATTGGCAGCTTCCAAATTTCGGAAAATGCCAATGGCTTTTTTATTGCATAGAATGATAAAAGCGACCGCATATGAAAAGCCAAATAAAGGTCAAATTACATCGCAGGTGTATCTTGCCGGGGCTATTTACCATTTCGATGGTTACTGGCTTTTGCCAGAAAAAACCGGTTACCACCGAAAGTCCGGATAAAAAAATTTCGGTTGAGTTTATGGTCAACGGCGATCAGTCGGTTGGCTACAAAGTAATGTTTGCAAATAGTATGGTGCTTGAGAATTCCAGCCTTGGTCTGGTAACCTCAGATGGCGATTTTAGTCAGGGGCTTGCGGTGACCTCGGTGTCCAATACAGAACCGGTGAAGGACATTTATAAGACGCTGAACGCGAAGAAGTCTTCCATTACTTATTTGGCAAATAAGCGGGTGTTTCATCTTGCAAATAAGTCTGGCCAACAGCTGGATATTATTTTCCAGGTGAGTAATGACGGGATAGGATTTCGCTACTATTTTCCAAAAGCCTCGGGCAATGTGACACAGATATTGTCGGAAGCAACGACCTATACATTGCCCGCTACCGCTACAGCGTTCCTTCAGCCAATGCAGGAATCAAAAAGTGGCTGGGAGAAAACAAACCCTGCTTACGAAGAGCATTACAAACAGGATGTGCCGGTGGGTTTGTACAACAAAAGAGGCTGGGTATATCCTGCCCTATTTAAAACAAAAACTGCCTGGTTGCTGATCACAGAAGCCGGTATGGACGGCACTTATTGTAATACCAGGCTATACAACGATTCTTTGAGCAATATCTATCATATCAGTTTTCCAGATCCACGGGAAGTAATTGGCATCACTGGCGGTGGCCTGTTGCCTGCTTCCAAACTACCCTGGTATTCGCCCTGGCGCATCATTACCATTGGTGGCCTTAATACCATCATGGAATCTACATTGGGAATGGATCTGGCTGCACCGGCTAAGAAAATTGATCCTTCGTTTGTCAGGCCCGGGAAGGCTTCCTGGAGCTGGATCAATTCTAAAGATAATTTTATTGTATACGATGAACAGAAAAAGTACATTGATTTTGCCGCGGATATGCATTGGCAGTACTGCCTCGTAGATGCTGACTGGGACCGTAAAATCGGGTACGATAAAATAAAGGAACTGGCCGACTATGCTGCCACAAAAAATGTAAGCCTCTTGCTTTGGTACAATTCGGCCGGCGACTGGAACACGGTAAAATATACTCCCAAAAACATGCTGCTGACCAGCGAATTGCGGAGCAGGGAATTTGCCCGATTACAGGCAATGGGTATCAAAGGTGTGAAGATCGATTTCTTTGGCGGTGACGGGCAGTCGGTGATAAAATACTATACTGATATTTTGGAAGATGCTGCTAAGTATAAATTGCTGGTCAATTTTCATGGTGCCACTTTGCCCCGCGGCTGGGCACGCACCTACCCGCAACTGATGACTACCGAAGCGGTCCGTGGTTTTGAAATGATCACTTTTAACCAGGCTGATGCTGACCTGGAAGCCAGCCATTGCGCCATGTTACCGTACGCCCGCAACGCTTTTGATCCTATGGATTTTACCCCGATGAACCTTTATAAGATTCAAACAAAGGTTCAACGGAAAACAACGAGCGCTTTTGAATTGGCCCTGTCAGTGCTTTTTCTTTCGGGCATTCAGCACTACGCAGAATCTCCCGAGGGCATGATTCAGGTGCCTGGCGCCGTAAAAGATTTTTTGCGCCAACTGCCCAACAACTGGGATGATGCTAAATTTATTGATGGTTACCCTGGTAAATTGTTGGTGATGGCACGCAAGAGCGGCAAAAAATGGTATGTAGCGGGTATCAATGGTGAAGCCGAAACAAGGCAACTTGACCTAGATCTGGCTTTTCTGAAAGGCAAAAAAGCCACGTTAATTAGCGATGGCGCAGAACCGCTCAGTTTTAAAAATGAAATGGTCACTATAGCCAACAATGGAAAATACCAGGTTGAAATAAAGGGTGCTGGTGGATTTGTTTTGTTATTTGAATGAGTAAAAAACCAGCCTGCCAAAATCTATAACGTCTTTCCTGGGCTTCCAACCGCAGCAAAGACCGAAATGGCCTTATAAGTTTATTCGGGACCTTCCAGGTTTCCCCTATCACGGGCATTTAATTTTTCAAACTACTATTGCACCGCAAGCAATAAAAAGAACCATGACAAAACCAAAGGCTTTGATTTTCGATATGAACGGCACCATGATTGACGATATGGCCTATCATGTAAGAGGCTGGTTCGATATACTGAACGATGACCTCGGAGCCGGCCTTAATTACGAAGAAGTTAAAAGCCATATGTATGGCAAAAATGATGAAGTGTTGCTGAGGATTTTTGGAGAAGGGCGTTTTACCGGGGAGGAGGTGAAAGAACTGTCGATGGAAAAGGAGCGGAGATACCAATCGGCCTATATGCCGAAACTGGCGTTGATAGCAGGTTTGGGCGAATTCCTGGAGCAAGCCCGGCTGCGTGATATTCCGATGTCCATTGGCTCGGCCGCCATCCCTTTTAATATCGATTTTGTACTCGACAACCTCAACCTGCGACATTATTTTAAAGCCATCGTAAGTGCAGATGATGTGGTGCTCAGTAAGCCGCACCCCGAAACATTTACAAAGGCTGCTGAATTGATGGGTATCGCACCTGGGGGTTGTGTTGTTTTTGAAGATGCTCCCAAGGGCGTGGAAGCAGCGATGAATGCCGGGATGCCTTGCGTGGTATTAACGACCCTTCATGGAAAGGAAGAATTTGATCAATATCCAAATGTGCTTTATTACATCAATGACTATACGGATCCTGTATTGGAGAGCCTGCTATAGACCTGCACAAAAATCTTAATTGGCCAATGGAATTGTTATTGTAGTGGCTGGTTAGGTATTTTGGGTCGCGTAATGGCTATGCCAGGAAGTGCGTGGGTGCTTATCACGGTATGATATTTGCGGATTCATGATTCCCACTTGTTTAGGCAATAGCTTTGTAACTGGTTAATTGCCACCGGTTAAATTGTATGCATTCCATCATCCACCAAAATAATTTTTTCCTTCTTCCAGGTGATAAGCCTGGCCGGATTATTAGCCTTGTGCCCTCACAAACGGAATTATTGTTCGACCTCGGTCTGGACGCTGAAGTAGTCGGTATCACCAAATTTTGCGTGCACCCACACGAATGGTTCCGTAGCAAGACGAGAATTGGCGGCACCAAAACGGTCGATATAGAAATGTTGTCGGCCCTGCAACCCGATTTAATCCTGGCCAACAAAGAAGAAAATATCAGAGAGCAGGTAGAAGCGCTTGCCACTATTTGCCCGGTTTATGTCAGCGATATCTGCAACCTCGACGATGCATTGGATATGATCCGGCAGGTTGGACAACTGGTAAACAGGGAATCTAATGCGGCCAGGGTTGCTGAAAAGATTTTGCAATCCTTTGCTGGTTTGGATACTGCCAACCATAAATTGTCCGCAGCATACCTGGTTTGGCGAAGTCCCTTTATGGCCGCTGGGGGCGACACTTATGTAAGCGACATGATGGAACTCTGCGGCTTAGAAAATGTTTTTATCGATGAAATCCGTTATCCGGAAATAACTATTGAAAGGCTGCAACTCGAAAACTGCGAGTTACTGCTTTTGTCCAGCGAACCTTATCCTTTCAAACAACAGCATATAGACGAAATGCAACATTTGCTTCCCAACACAAAAATCGTATTGGTGGATGGTGAAATGTTTAGCTGGTATGGCAGCCGGTTGATTCATGCGGCAGTTTATTTTAAGGAGTTAAAGGCTGTGCTGCATAATCTGTAGTAGGTAAAAGGTAAAACGGGAAACAGTCGTCAGGTCATTTGGGTATTTACTTATCGGGACTCTGACCTATTACAGCAAAAAGAAAGATGCTGATTCTGTTTTATACTTTGTGAAGTACAATCCTTACAGGCACAACTCTTTTTTCAATATTTGTTACCCTGTCAGGTTTCCAGGCGGAAAAGAAATGCTATTCTGATGTTTAATTTCACCAAATTTGACGCCATAGAACCAACCGAATGGATGTAAGAAGCGATCTCCGGGTTATACATACAAATTTCAACTGGAAACATGCCTCATTACTGCTGACAGTTTTGTTTGCTGCGCTGTATCCCTTATTCCGTCATGTAGTTGATATAGATGCAATCGGTTATATCACCGTGGCCCGCCACTATGCCACTGGAGACTGGCACGATGCTATCAACGGGTATTGGAGCCCACTAAATAGCTGGCTGATGGTGCCATTTGTGAGCATGGGGTTTAATGGGGTTATGTGTTTTAAGATCGCCAATTTGGTTTTTGCTATTGGCGCCCTTTACCAGGCGCAACGCTTATTGCGGCAGTTTTCATTTACTTCCAGGCAGCATAGTGCAATCCTCCTCACCGCAATGATTATGGTGTTGTCCTATGCCATGGTGCAGCTTGCCGCAGATATGCTTTTTGTCTGGATATTTTTGTGGTATGTAAACGAAGCCACGCACGCAGATCTTGTGTACGATACCAAATTGAATGCCCGACTCGGTCTCATCGCGGTCATTGGTTTTTTTGCCAAAACATACGGAGGTGTATTTTTTGTCATGCATTTCTCCTTTCTGCACTTGTTTTGGGTGCCATTGATTCAGCGGAAAGGATGGCATCTTAAAAACTACTCGGCTGGTATGCTGGCGTTTTTGCCATTGGTATTGGTGTGGATGGCATTGCTTTTTCATAAATACCATATTATTAGTTTTGGCTATAGCGGCCAGCTTAATTGGAGTTGGGTTTTAAAAGGCGGGCAGCCCGATTACCAGCCATTTTTTTACCCGCCACCATATGCAGGCGCCACAAGTCGCTGGGTGGATCCATTTTACTCGCAGGCCACGCTCTCTACGCCATTTCAATCGAAGGAGTTACTGGTAAAAGGCCTGCGCCTGGTGGGCTTCAATATCAAAAATGCATTTTGGTCAACCCTATGGACTTCGATCCTTTCTCCGGTGTTGTTGGGCTGGCTCTTAGTGAAAGTAAGAATGGAAAAAAGCCTAATACCATTCACAACAATCATTATTTTATTCCCGCTTGTTTACCTCCTTATTTTTGTGGAAGAACGCTATCTATGGCCGCTTTCAATATTGTTACTTATAGCTTCCTGCGTGCTCTTGCACGAGTCTGAATTGCGGAAAAAATGGATATGGGGTTTATTACTCCTGTCCTTTATTCCAGGCCCCGTGATACGAATGGCAGATGCCGCCGGCAACGATAAAGAGGTGGCGCTGCTCACAAATGCGATCCAGGAGCAACAACTTAAGGGGCCTTTTACTTCTACTGATTCGGGTGAGTGGATGCATAAAGCTGCATTTCTTACTGGCAATGTTTTTTATGGCATTGTGCATCCTTTTAAAAGGTGGGAAGACCTTGAAATAGCTTGTAAAGCGATCGGAATAAAAACGATTTGTATTGGCGCAAAAAACAGGGACGAGGCGATTCAGTTTTTAAGTTCGGCTTTTTATAATAAGTACCAGCAGTCGACTTCCCAGATCGAAGGAAGGTACCTGTGGGTGACGCGGTTATGAGATTAGTGCATACAATTACAGGGTAGTGCGTTTTAATTTTTTTTCAAAACAAACACTATTTTCTACCCCGGCATACTGGCCATAGTTGGGTATGATTTCATAGCCGCATTTCTGATACAATTCTATAGCTTCAGGCTGTTTCCTGCCGGTTTCCAGTACGCATTTTTCATAGCCCAGTTCATTGGCCCATTGCTCCAGTTGGCTGAGGATAAAGGTGGCAATGCCTTTGCCCCTCGCTTCCGGCAAAGTATACATCCGTTTTACTTCCATCGCTGTGGCACCAAAGGCTTTGATGGCACCGCAGCCCAGAGGTTGCGCGTTTTCGTAAGTCACTACTACTTGTTTTATTTTGTCAATTTTATTGAATTGGGCGTAGAAGGAATGTTCATTGCCATCCCTTTTGGCCAGGTCGGCATCCAGCAATTTTACCAATTCAATAAAGTCAGGGTTTTCAGAGTCAGTCCGGGTGGTGATAATCATTTTTCCTGTTTGGGTTTGACGCTTCGATGTCTTTTCGAAGTGCTCTTAATCATTTAAAAACTCTGTCACCGCCATCGCCGTGATGGCCGGCTGGCAACTGCCGGGTTTCGTGGTACATATTTCGCCCAGGCAGGATCCATGGATACCGGGTAAAATCAATAAACGAGCATTGGGAATTATCCCGGCCATTTCAACCACATGCTGATTCAGCACTACATCGTAATCGGCATTAATCAGCAGGGTGGGAGCCGTAACAGCGGCCAGATCAGTTTTTGGCCAATCTTCGAAATGCACCATCCGGGCAGCGTCTTTGTCATGCATATTTTGCAGGCCCGCCTGGTCGTTTCCCGGTATCGTTAAAAACGCCGTTTGAAGTGGCATCGGCATATTTTCCAGGCTTGCATTTTCCATCCATCCAAAGAAACCTGGTATCAGTCCTTCCCTTTTGTAAACAGCAGACACAGCCACCAGTTTTTTTACAATCAAAGGATGCCGGATGCCAATTTGCAGTGCCGTATTGCCACCGTTGCTAAAGCCTAAAAAATGTGCTGAACCAATTGTAAGATAAGCTACAAGGGCTGCCACATCGTCTGCATCCTGTTGAAAAGTTTCAGGACCTTCGCGATCGCTGGTGTGTCCATGCGCCTGTAGCTCCACTGCAATTACCTGATGGTTTTTTGCCAATAGCGAAAGGATATTGCCAAAAGAGCTCTGGATCGTTGATCCGCCTCCGTGGATTAGCACCAGCGGAGTGCCTTTTCCGTGAATTTCATAATACATCCGGATGCCATTTACAGGGGCGTAGCCATTGGTACTACCTGTAACCCCACCTATTTCGGTTTCTGAATCCATACTTTGCATTTAGTTGAAGCGACTATTCAAATTAAGTTTTCTTATTCATATACAATGATGATCTATACAGTGTTAGTGTCTCAGTTTGAATTTCCAGTATCGTCCTTTTTCATAATTATGTCAACGTTTCATTTTACAATGTAAGCCAGATTTGAGTTTGTGAAAAAAGGGCTTGTAAAAAATTAATTTTTTACAGCGTGATTTTTTACAGGTTTGTGATAAAAGGACTTGTAAAAAATTAATTTTTTACAGCTTGATTTTTTACAGGTTTGTGATACTTTTTTCTGTGAAAAATTAATTAATCACAGCCTGATTTTTCACAAACTCATTCATCGCAACTTATTCCAGGCCTAATAGCTGGCAAATAAATGGTACCGAAAGTTCAAACTGATACAGGACTTTTGCACCGTTGCTGAATCCTGTCTACGTAACGAATCAATTTCGATACGATAAAAGTCCATTGCCTGGCTACCCTAATAGATAAATGTAAACAGTCCTAAAACTTGTTCCTGACTTTCTGTGCATGGCTCACGAAAATATAGGCAAAAGTAAAAAGCTTATCAAAACCAAATGGTACAATCAACCATGTGCCTCGAAACCAGATGGGGGTGTGGGTAATCCTAATTTTTGTTAAACCCTTCCATGGGCTTCTTCTTCAAAAACCCGAAGCAAAAAAATGTCGTAGTTTCCTCCATGCTAAAAATACTTGCCTCCTCCTTGTTGAGCTGCATTATGCTCCAGCAATCCTGTAATTCAAATTCTGATACAAAGATCAATCCCGCCGCGACGCACTCAGACAGTACCGGCTTTGCAATTGTAGAATTGTTTACCTCAGAGGGCTGCTCCTCATGTCCGCCAGCGGATAAGTTGGCAACAGTGTTGGCAGAGGATGCAGCGAAAAATGGCCAGGTGGTCCTGGTATTAAGCGAACATGTAGATTACTGGGACCGAATTGGCTGGAAAGATCCTTTCAGCAGCCACTTTTTTACGGAACGGCAAGGCTGGTATGCTGGCTTTTTCAAAGAGGAATCGGTTTATACACCCCAGATGGTCGTGAACGGAGTAACCGGTTTCGTAGGCTCAGACAAAGGAAAGGCCACCACCGGCATAGCAGCGGCACTTAAGGCCACCCATTCTTCCAAAAAAATACTGCTTTCTGCTACAGGTCCAAATCCTGACAATTTTACTTATACCGTCCCTAATGTCGGGAAGAACGAAGTCCTCCACCTTGTGCTTGTTCAAAAGAGTGCAGTGTCCAAAGTGCTGCGTGGTGAAAATGCAGGTAGAACCTTAACGCACAACAATGTCGTACTTGACTGGAAAACGCTTGAAAGCCCGGCCACCTCCGGCTCCGTAAAATTTAAGAACGGGTTGGTGATACAGCCTGGTGAATATAATGTGATTGCATTTGTGCAGGACAAGGGAAGCGGGGCGATCAGCAGTGCAGGATTTCTTCAAAGGTAGGCCGCACCTATTTTATATTCCCGCGAACCTCGATAATCCGCTTACAATTTCCTGCAAGTTTATCCTTATTTAAAGCGATAGAAATCATTGCAATAAACAATTTTTATGGTTGTAATGCCCGATAGCTGTGACTTTAATGGGATTAAGGAGGTCGCTCCCGATATTTTTTTTGGTTAAATAAATGCTGCCCTTACATTTGCGCCGGAGGGTTGGCAGAGCGGTCGATTGCGGCAGTCTTGAAAACTGTTGACTGTAACAGGTCCTGGGGTTCGAATCCCTAACCCTCCGCACCCTGAAATGTAGAAAATATCAAAAAACCGCAAACACTGTGTTGCGGTTTTTTTGTGCCGAACCTATCAATTTCTCCCATTTAGGGGCACCCAGGATAATAATCCCATGGGTTGCTAAATTGAGCTCTAACTACCGGCGACAGTGAGATATTATCCTATTGATGACTGTGCACATTGCTTAGCCTGCGACCCCAGGCCAGTTTGTGAAACATCTGAATGATTACGATAATAAACAACACGCATTTTTAATACGCTTTCTTCTCCGTGCACCCTTGATCGGCTTTTGGATTAAATAAATAATTGGTGCCATTACACCTGACAGTTAAACGCCGGCAAAAGTTATGCAAGGCGATTTAAGCAAATATCATGGATTGCCAGTTATTCTATTCGGCATAATGGTAATTAGGTCTTTATTACTTATTTATAATACGTTGTGGAATTTGATTATTCTTAGAGAATCAGGTGTTATTTCATTAACTGCAATACCGTTTGAATATTTATTGCTGCTTCTCAGGCCCCAAACCGGGATAAAATACCCCGCAACAAAGGATTGTTTTGAGATCAGGAGAGAAGAGGCTAAGATGTTTGAGCAATCAGAAAGAAACTATACTGACAATCTCAGCCCCTCCTATGTGCAACGAAGAAAATGCCCAAGTGGATCGACAATAAAGCTCATCAAAAGTAATTTGTACCAACTGTGTGTGGAAGAAAATTCACATGGGTACAATAGTTGGTGTTAAACATTAACCGAGGCATCTGCCCGGTCAAAGAAAACAACAAAAATCAAAATGCTGATTTTTAAAGTTCCTTAAGTATTAATGATCACTAAAAAAATAAAGAAATGCAATGTAATATCAAAAGTTTAATCGGTTATGTATTAGGTGCAAAAGATGGCGAGATTGGAAAAGTCACCGAATTTTATTTTGATGATAATGATGGGACTGTCCGTTATCTGATAGTAAAAACTGGAAGCTGGCTATTTGGTCGCAACGTGCTTGTTTCACCCCAGGCAGTCCAATCAATTGACTATGAAAAAAAGGAATTTATTGTAAACCTGACCAAAGAACAAGTAAAAGACAGTCCGGATATTGATACGGACAAGCCAGTGTCCCGCCAACAGGAAATTGATTTATACGGTCATTATGCATGGCAGCGATATGGCGGTAATGGCTTTTACGCTGGCAGTGTATGGTCTGTATTACCTGCCGAGATAGAATTAAATACCGCGACGACTATTAATGAAGATGGTACCGAAAAGGAAATGGATTACGACTTGCATTTGAGAAGCACCAGTACCCTGCATGGCTATCATATAGAGGCCATTGATGGTGAATTCGGGTATATTAGCGACTTTGTAGTGGATTGTGAAACCTGGAAGATACTATATCTCGTAGTCGATACCCATCATCTCTTCGGTGGGAAAAAAGTGATGATTACAGTAGATCATATTAAAGAAATAAATTGGGAGCACTCAAAAGTTGTTTTAAATATTCCAATTGATATTGTAAAGCGATCACCTTTATTTGATGAGGCGGAATATCATAATCCTAAAAGTGAAACACCGTCTGTTATAACATACTGATGACCTGTTTTTACGGAGATTAATTTCCTAATTATATAGCAATAAAATGGAACACACATCAGGGTTCGATGATGTTGACAAGCATAAGAAGAAAAAGGCACGCCATCAACTATATATTGAACTGGTAAAGCTTCAAAAAGAAATCATTGCATCCAACCTTAAACTTTTGGTGATATTGGAAGGAAGGGATGCTGCCGGTAAAGATGGAACGATTAAAAGAATTACTAAACATCTGAGCCCGAGAGAATCGAAGGTGGTTGCTTTGAGTAAGCCAACAGAGTTTCAGGAACGTGAATGGTATTTTCAACGTTATACTGCCCATTTGCCCGTCTCTGGTGAATTTGTAATATTCAACCGTAGCTGGTACAACCGCTTGGGTGTTGAAAAAGTAATGGGATTTTGTTCCGACAAAGAGTACAAGTCTTTCTTTTCGGAAGTAGCATCTTTTGAAAATGGACTCATTCAAGGCGGTTTCATCATACTTAAATATTATCTGGATATTAGTAAAAAGGAACAGGAAAGCCGATTGGAAGACCGTAAAGAAAATCCGCTGAAACAATGGAAAATAAGTCCCATTGATGATGTAGCACACAAGCACTGGAAAGATTATTCAAAGGCACGTGATGAAATGTTATTGAAAACAAACTTTGAAAACGCACCCTGGTTCGTTGTGAGCGCAGACGATAAAAGTGACACGCGTACAGCCGTGATTTCGCATATGCTGAACCAAATGGACTATCAGGGTAAGGATAAAAAGTTAGTGTCGCATAATTATGGGCTGGTGGATCCGGCAACTGTCGAAATCATCACAAAAAAGCTATTTCAATAAACATTTTAAAATACCACCTGGCCAGAATCATAGGATGGAAAACGCTGGTCCGCTCTAACAGCATTCTTAATAAAGACCTGGCGTAAAGGACCAATTCGCACTCTCAAACAGATCACGATAAAATGGATCAAGTCCCGGATAATAACAATTCTACAATTCAATACGGCAAAATTATTTCTGTTAGGGGAAGCGTTGTAGATGTTGCGTTTAAAAATAATCCCCCGCCAATTTACTCCTTACTGCAGTGTGGAAAGGACAAACAAGTCTCCATCGAAGTGCTGGCTCAATTGGATGCCCATACTGTGAGAGGCATTGCTTTAAATCCGACACAAGGTTTGGCACGAGGGATGGCCGTGGAAACATATGGAGAAGAACTGACAGTGCCTGTTGGAAAAAATATTCTGGGTAGGATGTTTGATGTCTTTGGAGATACTATTGACAAGCTAGAACCGTTGCCCGAAGGCGAACGCCGCAACATTCATCAGGCACCACCGCCCTTGTCCAAACGAGCCGTCAAATCTGAAATTTTTGAAACCGGTATCAAGGCCATCGATGTGCTTATTCCTTTGGAAAGGGGTGGTAAAGCAGGGTTGTTTGGCGGCGCCGGTGTGGGTAAAACTGTGTTGCTTACCGAGATGATCCATAACATGGTGGGCCACAACAAAGGCGTGAGCATGTTCTGCGGAATTGGTGAACGTTGCCGCGAAGGAAACGAATTGTATAACGCTATGACAGAGGCCGATTTGCTCAAAGATATGGTGATGCTATTCGGGCAGATGAATGAACCACCTGGCGCAAGATTCCGTGTTGGCCATGCGGCACTTACCATGGCTGAATATTTCAGGGATGATGAACACCGCGATGTACTCCTATTGATTGATAATATTTTCCGTTTCATCCAGGCTGGTATGGAAGTGTCCGGGTTGATGGGGCAAATGCCCTCCCGATTAGGTTATCAACCAACCATGGGAACTGAATTGTCGGAACTGGAAGAGCGTATCGCCTATACAGACACGGGTGCCATCACATCTATACAGGCGGTATACGTACCTGCGGATGATTTGACGGATCCTGCGGCTGTGCATACTTTCTCACATCTGTCTGCTTCTATTGCGTTGTCGAGAAAAAAAGCCAGTGAAGGTTTATATCCGTCCATTGATTTACTGCAATCCAATTCAAAAATGGCAACGCCGGGAATCATCGGCCAACGGCATTATGAACTGGCACAGAAAATAAGAGCAACCCTGGCGCAGTATGAAGAATTAAAAGATATTATTTCCATGCTCGGCATGGAGCAATTATCTGTACAGGACAGAAATATAGTGGATCGTGCAAGAAAAATTGAACGCTTCCTAACCCAACCTTTTTCCGCGACCGAACAATTCAGCGGCATCAAGGGTAAGCAGGTGAGCTTGAAAGATGCGTTGGACGGTTGCGAGCGTATCTTGGCCGATGAATTCAAAGATTATCCTGAAAGCGCTTTTTACATGATTGGAGCGATAGATGAAGTGAAGAAAAATGATACAGTTGGTGATAGTAAGGCGGATGATTCCAAAAAGAAAGACATCAATGAACAGCCAGTTGTAAAAGAAAATGCAGTAACTCCATAATATAATAAGATGGGTAATAACCTGATGAACGTGAAAATTCTGCTGCCTTTCAAAGTATTTGCCGACATAAAAAATGTAAGCAGTATCGTGGTGGAAACAAGCCAGGGTTCTTATGGCATGTTACCGCAAAGGCTGGATTGTGTGGCGGCATTGGTACCCGGCATCTTCACATATCAAACTGAAAATGACGGTATAAAGTATGTAGCCGTTGATAATGGCGTGATGATAAAAGCAGGCTTGCAAATATTGATTTCCGTGCGCAATGCGGTAGGCGGCGCAGACCTTGGCAAACTCGGCGATTTGGTGAAGAAAAACTTCAACTCGCAAATGGAAAATATAAAGCAAGTCAATACGGTAATCGCGAAATTGGAAAGAGGATTTATTTACAGCTTCGATAAAATCCGGGGTAATTGATAATGGAACCAACGCCAAATAATAAAGAGGGAAATTTTTTTAGCGAGGAGATTTCCAAAAAAGAAAACCGGAAACTTAAAGCGCTGAAAAAAAAGGATACCGTGTGGTTTGGTCTGGGGATGATGGGGCTGGTAGGTTGGTCAGTGACAGTGCCAGCCTTGCTGGGCGCTGCACTGGGAATATGGCTGGATAAAACACACCCGCAATCATTTTCATGGACACTAACTCTTTTGTTTGCCGGGATCATCACCGGAAGCACCACTGCCTGGTATTGGGTAACGAAAGAAGACAAGGAAATACACAACGATAAAGACGATAACAATGAGTGAAATCCCCTATTTGATTTTAGCATCGCTGGCAGGAATATTGCTGGGAATCATTTTCTTCGGAGGCCTCTGGCTCACCGTAAGAAAAACGGTTAGTACCCAAAATCCGGCACTCTGGATTTTCGGCAGCTTTGTACTCCGTATCGCCATCACGCTGGCAGGGTTTTACTTTATCGGTTCCGGAAATTGGAAAAAATTGCTGGCATGCCTGGTTGGTTTTATTGTAGCCCGGTTTATTGTCATTCATGTCACCAAATCAATTGATGAAAAAAGGCAATTAAAAAAGGAGACTAATTATGGAGCTTAGTCCCGACCAGACCATTTTTTGGCAACATGGTTTTATCACCATCAACCTTACCTTAGTCACCACCTGGGTGTTAATGCTGGTGCTGGTGATAGGCGCGAAATTGATTACCCGGAAACTAAAAACAGACATCACCATATCACGTTGGCAATGTGTGCTTGAAATGATTGTAACGGGCATCAATAGTCAAATAAAAGAAATTGGGTTAAGTAATCCTGAACAATATATCGGTTTTGTTGGCACTTTGTTTTTGTTTATAGGTACTTCCAACTTGTGTATCATATTTCCCGGCTATACACCGCCAACAGCTTCCCTTTCTACTACAACCGCTCTTGCATTGTGCGTATTTATTGCAGTTCCATTTTTTGGTATTAGCAAGAGTGGCTTTTTGGGTTACTTAAAATCCTATCTGAAACCGACATTTATTATGTTGCCTTTTAACATCATCAGCGAAGTGTCCCGCACACTGGCATTGGCCGTTAGGTTGTTTGGAAACATTATGAGCGGAGGAATGATTGTGGCTATTCTACTAACTATTTCACCATTTCTTTTCCCGGTAATCATGAATGCGCTTGGACTACTTACCGGCATGGTGCAGGCTTATATTTTCAGCATTCTGGCAACCGTTTACATTACAGCGGCTGTGCACGATGCAAAAACCGGTAAAGTAAAATCATTAACAACTTAATAAAAATGTATAATGGATAGTACAACTCTAATTGCAGTAGCGTCAATTGTTACTGCCGGACTTACAACGGGTGTCGGATGTATGATGCCCGCATTGGGTGAAGGAAAAGCAGTGGCGTCTGCGTTAAGCTCCATTGCGCAGCAGCCCGATGCCGGTCCAACAATTACCAGAACATTATTTGTGGGATTAGCCATGATCGAATCGACGGCCATCTATTGTTTTGTGGTTTCCATGATCCTCATTTTCGCCAATCCGTTCTGGAACCATGTTATTGCAAAATAATATCGGGCGCAGCGAACGGTGTCAATTTTCTACCTGCGGTGAGAAATATTATTGCGAAACGATGTTTACTGGAAGTGATTTCCATGGGTCATTAAAATGCTTAAAATAGTCAAATGAAAATCAATTGGTTTACGGTAATAGCCCAGGTTATAAATTTTCTCATACTTGTATGGTTGTTAAAGAAGTTCCTGTACAAGCCGATACTCAGTGCTGTAGATGAACGGGAGAAAAATATTGCAGCCCAGTTAAAAGATGCAGATGATAAAAAGGCGGTCGCTCAAAAGGAAAAAGATGATTTCAAAAAGAAGAATGACGATTTTGACCAGCAGAAAAAAAGCTTGATGGATAAAGCCTTTGCCGATGCTGCTGCTGCAAAAGAAACTTTAATGGCTGCAGCAAAAACTGATGCCAATAACCTGCAATCAAACATGGAAAAGGCTGCCAAAGAAAAATATGAAAGCGATCACCAGGAAATTGCTGAAAAAACACAACACCAAGTTTTTGCTATTGCCCGGAAAGCCCTTGCCGATATGGCTTCCAGCAGTCTGGAAGCACAATCTGCCGATACGTTTATCAAACGGCTAATGGAATTAAAGGCGGATGAAAAAAAACAGTTTGTGGATGCATTTACATCTAATTCAAATGCAGTTTTAGTGAAAAGCGCATTTGACCTGCCAGCAAAACAACAAGGCGAAATTAATGATGCCGTAAACAAAATTCTTGGCACCAAAACGGCCTTGCAATTTAAAACGGTGCCCGGGATAATAAGTGGCATTGAACTATCCACCAACGGTTATAAAATGTCATGGAGTTTTTCTGAGTATCTTAATTCGTTGGAAAAAAGTATTTCCGAGGGAATCAACACCGCTAAGCCGGTGGCAGTAAATCAATAATATGTCAGCAATTGAACGAGATACGATTATAAACAACGAACTCAGTAATCTAAGTAAGGGAATCGATGATTTTCATTTTGTAATGCAGCCCCGTGAGGTTGGTTTGGTGATGAGCGTATCTACTGGTATAGCCAAAGTGTCTGGACTTCCCGGCGTGGGCTTTGAAGAACTACTAAAATTTCCCGGAGGGCTTTTTGGCATTGCCTATAATATTGATGCCCACGAAATAGGTGTGATTTTATTGGGCCAAGAGTCCCTTTTAAAAGTTGGCGATGAGGTAGAAAGAACAGGCCGTGTAATGGATGTTCCCGTTGGCGACGCAATGATGGGCAGGATTGTTAATCCGTTAGGAGAACCAATAGATGACAAAGGCCCGATCATGTACAAAGAACGTTTGCCTATAGAACGCCCTGCACATGCTATTATGGACAGAAGTCCAGTATCTGTGCCGTTACAAACAGGCATTAAAGTAATTGACGCATTGATTCCTATCGGCCGGGGCCAGCGCGAATTAATTTTGGGCGATCGCCAAACAGGCAAAACAACTATTGCAATCGATACGATCCTGAATCAGCAGGGCAAAGATGTTGCTTGCGTTTACTGCGCTATCGGCCAGCGTGCTTCTGCTGTGGCGAAAGTAATCGCAAACTTGCGGGAAAAAGGAGCCATGGATTATACCGTTGTGTTGGTGGCAGAAGGAAATAATTCGCCTGGTTTGGAATTTATAGCGCCGTATGCTGCTACCACTATTGCAGAATATTTTATGGAGCAAGGCCGTGATGTATTGATTGTGTACGACGACCTTACACACCATGCAAGAGCCTACCGCGAAATCTCATTACTCTTGAGGAGACCACCAGGTCGTGAAGCATTTCCAGGAGATATTTTTTATATCCATTCCCGGTTGTTGGAACGGTCAACGCACCTAAGTAGTGATTTAAAAGGTGGCTCATTGACTGCCCTGCCAATCATTGAAACAGAGGCCCAGAACATATCCGCTTACATTCCCACCAATCTTATTTCTATAACAGACGGGCAGATTTATTTGTCGCCCAAGCTATTTGAGTTAGGGAACCTGCCTGCGGTGGATGTGGGTAAATCCGTGTCGCGGGTAGGCGATAAGGCCCAGTTGCCTGCCTACCGTTCTATCGCCAATTTAAAGTTGGAATATGCCCAATTTGAAGAATTGGAAACCTTTGCCCGTTTCGGAACGAGGTTAGATGAAAATACCAAAAAGACCATCGAACACGGCAAACGGATACGTGAATGTTTGAAACAACCGGAATCGCAGCAGATGCCTGTTGCAGAACAAATTGTGGTATTGATGGCTTTGAAAAACGGACTGATGGATGATATTCCATTAGAGAAAATCCGCGAGGCCGAAGATGGTTTGTCAAAAAACAGCAAGGATTTTCCCGATGATTTAATCATCCGCCTCACTTCTGGCGACAAATTAAGTGACGATGATAGCAAGTTGATTTTAAAAATTGCAGGAACCATTTTGGAACCTTTTCAAGACAAGCCCGGGCAGGACAAAAATAAAAAATAGTGGACACGTTAGAAAACTTACGAAGTAAAACAGAAGGTGCAGCAGATTTGAAATCTGTTGTCAGCGCCATGAAGGCGATGGCGGCATCAAATATCATTCAATATGAAACGGCCGTACAGTCGCTTGGTGATTATTATCATACAGTTGCGTTGGGCATTATTGCCTATTTCAAAGCGGAAAAAATTGCCGCGATAAGTGATCGGGCTGCATCAAAAAAAAATGGCGAACCAATAATTTGTGCCATCGTTTTTGGTTCAGACCAGGGACTCGTGGGCCAGTTCAACGATTCAATGGCCAGTTTTGTAAAGAGTTCGCTCCAGGCTTTGCCCGGCAAAAAAGAAATTTGGGTGGTAGGCGAACGGGTTCAATTGCTTTTGTCAGACGAAGGCCTGAACATTTCAAAGATTTACCCGGTTCCAAACGATATCAGTGGTGTTACTCCGCTGGTAACCGAATTGTTGAACAAAAGTCAGGAACGGCATGGGGAAGAAACCGTAACAGCTTTTTACATTTTTCATAATCAGCCCAAAGCCATCTCTGGTTACACACCTGTGATGCAACGTTTTTTGCCGTTAGATGAAAAATGGAAAAACACATTACAGGAAATTAAATGGCCCACAAAATTGATCCCGCAGATTGCCGGTGACGTTAAGAGTACATTAGCGGAACTCATTAGCGGCTATCTTTTCACTTCGCTTTTCAAAGCCTGCGTTGAATCCTTAGCGACTGAAAATTCCGGCCGCCTGGATGCCATGCAACGGGCAGAGAAAAACATAGACGATCTGTTAGAAGATTTGGGTAAAAAATACCATCGCTTGCGACAAAGTTCCATTGATGAAGAACTCTTTGATGTGGTGGCGGGTTTTGAGGCTTTGAACGATTAAGTAAACATGAAACTATGTTTCCGATTAGTGATATTTCATGTTGCTGAGCTGAGCCTCCAATTAAAAGTGCAAGGTTTGTTGTGTCTATCTCATTCGTTTATTTAAACAGTACAGAAAACCAGCTTATGGTTGGCATACCCTTGGCATGAAGCACACCTGATTTTTGAAGAACAAGCAATAATTGTTAATGCCCCAAAAAGTGTAAAAAACGTAACCGTCCAACTCGTAGAAACTGGCGACAGTGCGCTCACCAACGGTTAGGGTACCTTTAGTGTTAAAGAACTCACTACTGGCCGGTACACACTTAAATTATCCACTCAAGGCTACCAGGATACCCTACTAACCCAATTACAAATAAAACAGGGGAGCCTCAACAAACAGGATATCGTATTAGCAAAAAAATCGGGGAGGGGCAATAAGAAGGGCAATCATTAACTTTTCACCCGCTCTTTTCATCCGGCGCCCATGCCCATCCTGGTGGGGACTTAGGTATCAGATATATTACCGCAGCCTGGCATCGTCAGGAAGTAAATAGGTGCAACAATAATAGCTTCCATGGTTACAGGTTTACTTATGGATAAAATTGCTGAAACAAGGCCTGGAAAAAATAAACCCAGCACTTATTTAAAAAAGTGCTGGGTCTTGTGCCCAGGACTGGATTCGAACCAGCACATCCTTGCGAACGCTGCGACCTGAACACAGTGCGTCTACCAATTTCGCCACCTGGGCATTTTAAATTCAGGATGGCAAATGTAGGGGCTTCAGCTATTTTAGCCAAAGCAATTTTTTATTTCAAAGTTAAAACGCCAGCATTGACGTTCACTACAATTGGTTAAATGTTTGGCATGCGACGGTAGCGGAAGTAACACCCGGAACTGTTTTCAAGCTTGCAACTATACTTTGCAAAAGGCAAAATCCTGAATTGAACATCCGGCCTGTTTTTCGGCAACAACAAAAAATTGCCTGTCATCTGGTTGATAATAAACAAGGTAGCCGCGGAAAATCCATTACCTCCGGGTAATCCATGTTTCCATCATTCCTTGTTCTGCCTTTGCACGCCACTACCCACTTGTAGTTTATGTATTTGAAATACTCACTTTCTCCTTCACAAATTCATTTTTTGTTAGTTCCACCACCATGAAAAGGGCAAGGTTGCCAGCGCTGATATTGGATCCGCCGGTGGAAGAGCTAGCCTTAGTTTCAAACTTCCCGTTAGCGGGTGCATCGATAATATCCGGGGGACATACAAATGTCCAGTCAAGCCCGGAATCCGCCAGGGATTGATATGCTTTGAGGTGCTCACCGGCTACCGGTAAGTATTGCTGGGGGTAGTCCGTAGAATCCATCTCCAGGTCAAATGTTTCCGCGTCAATGTTCAATATGCCCTTACCACCGATGCTGATGATTCGCTTAACACCTGCTTTCTCCATCTGCGTAACGATATTTTTTACCCCCAGGCTCCGTGTGAAATCCCTGCCATCCAAAGCGCCTCCCAAAGCAGTCAAAACTGCATCTGCCCCCGTGATGGCGTTCAGAATATCGTCCGCGTCAAATACCGACCCTTTAATAGCTTCAAAATTATTGTCCCGGAGATCCTCATCTATCAGTTTTTCAATATTTCGCCCAAAGGCCCTTATCTGGTATCCCTTCGCCTGGCAATGCACAATCAGTTCTTTTCCCACCATGCCGGTGGCGCCAAAAATGGTAACAATCATAGGTATGTTTTTTAGGTTGTAGAATAATGAAAAGATAATGGGTAGGCAACTACCCTCCGTGTGTCAACCGCTTTTAAACCCGTACCAGGATCCGGCCACAACCCCGGTATCGATAGAAAAACTCAAACAGTTTCACCCAGTTGCCAAAAATAGAAAAGCCATAGAATATATCCATGGCCAGTCAATAGCTTTTGAAGAATGTATTATTTCAACCCTGCTTGCTCTTCTATTTCACTCATAGAAATACCGCTATGGCTTTCATCGTACACACATTCCCCGTTTTGAATTAAGAGTATTTGCGGGCTTTCGTGAAACACACTAAAATCCGCTGCAATCTTTTGGCTGATATTCCGGTGCCTGATAAGGTCGAGGAAATAGAAGTCGATCCCTTCTGGTTGCTCACCACGTTCCAGCCTGTTTTTTGCAACGGAACTAACGGCACACCGCGTACTATGTTTGAAAATTACTTGCGGGGCTTCTTTTGATTTTTCTTTTATCAACGATACCTGTCCTTCATCATTCAATTCGATCCAATTCACGCGATTATCTTTTTTATTAGCAAATCCAGGCAATTTTAGCGCCAGGGTCTTGACTTTATTACAACACAAAACCTTGGGTATCAGGGCATCCGGTCTTACGGGAGGAACCACAGGAGCTTATCAGGATAGCTGCCAATATCACTACAAGGCACACTGTAATTGCTTTCTTCATGTTGTTGGAAAATTTATATTGCTGCAAAAATACTTTTTGTAAAGCTATTCTCGGTTTATTTCTCCCGGTAATTTACCACACCGGCTTTTATTGGGTGGTTTTACACTTAATTTGCCGCAGAATAGACATGAAATCTATTGTGGTTGGCTACAAATTATTGCTACCATATAAAAGAAATCCAGATAACCATGGCGAACCATTGGCCCATCGAACCAATAGACCAATAAACCAACCAACCAATCACCACCTATGAATATCCAGCTTACCCGTCCCATTGCATTTTTCGACCTGGAAACTACAGGCGTTAATATTGGCGCAGACCGTATTGTAGAAATAGGAATGGTGCGCATTAAACCGGATGGTACCCAAAAAATAATGCGGAAACTCATCAACCCTGAAATGCCGATCCCGCCAGGTTCTACGGAGATCCATGGTATTACAAACGAGATGGTGAAAGACGCGCCTACCTTCAAACAAGCCGCCGGCGAGATCAAACAGTTTCTTGAAAATTGCGATCTGGGTGGTTATAACAGTAACAAATTTGATATTCCCGTACTCGTGGAAGAGTTTCTACGGGCAGGTGTAGATTTCCAGTTTGAGAAAAGAAAATGCCTGGATGCACAAAAAATTTACCATATGCTGGAGCCGCGAACACTTACGGCAGCATTAAAATTCTATTGCGGTAAAGAATTGGAAAATGCACATAGCGCAGAAGCTGATGCTGTTGCCACCTGGGAAGTATTAGATGCACAGTTGGCAAAATACCCGCAGTTGGGTACTACCGTTGAAAGCATTCTAAAATGCGTGGGTGAAGAAGATATCGTAGACTTTGCGCGGCGTATGATCAAAGTGAATAATGTAGTGGTGTTTAATTTTGGTAAACATAAAGGCAAACCAGTGGAAGATGTGCTGAAGGCCGAACGCAGTTATTACGACTGGATGATGCAGGGTGATTTTCCCCAGCATACCAAGCAAAAGCTTACAGAAATACTGACGAGGATGTTGCTCAGTAAGTAGTGAGTATTGAGTGGTAAGAAGTAAGTAATAAGTAGTAAGTAGGGAGTAGTAAGTAGTAAGTAGTAAGTAGTAAGTAGTAAGTAGCAAGTAGTAAGTAGGGAGTAGGGAGTAGGGAGTAGGAATAAGGAATTGATCATAGCGGGCAGTGTCAGGCACTTTATAATGGCAACAGGACAAATGCAACCGCAGTCTTCGGGATATAATGGTGCCGGTTGCTGTAAATCTTCAGAGACATTGCATGTAGGGCCGCTAGCCATTCCCAATACCCCTAAACATTCATTATTACCCGCTAGCCGTTCACTACCCCAAACATTTCCTACTTCCCACTAGCCATTAACCACTCCCCACTAGCCCTTTAATAAACATTTCACAATTCATTTTTACCTGCTGTTTCGGATTGTGATTGTATATTGTATTTTCGTTTCTCACAGCTATATTCATTGGAAAAGATTGTTATAATACCTACATACAACGAAAAGGAAAACGTTGAGCAGATTATCCGTGCCGTTTTTGGACTACGGCAGGGCTTTCATGTATTGATTATTGATGATGGTTCCCCTGATGGCACCGCTGATATTGTAAAAAATATGCAGCGCGAATTCGATGGTGAACTTTTTATCGAAGAACGCAAAGGCAAGCTGGGCCTTGGCACCGCCTACATTCACGGATTCAAATGGTGTCTGAAAAATGGGTACCGGTTTATTTGTGAAATGGACGCGGATTTTAGCCACAACCCAAAAGATCTGGTTCGCCTGGTGCAGGCCTGCAAAGACGGCGGGGCCGATCTTTCTGTTGGCAGCCGCTACATTCCGGGTGGCAAGGTTGAAAACTGGCCATGGGACCGGATCTTTCTTTCCAAAGCTGCATCGTTATATTCCCGCATGATTACATTTATCCCGGTAAAAGATTCTACGGCCGGCTTTGTTTGCTACAGCAGAGAAGTGCTGGAAGCCATCAATTTCGACAGTATCAATTTTGTTGGGTATGCGTTCCAGATTGAGATGAAGTTTGCTGCCTGGAAGCTGGGTTTCAAAATAACAGAAGTGCCTATCACATTTATCGATCGCAAACTCGGCCACAGCAAAATGAACAAGGGTATTATTAAAGAAGGCATACTCGGCGTGCTGATGCTTAAATGGCAATCCATGTTTAAGAAATACAGCATTAAACTGAAAAAGCCGGAAATGGTGTAGCGCCTGCTTCTTCCCGGGAAAATGCCAACGCTCTTGTTGTTGGTTTATTTACCCAACCTAATGGCTAACGTTATCAATTACTTTATATGCAGCCAGCCCGGATTTTCCTATTTCTTTTTGTAATGCTTTGTATGGTACATAAAGGCATTATAGCGCAAGTGAAAGATAAGGAGGGAGCCACTTACAAAACAGTGAAAATTGGCACCCAGACATGGATGGCCGAAAACCTGAATACCAGCCATTTTGCCAATGGTGATACCATACCTGAAGCCCGGACAGATAAAGAATGGGAAGACGCCAGTGTGTACGGAAAACCTGCCTGGTGCTATTATAAAAACGATCCGGCCAATGGGGCCAGGTATGGTAAAATATATAATAAAGACGCCATCCAGGACAATAGAGGCCTGCTACCCAAAGGATGGATCATACCTAAAGATGTGGATTGGGGCTACCTGATCTATAACCTGGGAAAAGAAATACTGGCCGGTAATAAAATGAAAGCAACGAGCGGCTGGAATAAAAATGCCAATGGCGACAATAGCAGCGGCTTCAATGCAATCCCCGGCGGCATGCGATTTGAAGCCGGATCTTTTGTTGGCCTTGGCAGTATCGGTTATTGGTGGAGTTCAGATATGTTTAATGGCCATTCTGTGAGGCTCCATTCAGAAAGCAATATTGTGGTACGGGAAAAAATGTATGATGATGGCTTTTCAGTAAGGGCGGTTAAGTACGATGGGCCCTAATGATATTTAATATTAGTGCATTAAATTTCCCAGCAAGGTGTAGGCCACTGAAAAGTAAATCACCAGGCCTGTAACGTCTACCAGCGTAGCTACAAACGGAGCGGAGCTTACAGCAGGGTCGGCGCCCAATTTTTTAAGTAATAAGGGCAACATGCTTCCTGCTAAAGTACCCCAAAGCACAATCCCCAGTAATGTAATGGCCACAACACAACCCACCAGTATATAATGCGGCCCGTAAACATTCGGCATGATGCTGTTCCACAATATTACCCTGATCAACCCCACAAACCCGAGCACGACACCCAACAAAACACCACTGGTAAGTTCTCTTTTTAATACCCGCCACCAATCGGAAATAGTCAGATGCCCCGTGGAAAGTGCCTGAATCACCAGCGTGCTCGCCTGCGATCCACTATTACCACCACTACTAATGATGAGTGGAATAAACAATGCCAGCACGACAAAGCGCTGGAGCTCTCCTTCAAAATATTGCATCACCGAGGCAGTAAGTAATTCCCCCAAAAATAGCACCACCAGCCAACCCACCCGTTTCTTAAAAAGTTTCAGTATCGGAGTATCAAGATAGGGCTCATCCAATGCCTGGGTTCCCCCCATTTTCTGCATGTCTTCGCTAAATTCTTCACTCGCCACCCAAAGCACGTCATCGATCGTTACAATGCCCAGGAGTTTGTTGCTTTTACTCACCACTGGTACGGCCACCCGGTTATTCATTTTAAAAACTTCATACGCTGTTTCCTGGTCGTCATCGGCATACAGTGTAATCACCCTTTCGTCCATGAGTTCGCTCACTAGTTTATCCGGCGACGCCAGGATAATATCGCGTATCCGGATATCGTCGAGCAATTCGCCCTGGTTATTGATAACATAGATCACATCTACCGTTTCCGAATTCTTACCAAAGCGCCGGATCGTGGCAAATACCTCCTCCACGGTATTGTGCTCGTACACGTATACATAGTCAGGCGTCATCAGGCGCCCAACCGAATTCTCGGGATACCCCAATAAAGAAAGCGTCACTTTCCGCTCTTCCGGTTCCAATAGCTTAATCAATTCCCTTACAACATTACTCGGCAGTTCCTCCAGGAATGAAGTTCGGTCATCCGCCGGCAATTCATTCAGCAGCTCCGCAGTTTTAAAGGGAGGGAGTTCGGTAATGATGCGTTTTTGTTCTGCCAGGTCCAGGATCTTAAAAACGCTGGAAGCCCTATGAATACTGAGGTTGGCAACGATCATTGCTTCGTGTTCCTTGTATTCGTAAATCAGGTTTGCTACATCACTGATATTCTGATCATTCAAAAATTCGGTGATGGCCAGCTTATTGTCTGTGGCTATTATTTGTTCAAACTGTTCATCTATACTATGCTCTTTTGTAAGTTCCTCTGACATGCCGTAAAGTTACTGGCTCCCGGTATTGAACAATCCGCTATGACAAACCTTATCCCTTTTTGATGATTATATTTTGGTGAAAATTCTGGACTGTGAGCTAGTAGTTAAAAATATTTTCGCGATTATATCGGGAAGAAAAACGGCCTGGATTTCTAACCGGGCTTCTATCTTTTCTTTTTATTCCTTCTAGCATGGGAGTTCGGTGCTGGGCCATAGAAATAGGAGCTAAATTCCGCGATAAAGTCCGCCTGATCCGGCAACATTTTTTCCACGTTGTACTACTTTTTAACCGTATTGTACAAATCCATTACCTTCCGCAAAATTCGAAGTATGATTAATGATGCAATCGCCAAGTTTTTAGAAGATAAACACCTGGCTATCAACAGTGTAAAAATTGATTTTAAGAAACGCAATGCACTGGTTGGTATGTTTTTAAAATCCAATGACTATGAAGACCTGAAGTCAAAAAATTACTGGAGAGTGGTCGTAGAGCCAAACGTTGACCAATGGAAAAAAACTAAGGATAACAACCTCGCTAAAATTTTTCACGGCACCGATTTTACCAAATTGTCTGAGTTAAAAGAGCCTAAGGTGTAACACCGTACTCACGGATGTTGTATTCATTTTGCTTCCTTTATTTTTCTTACCGATTCATAAAGTGTTTTGCATGGAAAATTTATTTGCATCATCCGTCACAGAAAAAATTATAAATCGTATAGGGAAGTTGGATGCCGGTATTGCACCACTGTGGGGTAAAATGAATGTGAGCCAGATGCTCGCCCATTGTTCGGTACCTATTGGTGCCAGCCTCGGCGATCAGCAATTAAAACGTTCTTTCATTGGCTACCTCTTCGGTAGTATGGCAAAGAAGTCTTTGTTAAAGGACAAACCTTTTCCTAAAAACCTGCCGACTGATAAGTCGTTTGTTATAAGCGGCCAGATGGAATTTGAAATTGAACGGCAAAAACTGGTTGCCGTTATCCACCGCTTTGCTGCCGCAAATTCCGCTTCATTCTCACACGTCCATCCGTTTTTTGGAAAGATGCATGCGGATGAATGGGGCATTCTTACCTATAAGCACCTCGATCACCACCTTCAGCAATTTGGTGTGTGATCGTCGTGGGTTTTCTACATTTAAAAAAAAATCATTACCCGTAATGGGCAGGCATTTACACAGAGTAGATGCCTTTTTTGTGCGTTACCATGAGCAACAATTATGGCATAGTTTTTTGGAATTATGTTTCAAATAAAAAAAATAATCATGACAACAAATGAAAAATTAGCGGACGTTTTAAATGGTCTCATAGAAATTAATAACGACCGTGTAGAGGGTTATAAAAATGCTGCACAGGAAACTGATGCGATTGATGTGGACCTCCAGGCCATCTTCCATAAAATGGCTGCAGACAGCGCCAAATTTGCTGGCGAACTACAATCTGAAGTAGTACGGTTGGGTGGCGACCCTGCAGACGGAACTACCAATATGGGTAAGGTTTACCGTGTATGGATGGATATTAAGTCCGCATTTACCGGGAAAGACAGAAAGGCGATTCTTTCATCTTGTGAATATGGAGAAGATGCCGCGCAAAAGGCCTATGAAGAGGCGCTGGCGTCAGATGCAGAAATGAGCGCCGAGATAAGGCAATTGATCACCAGCCAGAAAGCAGATCTGAAGGCGGCTCACGACCAGATAAAAGTATACAGGGATATGCAGCAGCCGGCGCACTCCTGAAAATGACCACGGTGCACATAGATGCAATATTTTTCCACACAGTTAGTTCGGTTAGGCTCATAATTAAAGCCCGGCAATATTGCCGGGCTTTAATTGTTTTTTGCATCCTGCGCTTCTATACTTCGAAATGGACAGATCCATTAATGCTTTTGTTCAACCTTCCGTGTTATTTTAAGCAAGTTTGTTATTGATTCAAGATCATGTTTATCAGTTGAACAATTCGCAATTTTGTCTCTTGCCGACAGTTATAAATGACCTGCTTGGCTTAATCTTGTGGTATCAAGCATTCCTATGGATAAAAGCGTTAACAAGTACATCAGCGAAACCGGGTTTTGCAGCAGGAGGGAAGCCGATAACTATATTGACCAGGGTCGTGTAACTATTAATGGCGACATCGCCAGCAAAGGAAACCGCGTATTTGAAAATGATGTGGTGGAAGTAGATGGCGAACCGCTGAAGAAGAAGAAAACTACCGTGTATATCGCCTTCAACAAACCGAAGGGCATCACCTGTACCACCGATCTCAAAGACAAAACGAATATTATTGACTATGTAAATTTTTCTTCAAGGATATTTCCCGTGGGACGCCTGGACAAGCGTTCCGAAGGCCTGATCTTTCTCACCAACGATGGCGATATTGTCAATAAGATTCTAAGGGCCGGTAACCAGCACGAAAAAGAATATATCGTGTCGGTAGATAAACCCCTGAACCTGGATTTTATTAAAGCCATGCGCAGCGGGGTCCGAATTCTCGGTACTACCACGCAGAAATGTTTTGTTCAACAGGAAGGTCCCAGCCGTTTTCGCATCATCCTCACGCAGGGTCTTAACCGACAGATACGCCGTATGTGCGAAGCACTGGGCTACAACGTAGAAGCATTAAAACGAACCCGTATCATGTCAATGAACCTGAAGGGGCTCGAGACAGGTAAATGGCGCTACTTCACTCCGGATGAAATTAAAAACTTGAATGAAATGGTAGCAGCTTCCAGCAAAACCGGTGCGGCAAATAGCAATGATGGAATGGACGAATAATAATGGATAACTGGTCAATGGATAATTTTGATGAAACGTATTAATCAATAATTATTAATCAATAATTTCTGCATTCCCTCTTGTGGAATAGCTAACACATGGCATCCATTCGCCATGCTTAAAAAACTGCTTCCGTTTTTCATCGTAGCAACCACCTGGGGGCTATTGATTTGGACCATCGTCATTACTATGAATCTTAAACTGCCGGAGGATAAAAAACCGGCTGCTTCGTTTACCAACAAACCTGCCTGGTACAAAACCATTGGCGATATACCGCCCCCCGAAGACTATCACCGGTTACAGTATGCCAAAGGGTCGTTCCCTTATTTCTTACAAAGTCTTCCACTGAAAAAAGATAAAACCGTTTATTTGTACAACGGTGAAAAAAAACAAGACCAAACCGCGCAGTTTGCAGTGATCAATATGAGCGTTGGCAAAGAAAACCTGCAACAATGCGCTGATGCCGTAATGCGGCTTTGGGCAGAATACTGGTGGCAGCGGGGCGACCTAACACGCATTTCATTTAAAGATAATAATGGCAGGAATTATAAGCTGGCACCGGGCTCCAGCCGTTTGCAGTTCGATAACTACCTTGCCCGTGTGTTTGGGATGTGTGGCAGTTACAGTCTTTCCAAACAACTGCATCCCGTAGATATTAAAGCTATGCAGTGTGGCGATGTATTTATACGTGGTGGATTTCCGGGCCATGCCGTTTTGGTGGTAGATATGGCAGAAAACACCACTACGCATACACGTATGTACATGCTGGCGCAGGGCTACATGCCTGCCCAGGATATGCACCTGCTAAACAACCCTTTGCGGCCAGGTAATCCCTGGTACAAATTGGACGATACGGCAGCAACCATCTACACGCCGCAATACTGGTTTAAGAAATGGGAGTTGAAAAGATTCTAAGCGGAGGAAGTTTTATTTCTTTTTCAAAGGTTGTAACAAATATTCCAAACCATTCAGCTTAATCTCATACATCGTAGCCAATAAGGTTCCCAGTTTGCCACTGGGGAAACTGCCTTTACCTGCAAACCATTCAAGATAAGAAACAGGGAGGTTGCATAGTATCGTGCCTTTGTATTTACCAAATGGCATTTGCATGGTTACAAGTTGTAGTAGCAATGCAGCATCAGGCCGGGGCGTTTCTGTATCCATAAATAAAGTAATCGGTTTTTGTCGGAAGCCAGTATAAATATCAAACTGAATCCGGAGCAGATAAATTTAAAGAACCGCTTCCAGCATATATTTAGCTCCATCTGTGCCCCAATCTTTGGTAGCGGTCTTTACAGTAGCAAACATATCCTTCCTGGTAGTTTTTTTTCCTTTGGATGGTATGGCCAGGTCTTGTGCGGAGATAGATTTCAACTCCAGTTTGGTGGCAAACCAGGTGGTGTTAAGCCTGGGCAAAGCCAGCCCCAGGATAAGACCAGGCAGCCCGCTAAAGCTTTCGGGGCCTGCCGGAACAACAATTTCATCGGTATAAAAAGCGACTACATAAATTGAATCAAATAATCTGCCCACAGCTTTGCGGCAATCAAAACCAGCAATGGTACGCGATTCATTGGTAATACGCCATTCAATATTTACCAGGCTGTCTTTTACCAGGTACAATTTTTCGAACACTTGTTTTTGGGTGGTGGTTTTACCACTGTCGTAGTTATTATAGGTAATGTTATCGCCGTTAAAATCGCCCCACATGTTTTTAAACTTGTCCTCTACTTCGCGACCGGCTTTGTAAACTGATTCTTTTTCGTTAAATACCAGGTCGAAATAGGTGACACGAAATTGGGGCAACTTGCTTTTCATTTCTTCGGCCCAGGCGCCGTCGCCCATTTTCTTGTGCATATTCTGTTTCTTTTCATACTCTACCTTGCCCTGCAGGATAAACTTTGGTTGTGCATTGGTAATAAGAAGGGTGAGGCAAAAGCTGCTGATCAGTAGGGCTATTTTATTCATGGTGGTTTATATTTAGAAGGGAAGTTTCAATAATTTACTGTCCTGCATCTGGCTTTTCGCCTGCTGAACCATATCCTTTTCAATTAGATCTTTACGCGATATCAGTTTAATTGTACATGCATAAATAATGGTTACTGTTTCAATAAGAAGGCTACCTAAAGCCCCCACGTTAGCTCTTGAATCTTAATACTTAATACTTAATACTTAATACTTAATACTTAATACTGCCTGCTACCACTCTTCTTCTTTTCTTGGCCCTTTGCTAAAATTCCAACTAAGGGTTACCAACCAAAACCTTTTGATTACGTCATAGTTTTTTTCTGATACAAAATTGCTGTTGATGACACGGCTGAAGCCCAGGTTCTGATTGAGGATATCATTTACCTTAAAGCCAAGTTTTATATTCTGTTTCATATCCAGTTTCTTTTCGATTCTGGCATTCCAAAGTACTACATTGTTATTGTTGTCAAACACCGATGTTTTCTGGCGCCAGCTGTAATTGATATCGGTATTCAGTTGTATTTTCCACGGTAGTTCTACGCCAATATCCAAGGTTGGTTCATAGGTCCAGTATTTGGTAACCACATCGGGGCGGATCGACGACTTACTGATATTGTAACCCAACTCATTACGGATTGACAAGTCGTATTTTTTATCGACGTTTTTGTCAAAACTCAGATTAAAATTGAAACTGGTATTGTTGTGCACGTTCTTTAATCCGTTCAGGAATCCATTGTTGCGGCTGATGTTGCCGTTTCCACTTAAACCTATCCGTACATCTGGTTTGGCCCATTTAAAACCAGAATAGATGTTGAAATTGATCCGGTAATTGCCATCCACGTTTACCGTCTGATAGGTTTTCCGGCCAACGGAATCGATCACATCCAAAGTGCCGAAATCGTGACTGGTAGGGCTAAAGCCAATACTAGTGTAGATGCTTCTGTCGCTGAGCACCTTATAATCGTTATAGGATAGCCGGAAGTTTTGAGAGAAGGATTGCCTTAGGTTGGGATTGCCTTTATATACATTTAGCGGATCGCTGTTATCTGCTACAGGTTGGATCTGGTTGAGCGAAGGCGCTCTTGTATTACCATCGTAGTTAAAACTGATACGACTATACTGGGATATCTTGTATTGAAAATTGGCTCTTGGGAACAGGTTGGTGAAATTGTATTTACGGACGGTGTCTTTAAAAAGATCCATTTGTTTCCAGTCGGCATTGGCAATATTTCCGCCAAAACCAAAGTTGTATTTTTTATCTGTAAACCGGTAGCCGGCACCTGCCACATGGGTCTTAATATTAAATTTAAAATCGTTGCTGAAACTGCCATTCAGGGTTTCGTACTTGCCATCCCTTTTATCAAAACTTAGTTTCTTAGATTCACTGTTGCTGATATTATAGGCATAGCTGAGCTCCACAATACCCTTCTGGCCAATCGGTTCGGTATAGGCTATTTTCGAATTAATAGTAAGGCCGGTATAATCACTTTGTTTTTTCTGATCTGTGGTATCCCTGCTGGTAAGTACGCCGCCTTTAAAGAAACTGTTGTAGGTAAGCAATTGCCCGTCACTGCTATTATCCTTATATGTTTCCGCAAGGTTTACTGAAACAGTTCGTCCTTTCTTTTTCAACTTCTTTTTCCAAAGTACACTGCTGTTGAATCCGCTGTTAGTTGCCAGGCTATTGCTGCTACGGTTACTTTGGTTCACCGGGAGTCCTTTACCGGTAAGTGCTTCGCTATAAAAGGTATTGCCGCTATTGGTTTGTCCCGTAAATCCATTCGCTGTAAATTTCAAGGACTGTGAACTGTCAAGCGTAACCTCGTACGAGAGGTTGGCTTTATGCCGGTACTTCGAAGTAGCGCTTTGGCTACGTTGGTTATTAAAATACTGCGTATCGGGCAAAATGTACTGGCTGATATTGTTACTGCCACCCGTTACCCGTTGTTTCTGGAAGCGATAACTGCCGTTGATATTGTTTTTATCGGCATTCCATTTGTTTCCATAACTAAATCCGCCCATCCACGCACTTGGCAAACCTTCGCCATTGTAGTTGTCCATGCCGCCAAATTCGTTGTCGCTTTGGAAGGACATCGATGCCCCATCATCGCTGAAGTTCATTTCCACCCCACTGCCGCCACCGTACTGGCGTTCTTCGCCCCAGCCAAGTCCTACTTTGCCAGTATTGCCCATTATCCCAAACGCACTCATTTTTTTCTTCTGCCTAAAACGATTGATCATCGCTGTATTTTCCCACCGATTGGGCAAACCGCCTGCCAGGTTCAGCTTTCCAAAATATCCCTTGTTGGCATCGTCCTTAAGTTTCAGGTTAATGGTTTTTGTTTTGATCCCGTCATCTACGCCGGTAAATGTGGCCTGGTCGCTTTTTTTATCATATACCTGTACTTCCTTTACCACGCTGGCATTTAGATTTTGCGTGGCCAGTGTGGGGTCATCCCCAAAAAATTCTTCACCATCCACGAGTACTTTTTCCACTTTTTCCCCCTGTGCAGTAATCTCTCCTTTTTTATTCACTTGTATGCCAGGCAGTTTCTTAAGCAGGTCCTCCACAGTGGCTCCTTCCTTTACTTTAAAACTATCTGCCATATAACCCGTGGTGTCGCCCTTTATCCGGATGGCTCCACCTCCATGTACAATTACGTTCTGGAGCGCCATTGCTTTAGTAATCATCGGGATCGTGCCAAAGTCGTCATCTTTTTTAGCTTCAATGAGATCTGCATATTCCGCCAGGCCAGGGTAGGAGATGAGCAGGATGTAGCTGGCTGGCGGCACATTCCTTAGTTCAAAAGCTCCAGTTGCATCGCTACGGGTAAAACTTACCAATACAGAATCCTTTTGCCGCAGTAATGAAATGCTTCCGTACTGCAGGAGACGCTTTTCAGAAGTGTCTTTTAAAACGCCTTTCAGCGAAAAATTTTGGGAAAATACGGTGCAGGAAATAAAAACAGTGATCAGCAGGAAGAGCACTTTTCTCATAGAGTGGTAGTTGAAAGAGGTGTAGGTTTAAACTAAGTGGTTAGTTATAACGAAATTGGGGCTTCTTTAGGATATTAGGAATTCCAAAAGCCTAAATAAGTGTGAAAGAAATGCAAATGGCGATGTACATCCCATTCGTTCGTGGATGGGGTCAGTAGTTGCCACCTACAATTCGTCAACAGACAACCGCTAATGATAATTTCAATGCGTTAACCGGCCGGCTGACTTCTTTATTTTTTTACGGCTACTTGTTTCTCCTCCTTATTTTTGGAAAAAAGTAGACACTAAGTACCCATCTTAAAAATTCATCCAGATCTTATGTTCAGACTTGATAACAAAACCGCGGTGATAACCGGTGGCGGAAGCGGCATCGGCAAAGCCATCTCCGTACTTTTTGCCCGCCAGGGTGCTTCCGTTCATATTATAGAACTCAATGAAGAAAATGCCGGTAAAACTGTTGATGAAATCGTAGCCGAAGGTGGTGTTGCCAAAGCTCATAGCTGCAATGTGGCCAACCAACAGCAGGTGGCAGAAACCATGGCCGCCATCGGCACCATCCATATATTGGTCAACAATGCGGGGGTTGCCCATATCGGTAAAGCAGGCACTACAACCGAAGCCGATTTTGACCGGGTGATGAATGTGAATGTGAAAGGTGTGTACAACTGCATTCATACCGCATTGCCGGGCCTGCAAGCCGAGGGCGGCGTAATCCTCAACATGGCTTCCATTGCCTCCACAGTGGGAATCTCCGACCGCTTTGCTTACAGCACATCCAAGGGCGCCATCAAGGCCATGACCATGAGCGTGGCCCGCGACTACATCAAAGAAAATATTCGCTGCAACAGCATTTCTCCGGCCCGGGTGCATACGCCCTTTGTGGATGGATTTTTAAAGAATAATTATGCCGGCCAGGAGGCGGAAATGTTCGAAAAACTTTCGCAGTCACAACCGATTGGTCGCATGGCAGAATCTGCCGAGATCGCAGCCCTGGCACTCTATCTATGTAGTAAAGAAGCCAGTTTTATTACCGGCTGCGATTACGCCATCGATGGTGGTTTTACTACCCTAAACAATTAAAATATAACCATATGAAACTTTGCCGATACGGTAATGAAGGGCATGAACTGCCAGCCGTTTGTATAGATGCCACCCGCTACGATGTCAGCGATTTTGGACAGGATTATAACGAATTCTTTTTTGCAGGCACCGGTATTGCCGACCTCGAAACCTGGTTTGCTGACAATAAAGAAACTTGTAAAGTAATCGATCCAATGGTTCGCTGGGCCTCCTGTATCGCCCGTCCGTCCAAGATCGTTTGCATCGGCCTCAACTACGCCGACCATGCCGCAGAAAGCAATATGACCATTCCCAAAGAACCGATTGTATTTTTCAAATCCACCAGTTCGCTCGTCGGGCCAAACGACAATCTGGTGATTCCGAAGAACAGTGAGAAGACCGACTGGGAAGTGGAATTAGCCGTAGTAATTGGCAAAAAAGCCAGCTACGTAGAAGAAGCCAACGCCATGCAACATGTGGCCGGTTTCGCCTTACACAACGATTATAGCGAACGCGCCTTTCAACTCGAACGCGGTGGCCAATGGGTAAAGGGAAAAAGCTGTGATAGCTTTGCACCGCTCGGCCCCTGGATGGCAACAAGTGACGAAATTACGGATGTCAATAATCTCCGTCTTTGGCTCACCGTCAACGGCAACAAATACCAGGATGGCAACACCAGGAACTTCATCTTCAATGTAGCGCATGTGGTAAGTTACCTCAGCCAGTTTATGACCCTGCTACCGGGCGATGTAATCTCCACAGGAACTCCCGCAGGCGTAGGCCTCGGCATCAAGCCTCTACCGGTATATCTAAAGCCCGGTGATGTAGTAGAATTGGGAATCGACGGCCTCGGCACCAGTCGGCAAGTGGCAGTGGCGTATTAGGTAAATAAGGTTGGCAACCTTAGAATCAGGGCTTAATAGAAAAAGGCTGTCTTTGGGACAGCCTTTTTCTATTAAAAAAATCCAATTCATTTAAAAAGCCGGGTCCGCCGGTGTATTAGGATTATTATCCCGTTCCCTGAATGGATAAGGCAGCAGGTTACGACGTTTTTCCGTATTCGGACGATTGAAACGACGCATGTCTTCCAGCTTAAGCCCGCTCATATAGAGTTCAATGCAGCGGTTGCGATAAATCTGTGTCAGCAGGTCTGCCTGGTTAAGTTGCCCTGCAATAGCGGGTAATTGAGCGCCTACTCCATACGGGTCAGTAGCAGGAGCCTTAGTCAGTATGCTATTTAAGTTGTTTTGGGCATTCACAAGATCGGGGGAGGCCTGGCGGGCTAAGCACTCCGCTTTAATTAAAGTAATCTCGCCAGGAAGATAGATCGGAAATTGGGTAAGCAGCGCCGCGCCGAAGCCGTTGACCCGGAACCGGCTTCCGCCTGTGGTAGAAATACGGGTGTAAAATGGAACACGTTTATCAGCCAGGTCGGGTTGCAGGGTGGTTAATAAACCAAGTGTAGAATCAATGGGTTCGTACACATTATCCGTAGCCGTAGCCGTTTCAAAAATGGGGTTCACGCTGGTGGCGTCGAAATTGAAATACGATTTAATGGCAGGCGAAACCAGGTTAGCTGTAGCGAGTGCTTTGGGATAATCACCGATAAATAGCGCATAACGTGCTTTGAGCGCCAGCAAGGTATTTACAACATCAATGCCGGTTGGCATATTAGCTGTAAATGTGGCGCTGATGGGGTTAGCCGCGATCGCGGCCAACGCTTCGTCAATGATAGTAATCGCCTTTGCAAATCCATCGGCTCTTGCTATAAAGTCAACATTGGTGCCAATGCCCGCAGGTATTTTTTCCCAAAACATAGCCATATCCCCAAGTGCCAGCACTTTAAATATACTACAGTAACCAATCAGGCCGCTGGCATAACTTTTATCGTTTAACCCTTTAGCCGCATTGATCACATTGTCGGCGTCATAGATAATTTTATTGCTATTCGTCCACAGGCCCGCCATAATAGTGTTGGTACCATCTACAGCACCGCCGCCACGTTCCAGCTGGTCTTCGGCGCTGTTACCACGGTTTACAATAATATATTGATTCGTGAGAAACCCATCGGCCGTAACCTTATTATACAGCGAACTTGCACGTCCTAAAGTATACGATCTTTGAAGACCTACGGTAACAGCATTCAGGCCGCGGATGGTCGTGAACACTTTGTCTTCCGTGGCTTTGGAAGGATCGGAGAAGTTTTTCTTACAAGCCGTAGCAGTAAGTAATAATACTACAGCGAGGGCTTTAGATATTATATGAAATCGTTTCATTTTTTAGTGGTTTTGTAATGGTTAAAACTTAGCAGATACACCAATGCTGAACGTACGTGGAATAGGAACGGCACCAAAATCAATATTGCGAAGTATCGTGCTCTGGCCTGCTGCATTTACTTCAGGATCAAATCCATTGTAGTTATCCCAGCTGATGAGGTTGCGGCCGGCGGCACTTGCGGTCAGGCTGCTGAAAGGGCCGATCTTTCCAAAATCATAACTCACCGAAAGTTCCCGGAGCTTGGTATATGAGCCATCTGAAATACGCCATTGCTCCACTGCATATATGCCGCTGATATAACCGCGTGGTACCAAGCCTTTATCTTCCTGCTCAGCAATTTCTCCATTACCTACGCCCTGGCGGGTACGAAAATCGGCATTGAATACTTCACCGCCTTTTACTGCATCTAATTGCACCCGTAACGACAGGCCTTTGTAGTTAAAGGTATTGATCAGGCTGGTGGTATAATCCGGGTTGGGATCGCCAATTATTTTGCGAAGCGTAGTACCAGTACCCAATGGCAAACCTGTTAAGGGATCACGTTGGGTTGTGTACCCAAGCACACTATTTTGTATACCTTTTTCAAGTTGCGGAATGCCTGTGGCACTTTTTATTTGATTGCCGCTGGCATCCACAGCAAAAAAAGTTCCATAAAAAATCCCTATGGGCTGGCCTTCAATGATGGCCACAGGTGCGCCTGCATTGGTGCTGAGAAGCGTTAGCGCTTGTCCGATCTTAGTGGCCTTGTTTCGGTTATGGCTAAAGATGCCGGTAACATCCCAACTGAAATCTTTCTTTTTAAACGGAGTAGCATTTACCACCAATTCAAAGCCTTTATTTTCAAGGGATCCAAAATTATCCAGCAGGGTGCTAAAGCCAGTGGTAGGCGCCACCTGGCGATTGATCAGCAAGTCACTAACTTTTTTAATATAATAGTTGAAGGTAACGTTGACGCGATTGCGCAAAAATCCGAGGTCGGCCCCGAATTCAGTTTCCTGCTGGCGCTCAGGTTTCACTTTCGTATTAGCCAGGCCGGTGCTTGAAAATAATGCCGTGCGGCTGAGGTAAGAGTTAGTAGAATAAGAGTTAAAACGATCGTAAGCTCCAATACCAGTAAGGTTGCCGCTTTCGCCGTAGGCTACACGAACTTTAGCAAGATCCCACCATTTGCTCACACCCAGGTTTTTCCAATAATCGGTACTTGAAAAAACATAAGAGCCACTCGCTTTCGTGTACACCTGATTTCTTTCATCTTCACCAAATACGGAGGAGCCGTCCACCCGAACAGCCCCGGTAATGAAGATATGATTGCGCCATTTAAAATTTTGTTGCAGGTAATAACCGGAAACAGAGATTTCGCTGCGGCTATCAACACCCGGAATAGCAGTGCTGGCACCGTTTACGGTTTCGACCAATGGCGCAAGGCCACGACCCTGGGTGAGTATGTATTTATTTTTTTCATATTGTGCGCTATAACCTACCTGGGTGGTAGAAGCGAGATCATCAATGATATTGATTTGGTAGGTCGCATTCACTTCATGGTTGATCTGGAAAAAATTATTGCTGGCCGCACTGGCATAACCGTTCTGTGTAGGATCCAGCGTAGCGCCGCCGCCCCAGAACGCCGGACTTGCATTGTAGGTATAAGGTGGCAGGTAAGTAGTGCCGTTCTGCGAATAGTTGTCGATGCCCATTGTATAATCCAGGGTAAAGCCTTTGAAAGGTTTCAATTTTAAACTCATATTCCCCAACACGCGGTTAGTCTCGTTTCGCTGCTTAAAATCTTCAAGTACCGATACAGGATTAATACGACCCCTTTCACCCACGGCCTGCAGGTTGCCCAATGCATCCCTTTGCCAGAAATTATGGAAATTTCCAAGGATGGTGATGCTATTCATTGGCGAAAAGAAAGAGTTGCCGTCCGGCTTTTCATTGGCAGCGCTGTTGATATAATTCAACCCGGCGCTCATACTGGCCCATTTATTAATAGTTTGGTCGAGGTTTACACGGAAACTAAATCTATTATAGTCTGTGTTTTTGATGATGCCTTCATTATAAAAATAGGATGCAGACGCGAAGTATTTCGTCTTGTCGTTGCCACCACGAATACTGAGGTTATTATCAGTACCGGATGCATCGCGGAAAATATAGTCCCAGTAATTATAGCGTGTTACGGCTGTAGTGTTGGTTAATGCCGGGGAAAGGATATCCTGAGTCTGGGCAGTTGGTCCATCAGTCGGTCCGCCAAATTTCGTGGGTGCCATATTGTGAGGAACCTGCTTACGTAGTGAACTCATCATGTAATTGGTGGAAAAACTCACCACCGGTGCACTATTGGCACCACGTTTGGTAAATATCTGTACCACACCTGCATTGGCCCGCGAACCATAAATGGCTGCCGCTGCCGCACCATTCAGTACCTCTACATGGTCAATATCAGCAGGATTAATATCGCTCATTCTGCTCTGGCCAATAGTACCAACAAAGCCACCGCCGTCATATCCACTCTGGGTGTTGGTTACCCGGTTGGTCGCGTTATTTACAATTACCCCATCAACTATATATAATGGTTCAGACGACCCATTGATCGAGCTGATACCACGAAGGCGTACAGACATGCCACCCGATGGATCGCCGCTGTTCTGGCTAATCTGTGCACCGGCAACTTTACCCTGTAATGATTGCAACGCCGCACTGGGAATCCCCTTATTCAACTGGTCAGCCTTTAGTGTAGTAACAAAACTGCCCAGTTGTTTTTTGGTGGTGCCGGCCGAAGTACCCGTAACGATCACCTCGTCCAGCCCCGCAGCATCCGCAAATAGCGATATATTGACGGTTGCCTCAACACCGCTGACTGTGAATTTCTTTTCAGCAGAAGCAAAGCCAACGCTGGACACTGCCAGGATATAATCTTTTTTAGGGAGGTTCATCCGCAGGCTGAACGTTCCATCAACCTCAGTGGCGGTACCTTCATTGGAACCTTTTACCGCAACGGAGGCACCGGGTATTCCATTGCCCTTATCGTCGGTCACTTTACCTTTAATGGTAACCTGTGCCCCAACAAAACCAGCCAGGAACAACCCGACTAAAAGAGCGCAGTACATTTTCCACGGTCTTTTGATCGTAACATTTTTCATAAGCAATTGATTTAAGTGTTTTTAGTGTAATCAAAAAAATACTGCATAAAAACGCATTTGTCATGCAGCTTGTCAAATTTGAGAAAAAAAAAGTTGAATTTCAATAGTTAATGTGCACATGGTGTGGATTGATGTTGCAATAATATTCGATAATGACAATTGCCGTCTGAAAAAAGCTGCAAAAAAATGCAAAGAAAACAGTTTCAAATAGCGACCGGGAGCTGATGGACATCCGGATGAAGAGGATAAGGCGGCTACGGGCGGATTGTATTTTCGCCTGGAAAGAAAATTAGGCTGGATGCAATTGATAGGGCAGATAAAGGATAGCATATATTAAGGCGGAGAAACAAAAATGGCCAATGCCAGTTTCATCCGCCTGATCCGCTTTTCTATTGACAAAAAGACTGCTTGCAGACACATGAAGGGAAGCAGCATAAGAGTGAGAGCGGCTTTTTTTTTGTCAGGCATGTATATCAGCTATAGGGTGCAAGTCCCGAATACGCTTTACAGCAGGGAGTATTAGCCAATAGCAAGGGTGTCCGCCGTGAGGTGGAATTGAAGGAAGCCGGCGGCAAACATTCGTGCTTACGAACAGGAACTTCATATCAGGCGTGGTAGCGTGGGTGATATTGCAAAACAAACAAAAGCCCCATATTGTACGGAATGCTATTGCGTAAATGAAGAGGCTGCATGAATGGAAAGCGGATATACTTACCCTGAGAGGCCTGCGTAGAAGCTGGCGGAGGTATGAGCGAATGCCGAATCGGCAACACCGGTTAGATTAAAGAATAATGGGATGGTGTATGCAGAAGTCAGCCGAGATCATAGTAAGCTGGCAACGAACCGTCTCCCGGTCAAACAGGCACGGGACGGAGGTCTCACCGAAGGACGAAGGACTGAATGTTAGAATGGCGAAAGGAATGGACTTGTTTATGGCAAAGCGTTCTACAACCGAACCCCATTAGTGAACTACCTGTATGAGGATAGGCCGGATAGCCGAAAGTAAAATTTCGGAGGAGTTGAGCCGCACCATACAACATGAAGTAAATGGCAGAACCGGGGTCGGTAACAACTAATACTACCTTCTTGTACAACAGCATAGCAAAACTTCATAGAAAACTTATTGTAAGCACCCTTATTTATGGGTTTCTCTTTCTGTTCAAAACAAAAGATCTGCCTTCAATGTCGGGCACTAAAAAACAAGCCCTCCGCCTAGGTGTCATCACTGGCCTGATGCCGTCATCTATACAATGATGTTATAAATTATTTGTATGTTGTGTTCAGTGGTACGGTTGGGCAAAACGAAAGCTTCGTTTTAGGCTGAATGCGCTGGTTCTTTAGGTTTCGATTTGTTGCCCTTCGCTTTTATGTATCTCATTGATATATTGGTCTTTCAAATGGTCATAAAAGGAATGTTTGCTTGCTAAGGTTGCAATCAAATTGGAAAACAATGCTGTCAACATAATATAAAAAATAACATTGTGGCTGTTGGTCATTTCCAAAACAAGAATGGAAGAAGTAAATGGGCTTCTGGTAATGCTTGTTAAAAAACCTGTCATTCCACATAATATGATAAGATTGGTTTCTGTGTCAGATAGGTGAAACCAACCTGCAAATACTGCACCAATACTCGCTCCGGCACTTAATGATGGTGCAAAAATGCCTCCGGAGGCGCCTGTGGAAAAAGACAGGATTGGTCCAAACGTTCTTAAAATGGGCAAATACCATTCTACATGCTTGTGATCAGTGAACAACGTGTTTACCATTATTTCTTTCCCTGAACCAAAGGTTTGACTATCCACAAAAACTGCAAGTGCGGTAATAATAAGTCCGCAAATAGCCACATAACATATTGTATGTAAATTATTTTTCAGGTTTCTCTTCCTTCTAAAAAGATAGAGGATGGTACTTCCCATTGCACTGCCTGCAAGCCCTGTGATGATCGCAATTGGGATGGTTAAAAGAATGATCCAGGGAGGTATTCCGCCCAGGCTTGGGTAACCCAAATAAAGATAGGGACCTAAGAAATTCAGTGCTGTTAGTCCCGCTATAATTACGCCGGTAAGCAATGCCGATTTGAAAAAACTAAAATGCGTTTTGGTGAGTTCTTCAATGGCAAAAACAATACCACCCAATGGCGTGTTGAATGCTGCCGCAAGTCCTGCGGCAGCACCCGTCACAATCATATTTCGTTTAGAGATTTTTGGATACCATGAAGGCAATATGTCATTTATTTTTTTGAAAATAGCAGCCGAGATTTGAATGGTAGGACCTTCTCTGCCAATTACACCACCTCCAAAAACCATAATGATGCTGGAAAGTATTTTTATAAATATTACCCTCAAACTGAGCAGCACATTTACCTTATAGGCATGTTTGGGATTGGTTAATTCAATGGCAGCACTTACTTGCGGTATGCCGCTGCCCCTTGCATAGGGTGCATATTTTGAAACGATCCACCAAGCCAAAACAAAACAGGTGGGCGTGATAATGAAAAATGCCCAACTTGTTTTTTCGTAAATGAGATGCGTTCCCAGTTCTGCCCAAAAAAACAATTTCGCATATAAAACTGCAACTCCACCAGATATAAAAGCACCCGCCCAAAATGGCAAAGCATTAAGCAAGTTCTTTTTAATGCTATCATTCTTTATTAAGTCAAACTTGGATTTTAATATTTTTTTAGTCTTGTCTAAATAATTCATCATCATATTTAAGGTATGTTCCCCAGGGGTTGCAGCGATCAGTCAAGGCTTTTTAATGGCGGGAATTTAGGTATCTGTTCGACTGGAACCGATCTGGATTGAGGCGCAAATGTACAAGTTAAGCCTAAAAGTTCTGCGATGTTTGTGGAGTCCGAACCGTACATTCCGATGCTAATTCTTGAGATCGGGCTTTGCATCGATGCCCTTTCCCCGCAATGGCAGCTGTTTGAAGCAATGTGCCAGTAGCAGGATTTTCCCGGCCTGGTACCTGGCGGTTGGCAAGTAATGTAAAAACAAAGGCAGGTAACGCCATGGGATTTTTGCTTTTATTTTGCAAAGCATTCTCAGGTGCGTATTTCACAAACAAAAGCCGATACACTAATAGAGCAATTTACATTTGTGGCGGAGTGGATGCGGGAAATTTTCTTACGCCGTAACTTTACTCCAAACGAAATATTTTTAATATCTGCCACTGCCCGCCGTCAACTTGTTCGATAAGTGAAACAGTCTTGAATGTTAAATGGGTCGGTAAGTTTGCCTTTTTAAGGGTCTTAAAAATTTCATCTGTACAAGTAGCGTTCCTTGGATGCATTAATGTGATATGCGGTTCATGTCGTCTTGTACTGTAGATCTCCGATCCTTTTAAAATGCTTTTGCGCAACTGATAAAATGCACAATTGTCATTGGTTGCTGGGATTAGAACACCTTTTCCATTGTCAAACATTACTATCTGGCCAAATTGTATGGTCACTTTTTGACGGCCAGGGGTTGATAAGTTGTCCAGAACTTTATCAATGGTTCTTATTTCATCCTCTCTGCAAATTGTGACATGGCAATCAATTAGCGCTCTTTGTACTGGATTAAATCGTTTGCGGATTCTTTCAATTTCTTCTGAGTCTTTTTCTTCGACGAATAAGGTTAGTTGTTGTCTTTTACTTTTTGCCACACATAAGGTATTTGTAGGTTTAATTTTTCGGGACGGTCTGTAAACTTGCCTTCAATACTATGTTGTAACCTGAGGTATAGTTTTGCAATATCAGCTATCCGTTACCCTCTTAAATCCAGACGCAAATTTCAGAAATATTCTTCCTTTTCAAATCTGGCACCCAACATGTTGCTGCAGGATAACCAACAGGGATTACTAAAAAGGGTTTCTCATTTTCGGGCCGGTTTAAAATTTTCGATAAAAAATTCATTGGGCTTGGAGTATGCGTTAATGCAACCAAACCTGCATCATGAATTGCAGTGAGCAAAAATCCGCAGGCAATGCCGCAACTTTCGGTTACGTAGTAATTTTGATGTTTGTAATTATTTTCTTCAAGTTCATAGCTTCTTTTAAAAACAACAATAAGATAAGGTGCAGTTTCTAAAAATGGTTTACGCCAGTCAGTTCCTATGGGTTGCAGATCTCTAAGCCATTCACCAGTCATTCTTTTTTCGTAACTCTCCTTTTCTTCTTTTTCAGCCGCGACTCGGATTTGCTTTTTCACTTCTGAATTTTTTACCACACAAAATGTCCAGGGTTGTTTGTGTGCGCCGGAAGGTGCCGTGGATGCAGAAAGAATAATGTTTTCAATGATTTTTTCAGGAATTGGTTTCTCTGAAAAATCTCGAACTGTTCTACGGGTGTTCATCCAGTCAAAAAATAGTTGGGAACGGGTAGCCATTTCATTAACGTCATAAGTTTTTTTTGTGTATGATACAAAAGGAAAGTTATCAATGAGTTTTTTGAGCATGTCGTTTTAGAGTTAGTTGTTGCCTTTTAGTATTGCAAAGAAAGTTGGAGGGATTTTGTGTTGGGCTGGAAATTATAGTGGTAAGCGCTATACAAAAGCTGAAAAATGTTACGAAAGCTGAAGTTAACAACAAATTCCCGGAACCTGAGCTGATATTGATTTGCTGATGAGCGCCGAATATCCAGTTATGATATTCCACTTACACTTGTTATGCTACACCTTTGGTTGATTTAGAAGCCGCTGTATTTCCGTTGCGCCTTTGTTTTGCATTACAACTGAATACAAATGCTTATGCAAAAACAAGCTACCAATTGTCAACAGAAACCGGCCTTGTATAACTGGAAAACCATATCGTCCAGCATGGGCCAACCTGCGTGCATAATATATAAGCGTAATTTTGGATGGCGAATAAATACTTCTTCAAGCAAAAGGGGATTACTTAAACGTGAACGATAGTCGGTAGTGTAAGCAATGCCTGGTGGGCCGGGTCCCATGTGAATGCCAATTGGGATATCGTACTCCTCTGCTAATTTATACAAAGGCTCCATAGTAGAATCTGATGGTGAGACACCCATGTATTGGGTAACAATTTCGGCTAAGACTTTGACTTCCCCTGATATTATTCTTTGGCGTAAACGTTCAATATGGTCAATAGTGAATGGTTCAAATGATTCATAGCCGTTAATAAACCTGTCAGGAGCAACAGTTTTCCATTTTAATACTGTTTCAGGTGAGCCGCTGATTACGGCTTTTACCACATTGTACCTATCCATGGCGGCTAAACTTTGGCGCAGCAGTTCTTGACTGCTTCCGGGTCGCTTAAATTTCGAAGGGTACCAGGCTGTATCGTTTTCTACCGGCCAAATGGTGTAAGCATGTAAATGAACATCGATAATAGGCAGATGTTTCTGGGCAAAATTATTTCCTGTAAACAATAGGAAACAAATTAATGAGCACTTAAAACATTTCATCTTAATTTGTTTTTGAGTGATGAATAAACAAAGGAGTTGTATACTAATTCTTCAACATAACATTTTCCAATTTTCTCAACCGGGCTTCAAGCTCTTCGTTTTTCATTTTCAAATTTTCATTCTCCGCTTTCAATGCCGCCGTTCGTTTTTCCAAAGCCTGTATAGCGATGAAGCTAACGCCCAGGAAATCCTGTTGATTGATCAAGGTATCGCAACCAATTCTTCCAAGTTTATCGTTACCAAATGCTGCATAAAAGTCTTGCGCCATAGGCCCGTAATGCCTGAATGTTTTTGGGTCCTGTGTTTTATAATTCCAGGAGCTGAGTGGCATTTTTTCTATCTTTTGAAGGAACGACTCACCATTTACTGGTAAGAAGTTTTCTTTTAACCGTACATCACTTGCCGCAGTCCAACTATTTTGCCCGAACGGCAACTGCACCCCTATATCAGCCCCGGAATTACTGGAGATCAAATAATAACCTCCGTTAAAACGGGCAACATATTGGTCGGGGGTTCCGACAACCCTTAATCCGCGGTTAAAAGGATCACTATCCCCAAAAAAGAAAGCGCCTTGTTTACCATTGGTAGAAAGATTGGTACCGGCAGCGAATGACCTGTTTCCGCTGGCGGTTGTGTTGATTCCCATCGATACAGCTGCAAGGCCGCTGGCGATTGTAAATTGTCCTGTTGCCAGCGAAGATTGTGCACTCGCCGTGGTATTAACGCCCATAGCCACAGCATACAGTGCGCTGGCGCTGGTTCCTCCTCCCATTGCCGTAGCGGCTTCGCCACTGGCAGCTGTATTTAATCCCATAGACGTAGCATACTGTCCGGAAGCAAGTGTGTGGTCTCCCATAGCAGTGGCTGATATGTTTGTTGCTGAGGTATAGAATCCCATGGAAGTGGAGGAACTCCCGCTGGCGGTTGTGGATGAACCCATTGCAGTAGCACTGTTGCCGCTGGCCGTATTAATATTTCCCATCGCAGTAGCGACGCTGCCGGTGGCTTTATTGCCACTTCCCATTGCTGTTGATTGAATACCACTGGCGGTGTTATTAAAGCCTATCGCTAATGAACCAAAATTGCTGGCAATAGTTCCACCACCGATTGCTATAGCATGGGTTCCGGACGCCCTTGCATCATAACCAGCAGCAAACGAATATTTACCTATGCTATCTGTATCCCATTGCACACCATCTACATATCCCACTCGAAAAGCGGCTTTAGGTGCATACCACATCATTCTTCTGCCCGGGCCTGTTACCGGTGTATTGCTGGCAGAAGCGGATGGAACGTCGCCAATTGCCGTAAATACGACACTGCTGTCTGCCACATGCAGTAGCGCCAAAGGGCTTGTGGTGCCAATGCCAACATTTTGCGCCTGCAAAAGCAAAACGGCAAAAGCAAAAACGATAAGAAAGTTAAGCTGTTTCATAATACTACATTTTAGTGCGCTGAAAGTACTTTTTAAATGCGATATTTCTAATGCCGCGACCTATATTATTCAGTATTCTTTTGCCCTTAAACGCTAGGATCGCAGGGAGACAAAAGTGTAACCAGAAAACTAAATTTGTTAAGATTCGGTCAGCCTGTCAAAGACGCTGCGCCGGCGACGCAGGTTCGGAAATTGAATATTTATATAAATTATTAATAGACTGCGATATGCAATGGTATAAATTCCTATCAGAAATGAGGAAGGATGAAATGCAATTTTACGAACAGAGAAGTTGTACTTCCGTAGGTACATAGGCACCGGGATTTCTTTATGAGGCTAAAATAATACCCGGAAATAATCTGAATACAACACTGCATGGCAGTGGCGAAAGTGGCAATAACGTACCGCCCAATTGGTGCATAGCGGTTCCTGTTTATTAAGGATAGCATTCGTAAAAATTATCCTGCCTTCGTGGTGATCCCGCAATGTTTTGCCAACAGTACCCGGGCCGATGCCACTGCTACAAAGGATGCTGCGGGCAACTCACTACGGCAGTTTCAAACAGGGGGTGAGCTAACCGTTTTTGGCAGTCGAAAGCACAAAAAAGCCTGTAAACATTTAAGTCTACAGGTTTTTACGGGTTTTGACTCCCATATTGTCGGGACGAAAAGATTCGATATATATATATATATACCTAAATAATAATTCGTCATAGATTAAAAAATAGTGAACTCATGGAATTACTCACGGACTGCTATTTATAAAAAGAACTTGGGGTAAAGTTAGTTAAGGAATGTTACAATTATACATCAGGATCCAAATTTCTCCAGAAAATTTCCATAAAATGTAACAATTTCAATTGTGCCTGAATTCAGCACCTCTCAAAAGAAAATTTCCGGAACGTCTTTTCAGTTTGTAGTGTTTTAACTACAAAACCTGACGGCTTTATTTCACATATTTGTGACATCCGGGATAAATCCAATATTCTTATGACAACCGATATTCAATTAATGCGAACGCCTGATTGCCTACCCTCAGACTGATTTGAGTGCGATATGTTTTTCCTGCGAATGAATGTTTTGTCCTACTTCATTGGTGATTGACTACAACTCAAGGAAGATGTACAGATCCGAACAAGTCCTATGAATTACTCGTTTGAATATACACTTATGAAAACAAGTATAAAAAGCATGGTTGGAGAGTCGGCGGCAGATATATCCATTATGGGGAAAGGGAATGTGAGCAAGATGTTTATCATGTAAAGTCCGGTTAGAAGTTTTAGGTTTAGGTTTAAATGTTAGGTATAGCCGGCTCGTTTCCACGGGTTGGCTCTTTTTAAACGGGTATCTGAATCTGGTAATATTTTTTTCAGGACACGGTTTAAATAAAACTTTCAGTTTTTCGCAAAGATGTAATATGATACTATATTTTTTTGTTGAACAAAGGCCTGAAATTTTAGGTTTTATAATGTTTGACTTTGCCGGGTCCAAGAATCAACCGCTTGTGCTCCTAAAAAATAAATTTGAACAAGGTCTAAGCAGCAGAGACCTAAGCTGCATAAATGGCCTTTAAAAACGTCATTTCTCTGGGCCTGTATCATAGATATCACGAAAAAACATTTAAAAAAAGGGCGATGCCAACTATCAATATTCTGATCGCCGATAATCATGCTATTGTCAGAACGGGACTTAAGTATTTATTGGAGCAACATTTTGGCAATTACCCGGTGGATGAAGCCTATGATTGTCCTACATTGATGAGACAGCTTTGGAAAAAAAACTACACACATCTTATCCTGGACCTGCAACTAAAAAATGGTGACGTCATGGAGATATTGAATGCTGTTAGAAAAACGAATATGACCAGGGCCATTATGACCTATTCCACAAGTCACGAAATAATTTTGAGCACAAAATTATTTGATATGGGCGACCTGGTTTTCCTGAATAAGCAATCCAGCCAAAATGAAATCATCACAGCGCTCAAACTTTTCTTTTCCGGCAGGAAATAGCTGGCAGATAACTGGTCATCTGGTGCATTGCAAAGTTGTGGTGCATTAGCCTGCCAATGAACGACCCAGTTATAGTCCCTTTTTGAAAGCAGAGGGTGTTTTATTTGTTACAAGTCTAAAAAATTTATTAAAGTTAGATATGCTGTTGTAACCGCATTCGTAAGCTATCGAGCCGATATTTACGTCTTCCTTGGTCATCATTTTGATTGCATTTGCAATCCGTATCTCATTGATAAACTGTATTAAGGTTTTTTGAGTTCTGGCTTTGAAAAACCTGCAAAAAGCCTGCTTATTCATATTAGCAACTTCGGCAACATCCTCCAGCTTTATGTCGTTTGAGAAGTTTGAAAAAAGGTATTTGAATATCTTATCGATCCGTTCATTATCCTTCGTCTGATACGTGTTTGTATAACCCGCACTCGCCAAAAAACTGTATTCATCTGTTGAGCAGAAAATATTCAGGACTTCGAGAAGCGATATTAAATTATTCGGTCCATCGGCTTCTAACATCGTAAAAATGAGCTTCTTTATTTCTTCTTTTGCCCCGCCATAGAACTTCATCCCTCGTTTTGAAGTCTGCAGGAACTGCTCTAGTTTTTTAGTGTTGTAGAAGTTCGATAAAAGATCCGTTAGCTTGTCCGGGTTAAAAAATAACGCAATTGAACGTGCATGACCATCTGTTTTTTCAAACATGGAATCGTCCAGGTTATCATTGTGCCAAACGTGCGGCATGTCTGAGCCCAGGAGTGTGAGCTCACCACTTTCAAAATTTTCAATACAGTCGCCGACAATTTTATGCCCGGCACTTTCCATGATATAGGTTAGTTGGCATTCCCGGTGAAAATGGAATTCGGTAGAAAAATATGGGCGGTCGATAATTCGGGTAGTGAAGACTTCTTCCTTCATACCATCCATGATTTTTGCAAAAACAGGCTTCATATTAGCTTGAAAGTGAGATGTGCAGATCGTTCCTGCTAATATAGAGATATAATTGGTCAATGCCGATGTAAGTTTCACAAGTGTCGAAATTTAGCTTTGTGGGATAAAAGACGATAATGCTTGCTAATACAGTAATTCTATTAACAGGTGGCTAGGATTTGATTGGAAGCATTAAATGCTATAGCCAGTTATCACATAGACCATTTCACTCCTTATGAAATTGAATTTCCTACGAACATATAGCCAGCCATAAATCTTTAATGGGAACTTCTTAAGACCTCTTGCTTCTACGAGCGATAAATTAAATAAAAAATGATACATAAAATTGAGATCAATGATACGCGTTTCAAGCTGAAAACAGGCGCCGGCAGCGATGCCATACATAAAGACCCTCAATACTCTTATGCAGTTACAAAACTGAGTGATCAAAACGGTAATACTGGCACTGGCCTGGCTTTTACATTGGGTGAAGGTAATGAGCTGGTTTGCAAAGCGGCAGCGTTTTATGCCGAAAAAATTAAAGGGATTGATATCGAAGATTTGATGGACGACTTCGGAAGCACTTTTAGAAATCTTTCAAACGAGCAGCAATTTCGTTGGTTAGGGCCGCACAAAGGGGTCGTCCATTTGGGGCTGGCTTCGGTAACCAATGCCTGTTTCGATTTGTGGGCAAAAAAAAGAGGTATGCCCCTTTGGAAACTGCTGATCGACTTAACTCCTGAACAGATTGTAAACACATTAGACCTTTCCTACCTGGAAGATGTGTTAACCACAAAAGAGGCCATTGATTTATTGCAAGGGCAAATAAACTCAAGAAATGACAGGGCAGGCATCCTGGCAACCGGTTATGAGGGATACGACACTTCTGTAGGTTGGTTTAATTACGATGACGAAAAGGTTCGGGAGAACTGTAAAAAAGCACTAGATAACGGTTTTACTGCCATGAAGCTGAAAGTTGGCTCTGCAGACCCGATGAGAGATCTGCGTCGCGCTAATATCGTGCGGGAAACTGCAGGAGATACCGCTAAGGTTATGCTCGACGCCAATCAGCAGTGGACTTTGCCCCAGGCTATTTCCGTTTGTAATGAACTTAAAAATATGAATCCTTATTGGGTGGAAGAACCCACGCATCCAGATGATGTTTTGGCACATCAAACCCTCGCTAAAGAAATTGCTCCTGTAAAGCTGGCACTGGGGGAACATGTGCCCAACCGTATCATTTTTAAAAATTACCTGCAAGCAGGCTGTACCAGTTTTGCACAGGTGGATGCTGTACGGGTCGGTGGGGTAAGTGAATTTATTACCATCAGCCTGATGGCGAAAAAATTTGGCGTTCCTGTAGTGCCACATGTCGGTGATATGGGACAACTGCATCAACACCTGGTGTTGTTTAATCATATTGCCATGGCACATGAAGCCTTGTTTTTAGAGCATATACCTCATTTAAAACAATATTTCGTGAACCCCATTACTATTAAAAATGGCGTTTATGTTACCCCACAGGAGGCAGGCAGCAGTTGTGATTTAAAATAGACAATTATCGACAGCATGCTAACGCCAAAAGGCCGGATTTTGTAGTCATTTTTCTTAAGTCAATACCAATGATCGGTACAACAGATATTTTCATTACCATTTTATATATTCTTGGAATAGTGACCATCGGGTTATGGGCGGGTACCAGGAAAAAAAAGAAGGCCGATACAGCTGCTAACGATTATTTCCTGGCTGGCAAAACCCTCAAATGGCCCATGATTGGACTGGCGCTTTTTGCTACAAATATCTCCTGCCTGCATTTGGTAAGCCTGGCACAAAGCGGATTCGATAGTGGGCTGTTAAATGGAAATTTTGAATGGATGGCCGCTTTTACGTTGATCCTGTTAGCCTTATTTTTTATTCCTTTTTACATTCGTTCAGGCATCACCACCCTGCCGGATTTTTTGGAGAAGCGGTATAACAAAGCTTGCCGGGATTGGCTTGCGCTGATCTCCATTATTTCAGCGGTTATCATCCACATTGCATTTTCTTTTTTGGCTGGCGGTATCGTACTTGAAACCTTATTTGGCATCAACATGTACACCAGCATCATTGCTATTGCGTTGGTAACAGGTTTATATACTATCATTGGAGGACTGCGGGCAGTTGTAGTTACTGAAACGATCCAAAGTGTGGTTTTAATTGCCGGCGCTATTATTATTACCATCTTTTCCTGGAACAAATTAGGCGGTTGGGAAAACCTTACCACCAGTTTGCAGCAAAGCAATGCCACGGATAAATTAAGTATGGTAAGGCCTATAGGTGATGCAAGCGGCATGAGCTGGGTTGCCGTATTTCTTGGTTACCCTGTTTTGGGAATTTGGTATTGGTGTGCGGACCAGACGATCGTACAACGGGCACTGGGTGCCAAAGATGAAAACCAGGCGAAGGCTGGTGTGTTGTTTTGCGGATTCATTAAAATTTTACCTGTTTTTATTTTTGTACTTCCAGGACTTTTTGCATATGCGCTTTACAAAAATGGTAGCATGGATCTCAGCAGCCTTCAAACCGTTGTTAACGGACAAACCGTTTTAAACACCAAAGGCATTTATACTTTAATGATTACGCAGTTGCTGCCGTCAGGTTTGGTAGGTGTTCTCGTGGCGGCACTTCTTTCTGGTCTGATGAGTCAAATTGCCGGTGCTTTAAACTCCATTGCTACATTAAGTAGCTTCGATCTGTATAAGCGATTGCACCCGGAAGCATCCGATAAAAAAATGGTCAGAGTGGGCCGTTGGTCAGCCGGAATTGCGTTGATTGTGTCTTTAGCCTTACTGCCGTTGTTGAACCAATACGAAAGTTTATTCGCCGGCATCAATGATATTATCGCACACATCGCACCGCCCATTACTTGTGTTTTTCTGTTAGGCGTATTTTGGAAGAAAGCATCAGGAAAGGCGGCACAGTATACATTATGGTTTGGCTCTGCGATAGGGGTTGTCGTTTTCGCCATCAACAAATTGTACCCTGGCAGCGCAATCGGACATATTCCTTTTATGATTATGGCATTTTACCTGTTTTTGGTATGTGTGGTGATACAGGTTACCTACTCCTATATCTACCCGGTAACACATACAGAAGTGAGTAAGAAACTATACTGGCATTCTTTGTTAGAGCCTTTAAAAGCTAAGGGGTGGCCTGGCATTGGTAATTACAAAATATTATCTGCCTTGCTATTGGGCATCATGGTGGTCTTGTATTGTGTTTTTAAATAGACCCGCTGTAGGTAAGGAGCTATATACCAAATAGCAGTAAACATAAAGCACAATTAAATTAAACATGAAGAAAGATTGTATTTCATATTTTAGAAGAGGCCTTATCACATTGATCATCATAATCACAGGTTTATGTGTCAACGCCCAGGCAAAAATCAATAAAACTTCTTTGCAGGACTTTATGGACCTGCGATTAGGTTTATTTATCCACTGGGGACCAGTAAGCCTGCGTGGTACTGAAATTGGCTGGAGCCGGGGAAAACAAGTAGCCACAGCCGATTATGATAGCCTTTACAAAGAGTTCGACCCCGTTTTATTCGATGCCAATGCGATAGCTAAAACCGCTAAAGATGCTGGTATGAAATACCTTACCATCACCGCCCGGCACCACGACGGTTTTTGCCTGTGGCCGACAAAGTTTAATAGCTATAATATTGCATATACGCCTTATAAAAAAGATATAGTCGGCGCATTAAACGCGGCTTGCAAAAAGCAGGGCATCAAATTTTGCATTTATTACTCGGTGTTGGATTGGTGGCACCCCGACTACCCTAATCATTCGCCTGACAGAACCGGTATTGAAGACCCGAATGCTGATATGGGTAAATACGTGGTATATATGAAGCATCAATTAAAAGAATTGATTACGAATTACGACCCGTATATTCTTTGGTTTGATGGCCAATGGGAAAAACCCTGGACCAATGAAATGGGGATTGATTTGTATAAATACCTGAAAGCTTTAAAGCCGGATATAATTATCAACAATAGATTGGGTAAAGAATTTGCCTCTACTAAAAATGCCAAAATTGACGCTGGTAAAATGGTTGGGGACTTTGACACGCCAGAGCAGGCTGTTGGCCATTTGAATATGGAAACGCCATGGGAAAGCTGTTTTACGATTTGTAACCAATGGGCATGGAAACCAAATGACAAGATGAAGTCGCTGGCAGAATGCCTTACGATACTTACTAAAACTGCAGGTGGTAATGGCAACCTGTTGCTTAACGTTGGTCCGATGCCAGATGGAAGAATAGAAGCCAGGCAAATAGCAAGGTTGAAGGAAATTGGCGACTGGGTTACTATAAATCGCGAAGCCATTTATGGCACTTTAGGAGGGCCGTATCAACCCAACGCGAAGTTATCAACTACCAGGAAAGCGAACAAAGTATACCTGCACCTATTCGCTTCAGCTGCAACCGTCATTGAGCTACCGAATATACCGGGCAAGAAAATTGTGAAAGCACACACCATCAATGGTGCTAAAGTAATGGTAGAAAGCGGGGCGGATACTTTTAAGCTGACTCCAGTAGCGGGTAGCTTTCCCTCCATCGTTGTACTTGAATTTGATGGGGACGTAGAGAACGTAGCAGTAATTAATCAGGGGGATGCAATAAAATAATAAGATAATGAAAAGATACCTTAAAACGCACCTGGCGCTTGTTGTAGCGGTAGTACTATTTAGTGCCTGCACACAGCAAAGTTCAGTAGACAACCCAGCAACGGGCACAAAAGACACCGTAACTACTGTAAAACGATATGGTTCAATTACCGGTCTGAAGCCCGAAAAAATGGACTACTATAAGCAACTGCATGCCGCCGTGTGGCCGCAGGTACAACATAAAATAACCGAATGTAATATTCGAAATTATTCTATTTATATAAAACAAATCGAAGGCAAACAATACCTGTTTAGTTATTTCGAATACGTAGGTAAAGACTTTGACGCGGACATGAAAAAAATGGCCGCCGATACCACGACCCAACGTTGGTGGAAAGAGACAGATCCGACCCAGATGCCCTTACCGGACGCTGCTGCCAAAGGACAAACCTGGAGCAGTATGGAAGAGGTCTTTCACCAGAACTAATTTTTGAGTTGCAGCACCCTCTTAAGCCTCATGATAGAAAAGGAAAAAAGTCGCACGTTATGCGGAACATATCGCAGGTAAAGAAAGGATAATCAAAGAGTAGTATTGAGCCATTGCACATCGGTTTAAAATACAAACTAAACTAAGAAAATGAAATTAAAATACATCTCTGCTACCCTCGTTTTTGCCGGGTTGAATCTGGCAGCCTTTGCCCAAAAAGTGAATGTAAAAAAGGCATTCAAACATGCAGCCGCTCAAACGGCGTTGTTGCTGGATGAAGTTGCAACATCTGTGGATCCAGCCAGGCCAGACCTCATTTATCCAAGAACCGTGGAAAAAGAGAATCTCAAACTCGTAGGTTCCAACGACTGGACCAGCGGCTTTTTTCCCGGTGTGGTTTGGTACCTGGATGAGTTCTATGGAACAGCGCAATGGAAATCGGCAGCCATAAAATTTACTAATCCGATAGAGAAAGAAAAGGCGAACGGCACAACGCATGATCTGGGATTCATGATGTACTGCAGCTTCGGCAACGCTTACCGGCTAACAAATGATCCACATTATAAAGAAGTAGTCATAGCAGCCGCAAAAACGTTGGTTACCAGGTTTAACCCAAAAACAGGCGTCATCAGATCATGGGATCATAGCAAGGATAAATGGGCTAACCCTGTAATTATTGATAATATGATCAACCTGGAATTGCTGTTTGAGGCAACCAATTTAACCGGCGACTCATCTTTTTATAAAATTGCTGTTAGCCATGCAAATACTACTATGAAGAACCATTTTCGTTCGGATTACAGTTCTTACCATGTGGTTGATTTCGACCCTATCACTGGAAAGGTAGTAACGAAAGTTACCCACCAGGGTTTTAGCAACGAATCCGCATGGGCAAGAGGACAAGCCTGGGGGCTTTATGGGTATACCATGTGTTATCGGTACACCAAAGATCCGGCTTATTTAAAACAAGCCGAAAACATAGCAGGATTTATTCTTACGCATCCGAATATGCCAAAAGACATGGTGCCTTATTGGGATTTTAATGCGCCCGGCATTCCAAATGAACCCAGGGACGCATCAGCAGCGGCGGTATTAGCTTCTGGCTTATACGAGCTGAGCAAGTATAGCGCAGAACATAAATATTACACAAAAAAAGCCGACCAGATTTTAGCGAACTTAAGTACTGATTATATCGCTTCACCAGGCAGTGCTAAGGGCTTTATTCTTGTACATAGTACCGGTAATAAACCCGTAAACAATGAAATAGATGTACCCATCAACTATGCGGACTACTACTACCTGGAAGCTTTAATCAGGTGCAAAAATAAATAAATTAGCAGGGCAGCGGAAATTGATAGGCTTACCCATCGGTAAAAAGTAAAACGATAAACATATAAAAATTAAACACCTGGCTTTTACAATACTTCTGGGCTGTATTAGCGCCATTGGGCATACACAGCAGTCGGCCCAGGACCAAAGAATGAAATGGTGGCTGGATGGGAAATTCGGCATGTTCCTGCATTGGGGATTGTACTCACAAGCGGCCGGAGATTGGAAAGGGAAGCCATATAAAGGGAATGAGCATTTTATGATCTATGAAAAGCTCTCGGTAAAAGAATATGCAACCCTAGCCGATGATTTCAATCCGACAAAATTTGATGCTGAAAAATGGGTGAGAACTGCAAAGGATGCGGGTATGAAATATATTGTGCTCACTACAAAACATCACGACGGCTTTGCATTGTACAATTCTCCCAACAGCGATTATAATATTGTAAAAAAAACACCTTTTAAACGGGATCCGGTAAAAGAATTGGCTGCGGCCTGTAAAAAGATTGGGATGAAACTTTGTTTTTATTATTCACTGGGCAGGGACTGGGCAGACCCGGATGTTCCCACCAACTGGCCAACCAAAGGAGGGCGAAGCAACCTGGTTGATTATCCGGATGAAGATGCTAAAGATTTTTCGAAATATTTTGAACGTAAGGTTAAACCGCAGGTGACCGAATTATTGAAGCAATACGGGCCGGTTGGCGTTATTTGGTTCGACACTCCCGGAGTTATTACTAAAGATCAAAGTGAGGAGTTATTTAAACTGGTGAGAAAAATCCAACCTGATTGCATTGTAAACAATCGCGTTGGCAACGGTTTAGGCGATTACGAGGTTTCAGAACAACAGATTGCCGTTGAAGCCAGTTCAAAGCCGTGGGAGTCCTGTATTACCATGAGCAGCGGCTGGGGCTTTAACCGCTATGACACTGCATGGAAAACACCCGAACTATTGGTGCGGCAATTGGTAGAGATTGTGAGCAAAGGCGGCAACTTCCTGTTAAATCTGGGCCCAAAACCTGACGGTACATTTCCCGTACAGGCTACAGAACGGTTAGCAACAATTGGAAAGTGGATGAAGGTCAACCAGGAAGCTATTTATGGCACACAACCATGGAATGTGACCAGCGAAAAGGTGTCGTCTAAAACACTGAGCGGTCCGGCTATGCACGATGCATTTGCCGACATCACCTCAAAAGTTATTCTGCCCGATATTTATTTTACTTCAAAAGGTAAAACGGTGTATGTATTTGCACGCAGCTGGAGCAGCTCTGTAGTAGATGTGCAATCGTTGGCCAAAGGTAAATATGCTATAAAGTCGATCAAATTACTGGGTGCTGTTGACCAGGTTAAATGGAATCAATCCAATGATGCGCTTCAAATTACAATGCCGGCACAAAAACCAGGAGGGGTGCCGGTATATGTATTTAAAGTGGTGCATAAGTAGAAATTAGAAAGAACGCGGTAGTACAGATGAATAGCGAATCGGTAGCACAAATGAAATGTATAGGTAGGATAGCCCTGCTTTCAAAGCATATTACCTTATAAAAAAGTTATTCATATGATGCAAAGACGAAATTTTATTGGAGGGCTGTCGCTTTCTGCAATTGCAACATTCATTACCCCAAAGTCATGGGCCAACGATAGGGGGGTTCATTATCCATCCGATGATACAACAGACGACCGGACTTTTTGGTATCAGCTACTCTTTAAGATAGCTTACCCGGTGGTTTCGAACCTGGCTGCTGGTACACTTAAAATGAATATGATGGTGGAAAAATCGCCTTCCTATGATTCAAGATCATTGGGTGTAACCTACCTGGAAGCTGTGGGGCGTACTTATGCCGGTATTGCACCATGGCTGGCGTTACCGGATGACGATAGCCCGGAAGGCGCATTGCGAAAAAAGTTAAGGGAGTTAGCGGTTCACGGGCTGGATAGCTGCTTTGCGCCCAACAGTCCGGATCGGCTTAATTTCGAAAAAGACCAGCAACCAATAGTAGATGCCGCCTATTTAGCACACAGCTTTTTACGGGCACCAGATGCCCTTTGGAAACCACTTCAGCCGGATACAAAATTGGCTATAGTTGGAGCTTTTAAGTCGTTGCGCGATCGCGAACCCTATAATAATAACTGGCTGCTTTTTGCGTCCATCACCGAGGCATTCCTGGTGTCCATCGGTGAAGTGCCTGATGAAAAAAGGCTGAAACAGGGAGTCGTCAAACTCAATGAATGGTATAAAGGCGATGGCTGGTACGGCGATGGGCCTAACCTGGCTTTCGACTATTATAATTCCTATGTGATCCACCCGATGATGGTAGATACATTGGCCATTATGTCTCAATATGGATTGGCAACCAAAGCGGCATACGACCTCGCTTTAAAGCGGATGCAGCGGTATGGCGTGGGACAGGAACGTATGATCTCACCGGAGGGAACTTTTCCGCCGATCGGGCGTTCGCTTACCTACAGAACAGGCAGTTTCCAGGCATTAAGCCAGTTAGCTTTGATGGAGCAACTGCCGGTCGATATCAAACCTGCCCAGGTTCGATCGGCACTAACCAAAGTAAAGCGAAACATGTACGCCATGAAAGGCATTTTCGATAAGCAAGGTTGGCTCCAGTTAGGGTTTTGCGGCCATGATCCCACCATTGCCGACAAGTATACATCAACCGGGAGCCTCTACATGGCAACGCTATCATTTCTACCATTGGGCCTGCCAGCTTCGGCACCGTTTTGGGCTGATCCGGCAAGCGACTGGACCGCCAAAAGGGCTTGGAACGGCGATCCATTTCCTAAGGACTACCACGTGGATTATTGATGGGAATGAATAGCCATTTCCCCAAAACCTATGGAATGCGTTTCAACAACTTCCAGGGAAAAATCAGAACCAGTGTTCCCTGGCTTGTGGTGCCAAACTGCTTTTGCTGGATAAGTCAGCATGCACAACAAATAAATTTAATTAAGCCAGACTTATGAAAAAGATCTTTGTCCCCCTTTTAATGCTCCCGGCATTGGTGTTTTCTCAGGTTCAACAAGGCAATAGAAATTCATTACCTGAAACACTTGATAAAAAAAGCGCTCCTATTGCCGCACCCACAAATAACACGAGCGCCCTGCCTTACCCGGCTCCAAAGGCTGACTCCGTTGGGTTAATAACCCTTACCCTGGCTGATGTAGAAAAGGCCAAACTGATTTCACCCTTATTTGCGGGTATTAGTATGGAAACCGAGGCCGTATTGCCTAAAGCCGACGGCTCGTATTATTTCAGTTCCAAAAACAAAGCACTGATTGCGCTCTTCAGGCAACTTGGGGTGCACCATTTGCGTATAGGGGGAAACACCGTAGATGATAAGACGCCAACACCTGGACTCGCCGATATTGATCAGCTGTTCGGTTTCGCCAGAGCCGCAGGTGTTAAAGTAACCTATTCGGTGCGGCTAAAAGACGGGGATCCCGAAAATAGTGCACGTATCGCCAAACATATAGACGCAAAGTATAAGGCATTGTCCACTGGCATCACCATTGGTAATGAGGCAGATAATTATTTAAAACAAATCGAGGCCTACCTCGCTAAAGTGAATGAGCACCTGGCAGCGATGCAGAAAGCCGCACCTGACTGCGTATTAAACGGTCCCGGCATACACCTGGAGCCCGCATGGGTCCTGGCTTTTGCTAAGGAGTTTAGGAGCAAGGCTCCGCTGGCCTATGTAAGTGGGCACGCTTATTTTGGGGGCAATGCCTATGATAAGGTGAACAATGTGGTAGTAGAGCGCAATGCAGCATTACTCCGCGCCGACATGCTTTCATCCAGGTGGCATGCGATGTATGAAGCCTATTTCAAAGGCCTGGATAGCGAACCCGCCACAAAGGGTATTCCATTTCGAATGGATGAAACAAATAGTTACTATATGGGTGGCGCCCCGGGTGCCAGCAATTCGATGGCCGCTGCTATCTGGGCGCTTGATTACCTGTACTGGTGGGCGGAGCACGGTGCACTAGGAATAAACTTTCATACCGGGACTTCATTACCCTACGACAAGGGCCGGATCCCGAATGGTGCCACACGCAAACCCGGGTTATATGCCGTGTATTGGGATTTGGACAATGGAGGCTTCGCTACCCAGGCAGTCGGTTATGGCATCAAGGCATTCGACCTGGGTTCCCACGGCAAGATCTTTCCTGTCAGGGTCGCGGTGGAAGGAGAGGAGCATTCTGCTGTCAACGTGCTTGCGCATGCAGTGCTGTCTGCCAACGGCGATGTGTACGTCACGATTCTAAACAAAGAAATTGGAACACCGGCGCGCAAAATTGTTTTTAAACTTCCCCACAATGGTCAGTTCAAACAGGTGCAATCCATCGCACTGGAAGTAAATGACGACAATGCCGGAGCTACTGAAGGTTTCATCCTGGGTGGGGCAGGCATTGATTCAAACGGCTCGTGGAAAGGAAAATGGAGCCAGGTGTATCCTAATGGTGATAACATATCTGTGACGATTCCGCCAACCTCGGCGCTGATCCTGCACCTGAAAAAATGAAAGAGCATTCTGTCGCGTTATAATGAAGACTTCTAAAGGAGGTACGGCCTTAGGATGACTGACAGGTCTGTCTATCCCTGTTGTCAAACACTACAGGTAACCTGCAATAGTTAGCCA
>JBDSXW010000128.1:0-76536 GCA_039925965.1 Chitinophagaceae bacterium
AAGCAAACGGATTAAAAACCTCAACCCGTATCTTCATAAAACCACAAAAGCTCTTTTATTTATTGCCCACTTTGAAGGGGGGATACCATGCTTCAGTAAGAGGGGTTACCATCATCGGTATACACAAGATAAAGACACCTTGGCAGAGAACGGCCGGGATTTAAAATCACAATTGGCCTCGCTAAAGTTCTTCGATATAAAAGATGACTGTCCAACGTATGCTGGTATTCTCATGTTTGGTACAAATCCCCGGTTTTTTATTCCAGGTGCCTCAGTGCAGTATGTCCGCTTTAAGGGCGAAGATGAAGCCAGCGATTTTGATTATGAGCACCGGTTCGAAGGAGATCTTACCACCCAAATGGGTCAAATGGACGAATTTATAAAGGCCAATGTGGTTAAAATGGTTTTGCCCGAATTAGGGGGAGAATATCTGGCAAGTTATCCTTTGCGGGCCATCAGGGAACTCTTATTTAATGCAGTCATCCATAAAGATTACCAATCTAATGCTCCAATAAAGTTTTATGAATTTTCGGACAGGATCGAAATTTCGAATGCCGGCGGGTTGTATGGAAAAGCGAGACCTGAGAATTTCCCCAATGAAAATGATTATAGAAATCCCGCATTATCTGAAGCTATTAAAAACCTTGGATTTGTTAACGGGTTTAATGTCGGTGTAAAAGCGGCTTTGGCGGCATTGGCAAAGAACGGTAGCCCCGCTCCTGAATTCATCAAGGATCAGCCCACTTCATTTTTGGTTAAAATATTTAAGAAACCATGAAAACAATCATCTTCTTCAATAATAAAGGCGGTGTAGGTAAGACTACCCTTGTCTATCATTTTACTTATATGATGGCTGAGCTCGGGCATAGATGCTTAGCCGTAGACCTTGACCCACAGGCCAACTTAAGTTCGATGTTTTTAACTGACGATGAGTTAGAACGAATATACACGCAGGATATCGATAGGGAAACCATGATTTCCGGTATTAAACCTCTTGATCGTGGCATTGGTGATATAGCTGAAGTCAGGATTCATCATATCGGAAGCAATATTGGATTGCTTGCCGGGGATTTGGATTTATCACTTTTTGAAGATAAGCTCAGTGCCAGCTGGAGTAAGTGTGTGGATGGAGATGAAGCTGCTTTCAGAATTGTCTCCTCGTTTCACAGAATTATCCAAAACGCATCAGCCCGGTTCGACGCTGAATATTGCATCATTGATGTCGGGCCAAATTTTGGTGCAATCAATAGAGCAACTTTAATTTCAGCAGACTTTGTAGTTGTGCCAATGGCTGCCGACTTATTTTCCCTGCAAGGTTTGAAAAATTTGGGCAATCGCCTCAAAACCTGGAAAACAGAATGGGCAGACAGGGTCACGCGAAATCGTGCTACAGATTTTTCATTGCCCGACAGTGAGATTAAACCAGTGGGTTATGTGGTGATGCAACATGGAATAAAAGAAAGTCGGCCGGTTAAGTCTTATTTAAAATGGGCAAACCGGATACCCTCCGTATTTATGGAGTATGTACTTGGTAGCGCAGTGGTAATAAATATGAAGGTTGAAGATGATGTTAACTGTTTGGCGCTATTGAAGCATTACCACAGCCTTATCCCAATGGCAATGGAGGTGAGGAAGCCTATTTTTTTATTAAAGCCAGCGGATGGAGCTATTGGCGCACATTTTCAAGCCGTACAGCGGGCATACTTAGATTTTAAGATATTGTCGATTAAGATAGTAGAAAAAATACATGGGGCATAGCATTTATTCGCCATAGAAAAAGGCCGGTGTTGTGTTTGAAAAATCAAGAACCGTCTAACTCATCAATTGCGAGAGTGAGTTTGATAAAATTCTAAAAGACACTGGCATGAGGCCGTTTGGCAATCAGACGGCCGACGAATTTGTTGGCAACATTTAATGCGCTAACCAGTAGGTGAGGGCTCGCCGTTCTTATTAATGGAGTTCCATTCCAAATCTGCGTTCATTAGCGGCGAGCGTAAAACAAAAACTCAATAAAAAACCATGGCAAATAGTGAAATTGTAGAAATACCGGGAATCAACTTTGATTCAAACGGTGAGTTGATCATCACACCTTCGGCTACATCCACCAAACATGACTCTGATTTTTTTGAAGGAAAATGGCAGCTTCGGAATAGGAAATTAAAGAGCCGGTTAAATAACTGCACAGAATGGATAGAATTTGAATCGACTAGGAGATGTACCGGGTGCTCAATGGACTGGGTAAATTGATAATTTTCTCTCAACATTTGATGGGGCTGCATTTGAAGGGATGACGGTGCGGCTGTTCAACCCGAAAACAAAACTCTGGAGTATTTATTGGGCAGATTCCAATGAAGGAAAATTGGACCCGCCGGTTCTTGGCTCATTTGAAAATAATGTGGGTCACTTACAAGTTCACGGGTTCACATGTTGACAGGTACATGAGTTATAATTGTCCTGATCAAGCCAATTCCATTTGTAGATAGAAGGTCACTACTTCAAATCCGCGAACTTGTGAACTTGTAAACAAGTGAACTAATTACTAACCACCAATCAACCAACCGCTACTTCACCCTTACCCGCGGATCCACCACCCCATACAGCACATCTGCCAGTATATTCACAATGATAAAGAACGTCGCGGTGATCAGCACACTCCCCATCACTACCGGGAAATCCAGTTTCTCCAGGGCGTCGACGGTTACTTTGCCGATGCCTTTCCAGCCGAAGATATATTCTACAAAAAAGGCCCCGGCGAGTAGTTCGGCGAACCAGCCGGTGATGGCGGTGATGACCGGGTTGAGGGCGTTGCGGAGGGCATGTTTCCAGATCACAGTCCGGCTGCTGAGACCTTTGGCATAGGCGGTGCGGATATAATCCTGTTTGAGTACATCCAGCATGGCGCTGCGGGTAAGTTGGGTAATGATCGCCAGTGGACGGATGCCCAGCGTGATGGCGGGTAGTATCAAATTTTGAAGGGTGTAAGTCTTGCCATTGAAAGGATCCAGATCGAACCAACTGCCGGTCATGCTGAGGCCGGTGTATTTATTCAGCACAAAACCAAAGAGGTAAGCCAGCACTATACCCATAAAAAATGAGGGCGCTGATATGCCAAGAATGCTAGTGAAAATAGCCGAGCCATCCATCCAGGTGCCTTTCTTTACAGCGGCCAAAACCCCCAGCATAATGCCCAGCACCGTGGCGATAAACATGGCTGCCAATGCCAGGATGAGCGTACCGGGAATGGCTTCCATCAAAACCTCCAGCACTGGTTTTTTGGTTTGGTAGCTGCGGCGCAGGTAGGGTACTTTAAGGCCGAACTTTGTATCACCACCCACAAAAAAGCCTTTTAACTGCTTGCTGTCAATGTCTTCTTTGGAATTAATGCTCAAAGGAGATACATCATTCAAGTATAATACAAACTGTTTCCATTTTGGCTGGTCGAGGTACAGTTCCTTGCGGATATTCTGGATGGTTTTTTTATCGCCCGTTTGGCCTAATGTCATACGTACCGGATCGCCGAAGCCCTGGAATAGAAAGAATACAATCACCACCACACCGAGCAACACGAGAAAACCGTAAGCTATTTTTTTGGCGATGAATTGGAGCATTTTTAGTTGATGGGTGGGTTAGTTGATTGGTTGATTGGTTGATTGGTTGATTGGTTGATTGGTAGTGGGTTTTGTGTTTGGTTGTTATTGGTCGGATCTGGTGAGAAAGACGGGAATAAAAATAGGGTTTAAATGCACCTGTAAGCGGACGGGGATAAAAAGAGTGGGCAAACCCGGTGCTACATCGACCGTTTTTCATAATCAGCATGCCGCCATCAGGTAATGTTCTGCCACCGGGCCAGGTTCCATTCAAGCATCCATTAAAAGGTTCTAACACCGATTATTTCAATGGTACCAAACCATTCGTCTTCTCGCCGCGGGGCACCCTTCTCCGAGAGGAGAAGGGCCGGGGATGAGGCCTCCTTGCCGGCACTGTTCCGCAGGATTAAACAATCATTCTGCTTCTTTCACCGGCACTTTTTCTTATTAGAAGCGTATCCTCTGGTCGCACCTGTTGTATTTGGGAAACGGATGCTGTGGGGTGTTTTTTATCGGGGCGGAGTATGGTTCGTGGGGTGAAACATTGGCGAGGATGGATTCATAGTTTTCCAAGTATCCAATAGCCATCAAACCAGCCCAATCAAGTAATGCACCGGCACAGGAACCCCGGCACAAGGCCACGCCTCATTCCTGCGCCTATTACCGGGAGTATGGTGGATGGTCACGAACCTTTGCAAGGAGATGTAACACCAATTATTTTTATGGTACCAAACCATTCGCTATCTCGCCGCGGGGCACCCTTCTCCGAGAGGCTACCGTTAGGACACAAGTTTTTATAGAAACGCGGGTCAAACGGATGAAGCGAATGAAAGCGGATTTATTTGTTGAAAAATAGGAATCATTGCATTTTATGGGCTGTTTTTAAGCAATTTGAAGATGTCACTATCATTCAATTCGAAAAATCATTTTACTGCCAGGTGTCAAAGTCTGCGTTCATCCGTTTCATCCGTTTGATCCGCGAATCTATCCTTCGTTGCAGTACTTGTGTCCTAACGGTAGCTCCGAGAGGAGAAGGGCCGGGGATGAGGCCTCCCGCTTGCACTGTTCCGCAGGATAGAACAATCATTCAGTTTCTTTCACCGGCTCTTTTTCTTATTAGAAGTGTATCATTTGGACGAACCTTTTGTCTTCGGGAAACATATGCTGCGGGGTGTTTTTTATCGGGGCGGAGTATGGTTCGTGGGGTGAAACCACGGCGAGGAGAAGCGTTTCATTTGGACGAACCTGTTGTCTTCAGGAAACGGATGCTGTGGGGTGTTTTTTATCGGGGCGGAGTATGGTTCGTGGGGACACGAACCACGGCGAGGAGTGGGGACACGAACCATGGCAATGGGGGACAGGCGGCTAAAAAAAGGCTGCGAAAATTCTGCATGCACCAACCAACCAATCAACCAATCCACCAATCAACCAATCAACTAATGAATCCTATCTCCCCGCACTTCGAGATCATTCATAATTCCGGCTTCGTATTCGAGCCATTGTTTCCATCGGCGGTTTACTTTTTCTTCGTTGACGTACAGGCGGGCCAACTCGATAAATAGTACATAATGGCCGGCTTCGCTTTCCATAAAGCGGCGGTAAAAGCTGCGGAGGTATTCATCATCCAGTCCTTCGCTGAGGCGCTTGAAGCGTTCGCAACTGCGGGCTTCTATCAGGGCAAAGATTAATAGTTTATCCAGCATCCGGTCTTCGGGGCTGCCGCCTTTCATCTCAAATAATTGCAGGGCGTTTACATAATTGTCTTTACGCTGCCGGCCCAGGTTGAGTCCGCGTTTCCGAAGCTCCGCAAGCACCAGCCTGAAGTGGCCCCATTCTTCCGTCACCAGCGGCGACAGGCTGTTTACCAGTTCTTCATGTTCGCTGTAACGCTGGATTAGGGTAATACAACTGGTGGCGGCTTTTTGCTCACAATAGGCATGATCTGTAAGAATATCTTCCAGTGAAATACTGGCCAGGTCCGCCCAGCGCGGATCGGTAGGCAACTGCAGGCCGAGGATGTTTTTTTGATAGATGGATGATTCGGTGTCAGTCATGGTAATTATAGGAGGTGATGGAACTACATGCGTTTGCTACTAACGAACCAACTGTTTCCTGAGTTTTGTAGTTTTTGTTTTTTCTATTTCGGGCTTTACCTGAATCCTCAATTCGTAAGGTCTGTTAAACGCTTCCTGACTTAGCTTGAATTTTTCAGAAAGTATTCGAATGCTTTCTTTGGAGAAACCCTTTTTATAGTTAAGCATGTCAGAAACAAGTCCTTCGCTTACATTTAAAATTTTGGAAAGAGCAACAGCTTTGATTGCATGATCCTTCATTAACGTTTTAAGTAGTTCAACAGGGCCTGCATCACCAAATGAACTATTCTCTGTATCATTCTTTTCAATAAGCAGCGTTAATAATTCTATTTCATCCTGAACGGCAATTGTTTTCTTTCCGCAGTCAATCAGGTTCTCCAGCCTATCGCAATACTTTTTGTATTGGATACCCGTTTTGATGATTTTGTATTGTAAAGTCTCCATTATTTTGAATTTAATAATCATCAACTGTATATTGGTTGTTCTTATTACACAGTTCCTTATATGCAGCATGTGTGCCTATCCACTTTATATATAGATGAATCTTTGCAATCCCGAAATGGTACTTGCAAATCATTCTGTAATTATTTCCGGTGATATCAAATACCACTCTATTGCTTCCCTCACCAGGTACATCTGCTGCCCCAAATGTCTCTTAAATGTCACCTGGCTCCGACCAATCGGCATATTTGAGTAATGTTAACCATAGCCTGAAGGAAATCCTGCATTGTGCATTTTGTAGTGCAAAATCTTCGATCGATTTTCTTTTTACTAAATGCACTTTCATCAGCCGAATATAAAAGTAATCAAAGGTTCACAAAAAGTGAATTTTTTGTTTGGGTTCAATTGGTAGCTATCAGTCGTGATTGATAGCCCCACCAATCGAATAGCTAAACTAGGTATCAGCATTATCCGGCTAATTAGGTAGCGCTGTTTTGTGAGATGAATGTAGCGCTGATTTCAAATCAAGTGTTTTTGATTGGATGATTCTTAAAAGTCCTTTCGTGTCTGTAGCTTGAATCTTTCTTTTTTTGCCGTCAGCAGCGATCATTTCAACCAGGGTACAAATTGTACCCCAGTTGCTACCCGTTTGGGCATCACGGCTAAGCATTTTTTTGATGCACTGTTCAACGTCGGCACTATCTGACAATATTTGAACGACATCTTGTACGGAAAAATACCATTTTTGATCAACCTTATTCCACACCGAACGAATGGCTTTGCTCTCAAAGAGTTTAATAGTAGGCATGTTTCAAATGTAGCTGGAAAATTAACCTGGCAGCAATTTGTTACATGGATTGAGGTTTGGATTACATCAAGCTATAAAAGTCAATTGTCACAGTCTACGCCAACCTCCTGGTCCTTTCCTTTAACACCGCTATCGCTTCTTCCCGCGACGAAAAAGCATTGTTGATATTCACGAGGTTGTCGGCCATTTTATTGTAGTTACGGGTCATGAGGTAGAGGAACAGGTGTAAATAATGCACGCCTTCAAATATTAAAGACTGCTGTTCCGTGAGCCGTTCTTGCTCCTTCATAAACATTACCGGCATCTCGGTATAATGAGCGCCCGGTTTCAGGTGGTGGATCAGGTGGTATCCATCATTCCAGCATTTGTGGTTATAGCCTGTATTGATGCAATTGAACGTACTTTTAAAAGGATTGTCTGGTTCTTTGGGGTCGATAAAAGCATGCTGTGTCCAGTTGCCCAGCATCATTACCAACCTCGAAAATGCGAGCGGAATAATAAAGATCCAAAGGGTTGCCTTGAAACTCACAAAACAGAGCGCGGCTACGATAATGTATAAAATTATTTGCCCGGCGCTGAGCGGTACATAATACCTGCTTTTCTTTTTATTGAACAAATACATAAACGTGCTCGTGGCACCATGCAACACAAAATGTCCATAGTATCGTAAAAAGTCTTTTACAGAATCGCGTTGGTAGCCCATCGTGCTGCTGGCGTCCTCCTCCATATTGTTTTCTATATGGTGCATGCCCACATGGTGTGCGAAATAAGATTCCGGCACCTGGCCAAACAATGGGCAAATGATCCAGGTAATGTATTTGTTGAGCCAGTTGGCCGAAGATTTTTTAAAGAGCCTGCGATGGGTAATATTGTGGAGCATTAGCCCAAACGAGCCACGCATGGTGATTTGCGAAAGCATAAACTGGGGTACCAGCAGCAGCCACCACCAAATGCCGGTAAGTAATGGCGTGTATAGGAGGATCGTAAGCGGAACAATGGTAAGATGGATGCGGGTGAGCAAATGAATAAATGGTATGTCCCTTTTATCATTCATATAGCGGAGCCAGAACGCCTCGTAATTGGTGAGTGTGTCAGGTTGGTGGTATACTGGGTCCGTTAATAAGGGCAACGCCTTCATAAATATTGGTTGTTTTACCGGGTGTCGCTGGTGGCGATTATTGGGCGGGGGTTATTAGGTCAGTGGTCAATTGTCATTAGTCAATGTTCAGTGGTCAATGGGTCATCCGATAAATGGCTGGAACTGTCGGGTTCAAGCCGCTTTAAAACATAAGGTCATTTTAAAAACACCAAATGACGGTTACTAATCAAAGACCATTGACTAATGACCATTGACTTGTGACTAAAGAAAACCACCTGAACAAAAACCAGTAATTTATTGTGCCGGCTGCAAGATAATCCACAATCCCGGCACTGTTTATTTTGATATTGCTATTGTACAGAAAAAAAGCGATTAACAAGCTGGCTTCGGGCCTAATCTTGTTATATTCACCCTTACATCCTTGTCATTTATGCGTATTGTTCCCTTCCTTATTTCCACTGCAGCAACAGTGGGCCTGGTACTGGCGCTGAACCACCGCTGGACGGTTGGCGGTAATAAGACACCCCGCCTTGGCAATTTTTTAAGTCCGCAGCAAGGCTTTTGGCAAAATGCAGAAGCCCGGGATGAAAGCTTCTCCATCGACCTGAAATCGCCGCTGCTCCTGGATAAAGTGGATGTGTACCTCGACGAGCGCCTGGTGCCCCATGTATTTGCCCAAAATGAACACGATGTTTATTTTGTACAAGGCTTTCTCCATGCAAAATTCCGCCTCTGGCAAATGGAGTTTCAAACCCATGCCGCCGCCGGCAGACTATGCGAACTGCTTGGCAGAATGAAAGGCGACATCAGTATCCTTGATCGCAGTGACCGCAAATTCAGGCGCCTGGGAATGGGCTGGGCGGCGGAAAAAAGCCTGGTGATGGCAGAAGAAAACCCGGATTCAAAAGCGGTACTGGATGCGTATCGCGATGGGGTAAATGCCTATATTGAAAAACTGAAACCCGAAGATTATCCGGTAGAATATAAATTGCTGGACTACGCCCCGGAAAAATGGACCAACCTCAAAACAATCTTGTTTACCAAGTATATGGCTTTTGACCTGGCGGGTTTTGAAGAGGATTTTGAACTGACCAATGCAAAGAGTTTCCTCACCAAAACACAGTTCGAAAAAGTCTATCCATATGGGCAGGATTCAACAGACCCCATCATTCCAAAAGGCACGGTATTTGAAAAGCCAGGTATTCTATTAAAAATACCCGCCGGTGCAGATTCAGTGTACGCGCATTTTTCGGACTCCACAGGCATTGTACAATCCAAACCGGATTCCACCAACGGCAGTAACAACTGGGCAGTGGCCGGTAGCAAAACAGCGAGTGGCAAACCGATCCTTTGCGGTGATCCCCATCTGGGACTAAACCTGCCTTCGATCTGGTTTGAAATGCAGCTGCATACGCCGCAGTGGAATGTATATGGCGCTTCATTTCCGGGTGCGCCGGCCATCCCCATCGGCTTTAACGACAGCATCGCCTGGAGCGAAACCAATGGTATGCGGGATGTACGTGATTATTATGCCATTAAGTTTAAGGATGCTTCGCAAAAGGAATATTGGTTTGATAGCGCCTGGAAGACAACTGAGTGGCGGATAGATACGATCAAAGTTCTGGGCGAACCAAACTATATTGATTCCATCCCGATGACCGTATTTGGACCAGTGATGTACGAAAAAAGATATGGCAACAAATTGAAGACCGACCAGGCCTATGCGGTGCGCTGGAAGGCACATGACCCGAGTAACGAAGCCTGGATCTTTGTAAAAATGGCCCGGGCAAAGGATTACATCGGTTATCTGGAAGCCATCAAATCGCTCGACTGCCCGGGACAGAATGTGGTATTCGCTTCCAAAAGCGGTGATATCGCGATGTGGTGCCAGGGCGCTTTTCCTGCGAAATGGCGGCGACAGGGCGATTTTGTAATGCCCGGCGAAGACAGTTCCTATATGTGGCAGGGCATTATACCGATGAATGAAAATCCGCACATGATCAACCCGGTGCGGGGTTTTGTAAGCAGTGCCAACCAATTGCCCGTTGATATCAATACGTATCCCTATTATCTCGGCGGCAACTACGACCTGTACCGCGGCATTACCATCAACAGGAAGCTGGCGGCAATGGATCGTATTACGCCGCAGGATATGGAACGGATGCAGACCAATAATTACAATCTATCTGCCGCAACTGCCCTGCCGCTTTTATTGAAATATTTGCCAGACAGCAGCTTGCAGCCGGGTGTACAGAAGTATGCCGGCATACTGCGCAACTGGAATTATCGCGCCGATCCGGAGGAAACAGGGCCAACGGTTTATGCCAGGTTGCTGCACCATCTTGAAGGAATGGTTTGGGACGATGATGTCCGCGACCGGTCGGACTTGCCACTTATTTATCCGAACAAATACACGCTAATGGAAGCCCTGTTAAAAGATACTGCGTTCCAGTTTGTAGACAACCGCAATACGACCGGCAAAAAAGAAACATTAAGGGAGCTCGTACTGGCTTCGATGAACCAGGCTGCACAGGATCTCGATTCGATGCAGGCTGCGGGCATGTCATTGAACCATGCAAAGGCAAAGGCGACGGAAGTAGATCACCTGTTGAAGTTGATGCCATTCAGCCGTACCCATTTACCTATTGGTGGTGGCACTAATATCATTAATGCCACAACCGAAAACCACGGCCCAAGCTGGCGTATGATCGTGAGCCTTACCGACAAAACAGAAGCTTATGGTGTGTATCCCGGTGGGCAAAACGGAAACCCTGGCAGCAAATTCTACGATAATTTTATTGATACCTGGGCCGCGGGCCAATACTATTCCCTATGGGTGATGACCGATGCCGATTACAAAGATCCGAAGGTGAAGTGGAGCATGCATTTTAGTAAAGGATAGAGATTCTAAAGTTCAAGGATCGAGGATCAAGGTTCACGGAACAAGAGCTGATACAAGGCACTAAATTTTTAAGGTCTGCTTTATGGTCATACAAGTACACCTCATTTAGTCAATGTCAAATAATCAATAATTAATAGTCAAATAATCAATAATGAAATTCATAGTAACTGTACTCCTCACCGGCCTGCTGGCTTTTGCATTGGGTGGTTACCTCGATTGGTGGAGCATTGCGATTGCGGCTTTTGTGGTGGCAGCGCTGATTCCGCAGCGGCCGTTGCTGGCCTGGCTTAGCGGGTTTTTGGGCTTGTTCCTGCTATGGGGCGGGCTTAGTTTTTTAATCAATGAAAAAAATGGCGGCGTCTTTGCTGCCAAGGTTGCTACCGTGCTCCAGGTGGGTGGACATGCGATGCTCCTGATGTTTATTACCGCCTTTGTAGCGGCACTGGTGGCAGGTTTTGCCGCTTTAAGCGGGAGCTATTTAAGAAAGGTGAAACCTAGGGTTGCCAACCTTTAAAAGGTTGGCAACCCTTATCTTTGCGGCCGAAAAATAACCGATAGCATTGGAACAAAAGATCAGGGTGGGGGCAGTTAGTTATCTCAATACCAAGCCATTATTATATGGTGTTAGCCGCAATGAAGCGCTGATGCGGCAAATCGAATTAACGGAGGACTACCCGTCAAAAGTGGCGCAGCAGCTGATTGATGGCAGTATAGATGTAGGCCTGGTGCCCGTGGCCATCATCCCAAAATTGCCGCAGCATTTTATTATCAGCGACTATTGCATCGGCACTACTGGTGAAGTAGCTTCTGTATGCCTGTTTAGCGATGTGCCCTTGGAAGCAATAACCCATGTGCTGCTGGATTACCAGAGCCGCACGTCAGTAGCACTTACCAAAGTGTTGCTTAAAAACTATTGGAAGATCAGCCCGGTGCTGGAAGATACGAAGGCCGATTTTCGCAGCCGGATCCGGGATACCACCGCCGGGCTTGTAATTGGCGACCGTGCCTTTGAACAGCGACTCCAATCAAAATATGTGTACGACCTCGGCCTCGCCTGGAAAGCCTATACCGGCCTGCCCTTTGTGTTTGCCGCCTGGATCGCCAATAAGCCATTACCTCCCGATTTTGTCAATGCCTTTAACGCGGCAAATGCCGAAGGGCTGCAAAGTCTGGACAAAGTAATGACGCCACTGACTTCTCCTTATTATGATCTCCATAAATACTACACCGAAAACATCAGCTATCATCTCGACGAAAAGAAAAGAGCAGGACTGGACCGCTTTTTATCGGAGATTTAGCCATCAAAAACGCCAATAAGGGCTGGCTTTCGTCCTGTCAGGGTTTTCCGCATCTGGCGAAAAAGCACCACCCCAAACACAATTGTTCCGGTTGGCTTTCGCCATGGCTGTTTTACGAGCTTCAGAGATCTCAACCTTTCAAAGTTGGTAACTCTGGTGGCCGGAAGCTCTCTCCTTTAGCGTAAGTTTGCGGCCATCTTATGCAACAAGTATTTACCACTCCCCGCCGTATTATCATCACCTGTAACAAACGCCTGATGCCCATGCTGCAGCAGGAAGTGCTCGACCTTGGCTTCTCCATTGTTCGAACTTTTCAAACCTATGTGGAGTTGAAAGGCACGGTGACCGACTGTATCAAACTGAACCTCAACATCCGTTGTGCCAGCCAGGTATTGTATTCCATCAAAGAATTTGAATGCCACAGTCCGCAGCAGGTGTACGATGTGCTCAGCGAAATTGCCTGGGAAACGTATTTCGACAAGTCCGGCTATTTTTCGATCACCAGCAACGTGGACCATCCGAGTATCAACAATTCCATGTTCGCCAATGTGAAAGTGAAGGACGCGATTGTAGATCGTTTTCGGGACAAGACTGGAGAACGCCCCAATTCCGGACCACACCTCGACCGGACCGTAGTCCATTTATTCTGGCGCGAAGAATTGGCTGAAATATTTATAGACACGAGCGGCGAAACCCTTGCCAAACATGGCTATCGTAAGATACCCGGAAAGGCGCCGATGCTGGAAGCCCTGGCCGCAGCCACCTTGTTGTCCACCCGCTGGGACCGGAAATCGCCCTTCATCAACCCAATGTGCGGTTCCGGCACCATTGCCATTGAAGCCGTTCTGTTGGCCACCAACCGCCGACCCGGCTTGTTCCGCAACAACTATTCTTTCGAACATATCCTAGGTTTTGACGAAGCCATCTTTCAGGCCGAAAAGAAAATACTCAACGATCAAATCGTCGAAGTTCCGGGGCTAACGATTTCAGCGACTGATATCAGCCAGGATGCAATCAATATTTCTAAAGTAAATGCCAGTGCAGCCGGAGTGGAGCATTTAATTGAATTTGCACTTTGTGATTTTGCCAGCACGCCCATTCCGGAAGGGCAAAATGGGGTGGTCTATTTTAACCCCGAATACGGGGAAAGGCTGGGGGATGAGATCGAACTAGAAAAGACCTACGGCGAGATCGGCGATTTTATGAAGCAACAGTGCAAAGGTTATACCGGCTATATTTTTACGGGTAACCTCGACCTTGCCAAAAAGATCGGCCTCAAACCCAAACGGCGCATCGAATTTTACACCAGCAAAATCGATTGCCGCCTACTCGAGTACGAGCTGTATGCGGGCACGAAGCGGGTGGATGTTTAATGAATAATTGGATCACGGATAATTGGTTGCTCAGTCTTTTCGTTAATGGCCGGGATTCATTACAACCCAATTACTGGTATTTGGAAGCCAGCAAAAGCCAAACCCAGATTGAGCGGTATTGGTGGTCGTTGCCAAACCCGGTTATTTCGGGGCTACATTCAGCGGAAGTACCGTCGAATAATGGCTGCGTCAGCGCAGCTAATGAAACCCAAATCCCAAATCCCAAATCCCAAATCCAAACCTTACATGACCTTATTTTCCTTATATGGTTCAAACCTACTTCTTATAGCGTAGTAGGCAATCCTCCATCGCCTTGTAAGTCTGGTCCCTTAAAGTGCCGATGTCTTTCATTGTCATTCCCTCCACACTGATATCGGGTAAGATCACAGCCCTTGATTTTCCGGGTGAAAGACCCAGGACGGTTTTGTAATGCAGCCGGTCGAGTGTATCCAGGAAGATCACTGGTTTAACCGGCGTCTGCGTTTCAATGGCCAGTCGAAAAGCGCCGTCATAGAAGCTTTTCAGCGGTTGGTCGGTTTCGTTGAAAGTGCCCTCAGGGTAGATGAAAATCGAGATGTCTTTTTTCATAAATGCCCGCAGCAATAAAATGCTTTTGGATCTTTTAATGGCATCAGTCCGGTCCACCATCACCGTAGCGTTGCGGTACAAAAAGCCGAACAAGGGTATCCTGCTCATCTCAATCTTTGCTAATATCCTAAAATACTTTTTACGTATGCCCTGGAAAATAACGGGGATATCCATATAGCTGATATGGTTGGCCACAAAGACATATTGCTTGTCTTCTTCTATCGGCGCCTCATAAATGTTGCGGTGAAAAATACCAATCAGCGGTAGCCAAACATCACCCCAGAAACGGCAAAGATTGTTTACCATATTGCCTCCTCTGACCTTGCCCATAGATGCGCCGATAATTACCAACGGAAATATGATCAGCATCAATAACACAAACAGTGTAATTGCATAAATACTATACAGCCATTGAAATGGCTTGAGTAATGGCCGTACAGGTTTGTATGCATTCAAGCCGGGGAAATTATAACTTTAAAAAACGGGCCTCAGATATCCGATGCCGGACATTGTATTTTGTACGAATATTGCATTTTTTTTACAAGGTTATTCTTCAAAAAAGATGCGGACTTTCTGGTAAAAAAGCCGGCTCTGCTGGAAGGCGGCCTGGGTTTCATTTTTAAATACCTGCAGGCCAAAAAGCCCGGCAGCATTGCCTTTGTTGATGGCTATTTCCAGGTAGCCGGCCGAATTAAACATGGCCAGTTTATCGTTCTGCTGCACATCGGCATAGGTTTCACTGATCTTACTGATGGTCTCATCCCGCTTGAATACTAATTTAAACCTGCGTCCATTACGGTGTTTCTCGAAAACATCTTTTGTTATATTGATCACTACATTTTCAAAATGATCAATATGTATAATTTGGCCTTCAAGATAATTTTCTCCGTAGGTGGCCTGGAGCGCATTCATCATAATGATATCGTCTGTTTCTTTGCCGAGCAGGTGAAAAGGCTTACCATCAAGTAAAGCCTTAATACTTTGCGCCAATGCACGCGTGCAGTTCAGCGTCGTTTTTACCAAATTTTTCTCCAGTGGTATCGACACCACCTGCTGCGGTTTGCCATCGCAAATGAGGCCTAGTAAACCATTATCGGCTATGGCGATATATTGTTCGTTGTGATAAGCCAGCAAGAAATGAGTTGGGTATGTTTCGAACAGGTTCACCAGCACCATGTGAAAAGTATGCGGTGGAAATTGCCAGAAACTGTTGCGGCAGATATAGGCCGCTTGCGAATAGTTAAAGGGGGTGATGCTGTGCGAAATATCTACTAACCGAAAGTCCGCATGTATGGACAAAAGCTGCCCTTTAATAGCACCTGCAAGATAATCCTGCAGGCCAATATCAGAAGTGAGGGTTAGTAAAGCCACGATGTGATTTATAAAAAAGCGACTGTAGCATTTCGTCGCTTATTTCAGGCCCAAAAATAAGGTTCAAGGATCAAGGTCTAGGTATTAAGTATTAAGTATCAAGTATTAAGTATCAAGACGGGAACTGAATAGAAACAATCACTGTTCCAGGTACCTTGATCGTTAAAGCAAGCGCTTCGATCTTCGATCTTCAACCTTGATCCTTGGACCTTGATCCTTACTTCACCAGTTCTCCATTTTTAAAATAAAACTTCCTGATGAGGAGATCTGCGATATTAGGAAGCAGGCGATTTACGAAAACGGTCCGCCAGCCGGTCATAGTGAGTATGAGCGTCCGGCGCCGGTTTTTTATAGCCCTTAAAATAAATGAAGCACATTTATCACTGCTCATCAGTTTTTCTTCATTCATGGTGCTGTATCCGTTTTGTTTTGCCTTGGGATTAAGGGCATCAAACCGGATATTGGAAGAAGTGAAACCCGGTGCCACCCACATCACATTCACGCCACTTTCCAGCAGTTCGGCTCTGAGCGATTCCAGCCAGCCATTCATGGCAAATTTGGAAGCAGAATAGCCACTTCTGCCCGGCAGCCCGCGGTAACCAGCAATGGAAGAAACACCTACAATCGTGCCTTTCCGATCTAAAATATAAGGCAGCGCATATTTGGTGCAATATACCATGCCCCAGAAATTAATCTCCATTACACTTCGCAAAACGTCCAGTGTAGTGTCCTTAACCAGCGCTTTCATAGAAATCCCTGCGTTGTTGATAATGATATCGATACCGCCAAAGGCCTTTACGGTTGATTCAATAAATTGTTTACAATCTGATTCCCGGCTCACATCTGCTACCATCGTATACAAAGGCTTACCGGCATTTTGCATCATCAGGTCGTACAATTTATCCTGATTCCTGGCGCAAGTGGCCACTTTCGCATCCATGGCCAGCAGTGCTTCCACCAATGATTTCCCAATCCCCTCGCTTCCGCCTGTAATGATTGCCACTTTATTTTGAAAATATGTCGACATAGATTGTTTTGGAATTGCAAATGTAAAAGCCCTGACTAGCAATGCGCCATAATAATACTAATTAGTTCTGAGAACTTTTGCTGAATTGATCCTAACGGAATGTTTTATCAGAAATCAGAGCAATTTGGTTCAGGATAAGCGCCCCCTTTTTGGTAGCTGTTTTACTGATTGTAGCTACAAAAAAAGGATACACTTTTTGAGTGCATCCTTTATAATTCTGGTGATTCCGCTGGGACTCGAACCCAGGGCCCATACATTAAAAGTGTATTGCTCTACCAACTGAGCTACGAAATCTGCCGTCCCGTTTTTTATTTGGGAGTGCGAAAATAGGGGCAGGAGCTTTTATACCCAAATTTTTTTATAATTCATTTATAAACAGCCTGTGACTAATATTAATTTGCGTGGATTGAAAAGCCTTATATCGCCGCGCTTATTAACAGCGTTGCCGGGGAACCAGTTATATATAATTAAGTGTAACAGAGATAGGCCATAGTCACTTTTTCCTGACTACCTGCCTATGGGTTTCTTCATAATTTATTGACTGGTATGCCATTCAATCGCACTATAAAATTGCCATATTCAGGCATAGCAAGAATTTTATACATTCCGGCCGAAAGTTTTACAGCTGTAGAAAACTTTTTGACCGCCTTCGTCTTGATTTCGGTTGCCGCTACATCCAAAAGTGAACTGGCAGGTATATTAATCTCAATCCCATCATCCACAAGGGCATAATAGGCTTGAGGCGATTTTCGGTGCAGTAGCTGGTCCCTGCTGTCGTACTCAACGATATTTGTCACATCCGGACCAACGTGATCCATTCCAAAGCGTGAGGCCGCGGGAATTCCACCGCTGCTGCATGGCCCGATATAACCTTTAAAATACGTGCCATCCTTAATCTCAAACCCGGGTTGCAGGGTTACACTGCCGTTGCTTTTAACTAGAATATTGGTGGTGGCGCCGCTTTCGCTGGTAGCGGTTACTGTAGCAGTAGAGCCAGCTTCATAATAATGCTGACCCGTTAAGGCACCGGTTACAGTAATGTCAGCGACACATGGGGCATAACGTGTTGCAATCCAAATGCCGTGACCGAAGGTGCTGGCATAAACAAAACCGTTGCTATTAGCCCAGATATCTGTTACAATTGCAGGCGGCATACCAGTGTAAAAGGGGGTCCAGTCGGCAGCGCCGGCAGGTCGGAAAAAAACACCTATTTCGGTACCCGCGTATATGCCTTCGGTGGTTACGCAAAGACTGTGCACCGGCACATTCGGGAGGCTGCCACTGTAGTTGTTCCAGTTAACTCCAGCATCCGTACTCCGGTATACCTTTACCCCATTTGTATAGCCACCGAAACTGGTGTAGATTTCACTTGAAAGAGAAGCCCAGGGTTTGCAATCTGTAACGGTTGGGCTGCCAGCAGGCCAACCTGTGTTTCCGCTAATGGTAGTCCAGGAGCTGCCGCGGTCTTCGCTGATCCTAAGGTTTGTATTGCTGCTGCCACTGCCATATAACCTGGCATTATTGCTGGGGCATGCGGTAATAAAATTGTTGAGGTCAAAGGCAATTGAAGTACTGGTAGAAAACCCATTAAAGCTGCGTTTCAACGTTGTGGACCCAGCGTACATGGTATCGTCATTATCATAGTCAATGGCGAACGGGGTAAAAAAAGCAGTGGTGCCAAGATCAGTAAGTGTTTGGCCACCATTGCTGCTCCTGTTCCATCCGTTATTGAAGTTGGCTACAATATAGTCTCCCTGCGAACCTTTTAACAGGCCGTCATACCCGTCGCAACAATAATAGTGTTGCCAGACGCCGCCGGAAGTCCGGTATTTTACACCATTGTCCTGGGCGCCACCAATAATTTCAAGGCCGTCCATAATGCCGTCGCCGTTACTATCCTTCATATGAATATGATAAAACTGGCTCGCTATGAGGCCAGTTGAAAGGTTGGACTAGGTTAGGCCTTCATCAGTGCTCCTGTAAATGCCCCCGTCGCTGGCAGCATAGAGATAATTATTCACGGGGTTGTACTGTACATCGTGAACATCGGGGTGGATAAATTGGGAAGCGGTGCCATTTCTTTCCCGGTAGGTAGTGCTAAAGGTCATCGCAGAGCCACCATTACTGCCGGTTGTACGCCATACACAAAGGCCGGCAGTAACAAGCTTGTTAACATCGTTGGGATGCACGCAAATACCGAGGTCGTATGTGTTTTGGCCGCTGCCATCAGTGCCTGCGGTACTCTGGCCCAGGATATTTGGCATGTTGCTTTGACGGTCAAAGCTGTGGCCGACATCGATGCTTTTGTAAATGCCCGAATAGGTGCCGGTACCATTGCCTCCCAATAATGCATATACAAATGTAGACTGCACGGAAAGATTATTTCGTCGTACAGCCAGTTCTATTCTTGAAGGAGTAATAGCAGGTGCTGGCGTTAGTGTACTGCTTAGCCAGGTGCCGGTTCTCCCTCCGCCGTCGCTATATTGGATCGCTGTAGCAGTGCAGGTGTAGAGAGTAGAGTCGTCATACGGCCTGAACTCCACATCAAAATAGTTGCCGGCCAAAACCTGCGCCCAGCTGTTACCACCATCTACCGTGCGATAAACACCCTTGTCGGTGGCCACAAGTAAGAAATTACTGTTGTTTTGCGAAATCGTCAGCTGGTGGCCCACAATATCACCGGCTCCAGTATATACCGGGGCACATTCAACCCAGGTGGCACCGCCATCTGTGCTTTTAAATATGCCTTTATGTGATGGTGAAACATTTTTGCTGAAAACGAGGGTGGAAGCCCGGTGGCTGTCGCCGTCGCCGCTAAATACATAAATCACGTTGCCGTTGGAAGGTGCCACACCCAGGCAGGCAACCCCGCCTGGCAAACCCCCACCGATGTCGCTCCAGCTAGTGCCGCCGTTTGTAGTTTTATACAAGCCCCCACTGGGTGAGCCAGTGTACATGATATTTCCATTGGTGGGGTGAAACACAATACGATCCATTCGCGCCAGCCCCACAATATCGGCGTATTCTGTAGCCGGTGTCTGCGTGTTAACAACGGTGCCTCCATCAAAAGGGCCAATGGTGGACCAGTTGCCAAAGCTCTGTTCCAGCGAAAAAGGTGATGGGTTGGCACCCTCTTTTGCGTAGGCATGCTGGGCTGCCAGCTGCACCTCAGTACTACGCAAAGCATCGTAATGCTTTAATTCAGTTTTAATTCTTGCGTCATAATTAAGCGACTGGTACGGAGCGATGGTGCCGTCTGGCATCAACCTTTTGATGGCCCAGTACTCCCATTTTTTCCACCAGTTATAGTCATTACCTTCCCAGTTGTCTTCATCGCCATTGCTGGCTACGTTTTTCCTGCCATTGTCGTAGAAGCTATTGACTTCTTTCATAATGTCGGCCAACTTTGATTTGCCTTCAAGCCTGGCTTCGAGTGCAGGTGGAATATTCCTTTGGGCAGCTGTTTCCTGTAGGAAAATAAAAGCTGAAAGCAAGAATACAAGTGTTTTCATTGGTATTTTTTAATTCAATAGCGGAGATTTATGGGTTCACATCAGAGGAACTAATAGAAATAGAAGCGGCTGGTAACGGGCCCTTATAGTTGAGCCATTTCGGACCTGAGCGGTCCGTCGGCAGCATGGGTGCATGACGTTTGGATCGGGCGGCCATGACGGGATCATAACAATTGGTGGTGTTTTCATTTAATACTATGCTACTAATATAGTTTACAAAACAGGGATAAACTGTAGCATGGAGTATTTAATTGTTATGGGATGGGTTACTGTCAATCTGAATGAGCCTTTTGACTCGGGAAGCTGCATATTATTCAAAACACCGCTTCTCCGCGGTGTGCAGATGTTGTCGCTACTGATAGCGTAAGGCCTTATTTTTGCGCCCATAAATACGTTATATGGAAAAAAGAACCGTTTATATTGTAAGTGCGGTCCGTACACCAATCGGAAGTTTTGGCGGAGCCTTAAAAGACTTTTCGGCTCCTCAACTGGGTGCCATCGCCATAAAGGCTGCCGTGGAAAAGGCCGGTATTCAGCCAGCAGATGTTCAGGAAGTATTGATGGGCAGCGTGATTCAGGCGGGTCTTGGCCAGGCACCGGCACGGCAGGCGGCGATGTTTGCGGGACTGCCAAATACAGTACACTGCACCACAGTAAATAAAGTTTGTGCCAGTGGCATGAAAGCCATCATGCAAGCTGCCCAATCGATCATGCTTGGCGATACCGATGTAGTGGTGGCAGGTGGGATGGAAAGTATGAGCAATGTGCCGTACTATTCGCCCAATACCCGTTGGGGCAATAAATATGGGGATGTGAAATTAATAGATGGATTGTCAAAAGATGGTCTCACGGATGTGTACGACGGCAAGGCCATGGGTTGCGCCGCCGATATGTGTGCATCCGAAAACCAGGTGAGCCGCGAAGCGCAGGATGCATTCGCAGTAGAAAGCTATCAACGCAGCCAGGCGGCCTGGAACGATGGAAAATTTGAGAATGAAATAGTGCCGGTACCCATACCCCAGCGTAAAGGCGATCCCATTCTTTTTGCGAAAGACGAGGAACCCTGGAGCGTAAAATTTGACAAAATTCCCGACCTCAAGCCAGCTTTCGGAAAAGAAGGAACCGTAACTGCAGCTAACGCCTCCACGATGAACGATGGAGCTGCTGCCATGGTACTCATGAGCCAGGAGAAAGCTGACGCCATGGGCATTAAGCCCTTAGCCAAAATTATTGGTTATGCCGATGCCGAGCAGGCGCCAGAATGGTTTACCACTACACCAGCTATTGCTTTGCCTAGAGCCGTTGCCAAAGCTGGTTTGCAGATGGCGGATCTTGACTTTGTAGAATTAAACGAGGCGTTTAGCGTGGTCGGTATCGTAAATACCCAACTCATGAACCTTAATCCGGCGAAAGTAAATGTACATGGTGGGGCAGTGTCGCTCGGCCATCCACTCGGTTGCAGTGGTGCAAGAATTATTGTAACGCTGATCAACATATTAAAACAAAATAACGGCAGGTATGGCGGCGCTGGGATTTGCAATGGCGGGGGTGGCGCGTCAGCAATGGTGATTGAACTGGTATAAAAATAGTTGTACCAAACTGAACGAATAAGAAGCGGCACGGAAATTAATCCGCGCCGCTTTTGCATAAACCAGTTGCGGGAATTGCCGGGGAGCCCTGATCTGTGTTCCCCCTCCCGCTACAATGGGAGGGAAAAGTTTTACCGGCAAGGAAAAATCGGGGTTGGCATGTGGAGGCGAAACGCTCACTTTGCCGTTGCAACGAACTAAACCGCCGGATTAACAGAAGGCACCTTAAACAATAAAGCCTGCACCAAAATTAGGTACCGGCTTTATTGTTTAAGTGATGTATTATCTATTACCTATTATCTATTATCTATTACCTATTATCTATTACCTATTATCTAATGTCTACTATCTAATGTCTACTATCTAATGTCTATTATCTAATGTCTATTATCTAATGTCTACTATCTATTATCTATTATCTACTGCCTATTATCTATTATCTACTGCCTAATGTCTACTTTCTCCTGTAATCATTATCCTTTTTAGGCTCCGTTTTTGGCGGCTTAATAGCCGGCGCCATTACAGCCTTTGGTTTGTCACCCGGGGTATTGTTCTTGATTTTGCCAGTATCCTGTTTGCCAGGGGCATTAGCCTTAGGATCCTGACCCTTGTAGTCCTGGTTAGGACTGGGGTCAATATAAGCCGAACTATCAGCTTCACTTCCGTAATCCTGGTACTCATTGGCTTCGCCGTTGCCCATATCCCAACCCTGCGCATCAGGGGAAGAATATCCGTGATTACCTTCTATATAATCATACACCACGTCGTTTTCCGCTATCGCTGGCTTTATGAATTTGGCTTCGGGATCAAACCCTAATTTTTTATCGCCGTACACCGATTTCAGGAAGTAGCCACAGGTGGGCATCGCTACATGGGCACCATCGCTGGTGGTTTTAAAGAAGCGGTCATCGAGGCCTACCCAGGTACCACACATTAGCTCGGGTGTATAGCAAATAAACCAGTCGTCGCTGTTCTGGTTGGTAGTGCCAGTCTTCGCACCCAGTTCCATTTTTCCGGTAAAATAGCTCGACATGCTTTTTCCGGTTCCGAATTTGGTACAGCCACCCATCATTTTGGCCATGGTGTAGGCCGTTATTTCACTGATCACTTCCTTATGTTCCGGCTGCACCTGTAAAATAACGTTACCATTATGGTCTTCGATCCTGGTAACAAATTGGGGTTTAGTATTAAATCCCCGGCCTGCAAACATGGTGTACATCCACATCATTTCATAAAGGCTAAGGTCGCAGGCGCCTAAAGCATAAGAGGAGTGAGGTTCCAGTTTGGTTTGCACATTACAGGTATTCAAAAAGTCGACAAACCTTTTTCTTCCGATCTGTTTCATCAGGTAGGCCGCAACTCCATTATGACTCATCGCCAGCGCATGCCACATGGCTTCCATACCACCTCCGCCGCGTTTGCCGGAAGGTACCCAGCCTTCACCTTCGAAATACTGGGGCCAGTTTTCGCACATTGTCTCGGGCGTCATCCCGGCTTCTTCGATCGCCTGGGTGTATAGCATCGGCTTAATAGTACTGCCTACCTGCCTTTTGGCGGTAACATTTACATGGTCGAATTTGAAAGTTTTATAATCGATACCGCCCACCCAGCCTTTCACCTCGCCGGTTACCGGGTCCATGGCCATAAAACCGCTTTGCAATAACATGCGGCAATATTTTATAGAATCTAACGGCGTAAGTGTCGTGTCTTTTTCCCGGCTGGCATTCCAGGCAAACACTTTCATCTTTTGCTTTACGTCAAAAGTTTTGCGGTTGTCTGCATCGCTCATGCTATCTTCCTGTTGGTTTTTCCAACGGTCCGTTTGCTTGATATAGATTTCAAGTTTGCTGGCATATTCCTTCCACAAAGCCGGTCCACGATAACTGTTTGAGCCATTTTGGCGTGGCTGCTGAATAGCAACGTTTTTGGCCATTGCCTCCTCTCCGTATTGCTGTATCTTAGGATTTATGGTGGTATAAATTCTTAAACCATCCCTGTAGATGTCATAAGATTTACCATTAGGTTTGGTTTTGTCTTTCAATAGCTTCCGCACTTCATCCTTTAATACATTTTCCCGGAAATAGGGAGCGATGCCCTGGCTTTGGTCTAGCTTTTTAAAGTTTAGCCGAATGGGCATAAGCCTGAGATTTGCGGCCTCAGCTTTTGGGATAAAGCCGGCCTCTTCCATTCTTTCCAGCACCAGGTTGCGACGGTCCATGGAGGCCTTGGGGTTACGGTTAGGATTGTACTTGGTTGGAGCATTTACCATGCCTACCAGTACAGCAGCTTCTTCCACAGTTAACACGTCGGGCTCTTTCTTAAAAAATGTACGGGCGGCGTTGCGAATGCCAAATACGTTTTCGCTGAATGCTACTGTATTGAGGTAATAAGTTATGATTTCTTCTTTAGTAAAATTTCTTTCCAGCTTTACGGAAATGATCCACTCTTTCAGTTTTTGCATACCCCGCGAAAGCGGATTGGTAGCCCTGGTCCCCCCAAAAAGCCCAAGGGCCAGCTGTTGGGTAATAGTACTTCCACCCCCTTGGGTGCCCAAACCTTTTACTACCCTTAGCAGGGCTATACCATCGATACCGCTATGCTCGTAAAAACGAACGTCTTCTGTAGCTACCAGGCCTTTAATAACATTTGGGGAAATGTCTTTGTATTCTACCGGACTGCGATCCTCCAGATAATATTTGCCCATGGAGGTTCCATCATCAGCATATACATCGGATGCCATAATAGACGACGGATTCTGTAATTCAATGATGGATGGCATTTCGCCAAATACACCATAATTAATGAGGACAATAAGCAACACGAAGGCTAAAATGCCTGCGAAAGTGAGCCGCCATAAAATTTTTACAGCACGTGACATGGGTAAATAGGATTTGAGATTTATGATTTGGAGGCGGAATGCCAAATGCAGAACGCTTGCCACTTAACGAGGGGACTACAAACGAAGTGTTATCATTTCTTGAAACAGTTTTTAGTGTCAGTCGTTATGCAGTAAGCGTTTAGCCTTAGGGTCCGGCGTTTTTTGAACGACAAAGCTATGCAAAGACCATGCAGTGTTGGAAAAAAATGCCCATGCTTTTGTTAACATTCGTTGGTGGCTGGCGATTTAGTAGATAATCTCCGGGAATACGGCAATGAATACTGGCAAGCTGATAAGGCAAATATCTCTCCTGCGGCCTATTTTTAAAATTTTCCTGGCATGGCGGCTTTCAGGGTTTTCAGGTATTCCAGCACTTTCAGGTTTGATTTGAGCAGGTCGAGATTGGGCTGGCTGATGATGATAAAACTATATCGGGCGGCGTCAAGCCAGGGTACGATGCCGGTTGCAGCTTTTGGTTTTACGATTGAAATATATGCCATCGCCTTAGCGGCATTGGTAAAATCTACACTATTTATCGTGACCAGCGCGTACTGGTTATCCAGTCTCATTTTCTGTAGTTCAAATTTCTGCGTGCGCAAATTCTGCCCATTATACCGGTTAAAGGCATTCAGGGATTCGTTCAGGTAAACTACATCTACTTTATCCAGCAGTATTACTGCCATATGGGCGGCGTTACTGTCTATTACAAATGGTGCGTTGGGTAAAGGGATGGCTTTAGAGGTACTATCCACTTTTGGTGTAACAGCTGCAGGAGGTGTCTTACCAGCGATGGCAGTGGCTGGCGGCGTGATCGTTTTTCTGCTGGTGTCTGCTATTTTGGTTGTGGTTGGCGGCGGGGCGTTAAAAGTAGGTGAGCCAGCGGTAGAATCTGTGGCCCTCACCACGATCAAATTGGTGAGGTGCTCCTCAATTTCTTTTCGGCGTTTTACCACATCTATCAGTGCAGCAGCCTTGATAGCCAAAGGGGTACCAGGAAATCCAGATACAATGCTGCCCAGCCTGGCAATAGCTGTTGTATCCTGCCGCTGTTTGATATAGTAAACAGATTCAATGTACAGCAGTTGTGGCGTCCAGAAATTGGGGCCGAAAGTAGAGTCGGCTTTTTGCTTTTCTGCTACTGCTTTTTCAAAATCACCCTCGATAAAAAGGTTATAGATATCCTTGTACCTGGCAGTGGCAGCAGGATTAACCTTTTCCACACTGGCCACGGGCATGTTAATTTTTTTTGCAAAGTCCCCATCTTTATAATCAGTGTTGAGTCTACTTTTTTGTTCATCTGCCCTGGCTTTCTGGCCCGTCTTATTGTAACAATATACCAGGTTGAAAATGACCTCTTCGGCCGCTGTGTCTTTTCCAAGCCTGGCCAGCAGGGCTTCGTACACTTTTATTGCTTCTGGTAAATCTTCGATCTGGTCCTGTAGCGCCTTGCCTTTTGCAAGCATCGCATCGTTAATTGATTTATTGGAGGCGTTCTCTTTCTCTTTTTCGACGGGAAGGTTACTGGAAAGTGCATCGAATGTGAATTCAGTTGGATTGTAAACCAGGTTGATATCCAATGGTGTACCAGTTGTTACGGCGCCGGGACTTGCGCTCGACACGTCGGTGACCGGGGTTATGCCTTTAGCTGCGGCAAAACCAATTTGGATAGCTCCGGATCGCCGCCAGTTATCTACATTGGGCCTGGCACCCCATTTCTGTTTAAAAGTTTGGAAACCATTCGATTTCTGCGAAGCGTTGTAAAAGTAGAAATCTCCCTTATCGGTAGTGAATATATTGTCGGGGCCTTTGCCGATTTGGGTCGCATTCACACTAAGCCCGGTATTGCTGCTATCCACCACATCCTTCAAACCTCTTTCTTTTCTTAACCTTTTGGCCAGGGCCCTCACATAGGTATTGCGCTCCGTTTCAGGCATCCCTGCAATTTTCAACAGGCTATCCTGCGCAAAAATTATGCGGTCCTTTTCGTATACGATTTTAGCACCTGGTTTACGTACGTCAATCCTTTTCACCAGCAAGCTATCAAGATCACTTGTGTTTACACTGTCGTAGAGGTTACCCGCTTTACCATATTGCTTTAAATCATAAGCCATATCGGCAAGCACAAGGAAAGACTGGCTTTTTTGGGTTGGATTATCGGTGTTGTATTTAATGCTTTTCTTTAAAAATTCTTCCGCCTTTTCATAGCCACTTCTTTCCAATTCACTCAGGCCAGCAGCATAATAAATTATATCCCGGTAAAACTCATACTTTTCCTTTTTAGCCATTTTAACCATCTCATCAATATTCTGTTGTACCACTTTTGGGTCTTCATTTTTGCGTAGCCTTACTGAGGCTAGCCTGGCATACACTTCCATCACCGGGTCAATTGTAGTGCTGGCACATTTGGCAAAGTAATCGGATGCTGCCTTAAGCTGCTCCGAACTCTGATACATTTGGCCGATCAGGTAATACCAACGGGCTTTTTCAGTCTTATTTGCCGCATCACTAACCGCCTTTTCAAGGTATTTGGCACTGCTGTCATAAATGCCTTGTTTATAGTAATTGTAAGCTTCTACTTCAGCCAGCTCTTCCTTTAATCTCTTAGGAAATACGGGATCATTTTTTAAGGTGGTGATCAGCGAAGCCGCATCAATGAACTCTTCTTTTTCAGAATAGGTCCTTATCTGCCAGATAAATGATTCGTTGCGGCTGGGTGGCAGTTCAATGATCTTTTTATAGAGGTTGGTTTTTTCTTTTGTGGCGATACTTAATGCACTGCCTTCCTCGTTCGAATTACTGCCAATTACTCTATCATAACCATCTTTTTCTTTGGGGCTGAAAGTGTAATTGATATACTGGAAGGTCATTGAAGCCGAATCATATTCCTTGCGAAGCAGGTAGGCTTTGCCGATCAGCAGGTAGAGGTTATCGATCCAGTCGTTGCGGAGGTCGTGTAGCAGGATACCGGCCGTACATTTCTGTATGATGGAGTCAATCTCGGTGTTTTTGGAAGTAACGTCGAGCGAGTAGTTGTAAAAGGGGAGGAGTTTTGTATAGTTTTCCTTGTGGGCGGTTTTTGCTGCATCGATGATATCCTTCATTTTATACCACGCATTAAAATAAAAGTTGTAGTGCGTGTACATATTTTGAAAGAAATGCCGCGGAACGGTAAACTTTTTATCGGCCATTTTCTCCGAGCCCAGTTTATGCTCTTCAAATTGTTTGGGTTTGGGGGTTGCCACATCACCCTTGGGCTGCGCAATCGCACTAAAACCGATGGCAGCAAAAGAAATAGTGATGGCTATACGTAATCCGGTCCTCATGTACTCGTTTTTTTCAGTTGCAATATAACAAAATAGGGCTGGGGTGCATTGACCTCCACGCTTTAATTTACTAAACCATTGCTTAAAACGTTTGGGTGGAAAATTAATTGCTTTTAACCGGTCACCCATGGAATAAGGTTGATAGTGTACAATTTGCAAGGATTCCTATCTTTAGCCACTTGATCGAATATGCCAAAACCTACGAGTAATACTACATTAAAAAGGCTTCGGAACCGCTATCGCCTTGTGGTAATGAATGATGATACCTATGAGGAGGTGGTGACTTTTAAGCTCAGCCGCCTCAGCGTGTATATTGGAATGAGCACCATTTTCGTATTACTGATCGCTCTTACCGTGGCACTTCTCTCGTTTACTAATTTGAAATACCTGATACCAGGCTATGGAAAGCAGGGATCTCTTACGGCCTTGCGGGAGCTTAAAGTGCGAACGGACAGCCTGGACCAGGTTTTACTGCTAAAACAACAATATCTTGATGGTATCACCAAAGTGTTGAAAGGAGATGTGCTGCCCATCCCGCTGGATACCAGCGTATTAATACTACCTAAAGTAGATACTATTCACCAATAAAACAGTCACTCCATGTCTTTGCTTGCCAAAACTAATACCCAGGAGGATACCTTTAAAACTATAGGATCCGCAACCAAGGTTATTAGCGCAGGTAGCCATTTACGGGGTGACCTTAGTCGCCAGAATGATTTGGGGATCGGTGGACAGCTTACCGGAAATATCTATGTGCAGCCAAAGTGGAATTGGTGCCACAGGCCTGGTGGAAAGTGAGTTCATCGGCAAGCAAGCCGATGTTTTGCGAAAATTATGGGAAATATCAAAATATCCGACCTGCTGAATCTAAGGGGATAGTCGGAAATTAAAGGCGATATTTTTACTAAGATTCTCCAGGTGGAACCAGAAGTTGCTTTTAATGGAAGTTGCGCTAAGGGTGCCAGCGTGGTGAAATGAGCGAGAAAAAAGCGAATTCCTTACTGCGGTTAAATAATTTGAAGAACGAAAACAGTTTACATGAAAAAAACTTTCAGGCCGGTCGTAACACTCTTTGCGATGATCAATGTAATGGCACTTGCTTTTGCCACGAAGCTAAAATCGAAAGGCATCGATAATGAAGTGATTATTATTGGCAACCTGGTAATTTTTATAGGCACGGTTGCTTCGGCCTGGTTGTACCTGCGGGCGATGGAAACTAAAAATGCCCAGGCTATAATGAGAAGTGTGTATGGTGGTTTTATGCTGAAATTTTTCCTGCTGCTGGCTGCCGCGCTTGTCTATATTGCTACGGCCAACCCCATCAATAAGCCGACCATCTTTATTTGTATGGGCTTATACCTCGTCTACCATTTTTTAAGTACGGCAAACGTGCTGAAACAAAAGAAAACAACCCCAGTGGATGGCGATGGAAAAACTTCCGTTTGATGCCCTTCGGCAATACCTGCCGGATAATAGTTTTGAATGGGTGATGCCGTTGATTGAGCGGCACAAAGTACACCTGACCATTACCCGCGAACGGCAAACGAAGCTGGGCGACTACCGCAATGCGCATGCCGGTCGCAACCATCGCATTAGTGTAAACGGCAACCTTAATAAATATTCATTTTTGATCACCCTGCTGCACGAACTGGCCCACCTGCTGGCGTATGAGCAGTATGGCAACCGCATCCAGGCGCATGGCCGTGAATGGAAACATATTTTTTCAGGTGTTCTAAAAGAGTTTCTGCAGCACCATATTTTTCCTGGCGACATTACCAGAGAGATCCAGGGGTCGCTGCATAACCCCGCTGCCAGCAGTTGTGCAGAAGAAGGCCTGCAAAGGGTGCTTATGAACTATGACAAAAAAAGGCCGGGGGTAAAGCGGGTGGAGGAACTGGAAGCCGGTAAGCAATTCCGGCTATCTAACGGCAAGATTTTTCAAAAAGGAGAAAGGATCAGGAAGCGATACCGGTGCACAGAACTGGCTACAGGCAAAATGTATTTGTTTAGCCCGGTGTACGAAGTGATCGAAATCTGAGTTGGTTTGCGCACATTTGTGGGAATTAAAAAAGAACAGTATGAAGAAGATTTTGGCTTTCGCACTTGTATTAGTAGGCACTTCATCATTTGCGCAAACGGAAAAAGGTGATTGGATGGTAGGTGGTAACATTGGATTCCGGACAAACAAGAATAACAGCAACTTTAGTTTCAGCCCAAATGCCGGCTATTTCTTTGCAGACCGTTTCGTGGCCGGGGCCGCTCTCCAAACCAGCTTTGAAAAAACCGGTGATATCAAAAGTTCTACCGTTGGCCTGGGCCCTTTTGCCCGGTACTATTTTCTCAATGGTAATTTCAAGCCCTTTGCGGTTACACAGGTTAACTACCTGGTAGCGGCTACTAGGTACAATGGTACCAAAACCACCACCAATGGCTATGGCTGGTTGCTGGGTGCTGGTGCCGCGGCCTTTATTAGCCAGGATGTGGCATTTGAGGGTGTAGCCGGTTATAACTATTCCCAGTTTTCAAGTGCTAGCAGCAACACAGGTTTTAGCCTGAACTTCGGTTTTCAGGTGTACATCAATAAAGGCAAAATGGCGAGTTTAAAGAAGGGTAAGATTAGTGAGTAAAGGGGCATCTTTATCCGGTCACGGAATCGCAGATTTACCGGGTTCACGGGTTTAAGGGTGTAAGGATGACGAGCTTTTGAGTTCACTGGTTTATAGGTTTACGGGTTGAAAATTAATTAGTGACCCATTGCTTATTGAATATATGGTCAGTCTGCAACCGGCAAAACCAAATTTGCTTCCCGGCATTGATCCCTTACTAATTATTTTTTTTAAAAGCCAAAATCCTGGGCTGATCTCTATGATTTGCATAAGCTGCTGCTCAAAAGTTGTTGAAAGATCAGCTGCATAGCAATTAAAATATTCGCAAGCATCCGTTACAGGTGCTAAATCTGCGTTTCTATCTTATCACTTTCACCATCCAGATATGGCATCCGTGATGGCCGGAATTACCTAATGGCCCGGGCAGGTTTACAAAGCCAAATTTTTTATACATCGGAACGGCAATGGTGAGTTCGGGCATCGTTTCCAGGTACACCCTGCCAAAGCCTTCGGCAGCGGCGGCAGTAATACAATGGTTCATGAGTATTTTGCCCAAACCCAGACCGCGTGCTTTGGAACCAAGATACATTTTCACCAATTCGCAGGTGTCTTCGGGTAACCCTTCGGTTGGGTAAATGCCTGCACCGCCTGCCACTTCGCCATCAACTTCAACAACATGGTATACTGCTTTTGGCACATTAAACAGGTCACTTAAATGGTCGGTGCTGCTGTCGTAGTAAACAGTGCCTGGGTGATTTGCTCCAAATTCTTCCAGTGTGCGGCGTATGATAATAGCCAGAGAGGCATCGTCTGAAGGCTTGATATGACGGATATTAATTTCGGACATGCCCAAAGAAACCAAAAAGGATTGAAAGTCCACCGGGGCTTCCCGCAAAAAAAAATCGCCTGATACATTGCTGTAACCGACGATTAAAGCTTCGTTTAAGCTAGCAAACCAATTATCAGATCCTCACCTTTAAAAATTGTGTCGCGAAAGTTCTGTCTCGAATCTTGACAATTAATACGTACATCTTAATTCAGATGTTGCTCAATCTTCTTTACAAAGTTGCTCTTAGGCTGTGCCCCTACTAGCTTGTCAACCACCTGGCCATTTTTAATAAACAGGATCGCAGGTATAGAAGTGATGCCATAGTTCATGCTGACTTCCGGATTGTGGTCCACGTTTACCTTACCTACATTTATTTTGCCTGCATATTCTTTGCTAAGGTCTTCGATTACCGGGCCTATTGCGCGGCAGGGGCCGCACCATTCTGCCCAAAAGTCAACAACGGTAAGTTTATCGCTGTCCAGCACATCTGCTTTAAAGTTGGTGTCTGTGAATTCTAATGCCATAATGTTTAATTTTAATGGTTTTGAACAATTATTGAACCAAATGCTTTTGGGGTGAAAGAATGGCATGAATGTACTGACACGCCAGTTTCACTATAAAAGTACCAACAAAATTAATAGCGGAAGGTTGCAATGCAAATACCAGTTATCCACTAATGCAGGAAACCTTGTTTTTGAACCACTCCAGTTTGTGTAGTGTGCGCAAGCGAATATTAACTAGCCGATACTATCTGTTTAAAATGCTCTGAGTCAGCGCCTGAATAAGCATTGATTTATTTTAAAAAACAATGCAGGAGACTGGTGGTATTTCCGCAAAGACTAGTGATATTTTGATATTATTTTGTTTTGGAAATCTGATGTCATCTTTTTTTTGTTGCTTAGCCCTGCATCAATGTAACGACCCAACAGCGACCACCTTTTAGGTGTCTGTTTACCATTCAGATCCCACTATAATTGAGAAAAATTGCAGGTTCTATATTTAAGGCACAGTGACATTCCTGGTTGGCGCGACGTTTTACAGTGTGCAGGAATATACTTTTTATCTCCAATTGAGTGGAAAGAACCCAATGCTCCTTTTTTCTTAGAAAACTATATTCCAGAAACGGTTTTTGATAAATTGAAAAATAAATTCATCATGCTAAAAGAAAATCTAATCACCAACAAAAAATTGGAATCAGGTTACCTGCCTTTCCTTTTAGCTTATATCGTTGTGGCCGGATTAGTGTCCTGTAAAGTCCAGCATGATTTTGTAAAGGTTAACAATACCCGGTTTGAAATCAACGACAAACCTTACTACTTCGTTGGCAGTAATTTTTGGTATGGCGCCTACCTGGGCGCAAATGCACGCTATGGCAACAGGGACAGGCTTTTAAGAGAACTTGATCGACTGGCAAAGTTGGGCGTCAAAAACCTGCGAATTGCAGCAGCGTCCGAAGCATCTGATTTTTCTTTACCGCTGAGTCCACCTTTTCAATACAAAAATGGAGCATATAACGATACCCTTTTTGAAGGGCTCGATTTTCTTTTGTTTGAGATGGGTAAAAGAAAAATGAAAGCTGTACTGTTTTTAAATAATTATTGGGACTGGACCGGGGGCATGTCCCAATATGTATCATGGGCAGAAAATTCTAAAATAGTTGATCCGACTTCAAATCCGGCTTTAGGCTGGCCTGATTATATCGGATATTCAGCCCGCTTTTATCAAAACGAAAAAGCCCAGGACCGATACAGGAGGTATATAAAAACAATCATAAACCGAAAAAATATATTTTCAGGTGTTCAATATAAAGATGATCCAGCCATCATGGCATGGCAGTTAGCCAATGAACCGAGGCCTAATCCCGTGGGAGAAATAAATCAGCGTATCGCAGAATATTGTAATTGGATTGACCAGACGGCCGGCTTCATAAAAAAGTTTGACAAAAAACACCTGGTAAGCATCGGAAGTGAAGGGAAGATGGGCAGTTTAAACAAACTGGAATATGCTTATCAGGCAAATGAAAGTAGAAATATTGACTATGTAACTTTTCACTTATGGCCTAAAAACTGGGGCTGGTATAATCCTGCCCACTCCGATAGCCTTCAAAGATCCCTGGAAAATGCAACAAGCTACATTGACGAACACGTGAGCATGGCTGCCAAATTAAATAAACCTGCTGTGGTAGAGGAGTTTGGTTTAAACCGGGATTTCATTAATTACAAACCAAATACTGCTGTCACGTCCCGGGACACTTTCTATAAATTAGTTTTTGAGCTCGTAAAGAAATCGAAACAAAATGGCTCAGCTCTCGCTGGATGCAACTTTTGGGCCTGGGGCGGCGAAGGCCGGGCAGCCCACGAAGATGCTATTTGGCAGTTAGGTGATGGCGTGTACCTGGGCGATCCCTACTCGGAACATCAAGGCTTGAACTCGATATATGATACCGACTCATCAACACTCAAAATAATTCAAGCTGGCAGCGAGGTATTAAAATAATTTTTTTGCAATGGTTCGTGTTCAACCATAGTTGTTAACGTAAGCCGATTTATAGGTGCGCAACGGACAAGAGTGTGTTGTATACGATACCTATCGAGCCGAGGCTTCTGCGTAGAGTCATAGGCTCGATAGGTATTCAAGGGCTGGCTTCTGCTTTTACAGAAATCATGTTTTTATACCTTAGCTTAACGACTGAAGTGGGAGATAAGACACGGTAATGATTGCTGAAAGCATTTTGCACTTTCAGTTGTTTCCCAATAATTAACGTTAACGCAAAAGCATCACCAAAGCAGTTGTCAGGAGGTTTTTTGCCAGCAAATTCACGCTAAAAATGGTCGAGTAGTTTGGGTGTAAACCGCCAAATGGATAACCTGACATTGGTTACTTTCAAGCAGCGGCGTTTGAAATAATTTGAGATTGGAATAGATGCTGCATCTCAATCTTATCGCATTATTGGCCAATCAGTTGCTGATGTATCTTTTTTAGTTGGTCAATATCAAACTTTATTAGTTTCCGGTCATAAGTCATAATTCCATTTACTTCCGTTTCCACGTCCGTGATCTGTGTGTATACGGCAGCTGAAAGCCCTTTTTGTTTTAAGTCAATTAACTTGTTAATCAATCCCAGATACACGGTTTGCAAATCTTCTTTTGTTTGGGACGTGCGGATATGGCCGGGTGCACGGGTAAGATCCATCTGCCACAAATGATCTTTTATTACTAATGCCTGCCCGCCAAACTCTCCCAATACGGCAGCCCTGTTTGTTTCCAGTTCCGGGATGGCTGGCCCGGGATACACATGAATATCATTCATATCTCCTTCCGTCCTGTCTGCCCATCCGCTTGTAGCACTGATGAGTCGGGTAGGATCTGCTTGCCGCACCAGTTGAACGATTTCCTTAGTTTGAAACTGGCCCCAACCTTCATTAAACGGAACCCATGTTACAATACTGGGATGGTTTGCATGTTCACGAATCATTTCCAGAAGTTCTGTTTTAAATTGGTAGGCAGATTGCGCAGTTCTTTCGATATCTGGTTCTTCTTTGCGGATATGCCGGTCCCCGCTTGGCATATCCTGCCACACAAGCATACCGAGTTTATCGCACCAGTAATACCATCGTTTGGATTCAACCTTTACATGTTTACGGATCATATTATAACCCAATTGTTTTTCTATTTCAATATCATATCTCAAAGCCTCATCAGTGGGCGCCGTATATAATCCATCGGGCCAAAAACCCTGGTCAAGCGGACCCAATTGAAAGACTGGCTGATTATTCAGCAACAAGCGAACAACTCCCTTTTCATCTTTGCCTAATTTTATTTCACGCATACCGAAATAACTTTTTACCACATCCATCTTTTTATTTTTGTGATACAAACTAATCTCGAGGTCATACAAAAACGGAGAAGAAGGCGACCAATAATTTACGTGATCAAGTTGCAGGTGCAGCGTATCATTTAACCTGCCTCTTACAGTACCTGCTTTAATTCCGTTATTATAAGCAATTGCTTCAATTAAATAGCTGTTATCGTAACCGCCGGGGATATAGAGGTGAAGCTGCTGTTTTTTAATATCGGGTACCAATTTAAAATCATCGATATGTTGTTCCGGAACAGGTTCCAGCCAAACCGTTTGCCAAATTCCTGTCGAAGAAGTGTACCAGATACTTCTGGGATTATTAAATTGCTTTCCCGCAGGTTGAAACCCCGAATCCGACGGGTCCCATACTGCCAGCAAAATCTCCTGGGTGCCGGAAGTATTAAGTGCGGATGAAATATCAAAACTAAAATCATCATATCCGCCCCTGTGTTCTCCCAATAATTTCCCGTTCACCCAAACTTTTGTTTCCCAATCCACAGCTTCAAAATGGAGTAGTATTTTTTCATCCTTCCAATCAGCTGGAATTGTAAAGTTTCTTTTATACCATAAACGATTAGCAGGCCCGCTCTTTTTTCCCACTCCGGACAAATTGGATTCAACCGGGAATGGAACCAATATCTTCCCTTGCCATGTAGCAGGTTTGTTTTCCAGCAATGGAACAACCGCATAATCCCAAAGGCCGTTCAGGTTTTTCCATTCCTTCCGCACCATTTGGGGACGGGGATATTCCGGTAGCGTTTTTTCAGGATTAACCTTACTGGTCCAGGTGGTGGTGAGTGTTCCTTCAACTGGTTTCCAGTCTTTCTGTGCCCATAAGGTACCGGAGAAAAAACAATTGATAAGTATAGCTAAATATTTGTATCTCATTTCTTGAAATTATTTATTGACTGCTTTTGCTTTTGTGGGTTTCGGAAAAACTTTTTTGCGTTGCGCCCAGGCTTGCCAACGTTCGCTGAGTTCCTGCACTATCGACGGGTAGTGTGCTGCAAGATTGTTTGTTTCTGTTCCATCTTCCTCCATATTATATAATTGCCAGGTACTATCGACGCCTGTTGTTACAATCTTCCACTTCCCTTTCCTGGCATATCGCCTGTTATTATGTTCATTGAAAAGCATTTCATGTCCTTGCCTCGTTTTTCCTTTCAACACAGGCAGCAGGCTGATGCCATCCATTGGTGTGATGGTATGTCCATTATAAGTGGAAGGATATTTGGTGCCGGCAATATCTGCCAGCGTAGCCATAATATCCATTACATGCCCTGGCTGTGGTGTCAATGCGCCTTTTTTTGTGGTGATACCTTTTGGCCAGAATGCAATAAATGGTGTATGTATCCCGCCTTCAAAAGATTCAATCTTCCAGTAGCGATAAGGGGTATTTGCAGCGTTGGCCCATTGCGGGCCAATTGATGCATACACTGTTTGTGGACCTGGTAGCGTTTGTTTTTGGGCTGGATAAATAATTTGCTGGCCATCCCTGGTTGTACCGGGACGATCAAAACCAGGTCCGAATGCAGCGCAAATTTCCGGGCTGGCACCGTTATCAGATAAAAAAAGAATGAGGGTATTATCAAGTCTGCCTGTCTCCCGCAGCGCCGCTATCACCCTGCCAATACCCTTATCCATTCTGTCAATCATCGCAGCATGCACTGCCATCGCCCTGGCATCATACGCTGTATCTTTATTCGATTCCCAACGCTGGTCATCATTTTCCCGCCTACTCAATTTTTCTGAAGAACTATCAAGGATACCTTCTTCAACTAATTTTTTATACCTTCTTTCCCTGATAAAATCCCAGCCTTTTGTATAGGTGTTTTTATATTTCTCAATGTCTTGCGGTAAGGCCTGTACAGGCCAGTGCGGAGCATTATGTGCCAGGTATATAAAAAAAGGTTGCGCATCTTTACTGAACTGACGAATAAAAGAAGCGGCAGAATCATTCAATGCATCTGTATGATAATAACCGGGCGGCACTTCTAATACTGGTGTTGAATTATACACCAGGCTAAATGGGTCAAAATAATCCACCACGCCCCAGAGGGTTCCATAAAATTTTTCAAACCCACGATTAACCGGGTACTGTTCCATTGGCGAAAAAGAAGGATGTATTTCCTTATGATTAAGCCAGTTTAATTGAGCTGCCGGGTCATCCTGTGAAATGGTGTTTGACACATGCCATTTCCCGGCCATAGCCGTATGATAACCTGCCTGCTTAAGTACTTCTGCCAAGGTAACTGTCGATGACAAAAGCGCGCCGCGATAGCCTGGCTCATGCTGGTCATTACTCATGTTTCCGATACCAGCTTCATGACTATATAAGCCTGTTAGCAAGGAAGCCCTTGTGGGACAACAACGGGAATTGTTATAAAAGTTTGTGAACCGTAATCCGTTGGCAGCAAGATAATCGAGGTTTGGGGTTGCTATCTCACTACCGTAACAACCCAAATCGGAGAAGCCCATATCGTCCGCCATAATAAGCACAATATTTGGCCGGATATCTTTTTTGTTTTTAATTGGCACAGCCTTGCATGGTGTTATAAAAAACAAAGACAGCAACAATAAAATGCCGGATGAATTTCTTGTTCGATTTCTGATAATGTTATTTTGATTTTTAATAGTCATATTGCTAATTGCTTTTCTATTATTATTGCAGCAATCAGGAAAAGTTTTTACTTTTTGCTTACAGGTTTTATATATGGCCGACATATCCATTCAAAACGGTATCATTTTATTCCGTCTTTTTTTTAAAAATATCAGTCAACCATTTTTCTGCAAGCGGTGGCCACGCTTCAGCTGCAGGGTTGCCTTTGCGCAAACCGTAGCCATGCCCCCCCGTTGGATAAACATGGAGTTCCATCGGAATTTTTGCATCATGCAGTGCATACCCAAAACTGAGGGGCAATCCGATACCGTCGTCATTGGCTACAAATATAAAAATGGGAGGTGTATTTTTGGGGACGGCAAACTCGGGCTTTAGTGTATGCTCCGGGCCCGAAGACAAGGAGCCGGGATATATCAATAACCCAAAATCGGGTCGGCAAGATATTGAGTCTGCGGAGTCAACTGGCAGATAGGTCGTGGAATTATATGAAACTGTTGCCCTTGTTGCCAAATTTCCGCCGGCCGAAAAACCCATCACTCCAATCTTTCCGCTATCCAATGACCATTGTGCCGCATTGCTTCTGATGATGCGCAGAGCTCTTTGTATATCCTGCAAGGCAGCTTTTTGTTTCATTGGCACCCGATATTGTAAAACGAATGCAGTGATACCCAATCCATTTAGCCATTGCGCTACTTCATCCCCTTCCATATTCAATGCCAAATATTTATTACCACCGCCGGGACAAACAATAACGGCGGCACCTGTGTTTTTTCCAGCACTGGGTAAAAACACAGTAACCAGTGGATCATTGATATCGGTGATACGAATGACATCCCCTTTTGTGTCGGGATATATGCGTGCCGGATGCCTGGCACTATCTTCACCAGGAACTTCCCCTGGCCATAGATGAATGATTTGTTGCCCCTGCGCATTGCTTTGCAATACAAGCTGTAAAAAAAGTAAACAGACAATAGCTTTTCTCATAGCAACAATCATTAAGTTTTATCAATGCAGTTTTTTAAGAACAAATAATCTGCTTCGCGAAATGCCTTTCAGTGTTCAGTTACCGACTTTGAGTCAAAATGCGTCTGGTCGCCAATATCGGTTAACTTTTCGGAAATGGCTACAACTGTATTTGCAACCCGTTCAGGTAAAAGAGGGAGTTCTTTATTGAAATTCTGGAACTGTTCCGTGTACCAACAAAATTAACCCCCTGCAAATGCAAGTGAAGGTTTTTTTTACAACTTCACGAACCTATTTTAGGGGCGTTTTCAGTTTTTTTAAATATCCCGTGGCTTTTTTGATAGAATTGTTCGCTTCCTATGCAAACAGATTAGTCCCCGCTTCATGAGTCTTTTGAAGTAGGCCGGTGAATTCTGCTAATTAAAAAGGTCAGGGCTGTACATACAAAAACCTGATCGGTTAAAAGCTAATCTGTAAGGGAGGAGAACCGGAGATTCAATTCTGCCGCAGGGCGCCCATAATTGCTTCCTTTCGTCTTTTGGAAATGGTGAGTTGTTTGCCGTCGGTCATCTGTACCATTCCGTCCCGATCCACGCTGGATACATATTTTGAATTCACCAGGTAAGACTTATGAATGCGCAGGAAACCATGATCAGCTAAAAGATCTTCGTAGTCGCCCAGGGTCTTGGATACCAGCATGGGTTTTTGTTTGGTAAAAACGAAACGGGTATAATTGTTTTCGCCCTCACAATAGAGAATTTCCACAGGCTCATAAAAGAAAACGCCTTCGCTGGTAGATAAGGCCAATTTAAAATCCTTAGGATCTTTTTGCTGCAAATTAGTTAGTAAATTAGACACCAGCAGCTGCTGATTTTGATTTTGCTTCTTAATAATATGACGGTTCACGGCGTTCTGCAGGTCCAGCACATCAATGGGTTTTAACAGGTAGTCCAATGCGCTGAACCGGATAGCTTTTATAGCGTATTGGTCGTAGGCCGTGGTGAAAATGACGTCGAAATTACTTTCGGTGGCCATGTTTAAGAAGTCAAAGCCATTTAGGTTCGGCATCTCAATATCCAGCATCACGAGACTTGGTTCAAATGTTTTCAGCAGCTCAAGTGCTTCTTTGGGATTGTCACAGTATTTCACTTCCGTCGCTGTTGAAATGTGTTTTTCAATTAAAATCTTGAGGATATTGCCTGCTGCCGCTTCGTCGTCTACGATCAGTATTTTTACCATGATGATTATTTAAATGGGTTTAAAACTTGGATTTAATTGTTTTCTAAATTCGATGGAAAGGAGAGGACCACTTTCGTGCCTGTTTCATTTCCGGCCTCATCCTTTTTATCAGTGATGGCGACAATAATTTCTGCATGCAGTTGCTGGCTTAATACATGAAGTCGCTGACTTAGCATAATGGTAGCCTTGGAAGCATACTGGCTGCTGCCCAATTTTTGCGCTTTAATAATTGCAGCTTTTTCACGGCCGATGCCATTATCTTCTATGGTAATAAATATATGTCCGTCATTTTCTTCATAGGTAAGTTCCAGTATCTTATCGCCTTCCTTATTCCGCAGCCCGTGCCAGATTGCATTCTCCACAATGGGCTGCGTAATCAGCGAGGGAATCATCACTTCGTCTGTGTCTATCATAGGCGCAATCGTCATGGTGTAGGTAAATGATTTGCTAAACCGCAACGATTCCAGCGACAGGTATAGCTGTAGCATTTCTATCTCGCTACTTAGTGGTATCAGTTCTTTCTCCGAATTATTCAACACCATACGCTGCAGTTTTGAAAACTTACTCAGGTATTCATATGCGGCATCTACTTTGTTGGTGAGGATACATTCCTGTATGGCGTTAAGACTATTGAAAATAAAATGTGGGTTCATCTGGCTGCGGAGCGCTTCCAGCTTTGCTTTCGACAGCTGCTCATTCATGCTGTACATCTCGATCTTTGTTTGCTGGAGCGATTGCTCGGCTTCGATTGATTTAATTTTTGTGCTCACCAGTGTAGCGATGGTAGTGAGCAACTGTAAATGCTGTTGGGTATAAAAGTTCTTTTCCGGGTGTTCGCTGTCGATTACCCCGATCAGTTCGTTGTTGTAAATGAGCGGTACCGTAATCTCACTGAGCCTTATCATATCATCGGGGCGGTAGCGTTTGTCGAGCGAGGTATCGGAAATTAATACCGGTTCTTTATGCATGATTACATCACCTACCACGCCTTGTCCCGGTAGCGCCTCAAAGATACTCCTGTTAATATCTTCGGCTGAGCCCTTTGGTCCATAGCCTGCTTTCTGAATCATCTTGGTTTTATCTGCATTCCACAAGTAAATCATGCAGTCTACAAAGCCAAGTCGCCCTATCAGGTTCTCGGCCACATCCCATAACACATCGTCTATATTGGTTTTATCAATGAGGGAACTGGAGAAATAATTCACAATTTGTTCCAGCTTTAATTTGCTTTTGTATTGGTCGGCGCTTAATTTCTGGAGTTTTAATTTTTCGTCTTCAATGGCCTTAATATTCTTCTCCCGCCAACGGATAAAAAGGTAAATGAGCCCGGATAGCATAAGGGAAACAAGTGCGATAAACCACCAGGTTTTCCAAAAAGGCGGGCTGATGGAAACGGGGATACTCAGCTGCTGACTTACAGCCCTGCCGTAAACATCTGTGGCTCTTACCTGCAACACATAACTGCCAGGTGGTAACGAATTAAAAGTCACTTCTGAGTGATTACCCAGATCTACCCATGATTTGTCGATGCCCTGTAATTGGTAATAGTATTTTACTTTTTCAGGCTCTGCGAACTCCAGTAATCCAAACCGGAAGTATAGCCTGTTCTGTGTATAGGAAAGCCGCGTCAGCAGGTTGCTGTTGGTCTCAATACTGGTGCCATTTACCTGAACCTCGTCCATTTGCAACGCCCGGTCCTCAATTTTCTGCCTGAAAAATCCATCAGGGTTCAGGTTTACCAACTTGCCGCCAAACAGGAAATAGATATGGCCGTCTTTGGCTTCAAGGCTACTGCCGAAGTAATTGCTGAGCTTGTCAGGTGACTCCGGGAACACATTAACAAAATTGTCGTTTTTGGGGTCATATAAGTTCACACCACCCATCGACCCAACCCAAAGTCGTTCTTTTGAATCAAAGCAAAGAGTAAAGCTAAAGTCGTGCAGTAATCCGTTGGCTGTAGTATAAATAGAAACTTTCTGGCTTTCGAAGTTATATTTGATTAGTCCGTTTTGCGAAGTGATCCAGATATTTCCGTGATGGTCTTCAGCAATATCCCTCGTGTTCATATATACAAAGTGCAAATCCTGCAATTTCTTGTACAATAAAATGGTATCCATTTGTAATGTTTCAAGATTGCGTTTTATCAGGTTTTGACTTACTGTCAGAAAATAGAGGTAATGTTGGTCCGCACTCACGCAAGCCTGTTTCGCAAAGCCGGTGCTGGCCAATTTTTCCAGGCTGTCGGTACCGCTGTAATAGTAGATGGACTCGCTGCTTTTTTTAAAATAGATGGCGTTCGATTTATATCGATACACCCAGGCAATACGGCCTGGTGTATGCTCGAGTAACTGGTAGGGATGTGTTTGGGTGGTAGCGAATTTGATCGTATGTGTGGCTGTGTCTGCCAGCCGCAGCGTAGCCTTGATACCAATATATATATTGTCTTTTTCGTCGGGATAAACGTATCCATAGCTTCTTGCCGCGGTATCCGTTACCGGGAAATAACGGGTTTGGGCACTGAAAATATTATAGATAAAAAGCCCGCCGGTGAGGTAAGGGGCAAAGATGTTCCCTTTCTCGTCCTGCGAAATAAGCCCAGCCTGGAAGTTGGGGTTGATAAACTCTTTGCGATCGCTCAGGTATTTTTGCTGGACAATGCTATCGTAGTAGTTAATGACGAAAATGCCATTGTTGGTAGTTACCCACATTCGTTTAAGGTAGTCTTCACACACGGAATATACATAGTCCGATTGTATCAGGCTGTTTACGTCTGTATATCGTATGCTGGTAAATGTCTGGTTACTATTATTGAACAACAACAATCCGCCGAAGCGAAACCCGATCCAGATATTTCCTTTGTAATCCGGCGCCAGAGAAAAGCAGCAACGCCATGCATCTTTTGGAAACTGGAAGCTAAAGGAATCTAATTTTTCCGTCACCACATTGTATTTAACCAGAAGATTACTATGAAGTATAAAATAGATATTATTGGAACTATCCATGCATAATTCACTTTGCGCTTTCGATTGCATTTTTTCGTTGACGGTGAATATCTGCTTATGAAGGGGGTTATTATACTGGTGATAAAACTGCCGGTCTTTAAAATCGTAAAAGATCACATAGCCGGAAGCAAACATCCAAATGCCGGATTTGGTTTTTACTGATCCTTTATATAATATCTGGTCGTTAGGCATTCCCTTGCCCGAATGCTCGTCAGTAGGCACTTGCGAGTACAGGCCCGTTTTGTAGTCGAGGATAAACATGGCTTCACTCGTAGCCACCCAAATATTATCCTTGTCGTCCTGCAGAATCGAAATAACATAACCAATTCGATCATCTTCGCGATTTTTCGGCTGCAGCTTGTAGTGCTCTGTAGAACCGGTTTTAGGGTTGAGCTTATCAAGCCCGCCAGTGGTTCCCACCCAGATATAACCCAATCGGTCTTCAAATACAGCATGCATTTCTTTACTGCTCAGAGACGTGGAGTCTTTGCCGGATTTATTATAAACTTTGATAGATGTGCCTTCGTGTTTATGCAGGCCATTATAGCTGCCAAACCACATGTTATTCAAATGGTCTTTGATCAATATCGTAAGCTGGTTGGTTGCAAGTCCCTGGCCTGTACCAATATGATAACTCGTTTGCGCACCTGCATGAGAAAAGCCAAACCAGGCGAGTAGCAATGTAAAAATATAATGGTTGGCGCTGATAAAAATAATTTAAGGTTAAAACTAATCAAATAAAGCCTGTCTGCGGCTTCGTTACCTCGACAGGGTTAACCGTTGCCTAATTCGCCTTTTGCAGTAAGCAGGATATGGTCCTATGGGTCAGTTGAACCTACGCATCCTAATTGGCAGGCCGCATTGCCTATTTGGATAGGTTACTGCCATCTAATTGCAGGTAGTTTTACTAATCAATAAAAAGAAAGGATGCCAGAATTAAGCAATACCATTATTCACAAAACAGCGGAACTGGAGGCCGAATTAAAAAATACCGGTCTCTGGCAAAAGGATATGCCCGTTTGGGTACACGGTTTTGAAGAAAACATAGGCAACGGCATGATCAATTTTGCCCAATGGCTGCAATTTGTTTTTGTACCCAATCACTTGCAAAGAAATAAGACCTTACCTGTATCCGGCAAGCATTTAATGGTGCCACATGCCCTAAAATATTTTGGCGATGATGTGCAGAAAGGCAAACTGCTGCGGATATTGATTGAAATTGATTCTTTACTTTAAAAAAATGATGATGAAAAAAAATGTTTTCCTCCTTGCTTTTTTCTTAGTGTCCATGTTGCCCATAAACGCCCAAAATGTAGGAATTGGTACCACAAATCCCATTGATAAGTTTAGCGTACAAAATTCATTGCCCGGCTATGGCTTTACACATACCTATGGCAATGTCACTGTAGGCAGCTATATAAATTCATTAACCGGACAATTTGGTACCAAATCAAATCACCCGCTCCAGTTTTTTACGAACAATGGTGTAGGCCAGATAACATTATTGCAAAATGGAAATGTAGGCATTGGTACAACAGCTCCCAGTACCCTTCTTGATGTGGCCGGAGGTGTACTTTCTGAAGGCTCATTCGCTGGCTTTCGGTTTAATGACAGGTTTGACAATACGAAAGGATATCAATGGTATTCTATTGGCGGCAATGCCTATCTATATAGGCAACAGGCCCCCGCAGCCAATGCGATTTCTGTTTTGGCCAATGGTAACGTAGGTTTGAACGTAGATAATCCCCTGGCGGAATTACATGTAAACCCCGCCGGTTCGGGTAGCATCCTACTGGGAACCAGCAAAAGCAGTGGTGGCTACACTGCATTGGAAATGGGTATTTCTGCGCAGTCAGGCGGTGCCGGTTATATTCAATCAATCACTTCAGCGGGATCTAGCTACGGTAGTCTCTATCTGAACCCCAGTGGCGCCTATGTAGGCATTAATTTTCCGACAACCACTACGCTTTTTGCTCCGTTGGATATCAATCAATCTTCTTCCTCCAGGGGCATACGGCTCAGGAATAATGTGACCCTGCTTTCCGCAAATATCTGGGATATGTATGTCGACAATCAATTGCGTTTTAATGTCGGCGGATTTTTTGCCGCATACCTCGGCGATGATGGTTCCTATAACCAGGTGAGCGATGCAAGGCTCAAAACGAATGTTACAGCAATGGGAACTGTTCTGGAAAAAGTGATGTTGCTACAGCCAAAAAAATACAGGTACAAAAAAAATAGTCCAACCAGCAACCTGTCGTCAGGTTTTCTTGCGCAGGAAGTGCTTCCCCTTTTTCCGGAATTAGTGGGTGATTTCCAACACCCTACCAGCGACACCACGGACCAGGAAATTTACCACAGTCTGAATTATGCGGGCTTTGGTGTAATTGCCATAAAGGCGATACAGGAACAACAGGCAACAATCAACAAATTGTCATCCCAGAATGTATTGCTCGTTAGTCGCCTTGAAAAGCTAGAGGCAGTGGTTACTGCTTTGCAGGTAAAAAAATAGCAGGTAAAGATGAGGTTTTGGTAGCAGCGCAGCGGCGACATTTTCCCATAAGTGCCGCAAATCCCTCAATTCCCAAAAGGCCCACTAAAATTATTCCTTCTTATTCCCCTTACCAATTCTCGCTTTAGTGATTCTTTCACGAAAGCCACCTTTGTCAACAAAGGCTGCTTCCAGCGATTGTATTTGCTGTTGCAGCAAAAAAGCTGGTAATTGTAATCAGTGTAATTATCGTATTGGCGCATATCTCCGGGTTTTCGTGTTCAATCGCTTTTTGGAAAATCGTATCATTTGCGTTGCGGGTTTTAATTAGCTCCCTTAGCCTGTTTAGAAGCCGATGGTTTTTCGCAGATAGGGCTCGCTTGCCTGTCCTCAAGAAATCTTCGTAGTCGATCAATAAATCTTCCAGGCTGGGACGCGCTACATTGGTGAGTTTTATCTCCATTTCTTTAGCAGTAGCCGATGCCATGCAGGCTTATTTAATATTCTGTTTGCCGCTTCCGGCAGCCTATGCCGTCGGGTCGATAGCAAGGTCATATTTTCCAACGAGGCGCTTTGTGGCATACACCGTTCCATCATAAACGATTTCTGATTTTTGGTAACTAAGTAAATTACGATACCCGCTGTGCACTGGTGTAAAGCCTCCTGGGCTTTCGGATTTAATGGTGTAGATATTTGAGGTAAGTCTTTTAAAAATTGATGGGCTATTGAGGTGCCCAGGCGAAAAGTATTAAATTGTGTGGATAGCCTTTTTATTAAATGTATTTAATAGCGTTTTGTAGGTATTTTTTTACAGCTTCCATGTGAAGCGGGTAATCGGCCACTTTAGGGATAGGTGCAACGGCTTTGTACCTGTTTCTTTTGGGGGAACCAGCTCTGGGTTTTTATAGCATCAGCATTGGCGACGCTCCGTTCAGTATTAGTGCCTACCTCGTCATTTGCATCTACAAGAAAAATCAAAAGCTAAATTTAGTCAGGCGCTAAAAAGTCGGCGGCCGTTGAAACGTTGACAACCCATTTTTATTCCGCTCCCTAAAGCCATCCATGCGTTCCATCATTCAGGGCCAACTATGCCTAAACTGCGCGGTCAACATCACCTGATAGCATGTAGGTTTGCATCATCAATCAACGGGAACACATTGCTAAAAAATTCATTTGTTCCATTTTATTCCAATCATTTTGTCATTAACAAACAAACAAAAAAACAAACAAACACACGATGAAACACCCATTCTCTACAGCGCTTTCACTGGCTTCACTTTTTCTTACGGTAGGTACCTACTCATGTCACAAAGCCGTGATCGATGCCCCTGCACCCAAAAATGAAGCCATCCAATTTGCGGGCGAAACAACCACCAGCACTGCGGAACCTAACTTTCAGAAACTGGCCGACACGCTTGCTTTCAGGCTGAAGGGTAAGTGCACCGGTTACAGCCTTGTTGTTTCTTACAAAGGCGCTTACAAAACTACCCGCGCTGGCGGCTTTAGCAGAACGAGTGCAGATGCGGCAGCAAGGGCTTTTACCATGTACGATAAATTTAATATCGCCAGTGTAAGTAAGACGATTACTGCGACTGCCCTTATGAAACAGATCATGGAAATGCCGGGTGGCGTTAATAACGTTGATGAACTTATCTGGCCTTACCTGCCAGCACATTGGGTAAAAGGACCAAATATAAAAGGCATCACATTTCGGCAACTGCTAAACCATACGAGTGGTATTGTGTACGACAAAACGCCTAACAATAACAATAATGGCGATGACTACCAGACCTTAAAAACACTCGTTGCAGCCGGCGTCGTTATTGCCAATAAAGTTCCCTCTTACAATAACCGGAATTTCGCCTTGATGCGGTTGTTGATTCCTGCAATCGCGAAGTATAATATTGTTGCAATTAGTAGTGGTACCACCGGGCCAATTCTTACGGCACTGGAAAATGCGCAAGCCATTCAATTTGCCAATGCCTACAAAGATTATTGCACCATCAATATATTTAATAAGTTAAATAGCACCGCTGCACAACCGGTAGACTGCGTAAGCAAGGAAGCCAATCCTTCGCTAAGCTACCCATTCCCGTATAATTTTACCAAGGGTCTCAACCTGGCTAATGACAATTCTTTAATAGCCGGTGCCCAGGGTTGGGTGATGAACACCATACAGGTGAACGACTTTTTTACAACACTTAATTATACGCAGACACTGCTGCCATATGGAGTAGCGAAGTTTATGCGGGATAATTTATTTGGATATGATAATTCCGGAACGACCAATGATAATATCAAGTGGTATTGGAAAAACGGCATCTACGATTATACGATAAATGGCGTAAGTGGTAGCTACCGGTCACTTATCATCGGCTTTAGCGATGATATACAGGTGACCATGATGACGAACTCACCGCTTAATCTTCAGAACGTGGCAATATTGGGGCACCAGGACTGGTACCAGTAGCACGCGTTATTAAAGCCAAAGTGTTCTCTTCCTAAAATGATCACATTATGCGGCAACATTTTTTTTTAGGATCCATGTAAGGTTGCGTCTTACCTACATAAAAAAAGCAGTTCCCAAAGGAACTGCTTTTTTTATGTAGCAAAATTTTAGAAAGAACTATATTTAAACTTTTGTCCACCTACGGAAGCTTCTGCCATAAGGCCGCCTCTTGTTTGTGTAAATATTAATACACCGTCGGAGTATTTTGCATTGGCTGAAGCACCGGCCTTAACCACTACTGCAGACATCTGCCCGCTAATTTCGAGCTTACTGGTTTTAAATCTTTCCAAAGCTTCTTTGGTTTCAAAAAAGATCACTTCCCTGTAAGCTTGCCCACCCGCCTGCACACCGACAGTAACTTGCTTCATTTTTGCCATACCCACCGCAGAGCCGCTTTCATAAACAGTAGATTTTCCACCTGCAGCACCGACACCAAGTCCCCCTTTACCAATATTGGGAAATATCGCATACCCGTAGGCTGTTTTAAACAGATTCGCCATTCCGGCATCGCCCTTGATCAGTGCTGTTTTAGCATTTCTGGCGTCCATGAGCATTTTCTCTTTTGAATCTTTTCCCGCGTGCGCGGTTGCTGGTAGACTGATTGCCGCAGTCAGCAGCGCTGCCATGCATATCAAACTGTACTTTTTCATAAAACTTTTTTTTTGTTTAATAATAAGTTTACCTGGGTAAACCGAAATAATACGATGACGATTAATCAAATTATCTGCCACAGTCGGTTAATAAGGGAACAGTTTGCATTTGTACTTCAAATGCAGGAAATGTTGGGCAGGATTTTGCACAGGAAGGGATACTTATTGCAACAATAGACACTGGGTTCTTGTAAACGAGCTTTGTTGGCATTTCATGCAGTCACAGCACTTTTCGTAATTTTTATCCGGTTTCTTACCCATTTACCCAACAGAAATAAATCTTACTAAACCTGTTTTCTTACTAATCGAACCATTGACGGGCGATTTTTGAATAAACCTTGTAAAATCTAAGCAAGCCATTCTTGCATTTCATTGGTATACAGAGCCCGCAAAATCAGGTAACACTCCCACCTACTCAAACAAGCCTTGCCAGGAGGACAATCGTTTTTAGCTTTAGGGTAAAACAATTGCTATGATCAGAATGATATCGGGCTTCATAGCCCTTGCAATGCTGGCCGGGATGGCTGCGAATGCCCAGCAGCTGGAGATGGTAAAAGATTGTAATACCGCCGGGAATTCCTATCCCAATAACCTCACCGTTGCTGGTAATAAATTGTTTTTCCTGGCAGCAGATAACAGTGGTTATCAAAAACTTTGGGTAACGCAGGGATCGGGCGCTACTACCGTGTTGCTCCTTAACCAGATATTGATGCAAACGCAGAAACTGGTGGCCTACAATGGAAAAGTATATTTTGATTGTTATACTGCCACTTACGGACAGGAACTCTGGGAAAGTGATGGCACGGTAGCAGGTACACATATTTTTGCGGACCTCTATCCGGGCAGCAGCGGAAGCTATCCATCTGCATTTACGGTGACGAACAATAAATTGTTTTTTATCGCCAACAACCCGGCAGGAGAAAATAGGCTGTATTCCAGCGACGGCACAGTTGCGGGTACGATTGTACTGAAAGCCTTTGCACAGTTGTTTAATGGGCTTTCTGACTTCGCAGTGCTCAATAACGAGATTTATTTTACAAGTGATGGCGGCATGTCCATCTATGTTTATGGTATGTGGAAGAGTGATGGTACCCTGGCTGGCACCGCAATGGTAAAGCCGGGAATTGCCAGTTCAATTGGCGGCAATGCTGCGGTACTCAACAATAAACTTTATTTCACGGCGGCAGACGACGCACATGGTACGGAGTTGTGGGTAACTAACGGTACGGATCCCGGCACTTATATGGTTAAAAACCTGGCACCTGATGGCGGCGGTATTTTGTCCAGCGGAGCGCCGCAACACATAACCGTTTACAACAGTCAACTCTATTTTTTCGCATCCGATCCCTTGCATGGCCAGGAATTTTACACCAGCGACGGAACAGATCCGGGCACGGTGCTGGTAAAAGATATCTTGCCTGGCACGGGCAGTAGCGTATGCAACGAGATCATAATCTATAACGGGCTCATGTATTTTACCAGCTACCAACTACAGGAGATGTGGAAGAGCGATGGTACCACTGCCGGGACACAGCTGGTTAAGGCCAATATGAATGACCGATTGTATTATTCGCCGGTCTACAACAATAAGATGTCCATCTCCGGCTACAATGATCCCGTGGTTTGGCAAAGCGATGGAACTACTGCCGGAACCAGCAATATGACCGCAACAAATACATCTAATCCCATCCAATTTTACAGTGCTGATCTACACATGACGGAATATAATGGAGCGCTGTATTTTTCAGGTTTTTGCGGCGGTATTACCACCGGATACGAGCTTTGCAAGTTCTCCGCCAATGCACCCGTGAGTTATTCTTTTACCGGCAACGGCAATTGGAGCAACCCGGTCAACTGGGCCGGTGGTATTGTGCCACCTGCCACGCTGCCTGCCGGTACTTCGGTGGTGATCAACGGTTCCTGCATTTTAGACATTACCCAGCATATTGCAACTGGTGCCACCCTGATTGTGGCAGCTGGAAAGAGCCTGGTGATCAACGGATCGCTGACCTTAAACTGAGCTAATGGCGCTCTTAATCCGTTAAGCTGGCGTCCTTGTATTCCCAAAATTTATAGTTGAATAATCAGTCTTCCTTTCCACTGGACTTTAAAGTGCCCGCTCTTCCGAAAGGGAGCTATCTCCTATAGGTAAAGTAAAGCGTTAAGAAACGCCAGGTGCAACATGTTCGGGCGTAAACGAACGTCGTCTTATATACAATGAGTGTTTCAAAACAATGAGGCACTTACTTTATTTATTTGGGTGAATCATGGAATATATTTTCGTTTAATTGGCCCCCAAGATCTTCGTTTTCCTTAACTATGTTACCTTGCCGCTTAATTGTACAAGATGGAAAAGAACCCGTTAAAATTAATTTTCATTTGCTGTTTTCTGATTCCCCTTATGCTTCCGGCACAACCTGTTGCGATGCCTCAAAAATTGTTGAATATTTTTACCCTTGGCGACAGCAATGGCACTTTTCCCGAGAGCTGGCCAAAGCAAATTGGGCTTGCACTGCCAGGCTCGACCGTATTCAATATCAGCAAGTCGGGGCGCACCGTCGGTTTTATAAACAATGGAGATACTTCTCTGAGCTCACTGCTGGTAATTGATGAAAACCTTAAAAAAGCTGCTGAAGCCACTAAAGAGCGTCCCTACGACTTTATTGTACTGGAGCTGGGTACCAATGATGCCAAAGCTGTATTTTCTGACAGGCAAAAGGATGTGCCGCGCAACCTGGAGCTGCTCATTAAAAGGATTAAAGAGTGCAGCTATGCAAGCATTAACCAGGCAAAACTCATCATCATTTCCCCGCCACCATACGGCATCAGGGCCGACACATTGGCAAAATACGCCAGCGGCAATAAGCGGGTGAAAAAAATGAGCAGGTCTTTTAAAAAAGTTGCCAGGCGAAATCAGTGCATGTTTGTAAATGGATACCTGACACCGGGATTAAATATAGAAACTATGACAGTGGATGGATTGCATCTTGACGGCGTTGGATCAAAGAAACTGGTAGCACCGGTGGTGCGGCTGATAGTACAGAATTCTTAGTATACATCCTAAGGAATAAAATAATGAATAAGTATTGCACTTATGTTGGATGCCTGCAACAAAGTATCAATGACTTACGGAGAAAATGACTTGAGACCAATTCAAGGGTTTACCACCTAACGGCTCGCGTTGCCTTTTATGCACAAGGTTGCTCGTGCAGACTGTTATTTTTTCGAATTACCAGCATTGATCTTTTGCAGCATTGGTATTTGAGCCGTAGGTATGTGATTTAGCCAAAATGGAATAGCCAACATTTTACATGCTGCCTTCTCTGTTATTCAGGTGGGTTTATCTGCGGTATTTTTTATCAGGCCAATACCGGATGCAAAGAAAATAATGCCGAGAACACCATACATAATAACTGGTTTGATATTCCGGGTGCCTTGTCCCGCGCTATTAAAATAATATCCGGCCACAATCAACCCGACAATGCCCATTGCTATGAGTATGATTCCGATGACTCTTTTTTCCATGTTTAATTTTTTTTCATCAGTTACAAACATTATGCCCGGTGTTTTGGCAGCTATTGAGTGGTGTAGTCATCAACCATAATTGCAAGGCGGGGGAATATTTGCCCCTGATTGATCCCGAATTGTTTTTCCCTGTTAGGCGGTGACCCAGCCAGCCAAATAATTTCTAATAATGATATGCATTTGTGGTTACAGAAAAGACCATTGACAGACCAAATAGCCAGTCGTTGTAACCGGCCTCCGGTTGCTCCGATTACCGGCGAATCATCTCTTTTATTGCGTCGCCCCTGACTCCTGGATGCCAGTGCAAAAAATCTCGATATAACTTCCGGCATTTGTTGTTGTTTTTTATAAAATATAGTAATATTATGGGTACTTGCTGCCAGCTAAAAAGTCCGGCAACGATTGTTCTCATTAAAAGCCAAAATTAAAAACACCAACATGCCAATCACCCAATCATTTCTCAACCGTGCGGCCTCAGTTACCTTTACCAATGCTACTGAAATTGACCATTTTTTTACCCGCCAAAATGTGAACGATTTTATAAGCTGGTTCAATTCCAATATTGCGAAAAAAGGATTCTGGGCAAAGTTGGACAGCAGGGCAGCTGTTAGTATGGCTGATGATAGTATGGCCCATCACCGTTTTACCCAGCTTTGGAACCCCGAATGCATCCAGGCCATTTTCCAAAAAAGCTCCGTTTCTTTATTGCAGTTTCTAAGCCTGCAAAGCATCATTAATAATGAAACAGGCGGTTCAGTGCTGCCACTTACTGAAAGGGTGGGAAGAACCGGGCATCCGGGTATTGCGTATGCCTTTGACAAGATCGCAGGAGTAAAGAAATCTTACAACACACTGGCGGGCAATAAGACCTGTCTGCAGTTATTCAACGATGCCCAATACAATGGTGCTTTTCAAAACCTTCCGTTGGGCGGCTGTTAAAAAATACGGCAAATACAGTGTGGGGAGGAGAGGCCTATCCGCAGCAGCATACTTCTGTCTCTACCAATCCCTCAGCGGCAGGTTATGTGCTGGAAGCTGATTTTTTTAAATTTCGTGGCAGGGGCCTTATTCAAACTACCGGCAGGGGGAACTATATTAAAATCATTTCTTTCGTAATGAATTACCAGGGTACTAACCCTGTCATCATTGCTGCCAAAGCTGGCTGGGCCCAACACGGAGTAAACCTGGACACGCTGGCCACTATTTCCACCAATGCGGAATGGGATAATCTTTTCCAAAACAGCAGTACCATTGTAGCCGCAAAAAGTATACAGGTACACAATAGTCTCTCCGGAAGTTATCTTGAAGGCATCAATGGCACCACCCCGGCTGTTGCTGCCGCCACCATCCGCAATATGGGAAAGCGCGTTAGTGGCGCTGACGCGTACGCGAACCTGTATATTAACAGGGTTACGCAAATGATTGAACTGTTGTGATATAACCCCGAAGACTATAAAGGCACCTGAACAGGTGCCTTTATTCATTCCATACAATCATTGAAAGACTACCCAGCAACGCCGTATTTAAGTCCGGTTGGTGGTTTAATAATCGGTAATGGACAAAAGCGCCAGTTAATAGTCTTTTCAATAAGTCAATAGCCCATTTACTAAGTGGCTTAAGGACAAATAGGAGAAACAAACGCGTTCAAGGCATCGACTTGCGATGTTTAACAAGGCCACACATTACTGCTTTATTATTGCTCATTTTCTTTCGTAGGCAGGTTAGCATCTATCCGTACGGCAGCTCCCGAACATATTTGGCTTCCCGGTCCCTCATTCAGAAGGAACAATATTACCGTATCATAGTTGGCTGGAACCATTGCAGAGATGCCCCTGTGTTGCTTTAATAAGTCCTTTTATTTTGCAGCCCTGATCAACGAAGCAGAACGCATATTTTAATTATACGCTATAAAAAAACGAACATCAGGAAGATGATTTTTCCTAATAACCCGATCATGAAAAAAATAATTACTATTGGCATTGTATTGATTGCGGCGTTAAAGAGCAACGCACAAAATATTGGCATCGGTACTGTTAATCCGATAATGAAACTGCATGTTGCAAAAGCAGATAGTGCAGTAGCGATCTTAGAAAACACGCAAACATTAAATTTAAATGTAAAGACCGCATTGTATTTTAAAACAGGTAGTGGCGATTATCCTTTTACCGGAGCTATTAAAACTACAGGAGAAGGAACCTCCACAGCAAGACTAGGCCTATTTACTTACGCTTCCACATCGGCTAACCAGTTGCTGGAACGATTCAGTATCACGGATATAGGTAACGTAGGCATTGGCACCAGTACACCGGCTGCAAAACTTGAAGTAAACGGAAACGCCATCCTAGCTGGAGATGCAACGATAACCGGGAATATAAAAATGAATGCCAGCGTCAGCTTTCCGATTAAAGTAGTCACCAGTAACACATATACAATACTTCCATCCGATTATACTATAGTGATAGATATGCAACAAGACGCTACTAAATATATGCAGGTATATTTACCCACTACTGCAGTAATCGGCAGGGTCTTAAAAATAGTTGCCATAAATATGGCACAACAGTTTACGGATCCAAATCTTACCTATCCCTATAAAGGCACAGTTAGTATTTACGATAACACCCAAAATCTATACCAGCGGTTCCAGGCTTTGTCTTACTATCTACTTAAAGAAACCCGATCGGCTGCCCATTGCGATTACAACTTTGTTGATTTTCAAAAAACCACATCATGTTCGCTGCAGTATGCAGGGGGTAATGTAGGGTGGGTCATTACTGATTTAAAGTCAGAAAAATCGAGTGGCGTTTCTAATATCTACTGAATATGCTGTCTGAACTAATTTCTACCAGGCCCTCATTTAATTGGTAATAGGGGTACTAGACCTGATAGCTAAGACAGATTGCCAATATCCATCGCTAAAAATAAAAAATATGATAAAGAAACTTGTATTCATGGTTGCATGCTGGTTGCCAGTATTGCTTTATGCCCAAAACGTGGGCATCGGAACTATCACACCCGATGCAACTGCTCAGTTGGATATTAGCGCAGCTAACAAGGGATTATTAATTCCAAGGGTTCAATTAACTGGCACCGTGGATGTAGTAACCATTCCATCTCCAACGAGATCGCTACTCGTTTACAATACCCTTGGTGCGGGTAGTGGAGCAACTGCCGTAATCCCAGGTTTTTATTACTGGAACGGAACATTATGGGAGGCGCTGGCTGCAACAAGCGGCATTGCAAACAGTGCATGGTCGCTGGGCGGTAACACAGGTACCAATGCCAATTTAAATTATATAGGAACTGCCGATTTTCAATCTTTAATGTTTAAAGTGAGTAATAGCAATGCAGGTTACCTCGGCGTAAATGGCAATAGTTTTTGGGGAATAAACAGCGGTAACTCGTTCAGTACAGGCGCTAATAATACGGCTGTTGGTGCTCATTCAATGCCAAATGTTACCACTGGTTTTAGTAATGTGGCATTGGGTACAGATGCATTGAGGCAAAATAAAATAATCCCGAATTTAGTTGCTGTTGGTGATTCAGCATTGTATAATAATGGAGTGGGCGCCATTAATGACCAGGGTTTTTACAATACAGCAGTTGGTTCAAAAGCACTGTTTGCCAATACCACTGGGCTTGCTAACAGCGCTTTTGGTTCTCAGGCTTTATATAGCAACACGACCGGGTTACTCAATAATGCGATTGGTTATCAGGCTTTGCTAAGCAATACAACAGGAAATTTAAATTCGGCGATTGGCTATTTAGCATTGGGGTCTAATACCGCAGGCAATAATAATATAGCCCATGGGTATGTGGCCTTGTCAAACAATAAAACCGGCAATGGAAATATAGCCATTGGCTCGCAGACATTAACACAAAGCGCTAAAGGTAGCAATATAGTAGCCATTGGCGATTCAGTACTGGCTAACTACGATAATAGCTCAACCTCTTTAACATCATTGTTCGGCAACAATACAGCAGTAGGATCCAAATCGCTTTATAGTAGTACAGTTGGTACCAGTAACAGTGCTTTTGGCAGCCAGACCTTATACTCAAACCAAATTGGAAATTTTAATGTGGCGGTGGGCGGTAAAAGCCTTTTTGCCAATACAAGTGGTAGTGGCAATGTGGCTGTAGGTGTAAGCAGCATGCAACAAAATGCCACAGGTGCAAACAATATTGCGCTTGGGCGTGGCGCTTTATATGGCGGCAATAATGCCAGTGGTAATTATAATATCGCAATAGGTAATCAGTCTTTAATGTCAAATATTTCTGGTAACCATAATATTGCCATTGGCACAGGAGCTTTGGATTCTGCTGTCAACGCAAATTATACTATTGCAATAGGCGATAGCGCCATGTATAATTTTAAAATTGTTGGTGTGAGTGGCAATACTGCAGTTGGTAATCAGGCGCTTTTCAGCCTTGTAGATGGTGGTGGAAATACTGCGGTAGGAAGCAGATCCCTATATAAAAATAAAGGCGATGGAAATACATCAGTTGGAACTTATTCTCTTACTGAAAATGTTTTTGGGATCCAAAATACCGGTATGGGCCTTTACAGTTTGTATCACAATAACGGAGACCATAATTCTGCTATTGGTGAATCATCCATGTTCAATAACTTAAGTGGCGCTGACAACACGGCCTTTGGCCAGGAATCAATGGCCTTTAATACAACCGGGAATAAAAATGTTGCCGTTGGTGAGTTGAGTTTAAATGGCAACATAATAGGAAGTAAGAATTTAGGGCTTGGGTACAACGCAAATGTAGGACTCTCCTACCTCGTAAATGCTACGGCTATTGGAGCTGATGCGCTTGTTAATTGTGATAATTGCATGTCGCTGGGTTCTATAGCAGGGGTAAATGGAGCCACAAGCAATGTAAAAGTTGGTATCGGAACCTATACCCCTCTATCACCCTTACACATCAAACAAACATCGGATATATATCCTGTGGTTGGTGGTGGGCTAAGATTGGAAAGGGCTAACAATTTCAATCATTGGGAATTAGGAACAGACAATACCAATGACCTGGACTTCAGTTATAACAACGGTACTAAAGCATACATCAGTAGTGTAAGCGGGTTATTTGTTACCCCATCAGATTTCCGTTTGAAAAAAGATATCACCGTCATTGGGAGCGTACTTCCTGCCATCATGCAACTGCAACCAAAAACCTATCACTATAAAACCAATGAAAATGGATCGGCGCTTTCTTATGGCTTTATTGCACAGGAAGTTGAAAAATTGTTTCCCGATTTTGTAGTTACAAAAGGCGTAGATAGTATGAAGGCGGTTGCCTATCAAAATTTTAATGTCATTGCTATCAAGGCCATCCAGGAACAACAAGCCACTATCCTTGCATTACAAAACCTGGTGGAAACCGTCAAAGCTGAGTGTTTACTGCAAGCCACCAAACAACAACAAGAAGTTTACGAATTAAAAGAAATGATGAAAGCGATCCAGGTAGCATTACCCAAACAAAAAAACTGAGTTAAGAAATCGGCTAATCTTTTGAACATTGAGCACTGACCCTTAGGCAAATTAGTATTTACTGGACCTGGCCTGGCTGCCTTATTTTTTAAGTGTTGCAGTTCATAAGTGACAGTGTTTGTTTAAGTCGCCGCAAGGGAACCGGCTACATTTTTAATCTTCATGTCTTTGGATTGTACGATAAAGCCCTATGCCATCGCCTGCAATTTACCGTTCCCTCAATCCAGGGTCTTATTATTCCCGCACCGTAGTCTATAGTGCCCATTGCGGAGACGTTCCTGGCTTTTTTCGGTATTCCATTATACTTTTCGCCTTCAACGAAATAGGTGCATCGGCGGTCCCGGGGTAGAAGCCGGTATGCATTTATGCTGGGTTAGCGCTACCTGGCGCTATTTAACGAACCCCTAAACAGCCAGCGGCGAACGAAGATGGTTGGACGAAAAATAAACTGATTGATATATGAAAAATTGTTTCCGGGTGCTTTTGCTTTGTTGCAGCAGCGCATTTGCGTTTGCGCAACCAGTAACTTTTACACCATTGCCCGACGCACCCATGGGTAAAGCATTGTGCTTTGCCTACAACAGTGCCACTAACCGTCTTTGGGTGTGCACGGCAAGCAAAGTTTTCTATAGCGATAATAACGGAACATCCTGGGTCAACACGACTGCTACCGGAGTTTCTTCACCTTCAGCTATTGCTTTGACCACCACGGGAATACCTTACATTATAACGCCACAAAATGGCATGCGGCATTACAATGGCGCCTCATGGATTGCAGATAATACCGGGCTGCCCACTAACCCGATGCCACAGTTCACCAGCATTGCCATTGATGTTGCAGGTAATGTATATGCAGGTGCTGGCTGGCATGGCTTGCCGCCCAATTATAGCGGGGTATGGAAATGGAATGGCAGTACCTGGGCTGCAATGAACAATGGTTTGCCAACGGTGCCCGTGTCGCCTTCCCCGGAAATAACAAGCCTGGTTCTTGATGCAGCCGGGGTATTGTATGCTGGAACCGCCAAAGTGCTTTTAAATGGCGGTGGCCAGGGCTTTGGCGTATACAGATGGAGCGGCAGCAGTTGGGGAAGCTTTGGTACAGGTTTAGGCAATCTAAACGTTACGAGCCTGGCGATCAATTCGGCGAATGAATTATTTGCAGGAACGTTCAACAGTATAGCACATATTTCTGCAACCAACGCAGGCATATGGACAAACTCAACTACAGGATTACCGACAGTCGCTACCACTGTGCGTTGTATCAGTTTTGATGCACTCAATAATATCTATGCAGGTGTCGGATATTTGCCAGAACAAGCCGGGACTTTGTTTGGATCGGTTTATATGTCCGGCAATAGCGGATCAACATGGACGCAAAGCAGTGCCCTGGCCAATATTACTACCAGTATCAATGGCATAGTGACAGACAATGCCGGGAATATTTTTGCCGGAGCAACTGGTATCTATAAATCCACCAACCAGGGAACTTCATGGGCGCTGGACACCGTAGGTATTACAAAAAACAGGGCCAGGGGTGGCTATATAGCCATCAATTCTTTAGGGCATATTTATGCAGCGGGCGAAGGAGGTATTTCTAAAAGTACGGATGCCGGTGCCACCTGGCAGTTAATCATTAACGGCATTGACCGCCATGATTTAACCTGCATTGCTATTGATAAAAATGACAATGTGTATTTGGGTGGCCAGATATGGGTTGGTGGTAGTGTGCGCAGTGATAGTGGCAGGGTTTGGAAGTCTATAGACGGAGGGGCCAATTGGGTAAAAGCCAATGTACAGGATCAGCAGATTTCAGAATTTAAAGTGGCTGCAAATGGCGATGTTTTTCTTGCTCATGTATTTGGCACCACATCTGATATGTCAGTTACACATGATGGTACCAACTGGATAGCGCTAAATATTTATTCTGCGGGCAACCCAAATGGATATGGCTGTTTTTCGGTAGATGTAAATAAGCGAGGCCACGTTTTTGGAACAACAGAGTCAGCGCAGGTGAGGCGGTCAACAGATGGAGGCGCAACCTTTACAAGCAGCACTAATTTACCTGGGGGTAATGTGCAACTGGTACGCATCAGCCCGCATGATCATATTTTTATAAACGGTCCTGCCCCGTTTGGCACGCCGCCACTCTATTATTCCGATTCGGCAAATAACGGTACCACATTTACACAATCTGCCAATTTCCCCATAAATAAAAGCATTACAGATATTGCCTTTGATAACCGGGATAGCATGTATGTAGGCACACAAAATGGGTTGTACACTACATCGCTCCCCTTCAACCCCACCACCAGTGTGTTTTCTTTAAATGCATCTAATGGACCAGGTTCTATTACCAGCTTTGCAAAAGATAAATGCGGTTATCTGTATACCACTACCTTTTTTTCGGGCATTTCCAAAAGTGCTGTACCTGTGGATGTGCCGAATGGCTGCGGTCTAATATTGCCGCTACAGATAAGTTCGTTCGAGGCAGCGTATATTAGTAATGATAACAAGGTGAAAATAGATTGGGCCACCACAAGCGAGAAGAATATTCGCTATTTTCACGTGGAGAAAAGCAGCAACGGAACTGCCTTTACCAGCATTGGAACCATTGCTCCTGCTGCATTGTCGTCGTTTTCTGCTGCTTATACTTTTACTGACAACAACTTGAAACCGGGGCTGCAATATTATCGCATAAAGCAGGTGGACGATGACGGCAACTTTTCTTATTCAAAGATCATCCCCATAAGTATTTTAAAACTGTCTCCGTTTTTTATAAGCCTTTATCCAAACCCCGTGGGAGAAAGTATAAAAATAAATTTCAGTAAGCATTCTAATGCAGTACAAGTGACAATTTTTAATACTGCCATGCAAAAGCTTGTGGAAACCGATCGAAAGCTATTGCCGGGTGAAGATGCCTGTATCGTTTCTTTAAAAGACTTTGGAATCGGCCTCTACTTTTTAGTCGTAACAGACTTAGAAACAGGCGAGGAGACAATGCAAAGATTTGTAAAGTAAGAACAGTGTTGCATTTTCTGCACTCAAAAAGGTCGTGGGTTTATTGCCTTAGCAGTTTCACAGGGATGATCCTGTTTCCCGTTCTTTCAATCAAAAGCGACATGATTACCGTACCATAATTCGCAGAAGCCATTGATGAGATCCTTCTACGGGGCTAAATGGGGTGTAATATCCTGATTTATCGCATTCAGGCTTTATCATTTTATTATATTGAAACTAAGAATTTCATTCCAGGTGGCTGGCAAGGTGAATTTGAAAATATAAGTGCATGCTTCTTTCAATATGCAGGGGGGTCGTTAGGTAAATACAGATTTGAAGTAAGAAAAATCTTATGCAGTTTTTACATTTTTTGGGAGGGTACCACCGCAATGGCATGCTTAATCCATTCTGAATTATCCAGGAGAATGAACCGACGATAGACATTTTGAGATTTGACAAGGAAGGGCGTTTTGGTAAAGGGCCGGCTGAATATTTTATCCGTTGCCTAATTAGAAATGCTGCATGAGTAAATGCATGATAACAACGCCTTTTCCAGTAAGTAATTTCAAACCCGGAAGCGGTGATAAGGGTCTTGAACCTCTGCACATAATAATACCTCTTCGAAACAATAGTCCCAAGTTCTAAAATCAAACCACATGAAAAAGATCTATCTGATTCTTGCTGTCCTCATTATTGGCAGCAATATTATTGCACAGGTAAAAATCGGAAGTCCGGGCAGCCCCGATATCAATGCTGTTTTGGAATTGGACGGCGGCACTAACAAGGGTTTGCTGATGCCACGGTTGGATAGTACCCAGATGGTAGCTCTTTCTTCCGCTCCAAATGGCCTTATAATCTATAATAAAACAGATGGATTTATGTATCTGCGCAAAAACAGCGCCTGGCAAAAGATTACTGATGAAACAAATAATGGCGGACTTAAATTGCCTTATGCCGGTACAACGTCAGTACTGGGAACAGCTTTCTCAATTACCCATTCCACCACGTTTGGTGACAATGCATTCTTCTCGAATACCGGCACGGGCAGTGCGCTATCGACCGGTAGCGGCTATAATAAGTTAAACCAATCTGATGGCAACACAAGCATCGGTATACCGGCTGGTTTGCTGGATCTGCCCTCACTCGGCAGGCTGGTAGTACGGGGTGTGGTGGGCAATACTTCGGCAGTTTTTGGCGACCAGGCAGGTGGCGTTTCTATTGAAAATGATATGCCTGGCATCGGTCTTAATTCTTATTTAAACAGTGGCCGCAGAGCGATTACAGCAGGGTATGGAGGCTGGATGGGGCTGGATCCGGTAACTGGTACGTTCTCTATCACATCGTCGAACGGGGCAGCCGGATCCGGCGGAAGCATCCTTTTTTCCAGCACTAAATTTACGATTAATGCCGCTGGAAATATTGGCATCCAGGGAAATACAAATCCGCTTGTGCCATTGGCTTTTTCAGTGGGATTGGGCAAACGTATATCCCTGTACCCCGGCGCCACGGGCGATATGGGTATGGGTGTGTATTCAAACGAATTTAGAATAACCAGCGACAGGCGCTCCTCCAATATCACATTTGGCTTTGACAGTCTGCCGTCCAATTTTGTTGAGAACGTAAAATTTGAAGGCACGGGCGACATACATGTGGGTAGCTATGGTACCTGGTCTTCAGCCGCCGTAAGCGATAGAAAGATCAGGTTCGGGGATGGTGCATATTGTTACCTGGGCGAAGTGGGTGGCGACGACCTGATGGAACTAAGGGCTGGAAAGTTTTTTTTCAAAAATGGACCGGTTGCTATTGGTTCCAGCGCTGCACCCTTTGCAACCGGTTTTAAGTTAAGTGTCGATGGCAAAATCATTAGCGAAGAGGTTCGGGTATTGTTAAAGACCAACTGGCCCGACTATGTGTTTGCCAAAAATTACAAGCTACGCCCGCTGGCGGATCTTGAAAAATTTATCGCCACTAACAAACACCTGCCCAATGTGCCTTCTGCCAAAGAAGTAACAAAAGGCGGTATAATGCTCGGCGATATGAATGGAAAACTGTTGGAAAAGATTGAAGAAATGAGTTTGTATATCATTGAGCTCAATAAAAAAATGGATACCCTGCAGCAACAATCGGAAACATTTAAAAAAGAAATTACTGCTTTGAAAGCCAGCAAATAAAACAGGCGTAAATGCCTGTTAGTTTACACGAAATCCCCGGCTACAGCACAAAGGTAAACTGGCTCATGCGGTAACAACAATTAAATTCTTTTCAAAAAATCTTGACCATGAAAGCAGTAGGTAAATACATTTTAATGGCGGTGATATGGCAAATATTTACCATCGCTAGTATGGGTCAATCTAAAGCCAGGCCAATACACAATGATGAAGACGGGGAGGTGGAATATAATGAAGGAGAGATGGCTATTCGTTATTGGGAGAACCTGGAGAACCAGATTCAGGAGAAAAACAAAGCGAATGGAATGAAAGGGCTGGATAGGAGGGTGGCCAGGTTAAACGCCTTCAGGAGCATGCAAACAACCAATGCACCACAGGCTGTGGCTAGTATATCTGGCGCCTGGTCGCAGGTTAGCCAAAGCCCTAGTAATGTGGGCATGGGTCGAATAGAAGATATTGCATTTGATGCCAGTAATACAAATATCTTTTATGTGGCAACAAGTGGCGGCGGGGTTTGGAAAACGGTTGATGGTGGTACCAGTTATTTTCCCCGTACCGATGGTTTGCCCACAGGTGGCGTTAGCAGCATTGTCATCGACCCTAATAATAACAACATACTTTATATTTATGCGGGTGGTGGACTTGGGTCCAATAATTATCCTGGTACCATTTATAAAAGTACCGATGCCAGTTTTACATGGGTGCAAACTGGCTATTATAATATGCCCGAAGTTGGGTATGAATTAAAAATTCACCCTTCTAATTCTAACATTTTGTTTTTAGCGACCAACCTGGGCTTGTATAAAAGTATTGATGCAGGTGTCAGTTGGAATATCGTTTTGGTGGCTACAGAAAATACTGCTATTTACGACGTAGAATTTAAACCAGGTGATCCAACGGTGATGTATGCCGTTGGGCAGCACAAAGTTTACATTTCAGAAGCCAATGGAGATAATGGTACCTGGGTCAGCAGCACGATGCCAACAGCTCCCACAACTGTAAATAGTTATGCAGCGTCACGCCTTGCTGTAAGCGCGGCGTCACCCAACGATCTGTTTGTTGCCAATGGCGTCTACAGTCCCACTAACGCCAATGGCACGGTATTTTATGTAAAGGGAACCTACAATTCGGGCAGCAACACGGTGGCATGGAATGCTTCCATAAAGGTTACAGCATGCGGCAGGCTTTGTTACCGGTCTGGTGGCGGCAGGATATATGGTGATATTTATGTAAACCAGGCCAACAGCTCTAATGTAATGATGGGTGGTGTAGATAATTTTACTACTTCGAATGGAGGAAGTACCTGGGTATTAAAATCCAAGGATTGTAATAATGGTCTTTCCAAAAACATTCATGATGATGTGGGCAAAATAAGGGTGAATAACGGTAAATTTTTCGTGGCTACCGATGGAGGATTGCATTCGCAAACTGAAAATTATACTTCGACGTCTGCAGCGTGGACCAATCTTTCCGGAGGCATGGAGATTACCCAGTTATACGACCATGACGCATCCCCCCAGGATGCGGAACGCTATATTTACGCCAACCAGGACAATGGCTGCCAGGTACGAACAAGTGCTATTGATTACAATAATTATTTAGGCGGAGACGGCACAGCGTGTAAGATTTACAAAGGCAATAAGGAACTCTATTATGGCTGCATTCAGTCGGGTGAATTTTTGACGCGCCACAATACCGATTTATCAACCAATTATATTACGCCCAACCAGGCAAACCTGACTAACAGCTATGACCCTGCCGATACCGGTAAGTATTCCGGAACCTTTAATTTTTCCAAGGCTTTCGAAATGAGCCAGAACAACAGTACCGATTTATATGCGGTAAAAAAATCATTTTATGTTAGTTCAGACCGGGGAGATAGCTGGGTTCGGTTCGGGATAACAGGTGCTACCAATACCCATTATATTTTAAGGGTAGGCAAGAGCAATAGTAACCGGGTTTATGTAGTGGAAGACGTCACCAATCTGTTTCAACGCTCCGATGATGGAGGTGTCAGCTGGACCAATATCACTGCAAATAAACCATGGAATGGCGTAATATCTGATATCGCCATCAGCGCTACCAATTCATTGGATATATACCTCACCTATTACGGAAACCAGTTCGACGCAAAAGTGTATCATAGTACCAATGGGGGTGTAAGCTGGACAAACCTTTCCTATGGCTTACCTAATGTCGACACCCGCTGTATCACATTGGTTGGAAACGCAGAAAACGCCATATATATCGGCAACGATTTTGGGGTGTATTATATGGATAACAACCTGGGCCACTGGATCAATTATAGTAACGGTCTGCCTGTTGTTTTCGCAATGAATATCGTGTACGACCCAATAAATGTAAAATTGTCTGTAGCTACCTACGGTCGCGGTATTTGGACGAGCGATGCCTACAGCGCTGCAGCCTGCGTCACCGACCGTTCTCTCAATAGTACCTATTATTATCGTAATGTGTATGCTGCATCCAACGACATCACGTCTGTTGGAACTGTATATGGCGATGCCAATTCAACCATTAAATTTTCTGCCGGTCATCAAATCATCTTGCAACCTGGTTTTGCTGCACAAAAAAATAGCGATTTTACCTCTTCACTCGAAGGTTGTGATCCCGCCCCCGGTAGTTTTTTGGCGGTACATGCGGATACTGTTTCTGTTGCCGCCAGCAAAATTGAAGCAAGGTACAAGCATAAGATAAGGGTGGGAAATAAGGGCAATATACCGGTTGTAGATTACCGGGTGCAAAAGGGTAGAAGCGAAGGCAATCCTACAAAAGAAATGCTGGAAGCGGCGAAGCCTGTTTTATCAAATAAACCTGAACAGTAATGTAAACGATCAAGGCTAACGGTGGTGCCTGTATCGCCAGGGGGCGCTCCGTCACCATATTTATTGGGCGTTGAAACAGCAGCAACAGGCGAAGTTTATTGTAGGATTTGGTTTTAATTCCTCAATTTCCCGCTGTCCGTCGTTGCGCGTCCTCACTAACGCAGATGTTCCCGGCTCCCTGTATTATATCCTCCGCAAAATGTCTTGGTGTCGTCGTTCAGGGCATGTAAGTCTCCGCCGAGTGTGTGCGTGTCTCCGTTGAGTGTCTGAGAGACTCCGTTAAGTGTTCAGGAGACTCCGTTGAGGGTCAAAGAAAATAATTTGTCAGTCAGAGTGTGTCCGTCGAGTATCAGCGTGTCTCCCTTGAGTGTAAAACGAAAACTGACGAAGCGCACACATTCACTAATTCCCGATTACAAACAAAGGAATCTATCAGGCTCGCAGTCTAAGTTTGGTTGTTGGTGGGATGGACCCCTGGCGATAAACAACCGGTTATGCATTAGAGATTCTTGAGATTAATTTTTTTAAGCCCGGTTTGAACCTCGAAAGCCTGGTCCGCTTTACTTTCGATCATTGTCCCTGATATTTCTTTGCCTGTATGGTTCCTGCTTTGGGCTTTTTGTCTGTAATTAGCCGCCTTTTTCAGGGTTTCTTCAATTATATGCGTCCAGGAACCCTCGCTTTTGGGATCGCAAACCTCCATCCGCAACGCTTCAACAAAGCTGGTAGTGAAATATCCCCCGTCAGCATTGCCTGACGCTTTTTCATCGGGGCTGGCCGCTACGCTTACAATATTTCCTGTTGTTTCGCCAAAGAGCATCTTTAATTTTCTAAGACTTCTTAAAATGAGGTCGTCAAAAGACCTGCTTTTGTCTATTGAGTAACTTTCATCATAGATTGGTTTAGGGACGCCAATCGAGCTATTACATAAATCACCCAATACTATTTTTAGGTAGGCTTTATAACCCAAAATAATCTTGTTTACTTCGGCGTAACTCATTGAGTTATTTAAGACAGTTTGCTTTACCTCCTTTACCTCTTTGGCTGTGGCCGGGTTTGTATTGAATGGGGGCTTTACCCATAAATCCATAAACGGGTATTTGTCTTCCTGATCGGGCCAGCGGCTACCGTGCCCGCTGTACGAAAAAATGACAATATCGCCTGAATCAGGACGGATTCTTTGTAGCTGGGCCAGCAATTTTGGCCTTGAAAGGCTGGTGCCGCTGAGTAAAATTGGTTTAAAATCTATCCCCATCAGGCTCGAAATCGTTTTGAATTCCAGATGCATTTTGTCGAGGTCACTTTTACAGGAAATGCCAATTTTTGGATCCAGGGTATTGGCCATCATGATGAAGTAAAGTACAGGAGTTTTTATACTCCCATGATTATTACCCGAAGACTGCATGAGCCCACCTTCCATGGTGAGAAGTAAATTATCTAAATCAGCATACTCCTGCTCGTCTTCGTAAAAAAAATTACGCAGGTAGCCAAAGCCCCGCAGGTGATCGGGTTTGATTTGCGTGTAGTTTAGAACCGGGTTCCTGTTATTAAAACCTGAGTCCTCGTTAGCCAGGAATGGCCCAAGGGATGTATCGCCCGGCTTCTGAATCCATAAAAATTTCATCTTCTCCAATTGCTTTACATCCACCATATCGCCTTCTATCGTCCTTACACTGGTATCGGCCACCATGCAAAGGTATTTTTCTCCCAGAGACGTGATACCGGCAACCGATTTGTAATTAATATGTCCTAATGTTCTCTTGCGGGAGCCTGATATAAAACGAACCCGCATATAACAATTTTCCGGGTTGTAATAAACCATCAGGCAGTCATATTTTATGTCTCCCCTTACGAACTGAAGGTCATAAAATTTTTGTGCGGTAGCCGGGCTCACCAGCCAGGAGAGCAAAACAAAAAGTAAAAAGCGGATCATAAATAGCTAATTGGTTTGGTTGCACCCTAAGATAGCATAAATATACCATTTGATTTTTTTTCGGTCACGATAGGCGGTTTTGATTTATCCGGATTTTTTGGATGTTGGCGGTAGTGCAGGGATGGGTGGCAAATAATAGGCTTAAGCCATTGATTTGTTTAAGAGATTCAAAGTATGTTACCAATCTTTTTCTAAAGGTTCGTGTCCCCACCGAACCATACTCCGCCCCGATAAAAAACCACGGTCAATGAAGCATGCTGCGAAATGAAAGCTGCACACAGATGCGATCCTTTTGACTCAGGTTTTACTGGTGCCATGGTTCGTGTCCCCACGAACCATACTCCGCTCCGATAAAAAACCACGGTCAGTGAAGCATGCTGCGAAATGAAAGTTGCACACAAATGCGATCCTTTTGACTCAGGTTTTACTCTTGATGCCATGGTTGATGGCGACCTATGGTGAAATGGGGTTGTTGATAGCGTAAATGGCAACCAGCGCAGGTGCATTTTTATCGGGGCGGAGTATGGTTTGTGGGGCGAAACCATGGCGATGGACACGAACCAAGGCGGGAATTTATGCAGTGATCCGGCGAATTATTATTATTCGTCTGCGCGGTTTTACCTGGACGGGGGAGATGTTTTCGGTTTCTATGCCATTTGGGGGAAGTTTTTTAAAATCATTTTTTTTCATCGGATGCCATGGTTTCACTCCACGAACCATACTCCGCTCCGATAAAAAACCACGGCAATGAGGCTTGTAACGAACTTAAGTATTGGATCGGATGCTACTTTGCTGCTATGAATTCACCGGACGCCTTGGCATTCAAAACGAACCATGCATCCAGCGGAAATCATGGCGATGTAGGCGGTTGTTGGTCACTCAAATTGCAATCCAGCGCAGGTGCTTTTTTATCGGGGCGGAATATGGTTCGTGGGGACACGAACCATGGCGATGGAAAGGTGGTAACGGCTGACCGGCGCCACTTCCCGCCATGATTTCTCCCCGGGGAACCACGGCATCAGCAATTATTAATAAGCTGTCACCTGTCTCGATTTCACATTATATCCAAAACTTACATTATTCACCAAATCTTTGAATCCATAGTTCTCAAAACTAAAGGATATATCTTCGTCGTATGCATCGCCAACAGTAGCTCCGTTGGATGTAAAACCAGTAATAATAATATTTTTTAGCTGGTAAGAAATATAAGGTGTGGCAGCCCCGGCAGCATACACTTTAAATTCGATAGAAGTAACTAAGGTAGGTATCGCTGCAAACCGGTTAAATCTTGTTGAGTTTCCGTCTTTCTTTTTTGTGAAACTAAAATCAGAAAATCGTATAATTCCAGATGAAAGGCCGGAAAAGCTAATGGTCACTTCGTTAGTTAGCTCGTGGGTTAAAGATTGAACAGGATATGGAAGCGACACAAATCCTGAACCGTTAATTGTATAGGTAATTTTATCGGTTGGCAGTGACGTAAATGTTGAAAACGAACCACCCAATGAAAGCCACCTGCTTCCATTATAAAAATAGGGTGTTTGGGTGCTTTTGTTGAAGATAATCATCCCTTCCACCGGGTTCGTCACACTTGTAGTATCAACAATCCGGGGGATGAGCATTCCTTTATTTGCGCTCACAATATCAAGGATTGCTTTATTATCAGGCGTTGCTGTGCCAACACCAACCGTTTGTGCATGTGAGGCGAAAATACCTGTGAGGAAGGCAATAAGAAGGACGGGCTTTTTTATTAAGCATGTATTCATTTTTGGAAGGGATTTAGCAGGCTGGTTAAGATGACTGTAAATAGGGTTCGTATGTCGTGATGTAAGGCCACGGAGGGTAATGAATTAAGCCAACACAATTTATCGGCTGAAATTAATAACTCGAAAACACACCCGTGGTTAGATTATAACTGAAATTAGCATTCGTCACCCAATCTTTGAAGCTGTAATCATCAAACACAAAAGAAATACTTTCTATAAACGGAACGCTACCCACGCTGGGTTTCATACTTGTGAAAATAATATTTTTTAAGCGGTAAGACATATAGGGAGTAGCCGCTCCGGCCGCATAAAACTTAAATTCGATGGATGCAGGTCGTGGTCCACGTTGAACAGCCCCCAGGTAGAAATCATATGAGTTAACATCAGGTATTTTAGTAAAATTAAAATCAGCAAATGTTGGTTTGGAAAGATTGCCGCTGCCGCCGATAATTCCCTGGTTCGTTACTCCTTGTGTTATAGCGCCGGCCGGTAGTTCCGTTGTAGTATAACCTGTACCGGTAACCATATAGGTAATGCTATCTGTTGATGAGGACGCACTGCCTGTAACCGTACCAAACATCGACAACCACTTTTTGCCATCGTAATAGTAGGGCGTTTTGGTGTTTTTGTTATAGATAATTAAACCCTCTACGGGGTTAGTAACATTTGCGGTATCATTAATACGTGGTAGTAATACCCCTTTATTAGTGCTCACGATATCGAGTATCGCCTTGCTATCGGGTGTTGTAGTGCCGATACCAACCGTTTGGGCCCGGGAGGCATAGTTACCTGCAAGGGAAACAATGAGAATAAACAGCTTTTTCATTAAGGTGTGTATTGATGTTTTTTATATTGAATGGGCCTTGCCGGGAGTAGTGATGGTTACAATTCGGCAAGCTGTTGAGAATCGGGATTACGGAGGATTCTCCAAAAACGGTGATATAGAAATTGCTAGTGCGTAATTAGTAAGCCGTTGTCACTCGTGATACAGTACTATAGCCAAAATTTACGTTATTCAGCCAGTCTTTAAATCCCCAATTTTCAAAAGCAAGAGAAATATTTTCAACAACGGGGCCACCACCGGCTTTAGCAGTCTGCTTAAAACCAGAGACTATAAAATTCTTTAATTGGTAGGAAATATACGGAGTCACAGCACCTGGGGCATAGACTTTAAATTCGATCGATGTAAGTTTCGACCCCATATCAGCAGCCTGGTTAAAACTTTTGGAGTTAATGTCTTGTGCTCTTGTAAAATTGAAAGTAAATTTTGGAGGACTGGTTGACTGAGTAGTAACATCCGTCGTTATATCCTGTGTTAAAGTCACCACCGTTTCTTCTGTAGTACTAAATCCCGTACCTGTAACCATATAGGTAATTCTATCTGGCGTTTGTGCTTGTGTGGCGAAAATACATGCAAGGCATGCAATGAAAAGGAACTTCTTTTTCATTAATATTTTTTAATTGGTGTTTGGAAAGCCAGACCAAGATAGCTGAATATTGGCAGGAGATAGGAAAGAAACCGGAAAAAAAACATGAAATGAACCACTACGAGGTATCGGTTCCACCCACGAACCATACTTCGCCACGATAAATAGCCTTGGAATTTAACGCTTCGATTTAATCCACCAACCGGACTTCTGAGAACAAAAAATTGCACACCCGTCCCTTCAACACTCCAATCCTTGCACGTAAGATGGTAACACTTAACCCGCTCACTTAAGTTGTGATGCCTCATCCACCAACCTGTGGAGGATGAGACAGTTTGTCTGTAAAGTAATTACAGGATTAATTTAAAAAACTGTCAACTTTTTTTAGGACGAGTCAGTTTTGTGACAAAATTATTGTGACAATTTAAATTGTCACAAAGAAATTGTCACAATTTAGGGTTTCAAAATAATTGGTATGAACTACCTAAAAGAAACCCGCCTGCAATGGGGCATCTCTCAGAACGATTTTGCCGACCTTCTCGGTTGCACCCGAAGTCAGTTAGCCATGGCGGAAACAGGACAACGGGAACTTCCTTTCGCTTCTGATAGAATGATCCGCCGGATGGAAAGCACGAAATCGAGTCAATTTCAACCATACGCACCCGTGAAACTCCAGGCAGATGAAAGCTGCCTCAAAGTGTTGGATCGGGACATTACCGATCGCCGACTAAAACTATATAGGCTGGAACGATCAGCAGAACAGTTGTATGTAAAAGTTCAGCAGGGCTTACACCTGATAGAAATGGCGGCCTCAATATTACAAACCGAACCGGTACTTGATGAATTGGCCCGATTGAGGTTGGAACTTTTGGAACGGCAGGCTAAACAAAAACTTACACAATGGCAAAAAAAATGGCTGCTATGCCAGGTGGAAATCGCCGGGCAAAAAGCTGCGATGGCTAATGCGGTGGAGTTGAAGGGTGGGTGATTTCCATGGTGCTTTTATCGGGGCGGAGTATGGTTCGTGAGTGAAACCATGGCGGGGAGACTCGGAACACTACTCCGTACCGATAAAAAACCTCCGTCAATAATGACTGCCACGAAATAAAACCCAGACACAAATGCTACCATTTTACTTTTTCTGATGGATTGGTTTCACCCCCGAACAATACTCCGCATCGATGAAAAACTACCTGCAATGATGCCTGCCACGACATGAAATCGGCACACAAATGCGATCCTTTTGCTGCCATGGCGTCACGAACCATGGCGAGAGGTAACAAACACTTGGCGCGGACACGTACCAAGGCGGGGGGAGAGGGAAAAATATCTCGATTTTTTAAATGCATCATCATCAAGGTTTTGATTATTTAAGCTGTTTTTTGGAAAGTGGTTTCGTGAAAGTACAATCCATAAGCTGTTACATGCTTTTTCGAGTTTTTTCTAACGCCAGGATTCGTGGGGGATACGAGACATCGCGATGGCAAATATTTCCTATGTTGAAAAATGCCAGTGTAGTGTAGGCGACCCAGAATTTTAATGAGGAGTAGGTTGTTAATATAATTGAGAGTACATTTGATGGCAATGATATAGGATACAAAAGCGATGAAAATCAACTTTCCATCCGATTGATGTGCTTTTCAACTTCGTGAATAAAAGATCGCATTATACGAAAGGATGTTGAAGAAAAAAATTAGTTGATGGAGAGTTTGATACATCAAAAATTTAAAAAGGAATATGATATTCGAACGAGGCCATTTTAAATCAGAACGTATAGAAAAAGGGATTATTACCCAAGCCCTAAATGAGACAAGAACTTTTAGCAAAGGCAAATATGAATCTAAGCCAACTGTTTTTATTTCCCATAAGCATAGTGATCTTGAAGACGTAGAAGAGCTTAAGGGATTTATGGAAATTATCGAAGAACTAGGTGCAAAAATCTACATTGATAGCATGGATAATAAAATCCCTGGGCATACATGCGGAGATACAGCATTAAGGATTAAAGATGTAATTAAGCATTGTAAAAAATTTATTTTGATTGCTACCGAGAAAGCTATTGAATCGTATTGGTGCAATTGGGAGTTAGGTATAGGCGATACCCATAAATATATTGAACACATTGCCATCGTGCCAATTAAGGAGAAAGGGGAGTATGATTTTCAATATAAAGGCAATGAGTATTTGCAGATATATCCAAGTATAGATTACGAAGACGGAACCAATAGATATAAGACTTCACAAAAAATAATTGAAAAGGGATATTATGTGTGTAAGCCTAAAAATAAAGAAGGCATTAGGTATATAACAGAGTTAAAGGAATGGTTAAATCAATAAATATGGACTATAAATATCAGGTTATTTTACTTGGCTCGCTAACGTCTATTAGTGACAATATTGTAAAACTCTTTTACGATTCATTGAAAGAACTGAATCTACAATCCTCGTTGTATAAAATTATCAAATCTTCAGAAATTGATGCAGGGTATAAAGGCAATCAACCAACATTTGCTTTGTACTTTGGTAATTCAACTGGAAAACATGAAGATATAGATGTAGTGGACAAACTGATGAAAGATGGGAACATAGTATTGCCTATTTTTTATGATTCTTTTAAAAAGGAGATACCATCAACACTAAATAACCAAAATGGCCTAAAATACGATGATTCCCAGAATGAAAAAATAGTGAATTTAATATTGGAATCGTTTGGAAAATTAAGAAATACACGAAAAGTTTTTGTCAGCTACAAAAGAGATGAATCTACCTCTGTTGCAATACAACTCTATGAAGCACTGGAAAAAAATAATTTTGATGTTTTCTTAGATACTCATTCTATTAAGCAAGGAGAACCTTTCCAAGATGAATTATGGCACAGAATGACTGATTGTGATGTAATCGTTCTATTAAATACTCCTAAATTTTTAGAAAGTGAATGGTGTGAGAAAGAAATAGCTGAGGCGAGTGTCAAACAGATTGGTGTGGTTCAGTTAATATGGCCCAACCATAAGCTAGAAAAAATGGCTGAAGTTTGTTTTCCGCAACAACTCAAAACAGATGATTTTGTAGATAACATTTTTGACAGTAAAGACACGTCAAAGCTGGCTGACAAGACAGTTATAGATATTGTTCAGAAAGTTGAATCAGTAAGAGCAAGAAATCTTGCATCAAGACAAGATAATTTAATAACTGAATTTTTAAATTCAGCTCGCAAAAATGGAAAATCTGTTAATATACAGCCAGAGAGATTTATAACAGAAGAAGTTGGAAACAATAAAAGAAGAATTTACATCCCCTCAGTAGGAATACCACAATCTATTGATTGCAATCAATCATCAGAGTTAAAAAAGGAAATTAACGAGTTTTCTGTTGATGAAGTTTATTTGATTTATGATGATGTGAGAATACGTGAAAAGTGGTTAAAGCATTTAAGCTACCTAAACGAGTATTTAGACGTGAAAACAATAAAAAAACAGGAATTTGATATATGGCTACAAGAGAATTAAAGAATATTTTTTTATCCGCCAGTATTCCCTTAAAGGAAAGAAATCCTAGGTATTTTGATAGCGCGGACATCATTGCAATTCGCGATTCAGTAATTGCATTAGCATCAGCTGTTCTCCCTAAACATCGTTTGATATGGGGCGGTCACCCATCTATTACACCTATTATTTATTATGTAATGGAAAAAATGAACTTGAATATTCAGGAGCATTTGACCTTATATCAAAGCAGATTTTTTGAACATTTATTTCCAAAAGATAATAATAAATTTGAAAACGTAATTCTCACAAATGACTTAGGTACAATTCCTGAAAGCATACGGCATATGCGTAATAGAATGTTTGGAGAAAATGAGTTTACTGCAGCAGTATTTATTGGAGGAATGGAAGGTATAGAAGATGAGTTTAGAATGTTTAGAGAGTCTCATCCTCAAGCGCTTTTATTGCCTCTTGCTAGCACAGGCGCTGCCACCAAAATGGTCTATGACAATTTACTACCAGATCGATTTAAAAATGAAAGATTAGAAAAAGACTACGGGTATATGAGCCTGTTTCAAAAACTATTAATAGATAAAATTTAAGTGAATTTTTACAGAGGATAATTATGGCGAAGCGGCGAGTACAATCCGTTTTCACTATGATTATGACGTATTCCGAGTTCAGCAAATTAGAATTATTGGATCATTAGAAGATAATAAACCAGTATCTTCCAATGATTGGGAGCGGATAAATAGAGGCGGAGAGGCATCAATTAAGCAATGGATGGATGATAAACTAAAGCATAAAATTTGTTTAGTTGTCCTGATAGGATCGGAAACCAGAAGTAGGAATGGGTAAGATATGAACTTGAGAGGGCTTGGACCGATAAGAAGGCGGTATTTGGAATTTATATTAACAATTTAAATTTTTATGAAAGAAGGTGTTTGCTTACAAGAAGGAAATCCCTTCAACTTTGTATATTCTAAATACGGAAATAACTTTTAGTGTTGTTAATATATAATGCTAATCCGATTAATGCTTACAATAATATTAAAGATATTTTTAAAAATTGGATTGAGGAAGCTATTTCGGCTAGATGGTATAGTTTTTTATTATTATTTTGACACCGAAGTAACCTTGTTTGTTTGCACAGAATAGTGTGCATCACTTTGATCAAAATCAAAGGGATCAGCAACCACAAGATTGAGTTTATCTAAATATCTTTGATCTAACCAATTTACTAAAGGCTCTGCTTGGTCGTAAGAATATTTTCGATGACCCACGCCATTTGTATATCCTAGTCGATTTAGAATGCTTGATGGTATCTTTGGAGCCTTCCTACCGAAATAGTAAAAATGCATAGATAATAATACGTTTATAGATTTAGTATCTCTATTTTTATTGTATTCATTCATGCCCCCATCTGAAAGGCTGTGATGCGAATGGGCTTGCGTCCATAATTGAGTTTCATCATTATAATGGTAGATATTATCTCCAAGCAGCATTTTTTTGCTACCATTTCTCACAGGTTTTTTGTTTCTATACTCAGCATTTTCCCAATATTCATTAAACGTTATTTTTTGAGTAACCTTCATGGCGAAAATGCACTGGCCAGTTGCATTCAATCTACCACCACCTACTCCGAATATCCAATCGCCAACCTGTGCTGTATTTCTTATTTGGGGTTTACATGTAGCAAGGCTACAAATGCCGTGAAAAGGATTTGGAGCGAAACCGAAATCACGATCTACCACATACATGTATATGTTGGGCATAGTTAACAATTAACAGGATCTTGCGAATTTGGTGGAAGGCGTGTGCCTCCATCAGGATTTTGAAAATTATTTTCACCATCTATAGCAGAAACTATGTTATCTGTATTCCAACCAACAATAGCTGAAGCATATTTTTCTAGGCTAGCCGGCACGTCTGCCTCGGTACCACCTCTAACATAAACTCCCACAATGCGTTTCCCTTGTTCATTTGCCTTGTCTATTTCCCAGTTTACCCATGGACGTGTATGTGTATCTTTCCCGATCAAAACCACAACGGAACTTGCCCAGGAAATTTTTATTCTCAGAATACGCTCGATGACTCTATCACTGACTTTCTTTTCATCTGTATATTCCGGTGGATGTTGACCCACCATTCCGCTTTATGTTGACCCACCATTCTGGTGATGTTGACCCACCCTATTTTTGTTATCGTAAATGTATGGAGTGGTACCGTTCCGGGATGTTGACC
>JBDSXW010000129.1:0-61581 GCA_039925965.1 Chitinophagaceae bacterium
GGATGCCATTAAAAATACATCACCAGGTGCTATGGCCCTGAATTTTACCCAGAACGATACCAATGGAAAACCCATTTCCTTATCTTCTTTTAAAGGCAAGTACTTGCTGATCGATTTCTGGGCCAGCTGGTGCGCGCCTTGCCGGGCAGAAAATCCCAACGTGGTAAAGGCCTACAATGCGTATAAAACAAAAGGATTTGAAATACTCGGCATATCGCTGGATGATAATAAAGCAGACTGGCTTGCCGCGATTAAAAAAGACAACCTCACCTGGATACAGGTAAGCGATTTGAAAGGATGGCAAAACAGGGTGGCGGAGCAATACGGTGTTCAATCGATACCCACCAATTTCTTACTGGATAAAGACGGAAATATAATTGCAACCAACCTGCGGGGGGAATCGCTGGAAAATAAATTACAGGAAATAATGCCGTAAAGGTTCAAGGATAAAGGATTCAAGGCCTGAAATTTCAACTTCTAAAGGCTTACCGCACTTCAACTTCCGGCCAACTAATTCCTACCAATCAACCAATCAACCTATCAATCAACCAACACATGCCGCTGCCATTCGATATATTGTACGAAGATGACCAAATGATTGCTGTAAGTAAACCTTCGGGGATGCTTACATTACCCGACCGCCATGATGAAGCCCTCCAATCGTTGCGGGGTATTCTTGAAAAACATTACGGTAAAATTTTCGTAGTCCATCGCCTGGATAAAGATACCAGCGGGGTGATCGTTTTCGCTAAAAATGAAGGAACACATAAATACCTCTCCAAATTGTTCGAAGGCCGGGAAATTGAAAAACGCTACCTGGGAATTGTGACAGGTAAACCTACCAGTGACAACGGCACTATTGACCAGCCCATTGCTGAGAGCACAACCCGTGCAGGCGCCATGGTAATCAATAAGCGTGGCAAAGCCTCTGTCACAGATTACACCGTACTACAGCGATTCCGCACCTATAGCCTGCTTCAGTTTCATATACACACAGGTCGTACCCACCAGATACGGATTCATTGCAAGTTCATGGGCCACCCGATCGTATGCGATCCGCTTTACAGTGATGAAAAGCCGATATTGTTGTCGGCACTAAAGAAGAAATTTAAGCTGGGTAAAGATGTGGAAGAAGAAAGGCCCTTGCTGAACAGGCTGGCCCTGCATGCGTTCAAGCTCAGCTTCAAAACCGAGTCAGGCGAATCGTTGGTGCTGGAGGCCCCGCTCCCAAAAGACATGGCAGCCACGGTGAAGCAATTGGAGAAGACTAGTAATTAGGGATTGATTGGAAATTGTTTCAATACTCCCAATAGCAAAGGCCGCCCAATTGGACGGCCCGCACTAAAATTCAAAACAAACTTATTTATTGGGTTGTGGTGTATAGCGTAGGTATGGCTTAATAACAGTTACACCCTTTTCAAACTTCTTAATAGCGTCTTCGGTACTGATGGAAGGCACAACAATTACATCTTCGCCATCTTTCCAGTCGGCCGGGGTGGCTACGCTGTAATTGGCAGTTAATTGCAGGCTATCGATTACGCGCAGTACTTCAAAAAAGTTTCGGCCGGTACTGGCTGGATACGTGATCATCAATTTTACCAATTTATCAGGGCTGATGATAAACAGGCTTCTCACTGTAGCGGTAGCACTTGCATTTGGGTGAATCATATCGTACAGGTCAGCGACTACTCGGCCTTCATCGGCGATGATTGGAAAATCTACGGTACAGCCCTGGGTCTCATTGATATCATTTACCCAGCCTTTATGGTTTTCAATACCGTCCACACTTACAGCGAGCACTTTTACATTGCGTTTGGCAAATTCTTCCTTTAGCGAAGCAGTGCGGCCCAGTTCGGTAGTACATACCGGGGTGTAATCAGCCGGATGGCTGAACAATACGCCCCAGCTGGTGCCGAGGTATTCGTAAAAATCTATTTCACCAATGGTGGTGTTGGCTTTAAAATTCGGGGCGGTATCGCCAAGACGTAAACTCATAATGGTATTTTTTTAAGGTGATGGATGGCAAAGATATAAAAGTCTATCAAATGACTAGACAATAAATTTTTCTTTTAATCCTATAAATTTTGTAGACATTCGGCAATAAAATTACACCATGCTTTCACAAAAGGCAAAATACGCTTTACAGGCCCTCGGTTTGCTGACTGCCCGGTACGAAAAAGGTCCCGTGCTGATCAGCGAAATAGCTGACCAAAAGAAGATACCGATCAAATTTCTGGAAAACATATTGCTGGAACTAAAGCATGCCGATATTTTGGAAAGCTATCGTGGCCGTACTGGCGGCTATGCGCTAAAAGTGCACCCGAAAAGCGTAAAACTATCGCAGATCATCCGAATCGTAAATGGCCCGATTGCCATGCTTAGCTGCGTAAGCCTCAACTTCTACAAAGCCTGCGACAACTGCACAGAGCAAATCTGCAAAATCAACCCCGTGATGGCTGAGGCCCGGGATGCAGTATTGAAAATATTGGATAGAAGAACCCTGGCGGATATCAGAGACGAGGAATTTTAAAATCCAAGGGTCAGGAGTCAAGTATAAGTGCCCTCCTGAATTTAATCCCAAATCCTACCTTTCGAATATCTAACAAGACTTGATCCCTGTATCTTGATTCCTGAGCCTTGATCCTTCTCCTCAAAGCCCAACTTCAGCTAAGAACAATCCATGTGCGGGGGTATCAAAATGAGCCAGGCTACAATCTTTGGCATCTATTATTATCCGCATATCAGCCAAACTTATTTTACCGCGACCTACCTGTAACATGGTTCCAACCAGCCCTCGTACCATACCGCGAAGAAAGCGATTGGCTTTTACTGTGTACATCAGCTGGTTACCTTTTACCTGCCAGTAACTTTCCATAATGCTGCAGATCTTTGTTTTCGCCTGTGTGTTGCGCTTACTGAACGAAGTAAAATCGTGGTGGGTTGCTATCAAGGCAGCTGCCTGGTTAAGCAGGTCCAGATCCAGCGGGTATGGGTAAAACCAGGCGGTACTCTTTATAAAGGGATCTTTTACCTGGTAGATAAAATAATGATAGGTGCGGTGGCTAGCCTGGAACCGGCAATGCGCATCAGGAGCTGACTCCCGGATACTTTTAATCGCAATGTCGTTAGGTAAAATGGAATTGAGATTATATAAATGTTTCTGTTCAATAACGATCGCAGCATCTACATGGAAATAATTCTGCAGCGCATGCACGCCGGCATCGGTTCGCGAGGAACCGGTAAGATGGAACGTTTGCCGGTACAAAGTGAAAAGCGCCTTTTCCACTTCTGCTTGTATAGTGTTGGTATTGTCCTGCACCTGGAATCCGCCATATTTTGTGCCATCATAAGCCAATTCAATAAAGTATCTTTTAGAAACCATATAAGAAATGTAAGGGCGTATAAGATTTTGCCCTGGGCGTTACTTCAAAAAAATATGATTGAATGAAACCGGGACTAATATAAAGTGTAGTTTTCATTAAATAGCCTTGGCCCCGAACCTTGATGCTTAATCCATAAAGCCTGAACCTTTGAACTTTTATCCTGGAACCTCAACCCCCTTATTTCCTTATCATTGCCTTGAAACGCTGAACGTAGTAGGGATCAAAAAGCAGGTCGTTAAGTGTAACAAACTGCGAAGCATCGGAAGTAAAAGGATATGCTGCATCCAGGAATTGGTAGCGGTCTGCATCGTTGAGAAAAAGGACACTTAGGTTGCGAACCTGCAAAGTAGTAAAGCATTTTTCTTTCATGGTTTTACGTGCCAGCATTACCATCTCGTCTGCCCCTTCTTCGGCCGCCATTTTCTTGCGTAGATTGAAGAAATCTTTATCATCGGCCTGTGCTTTGCAATTGATATTGGAGATTGTGGCTGTAGCGCCTTGTTTGGCAATAGTATCCATTCTCACATGGCTATCCCATTTAGGAATGCTTGTAAGTGTTTTTTCGAGGTTTGCTGTCAGCGTATCCGGCTTTTTGTTTTCAATATTTTCTTTAACCGGGGGCGTATTGGTTTTATTAAAAATGGGTTCTATCAAACCGGCATCAGCTTTTGTGCTATCCTGCTTAAAATCCATGTTCAGAAATTTTACCGGATCCTTTTTAGTGACGCTGTCGGCATCTCGTCCGGTCATTTCATTCGGCTCAGGTTCCTTTTTTTCTGCAGGAATAATCGCGACCATTTGCATCGCGCCTTTGATGTAAGCATTTACGGTATCCTGACCGTCTGCATTGGTTACAGCATATTTATAAATAATGCCGCTGTCTGTTCTCACCTGGTTAACGAGCCTGGGGGCCCGGGAATCCAGACTTCCGATTGCTTTAATATTAGTGACGGGGACTGGCTCTGACACAAGTGGTTTTTCAATCACAAGTTTGGCTTCTTCGGCTTCGTTCCTAACTTTCTCTGCTGCCACATCCGAAGTTAGTTGCTCCGCCTTCTTTTTAGTTTCAAGCGCCAGAGCACTGGTCTTCATTTTTTCTGCTGCCAGTGCAATTTCATCTACCTTCTTTTTTTCTTCCGCTGCTAACATTTCATCGGCCTTCCGTTTCGCCTCTACAGCGGCGGCATTAGTATTGTCTTTGGCGGTGGCAGCTGCTGTTTCATCGGCCTTTCTTTTTGCTTCCATTGCCATAGCATCAGCTTTCTCTTTGGCAACCGCAAGGGTCTGCTCATCCAATTTTCTTTTTGTTTCGACTGCTGCTAACGATGCATCCGCCTTTTCTTTTTCATTTGCTTCTGCTTGTTGCAGCGCGGCCACATTATTCCGATCCTTATTGATGGCGCCAGCATATTGAAGCTCCAGCGATTGCAGGTTAAACAGGGCCCATCCTTTTTCACCAAATTCTTTTACCAAATAACCTTGTTCATTGTCTTTTACCTGAAGTATATAATCCTGCTCCGCGCCAGCATTTTTGGCAAATCCCAGACGAACATTGTATTCCCCATTTGGCAGCTTCGGAATTATCAGGTAGCCGATGGAAGAAGAGGAAAAGTTCTTTTTGTTGAGCAGTACATAAAATGGGTCCCGGCTCTCCGTTTGCAGGTAGATAAAATGGGTCTGCTGGCCAAATGCCTGGCTGCTGATGAGCAAAAGGAAACTAATGCGGACGAGTAAATGCTTCATAATTATAGTAGCAAACGTACCCAAAAAAATGGATTTGTGTTGTTAAAGAGAATTGTAGTTTGAATTGAAGTTGAAAGAGACACGGATGATATGGATTTTACGAATTGCCACGGATTTTAAGCGGGAAGTGCTGTCATTCTCCTTAGAACCAAAAGTGTACCAATAAACGTAAAATTCAGACTTATTTTATCAATCAATATCAGGTTTGGGTGGCCCTCTGTCCTTCGAAAGTGAGATTGAATGTGCGTTGCTCCGGGACGCCGCTGATTAATTAGACATTGAATTTAGACTATCAAATGCCCGATAGTAGCATGTCTTATGGACGGACCCGCGAAGGAATCGGGGTAAGCCCCGCCAACGTCGCCTACAATCGTGCCGAAGCCGACTTAAAAAAATCCTTTACATTCAGCCCTGTCCGCCCCATCCGTATTTCCATCAGACCTAGCGGAGCACAAAAAAGCCCCGCAATTGCGGGGCTCCCATATACAGGTATAAAGCTGTACATACTATCCCAAATACGCTTTCAAAGCACCGCTGTAACGGGCTTTCTGCAAACGCTTAATTGCCCTTTCCTTGATCTGGCGAATACGCTCTTTGGTAAGGTCGTATTTCTGGCCAATTTGTTCAATGGTTACTCCGTTTTCGCCATCCAGACCGAAATAAGCATTTACTATTTCTGCTTCTCTCGGGCTAAGAGATTTTAAAACGCGGCGAATTTCGTTACGTAAAGAATCAACCATCACATCTTCATCAGTTTCTTCGCTTCCCTGCAGCAGGTCGCCCATCGCTACATCTTCAGCTTCGTGCACGGGTGCATCGAGGCTGCTGTGACGGGTATTACTCTGGAAAATGTTATTGATTTCGGTTTCACTCATCTCCAGAATTTCTGACAATTCTTCGGTTGAGGGTTCCCTTTCGTGTTCCTGCTCAAAAGCCATATAGGCTTTATTCGCTTTGTTGTAGGTGCCAATTTTGTTTTGAGGCAGGCGGACTAATCGGCCCTGCTCTGCCAACGCTTGTAATATGGATTGGCGAATCCACCATACGGCGTATGAGATGAATTTGAAACCTTTGGTTTCATCAAAGCGCTGGGCTGCTTTAATCAGGCCCAGGTTACCTTCGTTAATAAGGTCACTCAGGGATAACCCCTGGTGCTGGTATTGCTTGGCCACAGATACCACGAAGCGAAGGTTGGCTTGCACCAGTTTATCCAACGCTCTCTGGTCACCCATCTTAATCCGCTGCGCCAGTGTGGTTTCTTCTTCCGGGGTAATCATCGAAATCTTTGAAATCTCCTGGAGGTATTTTTCCACCGCCTGGCTGTCGCGGTTGGTGATCTGTGTTGCAATTTTAAGCTGCCTCATATTATATACTTGATTACTGATTTATTAACGAAGTAAGGACACTAATTGTTTGTAATCCGTTGCAAAAGGCGGGTTAAAAACAATTGTGGATCTCTCGTTACTGGGATATGGATGCCGCGAAGTTAATTTACGAATGCCGCAATTCATAATGAATGAGCAAAAACAATGGCTAAACGGTGAAATTAATACGAAACAGAGGAGATAGTAACCTACCCCCCGTGGATAAGTATATGACGAAAACACCAAAAATTTAACTATATGTCTAAAAAAATGGTTTCTCTATCCTTAAAAGGTAGGCGGCGAAAACCATGCCAACAGAAATCATTATTCGATTCCGGTTGGCTCAAATGGTGATAATAATCTAAAAGTGCTGATCAACAAGAATCAAAGAATCTCCGGCAAAAGCGTCAGATTTTGTGGATGAGAGGTGCAACATAGGTTCCAATCAATTCGATAGATTTTAATAATTGTTCATGGCTTAATGAGGCATTGTCCATCTGAAAGGTAACACGGTCGATGCCGCCCAAGGCTTCACTATGCCGCAATATTTTGGCGGCCACCTCTTCCGGTCCACCAACAATTAGTGCACCTGTAGAGCCTGCCTGAGCGTTAAAACCCGGCCTCGTTACCGGCGGCCAGCCACGCTCCCTGCCAATTTTGGTCATTATTTTGGCATAACCGGGATAATATTCTTCAACTGCTTCTTCGTTGGAATTACCTACATACCCAAGGGAGTGCAGGCCTACTTTTAGTTGTTCCCGTGGATGACCGGCTTTTCTCCCGGCTTCGCGATACAGATCTACCAGCGGCCGGAACCTATGGGTTTCGCCACCAATGACGGCAACCATCAGCGGCAGACCGAGTGTTCCAGCTCTCGCAAAAGAAGCAGGCGTGCCCCCTACTACAATCCAGATCGGCAGTTTTTCCTGTATAGGCCTGGGATACACTGGCAGGTTTCTCAAAGCCGGTCGAAACCGGCCCGACCAGTTCACCACTTCGTTTGCACGGATATTCAGCAGCAGGTCCAGCTTCTCCACAAAAAGCTCGTTGTAAAGATCAAGGTCGTACCCAAATAGTGGAAACGCCTCCACCGAGGAGCCGCGGCCCACCACCATTTCGGCCCGGCCTTTGGAAATAAGGTCCAGGGTGGCGAAACTCTGGAATACCCGCACTGGGTCGGCTGCGCTTAAAACGGTGACGGCACTGGTGAGTCGTATATTTTTGGTACCTGCGGCAGCAGCAGCCAATATCACCGCGGGTGCCGAATCTAAAAACTCTTTCCGGTGGTGCTCGCCTATGCCGAAAACATCCAACCCGACTTTGTCTGCAAATTCAATGCGTTCCAGAAGTTGGTGCATGGCATCCCCGCGGTGGATATCGCTGTTGCTGTCGTCATTGCTAAGCATGGCGGATGCAAAGCTGTCTATACCTATTTCCATAAATTGATTTTTTTGATTGATTGTTGTTATTTTCAGATTAACGCTAAAAAGAAAACGATATAGCTGCATGAATGTTTCCGAACAAATGTGGGCTTACAATATCAGCTAGCAGCCCTCTCCCGGGCAAAATATAATAATTCCACCTTCGCAAATCGCAAATCCGAAATCATAAATCCCAAATCCTCCAGGTCTGCCAATTTTTCACCTGCCTCACCATTGGCACAATGATTGAGAAATGGTAAGAAAACTTGTAAACAGCTAAATTTAAATACAATGGGAAAAATAATAGGAATAGACTTAGGAACAACGAATAGTTGTGTAAGTGTGATGGAAGGCAACGAGCCCGTAGTGATTGCCAATGATGAAGGCCGTCGCACAACTCCGTCCATCGTGGCTTTTTTGAAGAATGGTGAGCGTAAAGTAGGTGACCCGGCAAAGCGCCAGGCGATTACCAACCCGCATAATACGATTACCAGTGTAAAACGTTTTATGGGTCGCCGCTACGATGAGGTGACAGAAGAACTGACACACTGGGGTTATAAAGTGGTAAAAGGTGACAATAATACCGTTCGCATCGATATAGATGGCCGTCAATACACGCCGCAGGAAATCAGTGCAATGGTATTGCAGAAAATGAAAAAGACTGCCGAAGATTACCTGGGAACAGAAGTAACCGACGCGGTAATTACGGTACCCGCTTATTTTAATGATGCCCAGCGGCAGGCTACCAAAGAAGCCGGTGAAATTGCAGGCCTGAATGTAAGGCGTATTGTAAACGAACCAACGGCTGCTGCCCTGGCTTATGGCATGGATAAGAAACACGCCGATCAGAAGATCGCGGTGTTTGACCTCGGTGGTGGTACGTTCGACGTTTCCATCCTGGATTTGGGCGATGGCGTATTTGAAGTAAAAAGTACCAACGGAGATACCCACCTGGGTGGTGATGATTTTGATAAAGTGATTATGGATTGGCTGGCAGATGAGTTTAAAGCCGAAGAAGCAATCGACCTCCGTAAAGATCCAATGGCTTTGCAACGCCTGAAAGAGGCTTCTGAAAAAGCTAAAGTGGAATTGAGTTCTTCTGCGGAAACGGAAATCAATCTGCCATATATAACTGCCGTTGATGGCGTGCCGAAGCACCTCGTGAAAAAATTAACCCGTGCGAAATTTGAAGCACTTGCCGATAAATTATTTGAGCGCTGCCTGAAACCATGCGAAGCTGCCTTGAAAGATGCAGGCTATAATACCAGCCAGATTGACGAAGTGATTTTAGTGGGTGGTAGTACTCGTATACCCAAAGTGCAGGAGATCGTAGAAAAGTTCTTTGGCAAGAAACCTAGTAAAGGAGTTAATCCGGATGAAGTAGTAGCTATCGGGGCTGCGATCCAGGGTGGTGTATTAACTGGCGAAGTAAAAGACGTATTGCTTTTGGATGTTACGCCGCTAAGCCTTGGTATCGAAACTTTGGGTGGTGTAATGACCCCGCTGATCGCTTCTAATACTACCATTCCTACTAAGAAATCTGAAACATTCAGTACAGCCAGCGATAACCAGCCTGGTGTGGAAATACATGTAGTTCAGGGCGAACGCACCAAGGCTGCTGACAATAAGAGCCTGGGCCGCTTTAACCTCGCCGACCTGCCGCCAGCTCCGCGTGGCACTCCGCAGATCGAAGTAACTTTTGATATTGACGCGAATGGTATCCTGCATGTAAGTGCGAAAGACAAGGGTACTGGTAAAGAGCAGAAGATCCGCATCGAAGCTGGTAGCGGACTGAGCAAAGAAGAGATTGAAAAAATGAAGAACGACGCCAAGGCTAACGAAGCAAGCGACAAGGCAGAGAAAGAGAAAGTCGAAAAGATCAACGGTGCTGACAGCCTGATATTCCAGACGGAGAAGCAAGTGAAGGAATATGCCGATAAAATACCGGCCGATAAAAAAGGCGCTATTGATACCGCTTTAACCAACCTTAAAGAAGCGCACAAACTGCAGGACATCGCGGCCATTGACAAAGCCATGGAAGAGATGAACACCGCATGGACCGCCGCCAGCCAGGATATTTACAATGCTGGCAACCAGCCTGGTGCCGAGCAGGCCCAGCCAGGTACTGAGCAATCTTCTGGTAACGGTGCTGCGGCTGACGAGCACGTTACGGATGCTGAGTTTGAAGAGGTGAAGTAAGAAGATAAATAATAAGCATACTAAAAAAGAGTTGGCGTTTTGCCAACTCTTTTTTAGTATGCTTTGCCATGCAGATTAAACCCCACGAAAATGACTAGCCATACCCTACTGCGAATTCCAACTGAAGCTTTGATAAAGGATTATCAATTGCAACCATAGTTATTTAATAGCCTGATTTCATTTCACGTACTACTCCTTTACCACCGAAATAACGCCATCCACCGGGGCCCGGCCAACTAATATAAAACGAATGGCAACATTGGGTATTTTAGTAATTATGCGATTGGCACAGCCATGATCCCATTTAGTGTAGTCGCCACTCATTTCACCCCATTTTAAATTTTCCTGATTTATCCACTTTTTATTCTTCTCATCATATAGCAGGACTTCATTTAAAGTAGGCCCGTAGGCGGTTATTAAATAGCTGCCAGCTTCGTTAAAAGTGAAGACCGATCCTTTCGTTTCATCCGCTTCGGCCCGCCGCACAATGGGTATTTTGGTCATTTCGTAGTGGTATTTTTCACGAATACTTTTAAGTTCGGTCAAAATGTTATAGCCAGTCAAAAATGCATACTCCTTCTTAAGGTATTGATCAATGGTATCTTTTTGGGCGGCGTATTCGACGCTGCTATTAGAATCTGTTAGCGCAATTGGGGGATGACCATTTTTTACCAGCCAGGCCTGCACTGCATCTGCTTCATCTCTTCCGCTCCAGTTAATGGTATGCGGTGCATATACGTAGCCACTTAAATCAGGCAGCGGCATCATCCGGTAATTTTTAAATTTCTCGTAGGGCTGTGGCTGTAAATCCAAATAATATCCCCGCGGGAAAAACAGGGTATCAAGATTAAAAGTATGCAACAACTTGCCGTCCGTTGCATTTATAACTTGTGCTTTGATGGCGGTGGCAGCATAGTACAATTTTTCATCGGCCATAAAGCCTCCGCATACTAATTTATCATCTTTTGTAAATAAAGGGGTGCTCTGTGTCCATACCTTTTTTCTTTCGGCAATATTGTATAAAAAATCGCCCTTGTTCGTTAGAAGATTCTTATAGCCAGCGGTAAAAGTCCCGTTCAATGTTTGCGTTTTATAAGTTTCGGCACCATATAAAAACGGAGCTTTACCGGGGTAAATAATATAACTGTACAATGAGTCGGTACTATTAGATAAAATAAACCTACCAATACCATTGTCATCACCCATGACGCTCGAATAGGTCATCCCCTCGTAAAAATAAGTTTGGGTATTGCCTTTACTAGCTACCGTAATCGCCCTCCCTTTTTTGCCATCTTTTGTCTGGCCTGCTTCGGTAATGGTTACCTGCGCTGCTCCACGACTTTCTTTCAGGGCTTTTGCATCGTAGAGCGTGGATGCATATAGATAGATACTGTCTTTGGGGAGTGGGTTAAACTTATAATAGTCTGTTGAGCAGCGTACGAGCTGGATGGTCTTTACCAGACTTCCGGTTGCACTGCTCCACACTTTTACAGTGCCGGAACGCTTACCTACGGTAGCAAAAGTTTTCCCATCAGCACTCATAATTGTATAACCAATATCCTGCCCGTGGGCCATTTTTATTTGGGCTTTTAATGCGGTACTGATAACAAAACCCAGGTAAAAGATCCATTTCATAGTCATCTTACTTACGGTAAAAATAGTATTTGCAGTACCAGCAAATGATACCCGGCTAAGGGTATTTTCCAGGCATATTGATGCATCAAAAAAGATTGAGGAATACACAGTATTGGCTCAGAAAAATGCTATTTTTAGGCATTAGCATTTAAACTAAAAAACCAAACAACATGATCGTACAATCCCTGCTGGGTGAATTTCACCATGAAGCAGAAAACACCCGCAAACTGTTACAAGCTATTCCAGACAGTGCTTTGGATTATAAGCCATCCGAAAAAAACTGGACCACCGGGCAATTGGCCTCACATATTGCCGAAGTATACAACTGGTACCAACCCACGCTTCACCAGAACGTGTTCGACATGGCAACTTATAAATACGATAAAGGAGACATTAGCGCAGCCGCCAATATTGTAGCCAAATTTGAAGAAAATCTAAAGCTGGCGCAGGTGGCCCTGGAAACCGCCTCCGATGAAAGCATGTTTGAAGAATGGAGAATGGTCGCCGGCAGTGATGATCCTATTTTCCCGGTCATGCCCAGGATACAAGTCGTTCGTGGCTTTTTGTTCAATCACCTCTATCACCATCGTGGCGAATTGATTGTTTACCTGCGTAGTACTGGCAATAATGTTCCAGGGCTTTACGGGCCTACGGCTGATGATAAATTCTAAACCAACAGCATTGCCTGCTGCTACTAATTTTGCCGATTTTAACTGATTTTAAAAAAGCTGCAATGACCGTTCTGGTCTTGCAGCTTTTGGTGTGAGGGCAGATTTTTCATTCTATGATTTACAAGCCTGTCGGCAAAGGATTGCAATTGGCAATGATCACTAAAGTATGATTGTTTCGTAGCGCAATATTTCCGGCGCTCCTTAACTGCACACTTGCGGCAAAAGCTTCGGCATTGACAATCTCACAATTATTGATTGCATTGCCGGGTATAATAACATGTGTTTTTGCAGTGGGTATTTTTAAGGTGCTCCAATTAGCTGCAAGATGCCAGTCGCTACTCATAATGCCTGTCCAGAAAGCTACATCCTGCTTTACCGTGGCCAATGCAGTATCTCTGCAACCATAGATATTTGTTACGATCAGGGTATGGCTACCTGCACCCGCCTGTGTGGGTGTAGCTGTGCTCCAGTTTGAAAAAAGACCTGAAGTATTATAAAGCGGTAGCAGGTTTAAGGTTTCGCCAGCACAAACGATGAACACGGTGGTGTCGTTTCCGAGCTCGGGCCTGTCGTGAATGTTTACTGAATCAAGACTTGCTACCCCGATAACGGCTGTATTACTGCTGACAACCCTTAAGCGGTAAGCACGGCTACTCACCAGGTGCGCAGGCAACTGGCAGCTTACAATACTGCTTTGCTGGGCAGTAACCTGGCCTATATTGATGGGTGAAATAAAGTCACCGCTGCTATCGCTCAATTGCACCGTAAATGTATTATTGGGCAGGTAATTGCCTGTGGCATGAAACGAAATCCGGAACTGACTCCAGGTACAATTCTCCTTGTTGGTAATGCTATTGATGTTGATGAATGGCGTGGCGGCAGCCGTGTTTACATCAAAAGGAAAAATATTCGTGATACTCCATCCATTGGATGACCGGCTGCGCAAAAACATTTTATGTGGCCCAACCGTAAGCCCTGTGATATTTACTGGAACCAGGTAATCCGGAAGGTTGGTCGTTTCGTTAATGGCTACAGGTATACCCTGGCCAAAGCCGGGTTCGCTATCATAAAAATATTCAATGGCCGTAATACCGCCTGGCGCAGGAGGCGTTTTGTAAAAAAGAAGTTGGTTGGTCACACTCCAGTTGACTAGGGCGTTGCTGCTCCGCAGGTTTAAAACATGAAGGCCAATGGCAAGATTTTGTATCGCCGGTGCAAAGCCTAGATCTTGTACATCAACCCCGGCGGTCAACGGGATAGCTGTCGCAAAACCAAAGCCGGGATCATTATCTAAATAATACTCAGCTTTGGTGATATTAGGTGCTGATGTTATTGATGTCTTTTTGAAAAATAATAATTGGTTGGTGAGGCTCCAACTTCCATTTGCATCGCGGCTACGAACTGACAACACATGCAGGCCAACAGGCAGGGAAACAATTGCCGGATTGAAGTTCAAATCCTGAATATTGGTACCTGCTGTTAGTGTAATATTAGTGGCAAGGCCAAAACCAGGGTCGTTATCAAAATAGTATTCGGCCTTGGTAATATTGGGTGCGGAGCCTGTTGCGGTTTGTCTGTAGAAAAATAACGGATTGGTAACGCTCCAGCTTCCAACGGCGTTTTTGCTACGGATAAATACGGCGTGCAGGCCTACTGGTACAGCACCAAGCGCCACGGCAAAACTTTGATCGACTACATTAATGCCTGCAGCAACCGGTATATCTGTGCCAGATCCAAAACCTGGATCGCTGTCGATATAGTATTCTGCTTTTGTTATATTGGGTTGCGCAATTGCCTGCACACTCCAAACCCAGCAAAGGATTATTAAAAGCAACTTTTGCATTACAAAAATTTTATGTAAGCCGCGTATCCTGTAATTATAAACATACAGTCAAGCTGTCCCGGGGTAAGTAAATTAATTGTTGTTCTTTGTGCTAAAAGTGACATTCATGGTATTGCCTGCAGGTACGAAGGGTGCGGTAATTTTATAGATAGCTGGAATAGCGGGCTGCAAAGCTGTCTTAAAAGGGGTGGTGCCTCCATAAGCACCCATATCCGCACCAGCAGCCCCTGATCCGATAGCCGGGCTCGCCGCTTTTAGGATGAAAGCGGCATCGTCTGATCCGTTGTTATTTACGAAAACACTCGCCATCGGTATATTGTTCTGGTTAAAATTTCCAGCGGGTAATACACCACCCGAGCCGCTCATGTTATACTGTACCACGCAGTTGGTAAACGTGTATGCCCCAACAGCTTTATTGAAAATATTGTTTTGAATGGTACAGTTTGAAATTGAACTTGGTGATGTTGACACGGCATTAAAAACATTATTCTGCACAATTCCAGATGCACCCGCCCCGCCTAACAATTCACTCTCAAAAATATTATTGGAGACAAAGTGATTGGTGCCGGTATAGATATACATGTAAGCGAGACTGTAGCAATTAATTACCACGTCGTTGCTGGCCACCACGTTGGGTCCAAGGTTAATAGGACCAACAACATAGCACCTTTCGAGACGAACATTCGATGCATTTACATTTGCTGTGGCTCCTATATATATACTAAATACTGAATTTTCTGATCCGGTATTGACGGAAAGCAGCCCTATTCTTCCCGGCGTTAGTGAATATTGCTCGCCGGGATGTATGCCCAAAAATGCGCCTGTGCTAATCCATACCAGGCGCTTTGTAGTCGTAAGATTTCCGTAAGAATTTGGAGAAGGCTCCAGGTGTATCGTATCTCCCGGCTGTGTTGAAAAATCATTTGCTTCCTGGGCAGTAGTAAAATTGCCGCCTCCCCCACCATTGTTATTTACGCGCCATATTTTAGCATTGCATACACTGCAGCATAACAGGGCAGCAAGGCATATCGGTAAAAGTTTGATGTTCATAGTGTTTCGTTTTAATAGTTTAGGGCATTTGAAAACTCCGCTGGGGTAATGAGCGACGTGCTGCCCCCAGACTAACAGGTGGTAAGGTTAGACAGAATGGAAATACCAAAAGATGTGATTAAAGTAGTAGTGCCCGCAAATGGCATTAGCGCAGCCCTGCTTTTCTAAGGGCTTCTATCTTATTGGAAGCATGCAATTTTTCGTAAATGTTACGAATATGGGTTCGTACCGTTTCAACGGAGATAAATAGTTGTGCCGCAATTTCCTTATAACTGAACCCTTTCGAAAGCCACTGCAGCACTTCCTTTTCGCGGTCCGACAGGTTTTGTTGGGTATCTGTGTACGGAACGTCTTGTTGAAAGGCAGTTACCACTTTGCGGGCAATCTGGCTGCTCATGGGACTGCCGCCACGGTGTACATCCTGCAAGGCGTCCAGCAGTTTGGCGGGTGGCGTATTCTTTAAAATATAACCGGAGGCGCCAGCTTTAAGGGCTTTAAAAACATGGTCCGCATCTTCATACATACTCAACACCATAAACTGGATGTTGGGCCGCAATGGTTTAAGCCAGGCGGTAAAATCGATGCCTGATTGGCCGGGGAGGTGAATATCAGTAAGCGCCAGTTCCACATGGATACCCAATCCATTTTCAAAATATTGAATCGCTTCTTCAGCATTTGCAAAACTGGCTACCAGGTCAAAATCGCCGGAGCCGGTAATGAGTGCCGCAAGGTAATTGCGTATCTTATCATCGTCTTCCAGTATTATGAGGGGTATCATGATTGGCTAAAGATAAGTGTAAGCAAATGCCATTTCGTGTGAAAAAAGTAGTAGCCCCTTCTTACCGTATGATGCTGTAAGAGACGGTAATACCCTTAGCATCCTGCGTCCATGTTATCTTACCTCCTATATCTTCCATTCTTTTTTTCATATTCCGAAGGCCGTTGCTACCAATATTTATTTTTTTATCCGGCATCCCAACACCATCATCTTTTACCTGAAAACAGTATTGGTTGCCTGATATTGTGAGACTAAGGCAGACATGTTCAGCGCGGGCATGTTTCAGGGCATTGGCCAGGGCTTCCTTCGTTACCAGGAACAGGTTTCTCCGCTCTTCATTATCTAAAACCAGCTCCGGCACCTTATCCGGAAAGTCAATGACAAGTTCAATCTCCATGCCATCAAAATATTGCCGGGACTGCTCCCTCGTATAAGCCAGCAAGTTTTCCAGGGTATCATTCTGTGGCGCCAGTGCCCAAATAATTTCGCTCATTGTTTGCACCAGTTTCCTGGCCGAAGTTGCAATTCCTGCCATTTCAATTTTCAGACCGTAGCTGTCCATTTCCTTTTTGCGGATGAGTTCACTCAGTAAGGCTATATGGGTGATACCGTTGCCAATCTCATCATGCATGTCTGCGCTAATCCTCCTGCGTTCTTTATCAATCGCCACCTGCTTTTCCAGCAACCTCAACTTTTGTTTTGCCCGTGCAAGTGATAGCCGGCGGGTTGTGAAAATAGTGGCGACGAGTAGCAACAAAATAACCATTGTGCGAAACCAGGCCGATTGCCAGAAAGGTGCTTTAATAACCAGAAAAATTTGCTCCTCATCACCCCAGCTTCCCATGGTATTGCTTGCCCTGACCCTAAAGACATAATGCCCCGGCGAAAGGTGCGAATACCTTACCGACTTTGTAAAAGTTGTGGTCCAGCTCTTATCCCAGCCCTCAAGTGTATACTGCACTTTGTTGGCCCCGGGTCTTGTGTAGTCAAGTACTGCCAGTTGGAAATCAACATCGTTGCTATCGTATTCTGCGGTGATCAACCTGTTGCGAAAAAAGACACTATCAGGTTCGTACACATGGTCGCGAATGGCAATTTGAGTAATGGCCGCCTGCGGCCTGGCAGGTTCTTGCTTTACAGATCCCGGTCTGAACCAGTTAAACCCTTTAATTCCTCCAAAATAAAAATTTCCGACTCCACTTTTGTAAAAGGCCTGGGTGTTAAATTCATTGCTCTGCAGGCCATCCTGATTCGTATAATTGTCAAACTTTTGGGTTGCAGTATTAAAGAAACTAAGGCCGCCATTTGTGCTAAGCCACAACCCGTTAGTAGTGTCTTCGAGGGTACCGTATACATAGCTGCTGGCCATCCCGTTTTTGCTGTTCCAAAGCACGTATTTTTTAGTAGCCGTATTAAAATGGATGAGGCCAATAGCTGTGGAAACCCACAACCACTGAGGGTTCTTATCATCTGGCCGAACACTACGAAGATCAATACCAGGAAGTGACTTGCTTTGCAGGGAATATCCAGCCACCCCAGCCTTCAGTTCATATAATCCGAACTCCGGCACCGTGGCATAAATAACATCGCCAGGCATTTCGACCACATCAGTTGTAGCCGATTGCAGAAATGGTTTGTCGTTAAAATACCACCCTTCGTAGCTGCCATTTTTTTGACGGGTAATCTTTACCAATCCTAGAATGGTAGCAGCCAGCAGGTCGTTATTTTTTAGCTGTATGATCTTGTAAACAAATGAATTCACCTGCGGATGCAAAGCGGGCAGATTCGCGATGGGTATGGTTTTAAAAGCCCGCCGTCGTTCATCAAATAATGAAATCCCCCCACTGCTGCCGACCCAGATATTTCCTTGCCGGTCTTTTACGATACTACCTACAATATTACCGGGCAAGCTGTGGGGATTATCTTTTTCGTTTTGGTAATTAGAGAGTATTCCCGTTTTAGGATCAAGAATGTTAAGCCCGTTGGTATGAGAACCAAACCAGATCCTTTCCTGTTCATCCTCGTAAAAACACTTGGTGAAATAGTCTTTCAAAACGGGGTAATCATCTTCCGACAACGGAAACAAATTAAACAGTGGCGGCTTCAAATCCAGCCTGGCTACTCCCCCACCATCCATGCCTATCCAAAGGTTTTGGCCCCGGTCTATATAAAGGCAGGTAGTCAGGTCAAAAGGCAGCGACTGTAGCCTGGCATTGTTGTGCCGGTATTCGTGAAAAATACCAGTCTTTTCTTCATAACTATACAGGCCTTTGTTTCTGGCTGTCATCCACAACCTGCCATAGTTGTCCCAGGCCGCGGCAGCAGAATAGAAATTTATTTTTTTTCCATCTAACTGTTTGTTGATACTGGTAAAATTGTTGGTGACAGCATTCCTGAACACCAGGCTATCATTAAACGAATACACCTCCTTTCCCCTACCAAAAAATAAAGCGTGGGCTGCCAGGTTTGTTTGCGGAAATGAATAGGTATGTGTAAGCGTGTTAAAAAACAAGTAAGGCCGGCCCCCGTTAAAAAGGGCGATGCCCGGGGAGCCCCCGGCATCGGTGACTGAACCACTCAGCAAGATATCCGTGTGATCTGGTCTTGCGGGCAAAGGATATGGTTTGAGCTGTCCAGAGGCAATATCAAATGCGAAGACGCCTTCAAGAATATTCACCAACCACAGTGTTTGATTTCTATCCCAAATAATACAATTGAATTCACGGCTGGCAAATTCGTTAGCTTGAATGGCCCTGGCTTTTGCAATTTTTTGGGTGTAAGCATCCCATTTGTAGATTCCGGTTCTGTTGCAATACCAGATATTTCCGTGGCCATCCTCTACCAGCCTGTTGGTGCCATTATTTACTGCGTCACCTTCGTATAGTGCATTGGGTGCCATCGTACCTGCATAAACCATCGGCGGTGGCAAACCACATAAATCCCTTTTTATCCTGTAAGATGCTGTAAACGGAGCTATGAGGCAATCCATCGTTGACACCGAGGTGCTCGAACCGGGGGACGATCATTTGGGAAAAAGCCGGGCCGCAAACAAAAAGGAAAAAGGCACCGAAGTATAGAGGTATATAGGCCCTGATTTGCAGTTGCTAAATATAGTTCAATAAACAACCGGAATTGCAGGTGCTTGCTATTTGGCCACTCGTCTCCCCGATCTACTATGTTCGAGTGGGGGACTAAAAAAATCCCACCTTAAAAAAGGCGGGATAAAAGTTTTTGGGTGTGTTGTGTTGGGTGTTAGTGCGTGCCTGTGTTTGTGTGTGTTGCTGGTGTGTGTATCAGGCCAGTAAACTTGCAATACCGTAGAGCGCTACGAGTATCAGGGCATAGACCGGGATCAATACTTTCATGGGTTGGGTGGTGTTGGTTGGGTGTTGCATGTGTTGTGGTGTTTTTTCGGTTATGTTTATTTGGTGTTGGCAGTGTGTGCAGTGTTGGTGTTTTTCATTGACAGTGTAAACATACAACCCCAAAACGGCGGGTAAGTACCACAGTTTACAAAAGGGCTTTTTGAATTAGTATGCGGGAACTAATGGGTCAATTACGGCACAAAACGCAGAAAATATTTAGTGCCGGTGGGCAGATCGTTTTGCTTCATTTCAACATTACTGAAGCTTTTTGTAAGATGCGGATTTTGCTTTAAGCAGGTCTATGAAAATTGATATTTTTTCAGTTGTTACACACTAAAAAATCCCACCTTAAAAAAGGTGGGATCAAAGTTTTTTGGTGTGTTGTGTTGGATGTTGGTGTGTGCTTGTGTTTGTGTGTGTCGCTGGTGTGAGTATCAGGCCAGTAAGCTTGCGATACCGTGGAGAGCTGCGAGTATCAGGGCATAGCCCGGGGGATCAATACTTTCATGGGTTGGGTGGTGTTGGCGTGTTGGGTGGTGTTGAAGTGTTGTAACATGAGGTAAGCTGTACTTGTTGGTGTGGATGTGTGTTTGAGTGTGGTGATGTGTTGGTGTTTTGCATTGACAGTGTAAACATACCATCTCAAAACGACCGCCTGGTACCACAGTTTACAAAAGGGCCTTTTGAATTAGTATCCGGGCATTAATGAGTCAATATCGGCGTGAAATAACCAGGCTTTGAAAATCGCATCCGTTACTTTGTGCTAGCATTTTAATTGTAGTATCCAATTTCAACCCTATGCGGATGCCGCCGGAAATCAACTTAGAAAAAATAGCGCTGCTCGCGGAAGAACGGGAAGACGAGAACTACCGGTTCCGAAGCTACTTAAAGGGCAGAAACGGTGATGAAACTGATAGCTTCGTACACCGGCTCAACAAAGAAATATCCGCACAAATAGATTGTACCAGCTGTGGCAATTGTTGTAAGTCGTTTATGATCAGTGTAGAGCCAGCTGAACTGGAGCCACTTGCGGCCGGTCTTGGCCAAACGGCTGAAGCAGTAAAGACAAAATATATGGAGGAAAGCAGCCAGGGTGATCTTATTGTCAATACCATCCCCTGCCATTTTTTAAGCGACAACAAATGCACTGTGTATGAACACCGCTTTCATACCTGCCGCGAATTTCCCCACCTGCATACCCCCCAATTTACCAGCCGCCTCTTCAGCGTGATGCAGCATTACGCCATTTGCCCGATTGTGTTTAATGTAGTGGAAGCGTTGAAGGAGGAAGTGGGATTTATGATTTTTTGATCTCGGATGTCTGATGTCTGATATTTCTTATGGGATGTGGGTTTAGCGGGTATGGATTCTAGACCATTGCATGCTCCCGAAAATGTATTGATTAAGCAACTCTTTGAAACCAATTATCAGCCACTTCATTATAAATTGCTCAATGATACCATTACCCAATACCAATTACCCTTTGCCAATTATCGATTACCAATTATCCATTACCAATTATCGATTACCAATTATCGATTACCAATTATCGATTATGCATTACCCCATTATCCATTGTCCTCTTTCGAAAAACTGCTTTTAATATAATCTACCAGGGATTTCTGATTGAGTTCTTCCATATCTCCCAATTCAATTTCCATGGCCTTCGTGCTGATCTGTATTTCCCAGAGAGAACACATGATGGACAGGCCCAGTGAAGCCAGGCTGACGGTAAAAATCACATGGGCGACTTCCTGGTAATTGCTGTAAATACAAAACATGCAAACGATACACATCAGGAAACTAAAAGCCCCGAGCAATTGCATGTAGCGGATCATATGCAGGCGCAGTCTTAGGTTTTTGATTTGGCGCAGCAGGCTGTTTTTGTTTTCGATGGAAGCATATTTATCATGCAGGTTGCGGATACGGCTGCTGAGGCCCAGGAAGCGATTCGTATAAGCAAGCATCAGCAAGGTAATTGCGGGGAACAGCAGGGCTGGGGTATTCAATGATAATTCCATTGGCTAAAGTTATAGACGCAGGATGTAGGCTGCAGCTATTTTTTGAGGTGCTTCAAATGGTGTTTTTAACAGCCAGAATTCAGATTTACCTTCCTGACGTGTATGTTTGGTAAAACATTCTTATGGGCACCGTTCAATTCAATGAAAAAGAAAGCGCATATATCATACACTCGGTTCTTATTTTTTACGGTGGTTCAGCCAGCGATGAATTAGCCAAAAAAGCAGCAAGTGATGTAGCTGACTATTGGAATGGCCCCAACGCTGGTATTACCATCCACAACCAGCTCATCTATGTTCGGTTTGTTATTGAGGGGTATAATTTACCAGAACTTACTCAGGAAGATGTGATACACAATATTGACCCGGCCAACAATTTTTTCCGGGTGGAAGAACAAACGAATATGGATGTATCGTTTGTGGATGGCATTGGCAGCAATACCGGCTATTTTAAGCTGGCCAACCTGCTACAGACCGGCACCACAGCTGCGCATGAGTATGGACATACCATCGGGCTCGATCATCCCGAAAATATGGATATCCGGGGGCTGGGTATCCCCGGCATCATGTTTCCCAGAGGTACGATCACGGACCCTGAATTTCAATACAATCCGCTGGGCGATGCAGGCGACAGTAGCAATGGTGGCACCATGAACCCCATGCATCGGCAGGTAACGATTAATGACATCGAATCCCTGCAATTGCACCGGCTTGCATTTGACAATAATTATATGGCCGTTCTGGGTGCCTTTAGTTCCGTATGGCATAATAAGTTTGCGTCGGGTGGGTGGTGGGTGTAGTGATTGATTAGTTGATTGGTTAACTGGTTGAGTGGTTAACTGGTTGATTGGTTACAAAATAGGCACATCGGCTCACTGAGGAGAAAACGACAGGTAAAAAACTATTCACCGATCAACCAATCATCCAATCACTAAACTGCCTATTTTTAAGCCCTACACCTTAACACTACAAAATGAACTACGTTTTAGAGATCAATGACCTCAGTAAAAACTATGGGTCGGTACAGGCATTAAAAAATGTAACCTACAAAGTACCGCAGGGAACTGTCTACGGAATCCTCGGCCCGAATGGTAGCGGCAAAACCACCATGCTGGGTATTATTATGGATATCCTCCGGCCCACGGGTGGCGGCATCAAACTTTTTGGTGAAGTGCCAACTGCAGCGCACCGGCGCCGCATCGGCACACTGCTGGAAACACCCAATTTTTACCACTACATGAGTGCGGTAGACAACCTGAAGATTGCTGCTGCTATCAAGCGGGTTGAAAACCCCGATATTGAAGGCGTTCTTAAAAAGGTAAACCTGTACGAACGCAGGGACAGCAAATTCCAAACCTTTTCGTTGGGTATGAAACAGCGCCTGGCCATTGCAAGCTGCCTGTTGGGAAACCCCGATGTGCTGGTGTTTGACGAGCCCACCAACGGACTTGACCCCGTAGGTATTGCAGAAATCCGCGACCTGATACGCCGCATCGCCTCCGAAGGAAAAACGATCATCATGGCCAGCCATTTACTGGATGAGGTGGAAAAGGTTTGTACCCATGTTTCCATCATGAAAAAAGGCGTGCTGCTCGCCAATGGCACGGTAGATGAAATTATGGCCAATGATGATATGGCTGAAACAGGCGCTGCGGATATTAATCAATTAAAGCAAGTATTACAAAGTATGCCGGGCCAAACAAAAGTAGAAATGGGTGAGAATGGCCGGGTAAATATCCACTTTTCAATCGGCAGTGCCGAGCCCGGAAAGATCAACCAACATTGTTTTAACAACGGTCTCACCCTGACCCACCTGGTGATGAAGAAGAAGAGTTTGGAAGCTAAGTTCCTCGAAATGACGAATGAGTGATTGGTTTATAGTTAACTAGTTGATTGGTTGATTAGTGATGGCAACGCCCATAGATGAAGAATTGCATGCATTATTTACATTTTCAATTTTATTATACTTATGAAAACGCTTTTACAAATAGAATGGATGAAGGTGCGGAATTACCGTACTTTCTGGATATTGGCGGCACTCTTTGTTATAGCCGTTATTGGGATCAATTACATTTCCTTTAGAATCAATACTGAGGTGAACAATACTACAAGCGCAGTGGGATTGGGAACAGGCAATCCTTTCGATTTTCCACAAATATGGAATACGATGGCCTGGATGAGCAGTATGTTATTGTATTTCCCCGGCTTTATTATGATCTTCCTGATCAGTAACGAATTTACTTTTAAAACGCACAGGCAGAATATTATTGATGGCCTCAGCCGAAAGGAATTTGTGATGATCAAACTCAATGTAGCGTTGATCATTGCGATTGTTACGACGTTGATTGTATTCCTTGTAACGCTGCTTTTTGGGTTATTGGGTGGCGGCAAGTTTTCACTGGAAGGCATTGAGTATATGGGTTATTTCTTTATCTGTAGCTTTATCTACATACTATTTGCCATGGTGATTGCCCTGCTACTGCGTAAAGCAGCTTTATCGGTGGGTATCTATTTTATCTATGGTCTTATTATTGACAATGTAATCCCTGCTCTACTGCGGAAATCCTTTGATGGAAAACCTTATGGCAGTTATATTATGCCCCTGGATGTTGCAGATGGCCTGTTGCCTTTTCCGTTCTTTAAAAACCAGGTAGATGCGATTTTGAAAACACCAAATCCATATATCTGCCTGGTCATTTGCATCGCATGGATTATCTTCTATTATTCGTTTTCCATCCGCAAATTCCAGAATGAAGACCTATAGCATTAAGTTTTAGTTTGCCATTTTTGACTCCACATAAAGAGCAGAATGCCCGACCGGTATAGTGGCCAACGGATTGAAATCTTTTGACCTCTGTTGATATTGGAACCCTATCCAGATATTGTGAAAACAACGGATTCCAATCTGTTGAACGCCTCCGCCAGGCAATATTAAACCAACGCTTTAATAGCTTCTTCAATAGCTGGCAACTTAAAATGGTAGCCGGCCATTTCTATTTTACGCGAGGATACATTGGTGCTTTTCAATACTTCAACACTGCTCTGGCCAAGCATTATTTTCAGCACGAAGGCCGGCACATGCATGCTAATATAACGGGTGCCTTTCATGGCTTTTGCAAGCGCAAGTGTCAATTCCTTATTGCTAACCGGGTGGGGTGCTACCGCATTATACACGCCATGCAGCGACTCGTTCTCCAGGGCATAGCAGTACATTTCACAGAGGTCCTGGATGGCAATCCAGCAAACAATCTGCTCCCCATTGCCAAGTATGCCGGCGATGCCAAATTTCAGTGGCTTTTTAAATTCCGCCAATGCCCCGCCTTCTTTTGCCAACACAATACCTGTTCGAAACACTACCCGCCTAATGCCCATTTTTTCTACCTGAACCGAGCTTTCTTCCCAAAGCCTGCAGGCTTCACCCAAAAAACTATTGTCGGATGTTGCATCTTCGGTAAACCCATTTTTTAGCGATGCTGCCGTGTCGGGGCCATACCAGCCAGTTGCCGATGCACTTACAAAAGTTAGCACTTTGTGCGGGTTGCCGGTTAACGTAGCAATCAGCAATTTGCTGCTCTCCACCCTGCTGTCGATGATCTCCTTTTTATACGACTCCGTCCAGCGGTGGTCTACTACCCCGGCCCCGGCGAGATGCACGATGCAATCGGCCTGCAGTACTGCGGCCACATCAATAGTCTGGGCTTTTACATCCCAGGCCGCATAGGTTACCTGGTTGCCAAAAGCACCACGGGCGGTCGACTTTTTTGGATCCCTGGTGAGGATGATGACATGATAGCCCTGCTGCAGAAGGGCCTTTGTAAGGGCAGTACCCACCAGGCCGGTGCCTCCTGTTATTAAAACTGTTTTCATTGGTCTGAAATGATCGTTTGGAAGTGGAAACGTAAACAAGGTAAGGCAATAAAAGTTTGGCGATGAAATTGCCGGAAAGTTTACGCCAGCGCCCACCCGGACGGTGTCAGCTATCCCCTTTTGCCGTATATTGACCCTGCAAAAACAGCCATGACGATGATGCCTAAAGCCTGCTATTTACTGCTCCTCATTTTCCTAATAAGTTGTTCGGGTAATCGTAAAAATACGACTGGCCCAGCTGCAGCTTTTGCAACTGAAACAAGGGATATTTTGCACCAGCAAATAATCAAGAATGCAGACTGGGCCATGCAGCAGCAGCCGGTAACCGTTACCGCTGCTTATTGTACCCGCAGTGCCGGCGGTCGCCACGATTTTTATAGTGAAGGAGATTATTGGTGGCCCAGTCCCCTTAGTGCTGATAGTCCTTACATACAGAAAGACGGCCAAACCAACCCCGACAATTTTGGGGTCCACCGTCTGGCCATGATCCGGTTTAGTAAAATAATGGGCGCCCTGGCCTCAGCCTGGCTCATCACCAAAGAAGAAAAATACGCAGCGCATGCGCGGCTTCATTGCAACGCCTGGTTTTCAGATACGGCCACCAGTATGAACGCCAGTCTACTATATGCGCAGGCCATCAAAGGCAGGTATACCGGGCGCGGCATTGGCATCATCGATGCTATCCAATTAATGGAAGTGGCCCAGGCCATCCTGGTTTTCCAGCTTGGTGGAACGGACAAAGACATCTTTCTAACGTCGAAGCAATGGTTCAGCAAATTTGTCGGTTGGCTCACCACCCACCCCTACGGCAAAGACGAAATGAACGCCACCAATAACCATGGCACTTGCTGGGTGATGCAGGTATCTGTATTTGCCAAACTTATGGGTAATGACAGCCTTTTAGAATTTTGCAGAACACGTTATAAGAAAGTGCTCCTTCCCAACCAGATGGCCGCCGATGGCAGCTTTCCGCAGGAACTGAAACGTACTAAGGCATACGGCTACTCTATTTTTAACCTCGATGCTATGTCCACCATTTGCCAGTTACTTTCTACTAAAAAAGACAATCTATGGACCTACCAAACAGCAGATGGAAGATCAATTAAAAAAGGCATCGAATACATGTATCCCTTTGTGGCCAACAAAACCAACTGGCCCATGAAGCCTGATGTGATGTACTGGGATAACTGGCCGGTGGCCCAACCCTTCCTTATTTTTGGCGCGCAGGCTTTTAATAACAGGGCCTGGTTCGAAACCTGGAAAACCCTTGATCATGAACCCCGCGTGGAAGAAGTGATCCGGAATTTGCCGGTAAGAAATCCCCTGATCTGGCTTGAGTAGCGAAAACGATAGCACTATTAAAAGCAGGATAAAACGAAACAAGTCTTTTAAAAAGCATTTCCGTGCCCAATAAAAAACTAGATTTATCCCATCTATTAAACCTTTGTAATTACGCCTATGAAATCTAAGATTTTCTTATTTTCTGTTTCCTGTGTTTTTGTTATTGCATCCATTGCCCAGCCGGCTGAAAAAGGATGGCAAAATCTTTTTAATGGTAAAGACCTTACCGGCTGGAAAGTACTCGCCGGCAAAGCCACTTATGATGTTGAAGACGGCGTGATCGTGGGCCGGGCAGTGGCAAAGTCGAGAAATACTTTTTTAGTTACGGAAAAAGAATATGGTGATTTTATCCTCGAAGCCGATGTATGGGTAGAAGATGAGGAAGGAAATTCGGGCTTGCAAACCCGCAGTCATTTTGATGCTGCGGCATTTAACGGTGAGGGAAAAGTGTATGGCCGTCAATGCGAAGTAGACCCCAGTATTCGCCGCTGGACCGGTGGCATCTATGACGAAGGACGCCGTGAATGGCTCTACCCGATGCAGCTCAACCAGGCAGCGCAAAACGTTTACAAAAATGGTGTCTACAATCATTATAAAGTGGAGTGCATCGGCAACGAAATGAAGACCTGGGTAAATGGCGTGGCCACGGCTTATGTGGTGGACACCCTGGATCCGAAAGGCTTTATTGGTCTGCAGGTACATGCTATCAACAACGAAAGCCACGCAGGTAAAAAAGTGTGCTTTAAAAATATTCGGATCAAGACAACTGGCCTTACGCCGACCCCCTTCCCTGCCAACGTATACGTGGCGAATTTTGTGCCTAATTTTTTAACCGCTTATGAAAAAAAAGATGGCTGGCGTCTGCTCTTTGATGGCAGGTCCAATACCGGCTGGAGAAGTGCAAGAGCCAATACATTTCCGCAAAAGGGTTGGGAAATAAATAACGGGGTACTCACCGTCCTGGATGCCGGCGGCGAAGAATCAACCAACGGCGGAGATATTGTCACCAATGAAGAATTTGCTGCATTTGATCTTTCATTCGAATTTAAACTAACACCAGGCGCCAATAGTGGCGTAAAATATTTTGTAACATTGAATGAGGATAGCAAAGGCTCTGCCATTGGCCTGGAATACCAGGTGCTGGATGACACACTACATCCGGATGCTAAACTGGGTAGAGACGGAGACCGTACACTGGCATCGGTGTACGACCTGATTAAAGCGGATAAACAAAAGCGTTTTCTGCGCCCCATCGGCCAGTGGAATTTTGGCAGGCTGGTGGTGTACCCGAATAATAAGGTAGAGCATTATCTCAATGGTGTAAAAGTGCTGGAATATATCCGGGGTTCACGGGAGTACAAAGCACTTGTCGCTATCAGCAAGTATGTGGTCTGGAAAAATTTTGGCGAAGCACCCAAAGGCCATCTCCTGTTGCAGGACCATGGCAACAAAGTATCTTACCGGAGCATTAAGGTAAAGGAGCTACATTGGTAATTGGGTAATGGATAATGATAATGGAATAATTGATAATGGGTAATGCAGTAATAGATAATTAGGTTCAAAAAGTTGCTGCATCAATAAATCAAAGTGGGTATACCATGGTTTAGCGTTCTTTTCCTCTAAACTCACATCCCATATCGAATATCAGACACAGCCATCAGAGATCAAAAAATAAAATATCAGGCATCATAAATCACAAATCATAAATCAAAACCTATGTCACAGAGTCGCAGGGATTTTATCAGGCAAACAGCCATCACCACTGCCGGCGTATATGCGGGGGCTTCGCTTTTCAGTGCTAAAAGTTATGGCAATATCATCGGGGCAAATGATCGGGTACGTGTAGGTGTAGTGGGCTTTAGCGACCGCCACAAGCAAACGCATATGCCCTGCTTTATGAACCATTACAAAGAGTTGAATTTTGATGTGGTGGCGGTGAGTGATATTTGGAACAAACGCCGGGAAGAAGGGGCCGCCGCCTGGAAAGACAAGATGGGGCATGAGGTGAAAGCCTGTCGCAATAACGAAGAAATGTATGATAAAAAACTGGTGGACGCTGTGTTCATCAGCACCGCTGATTTTCAGCATGCGCTACATGCCATTGAAGCCGTTAAAGCCGGTTGCGATGCCTATGTTGAAAAGCCTTTTGCCGAAACTATGGAAGATAACCGGGCTGCCTTGAAAGCCATCAAAGCCAGCGACCGGATTATACAAATCGGTTCACAAAGGAGAAGCGGAACGAACTACCAGGCTGCCAACGAATTCATACGTTCGGGTAAATTTGGTCCGATCACCATGGTGGAATTAACCTGGAATGTAAACCAGCCTGGCCGTTGGAGAAGGCCGGCATTGCTCAGCCAGTTGAGGGAAGAAGATACTGACTGGAAACGTTTCCTGTTAAACCGGCCCAATGATAGTTTTGACCCAAGAAAATATTTAGAATACCGCCTGTTCTGGCCCTATTCATCGGGTCTGCCTGGCCAATGGATGAGCCACCAGATAGATACTGTGCATTGGTTTAGCGGACTCCAGCATCCACGCAGCGTGGTAGCCAATGGCGGCATTTATATGTGGAAAGATGGTCGCAAAAACTGGGACACCATTACTGCTGCTTTTGATTACGGTCCAGCCGATGATCCCACCAGTGGATTCCAGGTGAGTTTCCAATCGAGGATGCACAATGGCGACGAAAACCCGATGGAAATCTACTATTCCAATGGTGGTGAACTGAACCTGAACACCAACAAGGTTTCACCAAAAGGCGGCCTTACTCAAAAGATGGCAGAAGCCATGGGCATGCAGGCCAACCTGCTGCCAGAGATGAGTTTGTCAGAAGTGGAAAAAGTAACGGCATCGGCTAATACTGGCGGCGACAAACTCACCAGCAACCATGTGCGCAACTGGATGGAATGCGTCCGCAGTCGCCAGCAGCCCCATGCTCCTGTGGAAGCGGGTTACAGCCATTCTATCGCCAACATCATGACCAATGCGGCAGTGCATACAGGGCTGAAAGCAACTTTTGACGAAAAAACGCAGGAAGTAATGGTTGGGGGGAAGGCGTTTAAGTATTGATGTCGCTGGTTGGTTCATTGGTCTATTGGTTTATTGGTCATCATTCAATTGTCAATTGTCATTCGAGAGAAAATATTCAATACCCTACGGTAAATACTCAATGTTTAATAATGCAATAATTAATAATCAGTAATTAATAATCAGTAATTAATAATCAGTAATTATAGCGTTGCAACTATGAAAAGAACACTCATCATTTTCTTATCCATTTTATCAGGCCTTTTTGCTACCGCCCAGGGCGGATTTTCCATCACTGAAAAAAAGGATGGCAAAGGCGTAGATATCCTGTTTAACGGCAAATTACTTACCGCTTATACCTATCCCGATTCCAGCCGCAAGCCGGTTTTATTCCCGGTGAATACATTGGATGGCGTTACGGTGACCCGTGGTTATCCTTTTAATATGATCGCCGGAGAACGAACCGATCACCCCCACCATACGGGTATCTGGCTCAACTACGAATCGGTGAACGGGCTTGATTTCTGGAATAATTCCACGGCTATTGCGCTGGATAAAAGAGACCAATATGGCACGATTGTACATCAGAAGATCATCAGCCAAAAAAGCAACTACAACCATGCATCGCTGGTTACTGCCGCTAACTGGATAAGGCCTGACAAAAAGGTATTGCTGAATGAACAGACCACGTTTAATTTCAGCGTAAGTGGCACCAGTTTTATCATCGACCGTGTCACCACCTTAACTGCTACTGATATTGAAGTGGTATTTAAAGATGTAAAAGATGGCATGCTGGCGATCCGGGTAGCGAGGGAACTTGAGATGCCTTCCAAAGACAAAAGCAGTTTTGTCGATGACAAGGGTAACGTTACCACCGTGGCACCATCAGGTTCGGACGTCACTGGCATGTATACCAATAGCGATGGTGTAATGGGTGATTCTGTGTGGAGCACCAAGAGTCGCTGGGCGATTCTAACCGGTAAAAAAGACCATACGTTTATCACTATTGGCATGATCGACCATCCGGACAATGTCGGCTACCCCGGCTACTGGCATGCACGTGGTTATGGCCTTTTCGCCCTGAACCCACTCGGCAGGGAAGTATTCAGCAAAGGCGCAGAAAAACTGAATTATTCGCTGCAGCCGCATCAGTCGGTTACGCTGAAATACCGGATTGTCATTCATTCGGGTTCTTACCTTAACAGTGGGGAAATGAACCATCTGGCGGATCAGTTTGCGGGGATGAAATAGGCGACCAGGTTTGTGTAAAGCCATCCGCGATTTTCACTTCTTGTCCTTGGCATTGGATATATTGAAAGTAACAAGCCTTGTAAAGGATCTGGTCATATAAAGTTGTTATGATTGATAATATCCTGAAAATAGGTTGCCCAAGACCACAATATCTATAATGCTTTGAAAATAAAGCCCCTCATTAAATTGTCGCATCTTTTGAACGCTGAAAATAGACGGCAGTGGTTGAGTTATATGCAAGCCTATCAAAGATGCTAAGACTTACGGCGACCATAAATATCTTGATATTAATCTTAAGTTCGTGTGCTATATCGGGTGACACAGGAACAAATTCTTTATTGAAAGAAAGCCAAAACAGTCGACAGGACAAAAAGGCTATTTTGTTTTTGAAGGAGGCTGGTGCGACCGTTTCTGATTCATATCAAGTAGTAATTCGCGACGTAAACTATAAGCTTGACAAAGCAGAAGTTGGTGATGTTTTTACAGTTGACCCAAATCATAGTAGGGCCCAACTCGACACAGGTTCAATAAATTTAGTATGGCTTGGTAATGACACCTTACAAATAGACTTTGACAAAAAACTAAGAACTTTGATTAAGAAGGAAAATTTCGCTGGCGTAACAATTATCTATCAAGCAAGGTGACAACTTGGAAAGGCATTTCCCCCCGACCGGCCGGCATGTAACATTGGGTTTGCAGCTATGCTGGCAGACGAATAAATCCTCGCATTTTGTTCGCTATCAGCAGCGGTTCGGGCGGACGTAATTTCATTGAGCATTGGTACTTATATTCATCATCAGTAGGTATATTGGGCTGAGGTTCCAGGCTGACGAATATAAATGCCAGCACAGCAGCAAGCCTCGAACGTTGCCTGCAAATTTTCGGTCATCCCGTCATTACTTTGCTCACCAAATAACTGATGTAATTTATTGTAAATTTGCCTTAATGCAGATTTTGGCAGTAGAATAATATATTAAACATATGACAACTTCTTCCAATTCCTTTTCAGGAGGTTTGAGCATGAGAACGGAGGCGATTCTGTGCCCTAAGTGCAACGGCGTAATGGTGCAGGGGTTCATTATCGACATGAAGGGGGCGGAGTTTAGTACCGTCAGCACCTGGGTCGAGGGAGCACCGGGTAAGCCCAGCTGGTTTGGTTCGATTGTGCCGGCTCCAGCGGAAAAGTGCATTCCAGTGGGTAGCTTCCGCTGTTCCGTGTGTGGCTTCCTGGAGTCGTATGCTCACCCAGAATTTGCAGCCAAGTGACAAGGCTTGCATACCTTGCGCGGACCCGCCGAATTTTATGAATAAATAAGCTCAGCACATCTGGACACAGACAGTAGACTGACTAAGTATACAGTACTTCAAGTTGGACGATTTAAAAAAAATGTAGGAACCTTCATAGACTCATTCAAAGCGACTAACATTTGGTTTGCTGCTATGTTGGCTGGAGGAATTACAATCAGCATTTGGCTTATTCAATAAATCTGCAGCCAATAACCGGGCTTTCGTTTTGGCCGCAGGCCAAGAAGGAATGCTGTGTTGAACGAAATCTTCGGTAGCCGGAATCTATATTATGGGGTTCTCGTTAACAGACTTATTTTCAGCGTTGGTTCCGGCCTTTATGAGCAATGAATACCAGCCCATCGCCAAGCCATTATCCGTTGTGCGTCATTTTGAAGTAACGCGTCAAACAGCTTAAAAAATTGTGGCAAATGACTGCAGATATAAAAGACAACTTCTGCAAATAATTAATTTTATAACCGAAAATAACTATTCATGATAATTTGGTCAGGTTATGGCTTCATAGTTTTTGTGATAGTTTTTATAAACTCATTAATTGCCAATTTTATTACTAATTATGTGACAGGAGATGACAACTTTTACGACAGAAATTTAATTCCTCCTGGCATCTCATTTTTGTGTTCTGCTTTGATAATTAAATTGCTTTCAGACTATTTTAATAAAAAGAAAGCCCAAAACAAAGGCACATACGCTTTTGACAAAGTAACAATTGCAAAAGGCAACGAGAATAAATTATTTTTTATTTCATTCGTTTATTGGGCCTATATAATGGCTTGCTTAGGAATTATCGTAATAATTTATCAACTACTGACAAGAAGATGATAAAGACAATAACCTTTTTAATCACCCATTGCGATAGAAAAACCAAGGCACCTCAAAAGGTTTGGCAACAGGCTGGCTGATGGAAGAACAATCGGCTGTGAATCAATATCAGCAATAGTCTCAGCTTGACATTATAAATTGAGATTTAAATGTTATATTCATCTTACTTTTTTTAATCGGCATTAGTTCCAGGCTGACAATTACAAATACCGGCCCATCGGCTAGCCTCGAAAGTTGGCTATAACCTTCCAAAAATTTAAAATTATCTGCTAAAATGAAAAAAACAAAATTCAAGACAACTACTTTATTATTTGTCACTATCATTCAATTTTCGTTATGTCTTTCTGTTTCAGCCCAGCAAAAAGGTGGAGCTATTGCCGTAAAGGAGGTTAAAGATTATCTTGCCTACACTTATTGCAAGCAAAGTGATGGCTGTGTCATTTCTTTTGACAGCCCTATTCACATAGGCGCTGCTGAGAGGCATGCGTTTCAGTTTCCTGCAACGAATTATTTATGCTATCCCGTTAAAGTAAATTATACGACTCATTCAGAAAGTGGCACTTACCACCTACAGCATTACACAAAAGGCGTTTATTATTTTTTCCGTAATGGCTTTGGAGAATGGGAAATGAACAAAGAAAACGAAAAAATTACCGAAGAAAAGGATGCAGACCAAAAAGCAAATGCTGGTACATCGAATAAAAATCGTTTAGACCCTGACATTGCAAATACTAAAAGTACGCAGCCAAAAATCGACTTCTCAATTATGGAAAAAGATTTCGAAATTATTAGTTATAATTACCCTTTACCGCCAGACCAAACCATGAAAATTTATATTAAACCTACATCAGAAGTTCATGGCAGACAAACAATAACCTACCGGGTAGATTTTAAAGATAAGGCAGGCAATATAATTGGTGTAAACCCAAATTGGGTTTGCTGCGCTACGCAATTAGGTTACACTGAAAAGGGTGCTATCGGTGAGTTGACTATCCAAGTCCCGACAGCTACCGAAATGAAAAAAGTAGTAACTGTGATTGCGGTAAAACTTTAACCATATAATGTCACTACGAAAGAAAGGCCTGAGCCAACAGGCAGTTCAATAATATTGTGGCCGGGCGCTGATTGCTTCGGCATTTTTATTCCTATCAGCTTTGGTTCCGGCAGACGTACGTCTGTTGCTCTTATGTTTGTACCCTTCATCTTTTGTAATCTTATTGGGCTGCGATTCCCGGCTGACGATTTTCAAATTCCACCACATCGCCCAGGCGTATGCGATGGGGTTATTTAAATTGAAAGGCCATTCTAGGTGCCGAATCAAGGCAAAAACAAATTGAGATACTTGCAGGTGATGGCAACATTTAAGCATTAAAGAAGCTATTTAAATCAGGCTATAGTCAACTTGAAATTGATATTGCGCTTGAAAATTCTATCGCTTATTCCCAAGGCAAAACAGCTGAATATTTGTTGTTATTAGGTGCCGATTTTTCGAACTATGATGATCAGGATACCTACTTTGCTGTACGCAATAACGAATTAGCAGGGCTCAAGTTTGCCATCTTAAATGGAGTTATATAAATGTCAAATAACGGTATGCTTCTTTAAATCTTAAAGCCTGCCTTTATTTCACAGCCTGTGGCGTCTTTTCTGTTTTCCATTTAATAGCAAAGTAAACGGCCCTGTCTTTACCTACATTTTTGATATTGTGTAAGGTGTTGGAAGCCTGGAATACGATAGAGCCCGGCCCAACTGTTTTAAGTTCTCCATTGACCAATACTTCCACGGTTCCATCCTTTACAATGGTCATTTCTTCTTCGGGATGCTGGTGCGGCGGATGGGCCGTTTCACCCACATTCAATGTGCTTACATGGCATTCCAGTTCCTGGAGTGTTAGCGTAGGCGCCTGAAAAAATTGGCGTCGTTCGCCGGTTTTGGTGGTGTTTACCTTTATAGAATCCCAATTGAATACGGAAGAAGGCATCGCAGGCGTTTCGTAGTGGTAATGGGCAATAATGGCCATTGGAATGCACATGGTACACATGGTAATTACTGCTACGATAAGGTCTCTTTTTTTCATGATGGGACAATTGAAATGAAGCAAATGTTTGTAGCATGCCAAGATACTCGTTTCGCAAATAACGACCCTCTTTCAAATCACCTTATCCAGCACCAACACACCCGCCAATCCTAAAAGGGATATACCGGTTTCCATTACCGTCCAGGAGGCGAAGGTTTGTTTAAGGGTCAGCTTGAAAAATTCTTTAAACATCCAGAAACCCGAGTCGTTGATATGCGAACCAAAAACGCTGCCGGCACCTACAGCCAATACCATGAGTTCCGGAGATACTGCACCAGTGGCCACCAGTGGGGTAACAACGCCTGCTGCGGTGATGCCAGCTACTGTGGCAGAGCCAATGGTAACACGGAGCAATGCTGTTACGATCCATCCAAAAAACAGGGGTGGCATCTGCCATTTACTGCTGAAAGATGCGATATAATTAGCGGAGCCACTGTCTAACAACACCTGTTTAAATACGCCCCCGGCGGTAATGATGAGCAGGATTACGGCAATACCTGCGATGGCTTCGTTGAGCCATTTCATTACCGCTTCCATACCGTGACCGCTCCGCAAACCAAAATGAATGATGGCGATTATTACAGCAATCAATAATGCGATCGTTGAATCGCCGGTAAATATTAAGATGGTACGCAGCAGGTTGCCATCGATTAAAAAACTTTTAGCAATCACGGCCAGGGCAATCAGGATCACGGGCAGCAATGCAATCATAAAACTCGGAAATGCCGCGGGTAATATTTTGGCTGTTCCCGGTGCTTCCAATTCGTCCGGTACCAGGCCACCAATTTTCATTTTCTGCAGCAACCTGCCAAGCATGGGCCCTGCGAGTACCACCGAAGGAATAGCGATCATCAACCCATACATCAGCACTTTTCCCATATCGGCATGGAATGCATTTACCAATACTACCGGACCCGGATGTGGTGGCAGGAAACAGTGTGTGGTGCTCAGCGAAGCCGCCATTGGGATAGCGATATACAGCAAGGGCATTCCAGTCTTCCTCGCCAGCATAAATACGAGGGGCACCAATATTATAAAGCCCGCATTGTAATACAAAGGGATGCCGATCAGGAAGCCGGTGAGCAGGACCGCCCACTGAATATTTTTGGGGCCGAATCCACGAATCAGCGTCATGGCAATCTGCTCTGCAGCACCGCTCACTTCCAATATTTTACCGAGGATGGCGCCCAGGCAAATGATCAATGCCAGGCCGCCCAATGTGCTGCCCACGCCCTTCTCTACCGATTGCAATAAGGCCGCAGGTTGCATCCCGAGCAACAAACCAGATAAAATCGCCACGATGAGCAACGACAAAAATGGGCTGACCTTTTTAACCGTTAAAAAGACCTGTAAAGCAATCGCGAAAAGGAGGATGGGGAAAACCAAGGGAATTTACGATTTGAGATTTACGATTTACGATTTCATATTACATGATTGTTGATTCCTGATCCTTGGACCTTGCCCCTTGGACCTTGCCCCTTGGACCCTAAACCCTAAACCCTAAACCTTGTACCTTGAAACTTGTACCTTGTAACTTTTAACTTATTAATGCGAGTCTCTGGTTACCTCAGAACCCGAATTGCCAACGAGAAAATCAAGGTCTGCACCTTTATCGGCCTGCATCACATGGTTTACGTAGAGGTTTACGTAACCTCTGGTGGCAGCAGGTTTGGGAGCCAGCCAATTGGCCCTTCTTTCTTCCAGTTCAGTATCGGTCACTTCCAGGTGGATGCGCCGGTTGGCAACGTTTAGTTCAATCATATCGCCGTTTTGCACCAGCGCCAGGTTGCCGCCGATAGCGGATTCCGGCGATACATGCAACACCACAGTTCCATAGGCGGTACCGCTCATGCGGCCGTCGGAGATACGGACCATGTCCGTGATACCCTGCTGGAGGAGTTTTTTGGGCAGGGCCATATTACCCACTTCCGGCATGCCGGGATAGCCCACAGGGCCTACATATTTTAATACCATTACGCAGGTTTCATCAATATCGAGTTCGGGGTCGTCTATGCGTGCGTGATAATCTTCGATACTTTCAAAAACCACGGCCCTACCCTTGTGCTGCATCAGCGCGGGGGTGGCTGCGGACGGTTTCATAACGGCACCACTCATTGCCAGGTTTCCTTTTAGCACCACACAACCAGCTTCGGCAATTAACGGCGCGTCGTAACGACTGATGACATTTTCATTATAGCAGGTCGTTAAACCTTCAATATTCGCCTGGTGGTTTTTACCCGTTACGGTGATTACATTTTCATGAAGCTGGTCTTTCAATTCGTGTAAGACAACTGGCAGGCCACCCGCGTAGTAAAAGTCTTCCATCAGGAATTTGCCGGAAGGCATCAGGTTCAGCAACAACGGAATTTTACTGCCGATATCATCAAAGTCTTCAAGGTGCAATGGCACGCCAATCCTGCCAGCAATGGCCGTGAGGTGAATAATAAAATTAGAGGACCCACCCACCGCGGCATTTACCCGGATGGCATTTTCAAATGCTTCACGGCTGAGAATTTTTGAAATGGTCAGGTTTTCCTTCACCATTTCTACGATGCGCCTGCCACTGAGTTGTGCCAACACTTTACGCCGGGAGTCCGCCGCCGGAATGGCTGCAGCGCCAGGCAATGTAAGCCCCAGCGATTCCACCATGCAGGCCATTGTGGAGGCGGTACCCATGGTCATGCAGTGGCCTATGCTCCTGCTCATACAGCTCTCCGCGATGGTGCATTCCTCCTGCGTCATTTTGCCGGTCTTCATGTCTTCGTCAAATTTCCACACATGGGTGCCGGAACCAATATCATGACCTTTGTATTTTCCATTGAGCATCGGACCGCCGGGCACCACGATTGTCGGCAGGTTTACACTTGCCGCTCCCATCACCGTTGACGGCGTTGTTTTGTCGCAGCCGGTTAGCAGCACCACGCCATCCATGGGGTTACCGCGGATAGATTCTTCTGCATCCATACTGGCCAGGTTTCGGTACAACATAGCCGTAGGTTTCAACAACGTTTCGCCCAAAGACATAATTGGGAATTCCAGGGGGAAGCCGCCAGCCTCATACACACCGCGTTTCACCATCTCTGCGAGATCCCTTAAATGGGCGTTGCAGGGAGTGAGCTCGCTCCAGGTATTGCAGATACCGATCACGGGGCGGCCGTCGAATAAATCGGGTGGCATGCCCTGGTTCTTCATCCAGCTACGGTAGATAATTCCGTCTTTATCCTTGCGGCCAAACCAATCCTGGCTTCTGAGTTTTTGTGACATTTCGTATCGTTTTTCGCAACCGTTTTCCCTTGCGCGGCATGAAAATATTACATTTCATCTGTAGCCCGGATTTAAAAAAACTTATTGGAAAATATTCACTGGTCCAGGAGATTGGTTAAAGGTAGCTCGCAAGTTTTCGTATGCCGTTCAATGATCAGCTACTGTTCTGTCAGCACAGTGCACACAACTTTGTAAGCCTGCTGCCCCGGGAAATTACAGCATTACATCCGAAGGAAGTCTTCAGCCTGTTTTACCTATACATCAGTCATAAACCAATAAGACCATTTCCGTTCCTGCAAGCATCCATTCTTTCGGATGACCAGCCATTTCAACGCATTTGGAGGAAGTTCTTCCTCACCTTACCCCAAATAACCGGTGCGTTGATTGCCAGGATTTCCGTTCAGGCACATGAAATGACATTGGATTATACACAATGTCCCCGTTGATAAGCCACAATAATTATACAATCGGGGCCTATTAATGGTATCTCACTTTATGAACCCCCAATTTCACTGCAAAACGGCCTATCAGTTTCACCTTTGTTAAAAAAACGGCTTATTTATTGTGAGACTGTAAATAATTCCAGGCAGCAGTATGCAACTGATTTTACGGCGGTTTTGGACTTACTCAAATAAAAAGAAATGAGCGACAAAGAAATTGACATATTGATTATCGATGATGATCCCGATCTTGGAATAATGGTGAGCCATGTTTTAAAATACGCTGGATATTCCATAAAATATATTCCCGTGGCAGATCATGTAGCAGACGTTATCAATGCCACCCATCCGCGCCTGGTATTAATGGATATGCTTTTATCAGGAGTCGATGGCAGGGATATTTGCAGGGATTTAAGAAACAGGGATTATACAAAGGATTTAAACATTATTATGATGTCTGCCAACCCAGATGCCGGGCCCTCGTGTATCGGTGCCGGTGCCAATGAATTTATCAGCAAGCCTTTTGACATCAAGCCGTTTTTGGAAACGGTAAAACATCACCTGTATACCTGCTAGGATCCTTTCGATTTTCAAGAATCAATAGCGAAGTTGGCTTATTGCCCCAGTATATTTTCTATCAAGGCCAACTCCTCCTGGCTGAACAGCAGGTTATCAAGGCACTTTAAACTGTCTGCCAATTGCTCGGGCCGGCTGGCGCCAATCAGAACCGATGTAACACGATGATCCTTCTGCAACCAGGCGAGCGCCATTTGTGCTAAAGACTGGCCCCTTTTTACGGCCACTGTATTCAAGGCTTTTATTTTTGCAACTGTAGCCTCCGTGATTTGTTCCGGTTTTAGAAAAACATTCTTTGTGGCCCGGCTGCCTTCGGGTATTCCATTGAGGTATTTATTAGTTAACAAGCCCTGGGCCAACGGGGAAAAAGGAATGCAACCAACGCCATGTTCTTCCAGGGTATCCAGCAAGCCACCTTCCACCCAACGCTCAAACATCGAATATTTTGGTTGATGGATTATACAGGGTGTACCAAGCTGTTTAAGGATGGCGAATGCCCTTGCGGCTTCTTCCTTTTTATAGTTGGAAATACCCACATATAAAGCCTTACCCTGCCGAACGATCAGATCCAGCGTGGCCATTGTTTCTTCCAGTGGCGTTGCAGGATCAGGCCGATGGTGATAAAATATATCGAAGTAGTCGAGACCGGTCCTTGTAAGACTCTGGTTAAGACTGGCAATCATATTTTTTTTACTACCCCACTCGCCATAAGGACCTGGCCACATATAATATCCGGCCTTGGAAGAGATGATCATTTCATCGCGGTAGCCGTCAAATTCATTCTTTAGTATTTTACCAAAATTCGTTTCAGCACTGCCCGGCGGAGGCCCATAGTTATTAGCCAGGTCAAAATGGGTGATACCACTATCAAAGGCCAATTTGAGTGTTTCGGTATAGACCCGTACATCATCCACATCGCCAAAATTTTGCCATAGGCCCAAAGAAATAGCCGGTAGCAGGATACCACTGTTTCCGCAACGGCGGTAGGTCATTTTATCATAGCGTTCGGCGGAAGGCAGATAACTCATATAAAAATTATTAAAGATGCTGGTGGAGTGGGTGGAAGACGAAAATAGCCATTCAAAATGATTGGCAATAATTAAAATAAGTTTGGGGCTACACCCTAACCGAGTTGCCAATTAAGCCCGGCAATGGGAGTTTCGGCGGTTATCCGGAAAATCGTTTTGATAGTCATTCGTCATTCAATGGAACCATTTAACGAGCTATTGGGGCATCTTTTCTACGAAATCAGCGTTAATCCGGGTCCCATTCTACGTCAAGCAGAGTCTTTTCACAGAGCGCAAAAAAAGATTTGTGTAAGAACCAGCGCTTTGGAAAATACCAAAACGCATGACATCCTGCCCCCTTTTGCCGCTTGAACACAGGCGTTCCTCCCGTAAATTTTCATTTTTTCAAAAAAAGGCCCACATTGCCGTGTACATGAATCGCCGTAGAACTTCCCTACTGTCCAACGCCGTTTTAATGGATATCCCAGCTACTTGGTTCGCCATTTGCTAAACTGTCTTAAAGAAATCAGGAATTATTTAGAAATCTTAAAACAAATGTCATGAACTTAAAAAGACTTACCAGCCTTTATGCAACAATCTTGCTGGCCAGCATTTTCACCTGCACCTATGCACAAAATGGTGTTCCCAAAAGGAACGATGCCGATGGTGATGGCGTTAAAGATAAAAAAGACAAATGTCCCTCTACGCCGGCCGGTGTAGCGGTAGATGGTTTTGGCTGCCCTGTGGATACCGACAAGGATGGAGTGGCAGATTACCTCGATAAATGCCCCACTGTGCCTGGCACCAAAGAAATGAACGGCTGCCAGGATAAAGACAAAGACGGGGTAAGTGATTACGATGACGCTTGTCCGGATGTACCTGGCCTCCCACGGTTTAAAGGCTGCCCAGATAGTGATGGTGATGGCATAGAAGATGCCAACGACAAATGCCCCAATCAAAAAGGACTGGATATGTTCCATGGCTGCCCGGATACAGATGGTGATGGAATAGAAGACGCGAACGACAAATGCCCCAATACACCAAAAGGTGTAAAAGTAGATGCGACAGGCTGCCCCGCAGATTCCGACAAGGATGGCGTAATTGATTCTGACGATAAATGTCCCAATACAAAACCAGGCGTTAAAGTAGACGCTAAAGGTTGTCCTGCTGACACGGATGGAGATGGCGTTATAGACTCAGAGGATAACTGCCCGACGGTGATGGGAGATGCGTCAAACCACGGCTGCCCGGTGATTAAAGAAATACCGAAGGCGGTGCCGAAACGCCTTGAATTTGCTCCCAGGACCATTAATTACGAAAGTGGAATTGCTGCATTAAAAGCCGGTAGCTACCCCATGCTGGATGAAGTAGCTAACCTGGCTAAAGACTATCCGGATTATACACTACGAATTACCGCCCATACCGATGCCGTAGAAAAAATGCCGGGTACGGTTTCTACCAGGAAGAAGCCGGTGCCTAATACCCCATTATCCGAGAGTAGGCTGGATGCAGTAAAATCGTACTTACTGGGCAAGGGTGTGCCTGAAAGCCGGATGGAAACTATGGCTTATGGAAGCGACAAACCAGTGGGATCCAATAAAACAATAAGTGGTCGCGGACAAAATAGAAGAGTTGTACTGGAGTTTTTTCTCAGGTAATTGCACACCCTGGCCCTTTTCCCACTACGTAAACCACAGCGTTTTTCAATGGTTTAGAGTACCGTTCCCTATCGTTGGGAGCGGTACTTTTTTTTGCAGCTTTCCGCAACCTGGCATTTTAGGAATTTCACAAAAATGCGGCAGGTCGCAGATTGTGCCCCGGCGGCGGCGCGGCAAGGGTCGAAAGCCTGCGCCGGGGGTGGTGCTGCTTTCCATATAACATTTCCATCGACCATATTCAGCCTGCCCCTATAACTTTGGCTGAATTCATAAAAAATCAATCTACTGTGGGTAAAATCTTTTTTATTGCTTCGGCTTTGATCCTGTTTTCATGTAATCAAAAACCTGCTGACCGCGAAGCAGCAGTTGCAGGAGCTGTAAACGATCCGCATTCTTTTTCTCAACCCGGAAAGGCAGTGGTAATCCATCTTGATCTCGATATTAAAGTAGACTTCACCACGCAGCAGATCAGTGGCAAAGCAGGTTGGACCATTAACAATATCAGTAAAGGCAAAGACATAGTGTTTGATACAAAGCAGTTGCAGATACAGAAAATAACGCTGGGTACCGACGAAAGGCCAACAACATTCTCACTCGATGCAGACGCCGGCTTTATGGGGCAGGCCTTACATGTTGCGATTGATACCGGCACCACCCTGGTGAATATCTATTACACCAGCGCCAAAGATGCGGGTGCATTGCAATGGCTCACCCCACAGCAAACCAGCGGCAAAAAAGATCCGTTTCTGTTTACCCAAAGCGAACCCATTCTTGCCCGCACCTGGATTCCCTGCCAGGATGGGCCGGGAATACGGTTTTCTTACAATGCCACCGTTACCGTACCTCCCAACCTGATGGCGGTGATGAGTGCAGAAAATCCACAGACTAAATCTGCCGACGGCATTTATCATTTTAAACAAACGCATGCAATACCCAGTTACCTGCTGGCACTCGCCGTTGGGGATATTGCATTTAAAGCCATCGACAACCGCACCGGCATTTATGCTGAGCCTTCTGTGCTGGAAAAAGCCGCCTGGGAATTTGCCGATATGGGCAAGATGACAGATGCTGCAGAAAAATTATATGGCCCTTACCGCTGGGGACGCTACGACCTGTTGGTATTGCCCCCCAGTTTCCCATATGGTGGCATGGAAAATCCCAACCTCACTTTTGCCACGCCAACTGTAATCGCCGGCGATCGCAGCCTCGTGAGCCTGGTGGCACACGAACTGGCGCATAGCTGGAGCGGCAACCTCGTGACCAACGCCACCTGGAACGATATGTGGTTAAATGAAGGTTTTACTACCTATTTTGAACGCCGGATTGTAGAAGCACTATATGGCAGAGAAGAGGCCAATATGGAGGAGGTATTGGGCCGGCAGGACCTGGCAAAAACCATAAAAGAGTTTGGCGATACCAGTGCTGATACTAAACTCAAAGGCAATTTTGCAGGTCGTGACCCCGACGAAGCGAGTAGTGATATCGTCTATGAAAAAGGCGCCGCTTTTCTACGCACAATTGAGGAGGCTGCTGGTCGTGAAAAATTTGATGACTTCCTGAAAAAATATTTTGAAAGCCATGCTTTTACTTCCAACACAACAGAAAAATTCCTCGTTTATCTCAACAAAGAATTGATCGGAACAGATACCGCATTAGCTGATAAGATAAAGGCCGAAGACTGGATTTACAAACCTGGCCTGCCGGCAAATATGGTACCAGCCATTTCTGCTGAATTTAATAAAATAGACACCCTGCTGGCGGGTTTCAACGAGACTGGAAACGGAGGTGGTCTGCACGATCAAATTAAAAGCACCAATGCCATATTGTATTTTATCAGCCACCTGCCTGATAGTTTGAATGCGTCCAAAATGACGCTACTGGATAAGGAATTTGGCTTTACAAACAGTGGCAATGCAGAAGTGCAATGTGCCTGGTATACTTTGGCTGTCCGATTTCATTACCTGCCCGCATATGCTAATACTGAAAAATTCCTGATGGATGTTGGCCGGCGCAAATTCCTGAAGCCCTTATATGGCGAAATGATCAAAACACCCGAAGGCAAAACATGGGCAAAACAAGTGTATGCAAAGGCAAGGGGTAATTATCATCCGGTAGCTTATGGAACGATTGATGAAATGTTGAAGTGACCGATTACAAGAAGTCAAGTTTTAAAAACTTGACTTCTTTATTGCGGAGGAGGATTCTTAAAGTTCCTTCAATTCTACCAAAATAAATTACACACAATACCAGCAGTAATGACAAACCTGTTTCCACCTATCTTCCTCTGTTTAAGTTTAGCTGCATGTTTTAGCCCGTCGTCTGCCCAACCTTTTACCAAAGGCAAACTCCTCTTTGCGGATGATTTCAGCAGCGGCCTTGACAGCACGAACTGGATTGCAGAAATAGATCCGAAACCAAATTCCAGCGTATACGTTAAAGATGGCAAAATGGTGCTTGATACAAAGGGCGGGGTAACCGTTTGGCTCAATAAAATGCTGGAGGGCAATATCATTATTGAATATAAACGAAAAGTGCTAATGCAGGGCGGTGCAAATGACCGGCTAAGTGATCTCAACCAATTCTGGATGGCGACCGATCCTGCAAAACGCAACCTCTTTACCCGTAATGGCGTGCTGGAAGCATACGATAGCCTGAGCCTGTATTATGTAGGCATGGGCGGCAACACCAATAAAACCAGCCGTTTCAGAAAGTATGAGGGCAACGGCGAACGCAGGCTGATACAGGAATATACCGACAGCCAGCACCTGCTGCAGCCCAATAAAGAATACCTGGTGCGGATAACAGTCAGCAACGGCACGACAACCTTTTCCATTGATGATGAAACCTGGTTTGTATATACGGATCCAAAGCCATTAAGAGTGGGATACTTCGGCTTCCGCAGCACGAAATCAAGACAGGAAATAGATGAGATAAAAGTATACGAAGCAGAATAAAGCCTATATGGATCGGCGATAAATTCTGACTGGATGTATAGTCGTAGCGGCTTATCAAACAGATAATTGCACCTATTATTTTTCTACCGATGACCAACAACCTACACATGACAGGCGCAATTAAAATATGGCTATTGACCACTATACTTTCAAACGGATTTTTTTTATACCTCCCCGGTGCAGCCCAAACTAGTAGCGCCTACACAAATGAAATAAAGACCTGGGATGCTCAGCGGGTAAAAGAATTGAAATCTGATAACGGCTGGCTCAACCTTGCCGGACTGTATTGGCTGGAGCCAGGTAAAAACAGTTTTGGAACTGGAAAACAAAACAAGCTTGTTTTCCCAAAGAATTCAATCGATGAAATGGCAGGGTATTTTGAATGGCGGGATGGAAACGTCGCTCTGGTTTCGACAACCCGCGAACCGATATTGGTAAATGGCAAACCTGTAAAAGAGTCGGTGATTTTTTATCAAGACTCAGCTGCTTCCACGCAACCTGTGGTTGTTTATAAAAATCTGAAATGGTCGGTGATCAGGCGGGAAGACAAAACCGGCATTCGCCTGCGCGACCTGGCAAGTCCGGCCATTGTGGCTTTTAAGGGTATTGAGCGATTTAAGATGGACACCAAATGGCGAATAAAAGCCATACTCCAAAAACCATTACTGCAACAAATGATAGCGATCACCAATGTGTTGGGCCAAACAACGCAACAGCCTTCACCGGGCAAACTCCTGTTTACCATTAACAAAAAAAGATATAGCCTGGATGTTTTGGAAGAAGGTGATGAATTGTTTATCATTTTCGGCGACGCTACCAGCGGGCTGTCTACCTACCCTGCAGGCCGGTTTCTTTATGTGCAGAAACCCGGCCCTGATGGAATCACGATCATCGATTTTAATAAGGCCCATAACCCACCTTGTGCCTTTACGCCGTTTGCCACCTGCCCACTGCCGCCTGAGCAGAACCGGCTTCCAATTAGTGTTACAGCCGGCGAAAAAAACTATGGAAATCATTAACCTGGCCCAACCCTCAACGGGCATCAGTTGCCTCCTCCTCTTCTGCCACCACCGCCTCCACCGCCGCGGTTACCTCCACCCTGACCGCGCATTCCGCCGCCTTTGCTGCCCGGGGCCTTACCACCAAATTTGTTGAGGTTAAGCGAAAAGGTAACCATGAAATACCGGCTCAGCACCTGGGTATAAGTGTCTTCAAAATAGTTGTCGCCGATATTGCGGCCAATACTTTTGTTTTGATCCAACAGATCGACTACGCTGACACGTACTTCACCGTTTTTCTTCTTAAATAAATACCTGCCTACGCTGGCATTCCATAACGGGATGGATTGGTTAAAGCCAACCGAGCGACCAGTGTTCATGAGATAATTAAAGTCTGTAGTCAACAGGAAATTCTTTATCACTGTCAATGTCATATCTACGGAATAGGTACTGGAGAAATACTTGTTGTTGAGATTGGAGTTCACGCTGTACTTCGCATTGTTATACGATAGTCTTGCACTGGTACCCAGATCAAACTTATTTTCCAGGTTATAGTTAAAATTAATACGTTGGCTGATGGTGGTGCTGTAGTTAAAAAGATATTGTTTGTATAACACACTTACATCGCGGTTATAGCGGTAGGTAGTGGTGAGGTTCAGGTTCATCGGGCTCTTCTTGCCGGTCGCCACTTTTTTTAGCGGTATGCCGACAGTTCCATTGAAGCTGAAATTCCAGGACCCGTTGGTATTTACCGGTTTCGTTATCAGCACGTACCTGTTTAATGTATCCGTGCTGTTTACAATACGGTTGCTTACCGTGCCAGCAGTAATGGTACCATTGAAATACATAAAATTGCTGAGGTTAAACGTATTGTAGCTGAAGTTGAAATTGTTATTGAATTCCTGTTTCAGGTCCGGGTTGCCACTGCGGTAGTTGAGCGGGTTGCTCACATCTACTACATCCTGCAACTGTGTAATATTGGGGGCCTTTGTACTGCCCCGGTAACTAAAGCGGATGCTTTTACGGGTGCCCAGGTTATAATTAAAACTGGCATTGGGGAAAAAATTAGTGTAGTGCTGCTTCATCAGGCTATCTTTTCCTGTCAGCGCACGGTGGCTCAAATTATCGAGCGAGGCCAGTTGCACCGCGCCGCCAAACTGGTAGTCGTATTTTACTTTTTTTACCCGGTAATTAGCACCAATGCGGCTGGATACAAATCCATTTTCAAAATAATTTGTTTGTGGTTTGTTTACGCTATCATATTTACCAGTACCGATATTGTAGTCAAACGTTTTCCGGTCGCTGGTGCTTTGGTTGTTGGTATACGCATAGTTTAGCTCCAGCAATTTTCCAATACCCATCACTTCAGTAACGGAAGTACTGATGGTATTATTAAACGAATGGGTAAACTGGTCGTTCTGTTGTTGCTGATTACGTACATAATTGATCGTTCCGTCTTTATTAAAATAGGTATAAGGTGATTGGTTAAAGCCTTCGCCCTCACTGTTGTTATACCCCGCGTTCCATCCGATGGTAAATGTACGGCCCGGCTTTTTGAAGCGATGGCGGTATAATAAATTGTTACCCACATTATAGCCATCCCGCTGGTTGGAGCGGCTGCGGATGCTCGTAATAGCCTTAGAAGTGTTATCCAAAAGGCCTGCCATCGTAAGCACGGAATCAAAACTGTAGGACTCCCCATGCTGCCAGCTAACTGTTGGGGTTATCAACACCGAATTCATGCTGTCGATGGTATACTCCATACGAAAGCCCAGGTTGTTACTTAAGCTGCTATTCTTGTCGTACGATTCGTTGTTGGTATAAGTAACCGAGTCGTTGGGGAAAAAGCTTTGCCGCAGGCTATTGCTTCTATTAGTGACAGAGTTTTCAGAAATAAAATAATTGCCTGCGACCTGCAGTTTAGTGCCCCAGTTATCACGAAAATTAACACCGCCGTTCCAGGATGCGGTATTTCCATTTCCGGCGTTACCGCCGCCGCCACCACCACCCCTGTTTCCGCCACCACCGCCTCGATTTCCGCCACCACCCCGATTACCGCCACCACCGCTGAAGCCCGTCATCCCACCAATATTGCCGATCAGGTCCGTGGCTGTGTAGCCTAGTTTGTTGACGTTGTTGGCGCCGCCCAGCATCGATACCTGGGTTTTGTTATTAAACATATTGAAAGAAGCGCTGCCTGCATACCGGTCTTTGCTCCCGGCTGCGAGGTCGGTTCGACCAAAAATGCCTTTTTTCCGGTCCTTCTTGAGTTTGATATTAATGGTTCGGGTGCGGCTACCATCATCCATCTTGGTAAACTTGGCCTGGTCACTCATGTCATCAAAAACCTGGATGCTTTCCACTAACTCGGCGGTGAGATTTTTAGTAGCCAGCTTGGGATCGTTGCTAAAAAATTCCTTTCCATCCACATACACTTTGGTAATATCCTCCCCCTGCGAGGTAATATTGCCGTCTTTGTCTACTTCTACGCCCGGTAATTTTTTCAGCAGGTCTTCTACAGTAGCATTGAGCTTAGTGGGGAAGGCAGATGCTTTAAACTCGACCGTATCTTTATTAATCAGGATACTGGGCGCTTTTACAATAACATTCATCACATTACTGGTATCGGTAATCAGGTTCACAATACCGAGATCAATCGCATATACAGTCGGGGTTATAGAAATCTTTTTTGTAAATTCTGCGAATCCTATATTGCTGATGCTGATGACGTAGAGACCGGTATCGATGTTTTTTAATTCAAAAGCACCTTCCTTATCCGCAACAGAATACGATACATCCACAGAGTCTGTCCTATTCATCAGGGTAATGGTAGCGTCGGCCAGGGGCTGTTTCTTTTCGATATCAAACACCTTCCCTTTTATATTTCCAAAAACCTTAGCCTGTGATAAAACTGTAATTTTTACATTTACCAATAGCGCAAGAAGGATAATTTTTTTCATCGGGAGCGGGGATTGACCAGGGTTTAAAACGGGCGTCGGAAACTGACTGCAAGATTAGCCAGGCCCCTGCGTATATTTTGTTTTCATTAACGAACATTAACGGCGTCCGGTACGGTTACACCAACAGGGAATCCTTAATAATCGGAAGCGCTCTTACATATTTCTGAAGCCTATTTTTTGAGCGTGTGCGGGCCAGGTTGCAGAACAAAAGACACCTGTTAATGAGGGGAAAAACACCAAATAACAACTTGTCTTCCCACTGCTGTCTACTCAATCACATGAAAAATGGCAACATGAACACTCCATACATTACTGACGAGGAGTTACTTTTTATATTCATTTTTCAATATTCATAAACTGGTCAAGACTTGCAAAAACCTGCAATACAACGCAGGCAAAAAATACTGAAAAAATTGGAGAGTGGTCACCATATTCTTACATTGCTTTTTGGCCTGCTTACCTCAAAATCAGCGGCTTGGAACAAAATTTTACAGCTATTTCAGACTTTAACTTTCAACGTTTTAATAAATTTAACGCTATCAATATCAATGAGTTACACTGATCTTAATTGTTAAACGGTTTTTACAAAATTGAGATACTTTTCATTTTTGGCACGGTTATAGAAAGTTACCGCTAGAAATCAAAATAAAATCTGTGGTCAAAATCACTCTAGTAATGCCACCAGATTTTTACTCAATAATTAAAAAATATCGTCTCACATTAAAATTAAAAACCATGGAAAATTCAAGCTTTTCAACACCAGTCCCAGAGAATCAATTGCCAAGAAGATCATCCAACAATTTATTGCCAATCATTTTGGGTGTGTTACTGGCAGGCGCTGCTGTATTTATCGTTGTTGATAAGACTAAATCGAGCGGTGCTATGGAACTTAAAGACACTAAAATAGCGCAGGTAACAGATGAGAAAAGCGAACTGCAAAAAAGCTTTGATGGTTCATTGGTGCGTCTCGATTCTATGGCAGGTGTAAACACCGATTTGCAATCGAAACTTTCTGAAAAAACGGCGGAAATTGAAGCTGATAAAAAAGAAATCAGGGGCATCTTAAATAACAAGAACGCAAGCTCAGCAGAATTGGCCAAAGCAAGAAACCTGATTGCAAAGCTGAATGGTAACATAACAGCTATGCAGGAAGAGGTTGCCCGTCTTACACAGGACAACCAGACTTTAACCCAGGAAAAGACAGTTTTGACAGTAGAAAAAACAGTATTGAACCAGGAAAAACAAAAGCTGAATGAAGACCTTACTACCACTACCACAGCTAAATTGGAACTGGAAAAGAAAGTAGATATCGCTTCGACGCTAAATGCTACCAATATTGCCATCAAACCCATAAATGTTAAGTCAAATGGTAAAGAAAAGGAAACGACAACTGCAAAACGTGTAGACAAACTGGTAATATCCTTTGATGTAGATAACAGGATCGCAACACCTGGAACGACAGATGTATTTGTTGTGGTTACAGGTCCTGACGGCCGACCTGTAACTGGTGAAGCCCTGGGTTCAGGAACTTTTACTACCCGTGACGAAGGTGACAAAGCCTTTACTACCAAATTAGGTGTAGATGTGGAAACCGCGAAAAAGAAGACCGTTGAATTCGCTTTTGCTCCAGGTGTTAACTTCCAACAGGGTGCTTATATTATACAGATCTATCAAAATGGTTTTAAGATTGGTGAAGGAACACGTCAGTTGAAGAAAGGTGGCCTTTTTAGCTAGTACCTTACAAATCGTCTATTCTATATTCTAAAAAGAGCAGTTTCAATTGGGCTGCTCTTTTTATTGCTAATCGATACTTCGCAAGGCACAAAACCATAAAGCGATAAAGCGCTGTTTGCAACTAGCAGCAGGTCATTTCATTAAAAGGTCCTGACTTGCTTACCTAATGCCCTAGTGACCAATTCACGGTTTTGACCCCTGAACACTACTTGCTATTTTTTGCCTTTCAGCTCTTCTGGTAATAAGGGCCAATTCGAATCTGGTACATGGCTTTGCTGCATGAGTGCAGCCATCTCTTTCACTACTTCAGGGTATTTGGCTGCAACATTTATTTTTTCCTGTTTGTCGGTAGCCAGGTCATACAACTCAATAGGGCTGTCGGATAAAAGAGATACATTTAAGCGAACTGCTTTCCAGTTCCCCTTTCTAACGGCTTGTTTTCCTCCGCTCTCGTGAAATTCCCAATACAGCCATGGATGCACAGGCTGTGGCTTTCCTTCCAATTCCGGCAGGAAAGAAATGCCGTCAATCGTCGAAAATGCAGGCCTACCCGATAGCTGCAGGAATGTCGGGAATAAATCCCATTGCGCAGCTATATGCTCCGATTCGCTACCCGCCTTTACTTTACCCTTCCATGAAACAATAAATGGCTCCCTGATACCGCCCTCGTACAAGTCTCTTTTAATACCTGTAAAGCCGCCACTGCTGTTAAAAAAAGCGGGATCATTTCCCCCTTCTTTATGCGGGCCATTATCACTACTAAAAATAATCAGCGTATGCTCCAGCATTCCTTTTTTTGTTACCGCAGCTACAATTTCGCCCACATATTTATCCAGTCTGCTTACCATGGCAGCATAGGCTGCATGCGGCTGTAAACCACCCGCTTTGTTATCGGGATTGGCCACCCTGGGTCTGGCGGAAGTTTCGTTAAATAGCTTCACGTAATACTGGTAGACGCTATCATCAGGCACTTCCAGGTCTGCATGCGGGAGTGTAAACGGCAGGAATAAAAAGAAGGGCTTCGTAATCGATTGTGCCCCTAGAAATTTCATAGCATGGGCCTGGATGGTATCTGCAGAATAGGCCTGATGGTTTTCTTCATTTCCGGGGTATAACACCTTCTGTGTATTGTTCCACAAATGATCTGGATAATAATTATGGGCCAGTGTCTGGCAGTTGTAGCCAAAAAATGTTTTAAAACCCATATCTCCAGGCTCCGCGCCCGAGCCAGGAAAACCCAGCCCCCATTTGCCAAAGGCCCCGGTATTATAGCCGCCTTGTTGCAGAAGTTTGGCAATGGTAACCGTAGACGCCGGCAGCGGAAATTGCCCTTCGGGCTTCATTCCTTTGTTGCCCCGAACCGCGGTGTGCCCGGTATGCAGCCCGGTCATCAAAGCGGCGCGGCTGGGCGCACATACGGTGGCACCGGCATAAAATTGCGTAAACCGCATCCCGCTTTTTGCCAGTTTGTCCAGGTTCGGCGTTTTTATTTTTGACTGGCCATAACATCCCAGGTCGCCGTATCCAAGATCATCTGCGAGTATGAGAATAATATTAGGCTTTGCAGCTTGTGCCTTCTGCGCCTGCGATGGATATCCTGCAAACAGCAACAGGACCAGTACATTTAGGGAATAATTTTTCATCTTCATTTTTTTGAGTCTTCACTTCTTCCAAGTTCACCACACAGGTGTCTGGAAATGATGTATACTTCGCAATGGATGAGCAAGTGATTGGATAGCTATCTTTTCTCACTCTGATTACGTGACAGGATAAATGACTTACTGACCCAATGACAAGATGACCAATGCACGATTTTGAAACTGGCCGGCCAGACTATTTCTTCAGTTTGTATAGCTCACTGCCAGCCAGTAAAAATGCGCCCAAACCGTAGTCTTCAAAATCCGGCACGCTGGTATAAGTTACCGGCTGACTGTCTTTGGGTTCTTTACCAGTTCCCTGCACGTAGCCCAGAAAACCATTATCATGCAGGCAATCTGTTACCATCGCATTCCAGGCTTTTATGATGACAGGCAGGTAGGTCTTTTTATCCAGTATTTTGTTGTTGACACCCCAGGCCATCCCGTACACAAACAAAGCGGTACCTGTAAGTTCTTTACCACCAAAATGGGTAGAATCGTGCAGGCTTACGTTCCATAAGCCATCCGCACGTTGCAGTGGCAGCAAGGATTTCAGCATATCTTTAAGATCAGTAAGGTATTCTTCGTAATGTGTTTCATTTTTTGGCAAATCCTTTAAAACCCTTACCAGTGCGGCCACCACCCAGCCATTGCCACGGCCCCAATAGCAGTCTTCGCCATTGGGCTCTTTGTAAGGCGCCACAAAGTCTTTATCCCGCCACCATAAGTGGTCTTCCGGGTTGTATAAACCTTTTCCGCCATGCTTGTATTTGGAAAAAGCATACATCTCATACATGCGGTGAAAATAGGTGGTGTCTTTGTAGATGACCCCCAATTTCGTATACACCGGTATCGCCATTTGTATGGCGTCTATCCAATTCCAGTCGTCCACTTTCTGGGTCTTCATCATACTGTCTATCGACGCCTTGATATTGGTGATGTACTCAGGCTTTTTGTCGATCAGGTAGAGTTCAATATAAGTTTGGCCACAACATTGGTTATCGGCATTGCGGGTGGTCATACCACCTCTTAAGTTCCATTTGTGTTTTACGCCCCAATCGAGGGCATAGTCGTAATATTTTTTTTGCGGGTTCACTTCATTCATCGCCATCAGGCCCTCGTAATACACGGCGCGGGTCCAGATATTGCTGGGACGTACGATTGGTTTTGGGATATTGGCACCGGGATCGGGCCAGAGGTTCATGAAGTAGTCATTGGCTTTATCCATCGCCTGCATCACCTCATTTTTAGGTGGCACTGGCTGGGGAATACCGGCACAGGAGGTTAAGATGAGTACAACAATAAGGATTGGGTAAAACAAAGATTGGACTTGCAATTTCATGATGGTGGCAATTTTTAAGACGATGCATGATACAAGATAAACATCAAAAAATTATCCTGTGGCATCCTGAAATTTAGCTTAAGCCGCAATGATATCCGTCATACTCTGTCCGGGGTTACTCAAAATCAAAGAGAAGTTGCGGCTTTATGCCAAGTGTATCTGCTATGATTTTTATTGAAGCAATGCCTGTATTAATTTCCCCTCGTTCAATTCTGCCAATCTGCCTTAATTCAATTCCAGCACCATAAGCAAGCCCCTCTTGAGAAAAGCCCAATTCCTTTCTTTTAAGCCTCAGGTTAGCCCCAAAAGCTTTCAAAAAAGTACTATTTGCATGATGCTTTCTCAACAAAGCAACATTCAAGCAATCAATCAAAATAAATTAGGTCATATTTGACCTATTATTTACTTTGCCTCATATTCTTGAAAATCAACCCAAAATGAAACTTCAATGTCGTTGCATGTTAACAACTTCCCCGGCATGCTTTAAAATATTTGTATGCCAAGGCCACCTATTGCATACTAGCAATTTTCAGTAGCTACGAAATGCGAGATTTTTTCCCTCCATTACTCAAAGACAAAGAAAAAGGGATGTGGTTCTTATCACAAAAAAGTTAGACGCCAAATATTATTCCCTGAGCGAAATACAGGATTACATTAAAAAACAAAAAAAACATTATGAAAAAGACACTACTGGGTTTGGCATTTTTGGGAGTATTTTGTACCGCGAATGCAGCTGGCGCTAATACCCTACCAGCAACAGTTGCTGAAATGGAATACAAAAAATTTGATGAAACCTGTTCGACGCAATCAGCCTCTGCAACTGATGGCTGCTGGTCAATAACTGTATCCGCTACACATTGTTGCGAATGTGATGCAGTTACAGCAAAAATTGGTGCCAGGGTGGATGCGCAGTACACTTTGAATGATAATTTGTGGATCATATCTTACCTGAGCTACTATTTTCCTTGCTAATGGATAATTTTACCCGGGCAGCAATTGAAAGTGTTGCCCGGATTTATTGACTCATTCAAAACTTGCAATTGAAAACACAATATTATATTATTTGCTTTATACTACTTTGTATCACTTGCGAAGCGCAAAAAACATCATTCTCATCAGCGCGGGTTGTATATACATTTTCACATTTAAGGGACACAAATAATTTAGGGGTTGTGTACCAGGAAAAAATGATGTTGGATTTTAATGCTGCAAAGTCGGTTTACAAAAGTTATTCAATATTTTCGATGGACTCAGCGATGGATCAGGAAATGAGGAAGCCGGGTTATGACTTTAATAAGCCAATGGTAATACCTAAAGCGTCCTGGGAGCAGTATTTTAATTTCTTCGCTGACAACAGTTGTTACCTAATTCGACCATGGTTCGGCGGCAAAATATCCATAAAAGACACTACTGTGATTGATTGGAGCATTAACGCCGAAACGAAGGTCATTGGAGGCTTTACCTGTAATAAGGCTACAGGTAACTTTGCCGGGCGTCAATATGTGGCCTGGTATTGTCCTGAGATCGCTGTAAAAGCTGGTCCCTGGAAATTACATGGCTTACCCGGTCTGATACTTGAAGCCAGTGACACAAAAGAACAAGTAAAATTTGAACTGCAATCACTTTACAACCTAAATGATGTAAGTATTGAATTACCAAATGGCGCAAAACCTGTATCCAAAAAGGAATTTAGAAAAATGGAGGAATCGTTTACGCAAAATCCTATGGCCGTGATTAATACAATGTTAGGAAATGGGGAGAATTCAAATGTATCAATAGCCAAAACTAACGGCGAGGGAATCCCCATTAAAACTCCTGTTAAGAAAAATGGCTTTAACAATCCACTAGAACTGACAGATTGATGCGATATGTATTTAAAGTGCTGGCATGTTTTTTTTCGACTTTTTTATTCGTGACGGAGTCAAATGCCCAAGTAACAATTCAAGGCTTTGTTTACAACGAAAAAAACCAGGCCCTCTCAAATGCAACCATAACTATAAAGCCTGACGGCAATGCGGGTGTCGTAGCCTTTGGATTTGCTGACGTTAATGGACGATTTCAGGTTAAATATCCTACCACTGATTTTAATATCCTAACAGCCACCGTTTCACTGATTGGCTACATATCCACAACGTTTACCTTAAAGCCAACAGATACCGGACTCACAAAAGTGGTGTTAAGGCAGAGCAACACTGCTCTTCCCGAAGTGTTTGTGAAAAACAAAGCTATCTATACCCGTGGAGATACGGTAAACTATAATGTAAAGTCATTTACCCAAAAGCAGGATATGGTAATAGCAGATATCATACGAAAGTTACCTGGGATAGAAATTACTGAATCAGGTGTAATTAAATATCAGGGAAGGCCAATAAACAAGTACTACATTGATGGGCTCGATTTACTCGACGATAAATATGGATTAGCCAATAATAACCTGCCGGCCAATGCCGTAGATCAGGTGCAAATTTTGGAAAACCACCAACCAATAAAATCGCTGGACAGCTTTGCAGTATCTAATAGGGCCGCCTTAAATCTAAAGCTCAACGCCAGCGCAAGAAATAAAATAATCGGCAAAGCAAAAATTGGGTTTGGAGCGGCACCCCTGTTGATAGATAATGAGTTGGTACCTATGAAATTTAGTAAAAGAGGCCAAACTATTGCTTCATACAAATATACCAATGCAGGCTACAGCTATTTAGATGAATTAGCGTTGTTGAACGGCAACGATTTTATGAATGGCATAAAAGGGTTTGTGGATAAAAACAGCTTTTTGAATGTGGTATTACCGGCGTTGCCGAATGTAAAAAAATACCGCTTCTTGTTTAACAACCTACACACACTTAGCATTAACCAACTTACAAAAGTAAAGGGCACCTATGAATTAAAGTTCAATCTTGACTACATCAAAGATTTGCAAAAGCAAGAAACGGGCAGCCAAAACCGGATATTTTTTAATCAGGACACCGTACTGATAAATGAGCGGCAGCAAATAAGAAAAAAACAGGAAGTGCTCCGGGCATTTATTACACTCACATCAAACACTTCAAAAAGATACATAAAAAATGTAACTAGTACCAACATCATTAGTGATAGAGATTTGGGGCTTATACATGCTAAGGACACTGCACAGCAATCTACAAGGGTAAAAGTCCAAAGTTTCTTCAACGATTTCACCTGGTTTAGGGTTAAAAATAAAATGCTAACTGGCATTTCATCATTTATAAGTTATAGTAGTCAACCACAACAACTTCAGGTTTTCCCAGGCAAGTATGAAGGAATTTTAAACAATAATATTAAATACGCTGGTATACAACAAGACCTGAGAATTACTACATTTTTTACTAACAATGGGGTGACACTCAACAGGCGCTTCAGGCGTTTCATGTTCGAAAATAAAACGGGATCGATCTTCTTATCTCAACATCTAACAAGTGGATTAGCTGCCATTCAAGCAAATCAACTGGAACCAGTTGCAGACAGTTTCGTTAATAATTTAACCGGGCAACAATTTTCTATTTACAATAATGCAGGTATATCCTTCACAACTAAAAAAATCCTGGTTGCAATAAATATTCCGATAGCCTATTATCATATCAATAATGTATATACCAATACGCATGATGAAAAACAATTGGAAACGATTTTATTTAATGGTACTGTCAATGCACGATATTCTTTTAGCAGCGATTGGGGCGTTGATGCGGAAGCACGTTATTCCCATGATTATTTATCTCCCACAACATCTACAAACAGGTTTATACTTAGTAACTACAGGACCCTTAAAAATCAAAATGCCATAATTCAACCATTTAATAGCGAAACCATAAAATTACAGGCGAATTACAAAAATGCGGTGAAATACCTTTTCGCCAATTTGGGCGTTACGGTAGAGAAAAATGAATATAGTACCCTCTTTGATCAGCAGTATATCGGCCAGCTACTAATCTCAAATTCCGTACAGCAGCCCAACCCTGCTACTAACTATTCTATTTTTGGAAAAATAAGTAAGTATCTATACAAAATCGGCACTTCCGTTTCGGCATCGTGTTTTGCTACAAAAAGACTATCGAATCAATTGACACGGACACAGTCAAGTACGTTCGTCAATAATATTTTGGGCGTTTCAACGAAGGTAAATGCCAGGATAAAACAATGGTCGGTTGATTATGATGGAACTTACCAGCAAACCAAATCTGGCTTTGAGGGTGCAAAAACAACTGGTGCAATTAGACAGCTAAATCAAAGCCTGGCAATTACGGCAAGCATCCCTTGGGACTGCTTGCTAAAATTAACCACAGATCAAAGTGGCTTTAAACAAGGAATGACAATAAACAGGAATTATTATTTTGCTGATATAAGCCTGAGAAAGCAGACAGTCAAGCCTAAAATGGATGTGGAATTGCTTTGGCAAAATATCTTTAACACAAATAGTTTTGAAACCCTAAGTATTTTCAGCAATAATGAAACGAATAACTTTTATACGATAAGACCTTCTCAAGTTATGTGCAGAATAACCTTTTTATTTTAGGAATCACTTATGGTAGCGCCTTTCAACATAGGCATTAGCTTCCGCTATTCTGCCGTTATTACTCATTCATTTTGCCTCCTGTACACCATCCGATGTCATCACAACCGGCTTGATGGTTCCGTCTTTGTTGTAATACAAATAGTCAATACAAACCGAACGGTGGAAACTGCCATTGTCGGGCGTTAGCGCACCGTTATGGTAGATGAAATACCACTTCCCTTTAAACTCAATGATGGCCTGGTGATTGGTGTTGGAGTTGCCAGCTATTTCGTTGATAATGCCCTTGTACTCCCAGGGACCTTCGGGGCTTCGGCTCATGGCGTAGGCGATTTTCTCCGGGAATTCATAGGCATATGAAAGATAATACCAGCCTTTGCGTTTGTGGATCCAGGGTGCTTCGGTGTAATGCGGCAATTTGATCTGGTGAATGGGGCCATCGAGTTCCGTCATGTTCTCTTTCAGTTTAGCCCAATAGCAAATGGTATTGCCCCAGTAGAGATAGGCCTGGCCTTTATCGTCGATATACACGGTCGGGTCAATATCATCCCAACTTATTTTGGTGTCGGTGGTCATGTCGTTGGTTATGATCGCCGAGCCACGGGCATCTTTGAACGGCCCCGTGGGGCGATCGCTTACAGCCACACCTATAGATTTTCCATGAATGGTGCCGTGTGAGATGGCCACATACCAATAGAATTTTCCATTGCGTTCGATCACCTGCGACGCCCAGGCATCGTCTTTGGCCCAGGCAAAGTCTTTCACATTCAAAGGGCTGGGATGCTCAGTCCAGTGCACCATATCGATGGACGAATAGCAAAGCCAATCGTGCATTTCGTAGCCTGCTTTTTTCTCCGTAGCTACATCGTGACCGGTGTAGAGGAACACGGTGTCATTGTACATCATGGCTGCAGCATCGGCAGTGAACTTGTTGCGGATGATGGGGTTGCGGGTGGTATCGGTTTGGGCGGATGCGATAAGGGAACTCAGCAGGGAGATAGAGCAGAAGATTTTTTTCATGGTGGTGATTTTTGCAAAGAGAGACCCCATCCCCGGCCCTTCTCCGCGGGCGGAGAAGGGTGCCCCGCGGCGGGAGTGTTTATTAATTTGTGAGTGGGGGTTGCCACTGGAAGTAAGATGGTTTACTGTATCGTTATTGGAGACCTGCATACTGCTACAACATTATCTGAAACACGATTTACAGGTTCGTGGGATTTGCAGAATTTGGAACAAACGTTTGAACTTGCGAACGAACCTTAAACCCTAAACCTTCTTTAAAACATTTGCTGCAACCCCTCCCACCTCACTTTCCACTTGCCGTCTTTCGGGATGCCGGGGTTTTTGATGGTGCAGCCTTCGTAGCCGGCGCACATCAGGGCTACGGCTGCGAGTACGCCACCGTTGCCGGGAAGGTAGAGGCGCAGGCGGTCGTCCTGGTAGTTGTGGCCATTGGTGAGGTAGGTATTTGTTTTGATGGGCATCAGCAGGGCTTCGATGGCTTTTTCCGGCATGCCGAGGCGGGTGGCTGTCATGGCTACCATGGGGAAATCCCAGCCCCAGGTATCGGGCCAGCTCCAGTTGGTCCACACCCAGTTGAATGTGTTTCGCATCAGGGTCGTATCCAGCATTTTACTGCCGGGAAGCATGCCAAAAGCGCCCAGTACGGATGGATGATCGGTTTTAAATTCGGGATTGGTGTAACTGTCGGTGGCACTTTCGGTAGCCAGGTACTTATCGCCTTGTACCGGTAGGGCACTTAGCTTATTCAGCACATCGTCCCAGGCTGCGTTACGACCAAGACCACTGCGGATCCGCCATTTCTGGGCGATATTCAGCGCCCAGTTCCAGTAGGCTAATTCGTAGGTGGGGTTAAAGGTCTCCTCCGCTTTGAAACGCTCCTGGGCGGGTATCAAACCCTTGCCAAGTATATAGCGGTTGCTAGCTGGATCGTAATGCGCAAAAGAGGCCATGAACTCAGCGGTTCCGGCTACCAGGTCGCCATACTTTTTTAGGGTGGCAGCATCGGGGTGTTTGCGGTAGGCCAGTTCGGCAAAATAAATATAGTGTGGCTGTTGCCAAAGGATAAACGCACCTACAGACGAGGGTGCTTCTTTCCCTTCCGGATCGGTCATCTTTTGCCAGCGCAACCCTTTAAACCCCTGTCTGGTGGCGATCTTCCGGGCTTCGTCGCTCACATCACGGTACCATTGCATCTGTTTTTCGAGTGCTTCCGTGTGGTTCCAAAGTGCAAAGTGAATGCCGTGCCACCAATGCATTTCGAGGTGGGGTTTTCCAAACCAGCTATTGTAGGTGAGCCCTGTTTCCTGCGGCGGATATTTGCCCCGGCATTGGATGGCAGTAAGCCACTGGGATAAGATCACCCGGCGCTCTATTTCTTTAGCTCTTGGATCGGTACTACCCGAGAAATCTACCGCGGCACCCTTGGTCCAGTAAGTTTTCCAGCGGGCAATGCTATTGGTTTTTGTTTGCTCATAGCTGGTGTTGCTGGCAGTATTTTTTTCTGTAAAAAGACAATTGAATTGAAAGGAATTGGCGCCAAATGGTTCTACCACAAAATAATGCGGCGCTTTTTGCTTGATATCACCCATGCCCGTCCAGTTGCAGGACAAATAATAACTCATGGTATCAATCTGGTGGCGGATAATGGCACTATTGTGTGAGGTTTCGGTAAAGCCGGACTGGTGCTTGTTTTCACTACTCCAATTATTACCACCATCAATAAACCCACCCGTGGGGTATGGCAACCGCATCCTGATCTTCAGTCTTCGTTTACTAATCAGGCTGCTGGTAACAGACACTGAAATCAGGTCTTTATCCTGGTGCGAAAACGTAGACACATCCACCGCTTCCCCATCAAATACAAAATGACTTTTGACTTCCCCGGTCCACATGTTCAGGGTTTGGTGAATTCCTTTGATATCGGCGATGGTGGCTAGGCTACCGTCGGCTTTTACCAGTTCAAAACCAACAGCCCCCAATTGCAGGCGGTGCGGGTTTTGGCGAAACCAATCACCAGCGTTCTTTTTACGGGCTGGCTCTTTTATTTGAACTCCGTAAGAAATCTTGCGACCATTCAAGGTGTAATCCCGCAATGATTCCTCAAACTTGTAATTGGCCGTATCGATAAAACTCTGCCAGCCCCATTCGCTTTGGGTGCCCAGGCAGATGCCGTTGGCGTAGGCATCGGGAAACGATTGCAGCCCGGTAATATCCACCGTAAACGCAAAAGCACCATTGCCCACCGACACGGCGCCCAGACTATCAAAAGAGGTATTGACCACCGTGTGACGTTCCACCAAAAC
>JBDSXW010000130.1:0-8104 GCA_039925965.1 Chitinophagaceae bacterium
AGACGCGATGCATCGCGTCTCTACGACGGTACCAACCCGCGTATTTACAAAAATTTTTCGCCCTTGTTCCTTTTAATTTCTGCGGTGAATTCTTTGATCTCCTGTTCCTTGTCGCGTTTGCAAATCAACAGGACGTCCTTGGTGTCAACAATGATAAAATCGTCGAGGCCTTGCAGCACCACCAGTTTGTTTTCGTTGGTATGCACCATATTCTGGGTAGCATCGATCACCATTACCTGTTTGCCGGTGACGGCGTTGCCGAGATAATCCTTATCCATATTATCGTAGGCACTGTTCCAGGTACCGAGATCGCTCCAGCCAAAAGAAGATGGTATGATATAGACATTATCGGCTTTTTCCATCACGCCGTTATCGATTGAAATATTGGTGCATTGTGGGTAAATGCGACCGATGGCTTCCTGCTCGGCCGGGGTGTTGAAATTCTCTTTTTCTGCTGCAAACACTTCGGCCATTTCCGGCAGGTACTTTTCAAAGGCGCTGATAATAATATTTGCCTGCCAAACAAATATGCCGGCATTCCATAAAAAGTCACCACTGGCGATAAAGGTTTTGGCCAATTCCAACTTGGGCTTTTCAGTAAATGTTTTTACCTGGTACACATTACTGGTGACGGACTGCTGTTCGTATTGGATATAGCCGTAGCCGGTATTGGGATGCGTCGGTTCGATACCCAGTGTAATCAGAGCGCTATGCTTAGTCACAAAATTTAATGCCTCAAGGCATACTTTAACAAACGCTTTCTGGTCAAGTATCAGGTGATCGCTTGGCGCGGTTATAAAAGTCGCTTTGGAATCGGACTGGACCAATTTGTAAGCCATGTATGCCACGCAGGGTGCTGTGTTTTTTCGGCTCGGTTCGCCAAGAATATTTGCAGTTTTTGCCTGTGGCAACTGCTCTTTTACCAGTTCAATATAATCGGCAGAAGTAACAATAAAGATATTTTGCTCGGGTATAAACGATGCAAAGCGCTTATAAGTCGCCTGCAATAAGGTCTCGCCGGTATTGAGAATATCAAGAAACTGCTTGGGAAGTTTGGTGCGACTCATTGGCCAAAAACGGCTGCCAATCCCGCCAGCCATAATACACACGTAATGATGTTGATTCATTTTTCTTTTTTAGGGCAAACTATGGTTTCAAAAGATTTAAATGCTGAAGATTGTTGTTCAGAACGGCCTGGTTCATTCTAAACGAATTTCAATTCCCCGGATTCCAGGATTGTTACCGGAGCAAACTGTCCAGTACAAAATTTAGTTGGGTATCAGTGTTTTCGATAAGGTTGGCCAAAGATATGGAAACAGGGTAGTCCGGAACTACTCCATGCCCCGCCTTTATTCGATTATTTTCCAATGAAAATTCAGCATGCACGACGGGTACGGTGAGCTGTATTTTCGAGTGCGGTAACTCGTAGGTAAGCAGGTGAAAACTATTGGTATTCGTACCGCTCCCTCCTGTTTCGTCGCCCACAATTTTTGATTTTCCCTCGTCTTTTACCAATGCGGCGAAATATGCCGCGGCCGACTGAACGTTGCTATTGATCAATACCACCATATTCCCTCCAAACCGGTAATCAGACGGATACATAGTTTCATTGTCAGTATATTGTCTTACAGACCGGCCATCTTTTTTAGTGCTGAAATTGGAGTCGAGTGAGGCCTGCAATACCGCCAGATCATTTTCACCCTTGGCGAGGTAAGGCGTAAAAGGAATTCGGTTAAAAACGGTGTAAGCAGATTTGAATTCCTTCCACTCCTGCCGGTGCGTCACCTGGCCGTAGAGATGGAACATATTGTGGAAATTGCCGCCGGTATTGTTACGGAGGTCAATGATGAGGTTGCGGATTTTGGGGGATTGTTTGAGCAGCCTGAAGCTGTTGGTGATAAAGTTTTCAAAGGCTTTATCAGTGCTCCAGGTGTCATAGCCAAAGGTGTAGATCGTCAAAATTGCATAGCCGTCTTCGTCGAATAGTTCCATATCATAATTCACATCTTCTGGTAGCGCAAAATGACGGTTGCCTTCGAGGGCCCTGCCATAAGTCTGGGCTTCTATTTCAGTTTCAATAATACTTGCAGATGAATCTTTTTTGTAACCGATCCAAAAAGACGAATGCGGTCCTTTGTACTTAAAATAATTGGAGGCAAAATCCCAGCCTCCCTCTTCCTGCTGGTAGCGCTTATTAAATCCGTCTACCGGCTCATAGTTCCATAAAAAAGGGAGGAACCTGCTTACTTTTTCTTTGTTAACCGATATGATCTCTGCGCCCAGTGGTATGTCAAAATCGGTAGAATTTACCAGCAGCCTTTCATTCACCATATTGACCGGTATGGGAAAGTAGGCTTTCATTTTATGGACCGAATCGGCAAATACTTCCGGCGGATAAATGCTGGTGTGGCCGCAATGGATACTATTGATTATGGGTGAAATACGGTTATAGAAATCCAGCAGTGTAAGGTCTTTGTCCAGGGAATTATAGACGCTGTCAAATCGCCGGTTCATCTCCTTCTGGGAAACATACAAATAGAGGCCCGGGTGAACTGCTTCCAGAATGAGCCGGAAATAGGTATAATCGTCCCGAATATCTTTTACCGAAATTTTGTCGTCGAGGATGGTGTGCTTCCAGGCATCCCGGCAGCTGAAAATAAATAAGCAAATGGGGATTAGGATTGCAAAAATGAAAGGCTTTGCAGGCCCGGGAAAGAATTGATTCCCAGCGAGGCTCCGTGGAGAGCAGCCACCGTCAACGCTACCTTTTGTCTTGCTGAGGTAATGGAGGCACATGATGATCAGTTGCTTTTAATAATGATAGTGATTAAACTTATCTGGCTCGGCTTCGATTGCAAGTAAAAATTAAATCAATCCTTCTTTCACAAGGTCGTGCAGGTGCAGGATGCCCATATAGTTTCCTTCCCGCGTTACTACCAGCTGGGTGATATCGAAGCTGCGCAACATATCCAGTGCATCGATTGCCAGCATGTCTGAGCCGATGGTTTTAGGGTTAACGCCGCAAATATCCTTCGCCTGCAACTGCTCGAACGAAAGATTTTTTTCGAGCATCCGTCTTAAGTCGCCGTCGGTAATGATGCCGTAAATCGTTCCATCGTCATTCAGGACCGCGGTCGCTCCCAATCTTTTAGCTGTCATTTCCACGATCACTTCACGAAGCGTGGCGGTGGTGAATACTTTGGGCACCAGGCTGTTTACCAAAAGATCGCTTACCCGCAGGTATAGCTGCTTGCCCAACGTACCACCCGGATGGAATTTAGCAAAATCATCGGCGGTAAAACCATTCAGATCCATCAGGCAAACGGCGAGTACATCACCCATCACCATTTGTGCCGTGGTGCTACTGGTTGGGGCCAGGTTATTGGGGCAGGCCTCCTGGCTTACGGTGGTATTAAGGATGACATCGGCATGTAACGCCAGGAAACTTTGGGTGTTGCCTACCATGCCGATCAGGATATTTCCAAAATTTTTGATCAGCGGCACCAGCACTTTTATCTCAGGACTGTTGCCACTTTTACTGATTATCAAAACCACATCGTCAGGTTGCACCATGCCCAGGTCGCCATGGATCGCATCGGCTGCATGCATATACAGGCTAGGTGTACCTGTGCTGTTCAGCGTAGCTACAATTTTTTGCGCCACTATCGCACTTTTTCCGATGCCGCTGATCACCAGTCTGCCGCTGCCTGCATGAATCGAGTTGACTGCCTTTTCAAAATCCGCATCGATTAAATGCAACAGGCCCGAAATACTTTCCGCCTCTAATTGTATGGTATGCCTGGCTAATGTGCTGATGTCCATCAGGCAAATGTAGAGAGAAGAAGGATTGGAGAGGAGTTGGCGGAAAGGAATGTGGGAGTTTAATGAATTTTATGGTTTGTTGGGGGGGAGTGCTGCGAGGGTAGTAACTTCCGGGCACTGATTCAGAATACTGCCAGGGTGGCTGGGCGGCAAACGATTTGTAAGGAATGCTCCCAGCCCGGCACGACTCGTTTACACAAATTGATACATAAAAGATAGGAGCGGGTTATTTATCACATTTCAATAGTAGCACTTCCCTTGAGCAGAGCCCCGAAATAATCGGGATCGGCAACGTTCCCCAATGCTGCTCCACCTTGCTTAACCTGTTGCTGAAAAAACCGCGGTCTTCACGTTTACATATTTGCTGATGGTGCTTTTATACACCCACCAAACCATCGCCAAAACCGCTACAGCAGCGGTTATGGTGTAGCCGCTGATCCATGGGCTTACATACATATTCTGGGCTTTCAAAAGAGAGCAGGCGCCAAATTGCATGGTGGCGATCAGCAATGCACAGGCTATCATGATGATGACATTAACCGGGAAAAATTGCTTCATCAGGAACTTTCCTAATTGTTTGGGTGAAGCGCCCAGCGTGATCAGTAATTCAATCTCGGCTTTGCAACCAGCGATGGTAAGTTGGATAAAAAGTGAGAACACCAGCAATGCAAACAGGAGCATCACGACACCAAAACCGGCCAGCACTTTTACAATGATGTTAACAGCTGTGCGGGCTTTGCTGAAACGGGTCTTGTCTTCATTGGTACGTAACTTTTTTTCCTGCAGGTAACTGGCCAGCGCAGGATCACTCGGATCCTGGGTTTTGAGTACAATGCGCGTAACACGCTGTTGTTGCTGATGGTAACCGTATTTGGCATTGGCCCATTTCATAAATGATTCGGGTATCAGTACCGAATTAATGCGGTCCGTCATCCCGATCACATGGCCGGGGATCTCGATTGTTTGGCCGTTGCCGGTAATATTGATTTTAATGCGAACCATCATCAGCGCTTCCGGCGAAATCTGTGGCAGTTCTTCGCGGCTCTGGGCCATGCCAAAATTATACAGGTCGAGAAAAAAAGATGGGATGATAATCGGCAAATCCTGCTGGCCTTCATCCCATTTCCAGTCTTTATTTTTTACATCTACAAATTCGTTGGGCACCGATTCAAAAGACATATCAGTCGAAAATGGCAGTTCAGCACTATAGCTTTCGAGGGTTACTGAAAAGCGGGTGGCGGTAAGCAGGCCTATGGATTGGGTAAAGGGTTGTTTTTTTAGATCGGCGATATCGGCCTCACTGAAAACATTCTTTTCTTTTTGGGTTTGGTTGTCTTTGTTCACCTCTTTATTAATCACCAAAAAATCAGCCGTTTCGTTCTCATTGTATTTGCCATGCAGCAGGTCGTCGAAGTTCACCTGTGTTTGCACGGCCAGAAGAATCAGCAGCAACGCCACACCCAGCCCAATCGTGGCCATAATAAAACGGACACGCCCAACGCCGCTGCGGATTATTTTTTTTAAAAGAGGGTTCATTTTTTCGTTGGTGATGGCTGAGAAATAATTAGCTAATTAGCCAATGAGCTAATGTGCTAATGCCTGATTTTATTAGTGTCCTGCCAGAATATTAATCTTGGTCATCTTTATCATAAGTCATTTTATAAAGCTTACACATCAATTAGCTAATTGGCTAATTATCACATTAGCACATTGCTACAGCATCAGTTCACTGCTATAGTCAAAATGTTGGTCGTCGTCGAGATCGGTAAGTATAAAGCCGGCGCTTCTTTTTTTACATTCTTCGTCGATTAACGATGCAGCCTTCAGTGCATTGGCTTCGTCCAGGTGACTGAACGGCTCGTCCATAATTAACCATTCGAAAGGCTGCACGAGGCTTCGGATGATGGCCACCCGTTGTTGTTCGCCATAGCTACAGGTGGCAGCGGTTTGTTGTAAAATATGAGTGATGCCCAGCCGTTCGGCCATACTGTCTATCAAAGGTGGTTCGTAGATGGGCTTATACATGACTCTTTTAAGCTCTATATTTTCCCGCACCGTAAGATTGCCAAACAGGCGCATATCCTGGAAAATGACGCTAATCGATTGCTGGCGGTAATTACTTAACGCATTCGCGCTTATACTTCGCAGGGAAGACTGATCGTAATATAGCTCACCACTATAATCCTGGCGCATTTTGTAGATTGTGTGTACCAGTGTTGTTTTGCCGGTGCCGCTGGGCGCCTTTATTTTCACCCGGTCGCCTTTCGCAAACATTACATCGCAGTTCCAGATGTCGGAACGGCGAAGCCTTATTTTATCCATCAATGGTATGGGCACCACTTGTTGCAGGCGAATGTTCATGTTACAATATTAAGCAGACGCATTGAATGATTGAGGCTCGGATCAAACGGATTTGGCGAATCGAAGGGGATTATTCTTTTATTCATCGGAAAACATGGAAATGCAGCTAGCTGCTCCGTTATTTAAAGGCGGGCACTTACGCCCCTGGGAAATCAAGCGGTGTCAGTTAAAAAAAACGTTCCGTTGCAACAACGGAACGCTCTTGTATCAGATTCAAAAATTACTTGGATTTCTTGTCGTAGCCAGGCATTTTAACCCTAACCGAATCAGAATCGGTTGTTTCTGTCCACTCCTTCATTCTTTGCTGTTGGTGGATCTTGCCTTGTTCAGCAGCATACATGCTAAACCTTACCAACTGAACGAGGCTGTTTTTCTTAGGATCTGCGAACACGATTTCGCCTTTTCCGTTGATGGATTTTCCGTCGAAATTACTGCCCGTAAACCAGCCATTTTTGAAAGTGGTTTTGGCACGTGCCAGAACATTCTGTGGTTCCATTTGTGCGCTGTCGAAGAGATTGGGGCTCACGCCGGCTAATATTTTCTCCACATCGATATATGCTGCAATCGCGTTACCCTTCATCTTGCTTTTTATGTCGTCCGACAACCCTATTTTCTGTGATTTACTCTGATAAGCTACCAGTGTGGCTGAGTCAGATGCAAAAGTCAGCATGTCGTTTGCGGTACTGATTGCGAAATGTATATCCGCTGCAGGAACACCTTTGTCGGCCGGGATTAGCATATTGCCGCTGCGGATGATACCACCTTGTTTTACAGCCAGGTTCACCAGTTTTTCAAAAGCTGCTTTGTCGCCGATTTTGGCGGCAAATATCAGCTTCGCAGCAGGCATTTCACTTTTGTACATTCCTGCGTCTTTACCCATATCTTTTTTCTCCATGGTGAAGTCGCTTACCACCACGGCAAAGTCGCCTTTAAACACTTTGGCGAAATCATCCAGTCCCATGCCTGTCTGCGCAAGACCCAGACCCAGCAGGGCGTCCAACCCGGTTTCCCGTATAAGAGCAGGGATCAATTCAGGTTTAAAACTGAATGCCATGGCACCGTTTATATTTTGAGATGGATAGTTTTCGATCATGCCGAGATCCACCTCGGGGCCAGCGTATTTTTTCAGAATATCACCCATTTTTTCTCCAACAAAACCGCTGTTTTCGATAACAGCTTTACCATCCTCAAAATTTACCGTGGTGGCGCTATAAGCTCCTTCAATCAGCTCTTTCAGTTTTGGAACAAAGGCAAATGCCATAGCGCTTACGCCATCCAAATTGGCCTGGTTAAAAATGGCGATATCGGCTTTCTTGCCCTGAAGATCGTTAAAGCCATCCACCGTTAAAATGCTCTCCTTCTTTTCAAGCTTAAAATATTTTTTTAGTTTCTCTACGGCGCCGCTTGCATTTGCTTCTGACTTGGGCTTGGTTCCCATCGTAGTATCGTCCGGAGAATAATCTGGATAGCTTTTATTTTTACCACCAAAAACCACCATCACAGCGTCGTCATTCCACCCAATTGCCATCTCTTCCTGGGCACTGTAAGAATAGCCATCCGCTTTAATAATTTCGGTATTCTTTGATTGTAGCTTTAAAAAAGTCTCCAACTTTTTTACGTCCTTCATGCCAGCTACAACTTGCACTTCCGGTGTACTGCCATTACCCATCATACCGAGTGACCCAGCCGATATGTAGACTTTGCTATCCCAATCGACGCCTGCATCCTTCAATTCGGTGTATTTGGTGATAGCTGTCTTGTAATCATCCGGATTTGAAGTATCCTTCAAAAGGGCTAGCATATTTTCAACGGTAAGCGAGTCGTTGTTGAGTTTGGTAAGCAGGCTTTTCACGTCCACACTTATAATGTTCGAGGCCTGTTTCGGAATATACTTTGTATAGCCCGGGGCTTTTTTGCCGCA
>JBDSXW010000131.1:0-18143 GCA_039925965.1 Chitinophagaceae bacterium
CGTGTTCCGCACCCGTTTGCCGGTCGTCATCAGGTATTGCTACCCATGCTACCCCTCGACTTGCATGTATTAAGCCTGCCGCTAGCGTTCATCCTGAGCCAGGATCAAACTCTCCATTGTAAATGAATTGTTCGAACTGACTGTAAATTCTCAATGAAGAAAATTAACGTCTTATCAAAATTGTATTTTTGCTTCCAAATTCTACCCCCAGACTTTCGTCCAGAGTACTGTTGTTTCCCATACTTTCAAAGATCTTTGTGGCTTGTTATTTTCCCAATTTTTCGATTGGGAGTGCAAAGGTAAGAGCCTCAGCGAAACAACCTAATTTATTTTAAAAAAACTTGACGTTTTTATAAAGAATTTTGTTGCCATTTTTTAGTTAAGAACTCCGCTACAAAAAGCGGAGTGCAAAGATAGATGCAGAATCTAATTGGCCAAATTTTTCTTTAGAAATTTTCCAAAATAATTTCAGTTAACCCATGGAAAATAATATTGAAAATTAAAAAATATATTCTCCCAAAAGAGAACGCAAACCCGGTCATTTATGCTACCTGTAAAGAACTTGCCGCTTTTCGTTTTTCCGTTGCGGGGTGCAAATATAGGGTGGGATTTATCGCCGCCAAATCTTTTTATTGATCTCATAAAATACTACTGCTGAAAGTCAACAAGGTAAAGGGTTACAGTTAATACATAAATTTATTCTTCATGATTAAAAGGCATCATTCCCCTTATACAGCCGGCTCAGCAGAACGTTAATCGTACCGAAAGACATAAGACAGGATTGCACCCCGAACGGGGCTATTAGAATGTAATGGAATCAAAGCAAAAATTGCATAGCACAATCCTGAGAGACTTCCATGCCCTAGGCTGTTAAACACCTGTGAATACCGCCACAACTTTGATAGGCTCATATATAATAGTTAGTACCTGAACAAAACAGTGAATGCGGGGATATTGCCCAATAGCAAAAGAAGTGGTGACACTATCCGTACAGCGCAGGAGCACTTACCTAAAAGCATAGGCTTTTAAATCAATTATTGTCATCTCCTGCCCCACTCTTTGCATTGCGATCGAACCATAGTGGGCTGTCGGGACGAAGTTCGGGATTAGACAAAGCCTGTAAAGACACAGCACGCTGCACCATTTTAGCCCCGAATTTCTGCTTCACCGCATCAATAGCATGGTACAGGCTGGGCGTGGCATCATCCTTTCTGAAGAGATTGAGTTGGTAATTCTCATTTATCAGTCTACTAAATCGAACTCCAATCAGGCGCACAGGCCTGCCGATGGTACATAATTGCTGGAAAAGGGATTTTGCCTGAGGAATCACAATATGATCAGAGGATGTGAAGTCTATTACTGTTTGTTTGCTTACCGTCTCAAAATTTTCGTAACGAATTTTAATGGTAAGGCAACCCGCGAATTTCTTATCCGCCCGGAGTTCATAGCATATTTTCTCTACCAATCGAACGGTTTCATGAAGTAGAAATGCCTGGTCGATAGTGTCTTTCTCAAATGTATTCTCGCTGGAAATACTTTTTTGTTCATGATCGGGGGTCACTACACCACTGTCAATGCCATTCGCCTTTTGCCACAATGAAACCCCGGTTTTCCCCAATAGCTTCTGAAGCAGGGCTATCGGCGTGTCGGCCATCTGGCCAATGGTATAGATTCCGATATTTTGCAGGGAGTGTTTTGTTCGCTCTCCAACCATGGGCATTTTTTCGATCACCATCGGCGCCAGGTATGTTTTCTCAGTTCCGGACAATATTTCTATTTCACCATTCGGCTTCGCTTCGTTAGTGGCAATTTTACTAATGAGTTTATTAGAAGCCAGCGCAAACGAAACGGGTAAACCGGTCTCCGCAATAATCTGTTGTTTGAGCTCCTTAGTATACTGGTAACAGCCAAAAAACTTGTCCATCCCGGTAAGATCTGCATAGAACTCGTCGATGCTCGCTTTTTCAACCAACGGCATTTTCTGATTGATGATATCAGTTACCATCCGGCTATACCTGCTGTAATCCGCCATACTACCTTTTACCACTATTGCTTCGGGACATAGACGCAGTGCCTGTTTCATTGGCATAGCACTGTGTACGCCATACTTCCTTGTTTCGTAACTGCATGCTGCTACCACAGCCCTATCGCTATGGCCACCAACCACCACGGGCTTACCGACCAGCGAAATGTCCTTTATGCGCTCCACACTTACAAAGAATGAATCGAGGTCGAAATGGGCGATATAACGTTGAGATGACAAACAGTACCAATATAATCGCTCAAATTACTACAAAATTTAGCTTTGGTGAAATCCAATTAGGCATAATCATATTAGATCTGCTGTTATCAAAAATGTATGGTCATTGATGTAGCTGAAGTAAGATCAGGTAGATGGTTATTTTAACCATATAAGGAATGTAAGGGCATATAAGTGTACACTGAGATGGTGGAAGACAGACGCGGCCACTAAGGGAACAAAAGCAATACCCAGCTTCAACCGCAATTTTACCCGGTGTACAGTTCTATCAGGCCTTCGGGAAGGTTGACGTGGATTTGCCTTTTGGGCCGGTCAACTTTCAACAGCGATTCCTGGTGTAACGGAATCAACACTTCCTTGCCATTGATATCGATCGTGCAGAGTATCTGGTGCGGTTGTTCAATCACTTCTGTAATGACGCCCAGTTCATTTTCATCTTCAATGATCATAAAGCCAATAAAGGAAATGGCTGCAGATTGGCTGGCTTGTTGATCAAAATCTTCTTTGGTTAGCCAAATAGTTTTTTGATTGACCTTTTTTGCAGCTTCGGGAGTGTTGATGTCTTCGAGTTTTATCAGCACTTCGTCTGCAGTCCGGCCTTTGGCGTATTCTATAAACCAAGGCATATAGGCACGATCTGCCGTTTGGGTGAAAATGGCTTTGACGCCTTTGAAACTTGTTTTTTTACCTAACGCATGTTTCAGGATGAGTTCGCCCTTCAGCCCGTGAACTGCAACGAATTTACCAATGGAAATGTAGTCGGACAAGTTTGATAATTAAGAATGAAAAATTGTTATAGTAGTTGAATTGTCCCGTTTTTAATTAAAAAGTCCCGGAATAAATCCAGGACTTTTAATCTGTTTTAGTGAGTCTGCTAATAAAATTTATGCTTCTGCAGGTGCTTCTGCAGGCGTTTCAGCCTCAACGGGGGCTGATGGTGTTTGCACGGGCGCTTCTTCTACTTTCTTAACTGGTGGAACATATCTCTTAGGAGCTCTAGACTTGCGATGCTCTTCCTGGCGACGTTTGCTATTAGCTTCGTGCTCGTCGTGCCATGTCTGAAATTTTGTCATGGCTGTTGCATCATCAAACAAACCAAGTTTTACGCCACGCAATAAATGTTTGAGGTACAAAACACCTTTGAAACTAAGGATACGACGTACGGTATCGGTAGGCTGGGCACCCTTGTGCAACCAATCCAATGCTTTCTGACGATCAACCTGTATGGTGGCAGGAACGGTTAATGGATTGTAAGTTCCAATTTTCTGGATAAACTTACCATCTCTTGGTGCTCTCGCATCAGCAACTACTATAAAGTAGAAGGGACGCTTCTTAGAGCCGTGGCGCTGTAAGCGGATTTTTACTGGCATCTTAAATTAAAATTTTGAATGCGGTTATGGAATGCGGTTTAAAAAAACCATTGTGAGCAGCGAAAATAAGGCAATCGCGTAAACTGCCAAATTGTGTTAGTAAAAATTTTGTTATTGATAGCGCGTGAACCGGCTACGGTTGACTATTTATCGAACGGATTCAATGATGATCATCACCTTTTACCCATCATTTTTCCTCCCATCGGCATTTTATTCATCATTTTCATCATGCCTTTCATTTGTTCAAATTGTTTGAGGAACGCATTCAGTTCCGTCATGTCTTTGCCTGCACCTTTTGCTATACGTGTCTTTCTGCTGGGATTTATACTATCCGGATTGGCTCTTTCATAGGGGGTCATAGAATGGATCAACGCCTCAATTCCTTTAAATGCGTCATCTTTTACTTCCACGTCTTTTAATTGCTTACCAACCCCGGGTATCATCCCCATCAAATCTTTCAGGTTACCCATCTTTTTGATCTGCTGTATCTGCACCAGGAAATCCTCAAAGTCAAACTGGTTCTTGCGGATCTTCTTCTCCAGCTTTTTGGCCTGTTCCTCATCAAATTGCTCCTGGGCTTTTTCCACCAAACTGGTAATATCGCCCATACCAAGTATACGCTGTGCCATACGCTCGGGATAGAACACATCGAGGGTATCCATTTTCTCGCCCTGGCTAACAAACTTTATGGGTTTGGTAACCGTGTATTTAATTGACAAGGCTGCCCCACCGCGGGTATCGCCATCCATTTTGGTAAGTACCACACCACTGAAATCCAGGCGGTCGTTAAATGCTTTTGCTGTATTTACCGCATCCTGGCCGGTCATGGCGTCCACTACGAATAATATCTCGGTAGGATTAACAGCGGCCTTAATATTGGCTACCTCGGTCATCATTACTTCATCTACCGCAAGCCGGCCCGCAGTATCGATAATGACTACATTTTTATTTTTTGCCCGGGCTTCCTTGATGGCATTGAGTGCAATCGCAACTACATCCTTATTATCCGGTTCTGAATAAACATCCACACCCACCTGTTCGCCCAATACCTTTAACTGCTCTATGGCAGCCGGACGATACACGTCTGCCGCAACCAGTAGTGGGCTTCTGCCTTTTTTGGTTTTGAGGTAACTAGCCAGTTTGCCACTGAACGTAGTTTTACCACTACCCTGCAGTCCTGCAATTAAAATTACCGCAGGGTTACCTGTGGCATTAAACTCACTGGCTTCGCCGCCCATTAACTCTGCCAACTCGTCCTTCACGATTTTCACCATTAACTGGCCGGGGCTGATCGAATTGATTACCTTCTCGCCAGTAGCTTTTTCCCGTACCCTGTCGGTAAAGTCTTTGGCTATTTTATAGTTTACGTCGGCATCTATAAGGGCACGGCGGATATCTTTTACCGTGTTGGCAATATTTAATTCGTTGATACGGCTTTGGCCTTTGATGCTTTTAAAGGCCGATTCGAGTTTTTCACTTAAACTTTCAAACATGTCCTGAACTATTTTTTTAAAGGAAGGCAAAAATCTGTTTTTTATAGATAGTAACGGAAATAAAAAAAGCCCTGCTGGTAATGAGGGCTTAAATAAGCCCCGAATGGCGTATGGACATTAAATACCCTCCCAAAAATCACAACCCGGCAGCGATCGTAATGTTGCTACTGGTTATTCCTACTGATCCGGCGGTCACTTTGATAGTTGCCCCGCCAGCCTTTCCACGAAGGAACACAAGTGCCTGGCGGAATAGGGCTTTGCAAATACTGTCCGCCCGCAGCAAGAAGCGAAAAGGTAGCCATGAGCAATGCGAAGACTTTTCTTATCAATAAGAAAGGAAATACTAACTTCTTAATCTTGAGGATATAATTGCTTGCCTGTAGTGACTCCTATGCCAATTATTCCTGCAATTTTCATAAACCGGGGATTTTTACGGAGGCATTTATTTGCCGGCAAAATCGATTGCAACATAAGGCAGTCCACCTGTATTATTCTATAAATCGAACAAATTCCCCTGGGCTCACGGTTTGCCGTCAGCCTTATGTATCTTCCACCCCTTTTAAACCAATTAATGAAAACCTACCAACGCCCGGTAAAACCTATCGTGAAAAGAAACAGTGAGACATGATAAAAGATTTGCATAACCGCATACACAATTACCTCCGCATATCTCTAACCGATAATTGTAACCTCCGTTGCTTTTATTGCATGCCGGAAGAAGACTATGTGTTTACGCCGGCTTCGCAATTGATGCAGGTTGCTGAAATTGAGAAACTGGCCAGGATATTTGTTGATGCGGGTGTAAATAAAATAAGACTTACAGGTGGTGAGCCGCTGGTTCGTAAGGACGCAGGTGCTATTATACTGGCGTTATCGAAACTGCCTGTGCAATTAACACTAACCACTAACGCAACCCGGTTGCACGAGTTTGTAGACGTGTTGCAAACAGCAGGTATCCGGTCGATTAACATCAGCCTCGACACGTTACAGCCTGAAAAATTTGGTTTGATTACCCGCAGGGATTTATTTAAAACGGTTTGGAACAATATCCACCTGATGCTGGAAAAGGGATTCGCGGTAAAAATAAATGTGGTGGTGATGAAAGGCTTTAATGATAACGAGATTAATGATTTTATCGCCTGGACAAAAGACACAAGGGTTGACGTGCGGTTTATTGAGTTTATGCCGTTTAGTGGCAACCGGTGGACAAGCAATAAAGTGGTGACATTGGATCAGGTACTCAGCACCATTTCCCACAACTACGACTTTGTTCCGTTACAGGGCGAGCAACATGACACCGCCAAAAAGTTTGCAGTGCCCGGTCATGCAGGCAGTTTCGGGGTAATCAGTACGATGAGTGCCCATTTCTGTGGCGATTGCAACCGCATGCGACTGACCGCGGATGGCAAATTAAAGAATTGTCTTTTTTCCAAAGAAGAAACCGACCTCTTGTCGGCGCTACGCAGCGGGCAGGAAGTACTTCCACTGGTTCATCAAAGTATTTCAGGTAAGGCACTCCAGCTGGGCGGCCAATGGACTAACGATTTCGAACACCTGCATGCGGAAGAGATTCAAAACAGGAGCATGATTACAATTGGCGGATAAAGTGCTTTTGTAAATAACCAATTCTGCCATCAAATTAACGCCAGGCTCACCTATGATCAGCACATCCGAAGCAATCGCCATCATTCAAAATAACGTGCGGGCATTGGAACCTGTGGCGATGTCGTTGGAGAAAGCCGCCGGCCTCACACTGGCTGCCGGTGTGTTTGCCAGTTTGGATATCCCCGCTTTCCCGCAATCTTCTATGGACGGCTACGCGTTTACTTTCACTGAATGGAATTATTGCCGCGAGCTGGTCATCGAAGGTGAAATGGCAGCCGGCAGTAAAACACTTGTAGAACTAGCCCCGGGAAAGGCCATTCGCATTTTTACCGGGGCACCAGTTCCTGCAGGCGCAGATACCGTTGTAATGCAGGAAAAAGTAAGAACAGCAAACGGGCGACTGGTTATTGAAGATCAAAATTTAAAGAAGGGCGCCAATGTAAGGCCAGGGGGTTCAGAGATTACGATGGGTGCACTGGCATTGTCCAGCGGCAGTCGTCTGTCTCCAGCCGCTATCGGCTTCCTCGCCGGCATCGGCAGCAGTGAGATCACTGTGTTCCCGCGCCCCCGGGTTTCCATAATTGTAACTGGCAACGAGTTGCAACAGCCGGGTGTATCGCTGGAATATGGCCAGGTATATGAGTCCAATTCATTTGCCCTTACTGCTGCCTTAGCGCAATTGCATATCTGCGATGTGACCGTTCAGCAGGTACCCGATGATCCCGATGCAGTAACAAATATGTTGCAGCAGTCATTGGAACGTAGTGACGTAGTATTGCTTTCAGGAGGAATCAGTGCAGGTGATTATGATTTTGTGCTGCAGGCCGCTACCCATTGTGGTGTTTTGCAACTGTTCCATAAAATCAGGCAGCGGCCGGGCAAGCCACTATACTTTGGGAAAAAGGATGCAAAACTCGTCTTCGGCTTACCTGGTAACCCATCTTCGGTACTCACCTGTTTTTACATGTACGTTGTGCCGGCCCTGGAGAAACTCTGCCAACAAAACTTTAGCTTGCGAAAGGTCAAAGTGCCACTGGGTAAAACCTATCAAAAAGCGTCGGGATTGACGCATTTTTTAAAAGGATATTTTAACGGCAAAACGGCTGCTCCCCTGCACGCACAGGAATCGTACAAGATGCATTCTTTTGCTGAGGCCAACTGCCTTATTGAAATAGATGAATCGACAACTGAAAGTATTGCGGGAACGGAAGTAAATATCTACCCACTACCGATCTAAATATTTCGCATGGGGCATATGATTTTATTTTATTCATTGTTGTTCCTGGTGGCGTTTTTGTACGCTTCTGTAGGACATGGTGGCGCCAGCGGTTACCTGGCCCTGATGGCGCTTTTTAGTGTGACCCCTGAAATAATGAAGCCCACAGCTTTGCTGTTGAATCTTTTTGTGTCGATGGTTTCGTTCATTCAATTTTACCGCGGCGGCTACTTCCGCGGAAAGCTGTTTTTACCTTTTGCGCTGGCCTCGATTCCGTTTTCGTTCATAGGTGGCCTGATCGTAGTGGATGGAGGATTGTACAAGCATATACTCGGCCTGTTATTGCTGATACCAATTGCCCGTTTCCTTTTTTTTAAAAATACGCCGGCCAAAGATTTGAGGGATTCCAAAGTAGGACTGTCATTGCTTTTTGGGGGCGGTATTGGCTTCCTGTCGGGGCTAATTGGCATTGGCGGTGGCATACTGCTTTCACCGGTAGTATTGCTGTTGCGGTGGGCAGATCAGAAACAAACCGCGGCCATCAGTGCTTTATTTATCTTCGTCAACTCTTTATCAGGGCTGGGCGGCCAACTGATCAAGGGCGTTCATTTCAGCAGCAATATGTATTTCTATGTTGTAATCGCTTTTATGGGTGGCGTGGGTGGCGCCTATTTTGGAGCCATGCGTTTTCCGCAGCAGCATTTGAAAAACATATTAGCTGTGGTGCTAATGCTGGCAAGTTATAAATTATTATTCGCGCATGCCTGATGGCACTCACAGTGTGAAAGGCGTAAAACAGGGAATGATAGAAACGCGGATTAAACGGATGTAACAGATTTCAGCGTAATTTTTCTTACTATCAAATGATTGACTTGTAGCAATAAGATTGTCTGGATGTGTGTAACGTCTGAAAAGAAGTATTTTTTCGAGTCGGTTTTTCAATATTTATTATGAAAATAAAAGTGAATCTTTTGGGGCAGTTAGCCGATATAGCGGGAAGGTCCACACTTGAGCTGGAAGGTATAACTGACACCGAAACCCTGCAGGAAAAAATACACGCAGATTTCCCGGCTTTGCTCACCAGCACCTATCGCATAGCGGTTGGCAATACAATAGTGACGGAAAACACGCCGTTGCAGAATGGCACAGTCATATCTCTTTTACCCCCTTTTTCCGGAGGATAACATATGAATACAAAGGCTTTGGGAGAACGATATCACCGCCAGGTCATCCTTAAAGAATTGGGAGAGCTTGGGCAGCAAAAATTGCTGTCATCAAAAGTATTGGTGATCGGCGCCGGCGGCCTTGGCAGCCCGGTATTGCAATACCTGGCTGCTGCCGGCGTGGGCACTATTGGTATTGTTGATGGGGATGTAGTAGCGCTCAGCAACCTGCACCGGCAGGTGTTATATGATACTGCTGATATCGGCCTCTTCAAAGCTGAGCGGGCAGCCGCCAGGTTGCAACAGATGAATCCCGGTATTGCTATAATTCCTTATGTTCTCCGCCTTACCAATAACAATGCCCTGGATATCCTGGAAACCTATGATGTGATTGTGGACGCTTCAGATAATTTTCCCACCCGCTATCTGGTGAACGATGCCTGTTTATTATTGAACAAAACCCTTGTGTATGGTGCAGTTTCAAAATTTGAAGGCCAGCTGGCAGTCTTTAATGTACTGGGAAATAGTGGTGAAAGAACGGCGAACTATCGCGACCTGTTTCCGGTACCACCGAAAAAAGGCGAAATCGCCAATTGTGCAGAAGTCGGAGTGATGGGCGTGTTACCGGGCATCATAGGAACCCTGCAGGCAGGTGAAGTCATCAAGCTGATTACCGGTATCGGGAAGCCACTGGTGAACCAGCTGCAAACCTTCGATTTTAAGACCAATGCGTGGTTTACCGTAGCATTTTATCCATCACTGGAAACCGCTGCTTTGCAAACAACAGACAGAGCCACATTTATCAATGCTGTTTATGAACAGGTCTGCACTGCCGCGGAGTGTATTGAAATTACTCCAGCTGATTTCAACAAACTGCTCAGTGAAAATAACATTACCATTGTCGATGTACGCGAAATCGGGGAACAGCCGGGCCTCAATTCATTTGAGCATTTGCAAATTCCGCTGCGGCAACTGCAGGAATGTTTGGACACAATAATAGGTGAGACCATTATTACTCTTTGCCAAACGGGCAAACGAAGCCGGCACGCAGCCCTTATCTTAGCCGGCGCCTTTCCATCGAAAAAAATATACAGCCTGGCTGGAGGGCTTTCAGGCTATCAACAATCGTTTCAAAAGGAACAAAAATGAGTCACCAACAACCCAAGAATATATTTACCAGAGGCGCCATTCCCGCATCCTTTATAGCGGAGCGCATTCAAAAACACAGTGGGCAAACCACGATTGGTGCCCATAGTCTTTTTTTAGGCCAGGTACGCCGCGATGTGATCGACAACAAAAGCATAGCGGCGATAGATTATACAGCTCATGAAGAGATGGCGCTGGCGCAAATGCATATCATCACAGAAGCGATTTTTGCAAAATATTCCCTTACCTGCATGCATGTACATCATAGCCTGGGCAGCGTATCCGCGGGTGAACTTTGCCTATTGGTTTTCACATCTGCCCCGCATCGCAAAGCAGCCATCAGCGCCTGTGAAGAAATAGTGGAACGCATAAAAAAGGAACTACCTATTTGGGGAAAGGAAGTATTTGAAGACGAAACCTATCAATGGAAAGTGAATCAATAAATTATGGTCGACATTACAAAAAAAAATACTACGTTACGCAAAGCTATAGCTACTGCTATCGTGAAGGTGTCGAAACAGGAAACAATTGACGCTATCCAGGCAAGACGGGTACCGAAAGGGGATGTCTTTGAATTCTCGAGGGCGGCCGGATTGCTGGCAGTTAAGAAAACCAGCGATGTTATTCCCGACTGTCATCCCCTCCCGGTGGAGTACACCGCTATCCGGCATACTATTGATGGCCTTAGTGTGGTTATTGAGGTAGAAGTGCATGCCATTTACCGCACCGGGGTGGAAGTGGAAGCGATGCATGGTGCAGCCATAACTGCGCTTACCATCTACGACATGCTGAAGCCCATTGACAAAGCTGTGGAAATAGGAAGCATCAGGCTCCTGCGAAAAGAAGGTGGCAAATCGGATATGATAAAAGAAGCAGGGGCAGCATTGAAGTGTGCCGTGATTGTATGCTCTGATACCATTTCAAGCGGGGAAGGAACGGACATTTCAGGTAAAGCCGCTATTGAAAAATTAAAGGGTTACGGACTGGAAACGATTGTCTATCAAATCATTCCCGATGACCTCGCAACTATCCGCGCTACAGCGGAAGCTTTAAAAACCGCCAATATTGACCTGTTGCTTTTTACGGGCGGCACCGGTTTGTCGATCCGCGATGTAACTCCCGAAGCCCTTTCCCCATTAATAGATACACCTATCCCGGGCATTATGGAGACGGTGCGGCAGTATGGACAAGAGCGGATGCCTTACGCGATGCTTTCGCGGGGAGTAGCTGGCTTTATTAAAAATTCTCTGGTGATTAGCTTGCCGGGCTCGGCCGCGGCTGTACAGGAAGCCATAGACGCCTTATTTCCCCATATACTTCATGTTTTTAAAGTAAGGTCAGGACACAGGCACGATTTATCGGATAAATAGCCTGCGCTGGCATTGTAAAAAAGGAACGATGGTATCGCTCGCATTCGCTTTCCGGGCAAGCCGTTCCGCTTTTCTTAGCGCTACTTTGCACCCAGTCATAAAAGCTTTATTTATTATTCTGCAACCAGGTTCCAAACGAAGCAGGGACCACCTTTCCTGGCGCCTGCCACATCGGTTGAGGCCTGGGAGCTTGCAGAATGCAAACCCTGGTAGCCCGATTAAGACCGCGGCTTGGAGCGAGATAATGTGTCCCGCAACTATTTGATCATATGTATATGCGGAATACCATCGTCCAAATACCCCTCATCGGACTGCACAAAACCTAGCGATTCATAAAATTTCTTAAGATAGAGCTGCGCACCAATTTTGATGGGCTTTTTACCAAATAAATCGTAGAGTTTATCAATACTTACCAACATCAGCTCTCGACCAATCCCTTTGCCCCGGGCTTTCGGGCTGGTAACCACCCTGCCTATCGAAGGCATATCCGGGTACGACACGCCTGTGGGCAATAACCGCGTATAAGCAGCCAGCAAGTCGTCCTGCCAACCCATCAGGTGGAATCCTTTCTGGTCTTTGTCATCTTCGTCGAGGTAGGGGCAATTTTGTTCCACAATAAATACTTCACCGCGTAGCCGTAGAATGGCATATAACTCGTAGGGGGTTAATTCATTAAAGGCTTTCAGTTTCCAGTTTGGCATGAATCTTTCGTTTTGATTTCTATTGCAAAGTAAGATTGCCTAGTACCACAAAATCCTTTCCTGCACTTACAGTAATATTTCCACCAGCTTCCACCGTATAAGGCACATTTAAAATGCAGGAGCCGGAGGATGGATTAATAATAATTTCACTGCCATTCGGTAATGGGAACGGAGGCATTGTGTTGTTAAGCCAATTGCTGGAAAGATTCCAGTTGCCGTTACCTGTGAATGTGTAGCGACCGGATGGGCGGCCAGTGTTGTTGAAGCGTGCCATTCCAAAATTCGAATACCATTTTTCTAAATAAGCATTTTCAACAAAAGGTCCGGCTGTTACAATTGCACCATCGATCATCAAAGCAATATCTGAAAAATATTGAACTGCTTTCGGTATAAATTTAAAAATTCGGCTGCCGTTTATTCCAAAACTACTGTCTGGTATTCCATTATTGCGATATCGCTTTATTAAACAGCTTGTTTCGTTCAGCCCATTTGCATCTGGAGCATAACCAATCGCGATAAATTTTCCGTCCATTTGTGTTTTTAAAACAGCGTATGTCTCATTAAATATCACTTTCCCATTGATACCAAAACTACTGTCAATAAGTCCGTTTGAATTGTACCGGCACATAGTACGGCTGCGGTCAGTTGCTATTATTTTATTGTCTGACTGAACTGCAAGAGAATGTATTTCTACAAAATCAGCTATGTATGTAGTTACTAAATTACCATTATTGAAGCTCACATCTGCGTTTCCCGCCGTATCCAGCCTTGTGATAGCAAATGTTTTCACCGGGAAATTTACATAAACCTCACCACCGCATATTATTTTACCATCCTTCTGAACCGAAATTGACCATGGCGTGAAATTGATAATTTGTTTCCTTCCATTTAGGTTAAAACTACTGTCATAGCTACCATCTTCATTTACTCGTACGATCCAGGAAGATCTTCCGATGCCAGGAAATAATTCCTTTGACAACATCAGCATCACAACCTTTCCGGTAGCAGTATCTATTGTAGCGGCTTCTATTTCATCAATTGTATTTGCTACCGGAGATAGAGAAAGCCTACCATTCTTCCCAAAAGAACTGTCCGGAAACCCTCTTGAGTCGAATTTCAATAATACAGTCCTTGTTGTATCGTAAATGGTTGATTTTCCCATCACTGCAAGAATTTTCCCATCATTCAATCTCGCCATATATCCATTTCCGAATCGCACTGGCATTGGACAAGTCGTTTTACCATTGATACCAAAAGAGCTGTCGGGTTTTCCATTGGAAAGGTGCCTTGTTAATAGTAATGATATTGAGATACCTGTTGAATAGCTTCGGAGGTTTAATATTTTTTGATCCGGCTGAACAAATATTGAAAGGGGCAGGTCTGAATGATGGCCGGAACCAATATTATTAATGGTCTTCGCCATTATTCCAAAACTGCTATCGGGCTGGCCAGTACCATATAACCTCACAATAGTTGCTACATCCTTTTCACCATTAAAACTATAGCCGGCAACAAGTATTTTTCCATCTGGCTGTAAAAAAGGTGTCATACCGATATCTGCATTTGCGGATATCGGAATGCTTGCAAATCCATCATCATCAAAATTAACATCCGGCATTCCGTTTACATCAAATCTCGCAATCGCAAATTCGTAGTTATCAAATGTATTAGTCGTTCCCGCTGCAATTATTTTACCGTCAGCCTGCAAGGCAATTCTTCCTGCCAAAATGTAGCCCAAGGCTGGCAGTATTAGTTTTACTCCATTACTATTAAATGAATTGTCGAAGCTACCGTCCTGCAACAGTCTGACCACACTTCCATAACGAAACAGCTGTGGATGAATATTTTCACCATGAATACTGATCAATATTCGCCCGTCTGGTTGAACGATGAGGTTGCTGAATAAATGTCTGCCTGACTCATCCAGATCTAACTCCAATGTTCCCGATGTACCAAAGCCGATATCCTTTGAGCCACTCGTATCCAGGCGGATAATTATGGTATTTCCGTAGCTAGCATCCTCTTCCAGCCCGTTATAGTTGCCATAATAATTACCTGCTATCAGGAGTTTACCATCCGCCTGAACTGTCATATTTTTTATCCTAACTCCTTTGTTATAAGCAACAACATCAGCACCTTTTTTGCCATTAATTCCAAAGCTGCTATCTCTTATACCGCTACTCTTGAATTTATACAATACAATATCATTAGTTAAGGTATCTAACGAAACAGCCGCAACAGCAACAATTTTATTGTCGGGTGTTATAACGAAGCCGCCGAATGCATACACATCCGGATCATTGACTATAGCCAACCCTGTCTCATTAAAAGCACTATCAATACTGCCTTGTGCCGTTAGCCTCATGATATAAGGATGATTGCCGTTGTTGACAAAGCCACCGCTAACAAGAATTTTACCATCGGCCTGAGCATGAATGGAAGTACCACTATTAGGCAGAAATTCATTTCTGAAAAGAACAAAAACTCCATTAGATGCAAAACTGCTGTCGGTTTTACCATCAGGCTGGTATCGTATAATTACGGTTTTGTCAAGTCCGTCATATTGAGCAGTATATAGGGTTAGAATTCTGCCGACGCTATCCATGGTAACGTCAATATTTTCGATTGAGCTAAAACCATGATTCTCTACCACTTTCCCACCAATCCCAAATGACTGGTCCAGTGAGCCTGGCTGACTAATGGCGGCGAGGTTGAATCCTAGTATCGTAGCAATCAATAAGAAGCAATTGCTTTTCATGCAGTTTGGTTTTGGGTGTGTTTGTAAACTCAATATTATGGATAATTGGGTTGGCAACTTATAAAGATCGCTGCCCGATCATCATTCCACTTCGAAATCGTCCCGTCGCCCACCAGTTTTATGAATTAGCTTTGCCGCCCAATAACACAGGGGAATGAATAAACAACAAATTATTTTGATAGGGGCGGCGGTAGCACTGGCCGGCGCCTTATATTTTTTTGGAGAAACCGTGCCCAAAAAGAAGGAAGGGGAAGACCAGGCAAAAGCAGCTCCGGCCCACAATGAAGTCTTCGAGATCAATCATTATATAGAAGATGCCACTAAAATCTTACCTGTCAGCGGTCAGCAACAATTGGCTTCGCTGGAAAATGAAGTGAAAAGAGGCGATGTAAAAGCGCAGCAAATAAAGGCTTACAGGCAGCAGGCGGCCTTCTGGAGAGACAGTGCCAATAACCCGGTTGCATATTTTCATTACCTGAAATTGGCGTCGGCATTGGAAAGTTCAGAAAAAAGCCTCACATTTGCCGCCCACTCGATTTTAAGGTACCTCCCGTATGCGGAGCAACCGGCCGAAAGGGTGTTCCTGGCCAACGAGGCCCGGGAGTTATTTGAAAAGGCTTTGGATATGAATCCCGCGAACGATTCTTCTGCTATCGGGTTGGGCGGTTGCTATATGTACGGTGCTTCGGCTGGCGAAGGTGACAGCCCCATGACAGGTATAAGCAAAGTGCGGGAAGTAGCGACCAGGGACAGTACCAACATCTTTGCCCAGTACATGCTGGGTGTAGGTGGTATCATAAGCGGCCAGCTTGACAAAGCCGTAGTACGCTTTGAAAAAGTGGCCGCAGCTGAGCCGGACAATATAGAATTGCTGTTTAAACTGGCCGAGGCCTATGAGAACCTGGGCGATAAACCCAACGCTATCAAATGGTACACGGTGATTTTGGGCAAGAGCAATATACCCGAGATGAAGAAGGAACTGGCGGCGAGGATTAAGCAGTTAGGTAATTAGTTGACTGGTCTATTGGTTTATTAGTAGATGGTAAGGTTTCAGGGTTTTACAAATAATCCAATCAACTAATAAACCATTCAACGAAACACAAACATTTATTTCATAACAACAAAATACTCAGAACATGCCTTGTGGTAAAAAAAGGAAGCGTCATAAGATTGCTACGCACAAACGGAAAAAGCGTTTACGTAAGAACCGTCATAAGAAAGGAAAAAAATAATCCGCTACGCGGATTTCAATTGCATACACTGCCGCACAGTGCTACGTGTACTGTGCGGCAGTTTTTTTTTGCAATAAGGTTGTTAAGCCGTTGTATCCCCATGTACCGCTGTACATACTATCCCCCTTTTATCGTCGGCGGTAAGCAACAGGCAATTATTTTACAATCACTTCTGCAACTCAGATAGAACGTGAATAAGGAACTTATTATCAACGCTACACCCCAGGGGGTGGAAATAGCGTTATTGGAAGAGAAAAAGCTGGTCGAATTACACCACGATATTGCCAACAGCGGCTTTGGCGTGGGCGATCTTTATTTGGGTAAGGTGCGCAAACTGATGCCCGGCATGAATGCGGCTTTTGTGGAAGTGGGTTTTGAAAAAGACGGCTTTCTGCATTATACCGACCTGAGCCCTTATGCTAAGAGCCTGCTGAAATTTACCAGTATGTGTATGCAGCAGCCAAAGGGTGGGGAGCCGTTTGATTTTCAGAAATTTGCAGTTGAGCCTGAGATCGTAAAAACAGGCAAGATCAATGAGGTGATGAATGGCAAACCCAATGTACTGGTGCAGATACTCAAAGAACCCATTGCCAGCAAAGGGCCGCGATTAAGTTGTGAACTCAGTTTACCAGGCCGGTTTGTGGTCGTAACGCCATTCAATAATGTGATTGCCGTCAGCAAAAAGATACATAGCGGAGAAGAAAGAAAGCGCCTGCAAAAAATTGTCGACGCGTTCAAGCCCAAAAACTTTGGGGTAATCGTGCGCACGGCAGCTGAAGGAAAAAATTCCGCTGAACTGCACGAAGACCTGATGCAGCTGAGCGAAAAATGGGATACCATTATGCGCAATATGCAGGGTGTGGAAGCACCGTGTAAAATTTTGGGCGAACAGGACAAGACCACTTCCATGCTTCGGGATCTGCTGAATGCCGATTTTAACCGCATCGTTACCAACGATAAGAACATCTTCAACGATGCCAAAACCTATATCCAGAAAATAGCCCCCGAAAAGGAAGAAATCGTGACGTATTACAACAATGGCTCCCCTATTTTTGACAGTTTCGGCGTGACCAAGCAGGTAAAAGCCAGCTTTGGTAAAACGGTGAACCTGCCCAGCGGTGCCTACCTGATCATTGAACATACCGAAGCCCTGCACGTGATCGACGTGAACAGTGGCTATAAAAATACCAATAGCAACCAGGAAGAAAATAGCCTCCAAACCAACCTCGAGGCAGCGGAAGAAATTGCCCGTCAATTGCGCCTGCGCGATCTGGGTGGCATCATCGTAGTAGATTTCATCGATATGAAACTACCCGACAACCGCCGCAGACTGGCGGAAGGCATGGAAGCTATGATGCAAACCGACCGGGCCCGTCATTCCATTTTGCCCATCAGCAAATTTGGCCTCATGCAGATTACCCGCCAGCGGATGAAGCCGGAGATGAACATTAAGACCGAAGAAGTTTGCCCAAGCTGCGAAGGCACGGGCAAGATATCATCCAGCCTGGTTTTGGAGGATGAAATAGCCAAGAACCTGAAGTACCTGATGAACCACGGCCATAAGAAAATCTCGTTGTCTGTTCATCCTATTGTAGAAGCCTACCTGCGCAAAGGCTGGCCCAGCAAACAAATGAAATGGGCATTGAACTATAAAAAATGGATACCGGTAAAGGGCAACAGCAACTATCATTTAACCGAATACCGGTTTTTTGATATGCACGGGGAAGAGATCCGATTGTAACATTTTGCTGCTAATAACACGAATGGCCACGAATGATGATGATTCATTTTCGTGGCCATTTTTTGTTGGGGCGGTACCGTCGTAGAGA
>JBDSXW010000132.1:0-52659 GCA_039925965.1 Chitinophagaceae bacterium
ATTCAGATCATAATCATTGCTGATCTGCGACGGGTCGTTCATGGGAATACCGTCCATTAATATCAACGTACGCCCCGCTCCGGCACCCCGCATAAATACAGTTTGTACGCTGCCGGCTGCATTGTAGGCGCCTGCGATCGTAATGCCAGCCTGCTCATTCAGCACCTGAGCCACGCTCTTGCCAGTGCTTTTTTCAATCTGTTCTTTGCCGATCAATGTTACTACTTTACCGGTGGCGCTTTGTTTTTGTTCCACTTTGTTAGCGGTAATAATTACTGGATCGCCAGCCTTACCCTGCAAGGTGTCGGTTTGTGCGGTTGCGTTTATAGCTGCGGCCATGAATGCAATCGTCAGAAAATGTTTCCTGCTCATCTTTCAAAAAGTTTTGGTCCGGGTCAGAATATGCCCGTAGAGGTTTGAAAAATGAGCCTTCGAAAAAAGAAAAAGAAATGAATTATTTCCACCAGGTCCCTCCATGGAAGGGGCTGAGAATGCTCCATCTCCGGCCTTTCACCCGAAAGCTCGTTGATTTATTGTTTGCGCCTGGCAGGTCTTCTGGCTCGGAGTTTACTTCAATGCCTTCCCGTTTTATAAACAGTGGCGAAGATTGAAACTTTTCCTCAGCCCTTCCTTTGAAGGGTTGCGGAAGCTCCTTACAGCTACGGGGATAGCTCCCGGATTGAACGGGATTCCCTTTTAATCCCCCACCTGAGGCGGGGAAACCAAATGCGCTGCAAATGTGTAGGAAGAATCGCAGAAATAAAATTGAAATTTTAATCGAATAGCAGTATGGATACACGGATGAGGCGGATCAGGCGGGTAAAGGTGGATTTTTGGTGTATTGGAATTCAATAGTTGGGCGCCTTTACATTTACATTTCTATTTAAAAAATCCGCTCCCATCCGCCTGATCCGCCTTATCCGTGTTTCTATCCTTCCTCTATCCTCTGATTTGGGGCTGTCAACTGTCTGATCATTAGTGGGCTGTGGTTCCCGGCTGTACGCTACAAATCCTCGGCCGCCAACAACCTTCGCAGCTCCGCACGGCCATATGCACCCGCGGCCTCCGGGTTTTCCGCTCCCATCCGGCATCCCTTCAGCCCCAGGAATACTATCCGCTTCCCCAGTTAAAATCGCCCTCTTAATCCATAAAGCACCCAATATTCAAAATTTGTCGACGAGCTTCACAGAGGCACCCTTCTCCGCGAGGAGAAGGGCCGGGGATGAGGCCTCCCCTCGCCCGATTTCGCTCCACAAAATCCCAAAACCTTTCTAAGACACTAAAAAAATTACCATCCCCTTCCACTCATTTCTTATCATTGTACCGCATTTCAAACAGCTAAACTCAACTCCCAATGATCACTTTACAAAACGAATTTGTTTCCGCTACAATTGCCCCAAAGGGAGCTGAACTACAAAGCTTTAAAAACAAAGAAACTGATATCGAATACATGTGGAGTGGCGATGCCGCTTACTGGGGTAAAGTCAGCCCGGTACTGTTTCCAATCGTGGGTACATTGATAGACGATACTTATTTTTACAAAGGCCAACCCTACAAATTGCCCCGTCATGGCTTTGCAAGAGAGCAGGAATTTGAAGCCCGGCAACTCAGCGAAACAGAAGCGGTCTTTACTTTAAAAGATAGTAAAGAGACGTTGAAAGTCTATCCTTTTTCCTTCGAATTCCGGCTACGGTACAAATTGGATAAGTCTTCTGTTAGCTGTACGTACGAAGTGCATAATCCTGGTTCAAATGATTTGCTTTTTTCCGTAGGGGGCCATCCTGCATTTGCAGTTCCATTTAATGAAGACACCCGGTACGAAGATTATTTTTTGCAATTTGTAGAAACAGAATCCTTAAAAAGATACAAACTGGAGAACGGACTCATTGGTGAAGCAACGGAAATTATTGCCATGGAAAATGGCCAGCTTCCGTTGAGCCCTTCCTTGTTCTATGAAGATGCAATTGTATTGAAGCATCTGCAGTCCCAATGCATAGTTCTGGGGAGTGATGAGCAGCCTCACGGACTTCATTTTTGCTTTACCGATTTTCCGTTCTTTGGAATCTGGGCCGCAAAAGACGCACCTTTCATTTGCCTCGAGCCCTGGTGCGGCATCGCCGATCATACCACCCATAACCAGCAGTTGCAGGATAAGGAAGGTGTTATAGCATTAGCTCCAAATGCAAACTGGCAAAGGACCTGGAGCGTTGGGTGTTTTTAATGTTAGCTAAATCTGTTACTATTTTTTAATCATACACTTTACCCGAACCCATCCATGAAACCATTTTGTTTAATAGCCTGCCTGTTTGTTTGTGGACTGTCAAAGTCACAAAAAACCGAAACCTATTACGATTTCTCCTGGAAGAAATGTGATCCATTGCTAGCAAGATTTTACAGCATTGTTGAAAAGACAGATAGCGGTTGGCTTCGTAAGGATTATTACATCGGTGGCATGAAAATGCAGATGCAGGCACTCTTTGCCGATAGCGCTTGTAATGTATATAATGGAACGACGTATTTCTTTTATGCCAATGGCCAACTGTCAGAAATGGGACGCCGGTTGAACAATAAACAAGAAGGCGTTTGCCTTAGTTTTCACTATAACGGTGCGATGTCCGACTCAGCTACTTACCACGACGGAAAACAGGTAGGAAGCCGCCTGAAATGGCATGCCAATGGATTCCCCTCCGATTCTATTTACTATAAAAATGACAGTATAAAAATTGCTGTCGGCTGGTTTGATGATGGCAGCCCCTCTGAAGCCGGTTACCTGAAAAATGACCAGAGCGATGGGAAATGGAACTTCTATCATAAAAATGGGAAAATCGCTGCCAGCGAAATTTATAGCCAGGGCAAGCTGGTATCCGCCGAATATCATAACGAGGATGGCATAGCGGAATCATCCACCCCAAAAGAAGAACAGCCTGCAACATTTAAAGGTGGCTTAGATGGATGGCGCAGACACCTGGAGAAGAATTTATATTGGCCTGATGGCTATCATTTTAAGGATGGTAATATGGCTGTTGTGGGGGTAACTTTTACTGTCAATGAAGAAGGAAAGATTGAGGATAGCTATGTCAGCACGCCCTTTCATCCTGAATTTGATAAAATCGCTCTCAGAACCATCCTGCAAAGTCCAAAATGGAAGTCCGCCACCCAAGACAACCGGCGGGTGAAATACAGAATGACGCAAGCCATAACTTTTACGGAACCGGAGTAGCTACCTCAACCAGTTCAATGCAAGGCCGGCAAAATAATTGCGCCCCGCAGCGGCATTATAGTAGCGGCCCGCCGCAGCATTGATATCATTTCCGAGGCTGTAAGTAACATTGCCCAGGTTATCGGCACCTGTAAAAATTTCAACCTGGTAATGCTGGTGAATTGTTTTTTTATAGCCTACCCTTATACCTACTAAATTATAAGCAGACGCCGCTTCGCTGTTGGCATCATTCATCCAGATCTTGTCGGTATAACTATAGGTCATGTTTGCATAAAATCCGGGTCTGGTAACTGCATCCAGCCGAAGGGCAACATATTCCTTGGGTACACCGGGTAGCCGTTTGCTACTGTAATCTACAGTCAGCACTTTATAATCCTGGTAGGTGAAATTTTGGAAAGCATACGTTCCGGTAATCGATAGGTCGCTGATAAATCCAGGCTTGTTGGCTATGGGCTGGTATTGCAATTGCGCTTCAACGCCATGTTGCTTGGTGCCGCCCGTATTCACAAAAAAATCATTGCCGTTCGCGTCCCTGCGCTGGCTGATGGCATCTTTCAGTTTGAACCAGTAGATATTTACATCATAATTTACTTTGATGTTTTTGATCAATCCCCTGGAACCCAACTCGTAGTTGAGACCTTTCTCTGCATTGAGTGTGCTGTTGATGCTGCCATTAGACGGGATCAATTCCGAAGTGGTTGGCGGCGAGAATCCATGGCTGATCAGTCCGTACACCGAAACGGTCCCAATGCTTTTCAGCAGTGCAACCCTCGGCGACACAATGTCTCCGAAGGTTCGTTGTTGCGGATTCACCGGGTAGTTATTCAGCCTTGTAATACCCACATAAGATTTATTGAAACTGCCGCCGGCGCTCAGTATCCAACCACTAGTAAAGTCGATGTCTGCCTGTGCAAAGGCGGAATACCGCCAATTGTTTACCTCATCATCTGTTAGTAAAGTGTCGCTATTCCCGTTTTTATTTTTATAGGTTCGTACTGTGAAAACACCTTTCTGCGCTTCCGCGCCATACACAATTTGCAGCTTATTGAGGCCCAGCGAATATTCGTTGGCAAAAACCGTTCTGCCACCAAAATGCGGCTCCGTTCTTTTTTCATACACCCGTATCCCCGGGTTGTTGAAATTCGTAAAAGCGCCATATACTGAAGTGGTATTTTTCCATTTTGCGCTTAATTGGTATTCATTGGCCACACCCGTATAAAATGTTTTTTGGTAGATGGCGGCATGAGCTTCCTGCGCAGCTGGTTGTGTACCAGCCTTTGGTCGCGCCGCCTGTGGATTGGCCTGGTATTGCGCCAATGTTAGTCCGCCGGGTGTCTGGTAAAAAAGATCGCCATATAGTGCCAGCACTGACAGCTTTTGCCTGTCGTTTATCCGCAGCCGGGTTTCGTAAGTAACTACATCGCGGCGCATTTTTGATTGCTCTCGGTAACCGTCGCTGCTTTGGTATTGGTAAGAGAAAACGTTTTGATTCGAAGCCCCACCCAGCATGGCTTTGGTATGAACCTGCTTCAAACCATAACTACCTGCGTTATAATCTGCAGATACGCCCGGTTGCCAACGTTTAGGTTCGGTTTGTAAAAGCATTGCGCCTCCGGTTCCGGCACCGTACATGCTGCCAGGTGGTCCTTTTAAAATTTCTACCGACGACACATTGTAAAACCCCAGTTGGTTCAGGTAAGTGCCACCACCCGGGTCGGTAAATATCATATCATTCACATACACTTTTACGTTACGTACCCCGAATGGTGATCGCAGCGAACTGCCCCTGATATTGAGTCGGAAACTGCCCGGACTGCGCTCCTCCATCTTTACACCGGGCTGCATGTTAAGGGCTGGTAAAAGAGAGGCATTGGCAAAACGTTGCAGTTGGCTTTCGCTGATCAGCGATACCGCCGCTGGTGTTTGGCGTAGGTTCCGATTTTGCTCAAAGGCCCGCACGATTACATTTTGCAAGGAGTCATCTTTACCAAAAGGGGAGTCTGAATTTTCTTGTGCCATGCTAAAAGCAGGAACCAAACAACAAAACCCTATTTTTAATGCTATAATAATTTTCATAAGGATCTGGGAACGTCACCAAAACTAAGCCAAACAATATGACCGAAAAGAAACAGCAATTAAATCTCTTCAGCCTTACCATCATTGTAATCAGCCTGGTGATTGGTATGGGCATCTTTAAAACGCCCGCCATTATTGCTGCCAAAAGTGGAACGCCCACTATTTTTTTTGCGGCCTGGATCATCGGTGGTATCATCGCCCTGTTAGGCGCATTGGTATTTGCGGAAATTGGAACCCGGCTTCCGGTAGTTGGTGCTTATTATAAAGTTTTTTCTTACTGTTACCATCCAGCGGTTGGGTTCACTATTAATATCCTTATCCTAATCAGCAATGCAGCATCGCTGGCAGTTGTAGCCCTTATCGGTGCGGATTATGTGAGCGATCTTTTGTTTGGTCATGCCAGTAAACCGTTATTTAATATCAGTATTTCCATACTGGCAGTCAGCCTGTTTTATGCAGTAAACCTATTGGGATTGCGCACCAGCAGCCGGACGCAAAATGTATTAATGGTAGTAAAGATCGGGCTTGTCTTATTGCTGATCTCCTCGTTGTTTACTAATACTACTGTGGAACCACATGACTATAATGCCGGCGCCAAATTATACACTTACGATGGTACAAACGGCCTCCTGTTGCTGATTGTAAGCATGGTGGCTGTATCGTTTACCTATGGCGGTTATCAGCAGACTATCAATTTTGGAGGTGAAGTAAATAAGGGACCAACTATGACCAAAGGTATTGTCTTCGGTATCATCATAGTGTTGTTTTTATACTTCGCAATGAGCTATACCTATGTACAGGTAGTCGGATACGATAAAATGAAAAATGCAACTGCGATCGGCGCTTTGCTTTGTGAAGCCTGGTTTGGGAAGTATGGCGGCAAAATCTTCGATGTCTGCATGTTTGTAAGCGTGCTGGCCTATGTAAATGTATTGTTGATGAGTAACCCGCGGGTGATGTTTGCCATGAGCACCGACAAAGTATTTCCCAAAATATTTGCGTATAAAAGCCCGAAGACCCAAGCCTTGGTTCCCGGCCTAACTGTTTTCGCTTTAACCACTATCTTAATCACCTTTTTTGGAAAAGGAGTAGATGATATCCTCGATTTTTCTATCTTTCTGGACTGCCTTGGTTTTATCACCGCCGCCGCCGCCCTGCTCATTTTGCGCAAGCGGAAATTTGGCAGTGAAAATGTCGTTGGCACCTTTTCGAAGATCATCCCTGTTATTACCGTACTTTTTGTTATGGCATACATTATTGTTGCCAGTGCCGTGGTAATTGATAACTACAAAGCCGCTCTGATTGGAGTCGGCTTACTCATTCTTTTTGTGATCCTCTATTTTGCTTTTTACCATAATAAGAAGAACGAACCCGATGAAGACGAAGGAGAGGTAGAACTATTTTTAAAAAGTAATTAACCACCGAAAAGCGAACTAATTGGAACTTTCATACATTCTCAATGAACTGGCGGAAGACCGCGATGCCTACTTTAATGCCATCGCACCGCCCATTGTCCAAACCAGCAATTTTGCCTTTAAAAAAGTGGACGATATGCGGCAAGCTTTTGCCGATGAATACAGCACCTACCTGTACAGCCGTGGTCTCAACCCAACAGTAGACATCCTTCGTAAAAAACTGGCGGCACTGGACGGAGCCGAAGATTGCCTGGTATTTAATAGTGGCGCTGCGGCCATCTTCGCAGCCGTGCTGGCCAATGTGAAAGCCGGAGACCATATACTATCGGTTCGTAATCCGTACACCTGGGCGCAAAAAATGTTCCAGCAAATATTGCCCAGGTTTAGCGTTACCCATAGCTATATCGACGGCACTAAAATAGAGAACTGGGAACGTTGCATCCAGCCCAATACGACAGTGATCTATCTTGAAAGTCCGAATAGCTGGACCTACGAATTGCAAGACCTGAGCGGGGTTGCAGCTTTAGCTAAAAAGCATGGTGTCATCACTATTATTGATAACAGTTATTGCACCCCCATTTACCAGAAACCGATCACCATGGGTATTGACCTGGTATTGCAGTCGGCTACCAAATATATCGGTGGTCACAGCGATGTGGTAGCGGGAGTACTAACAGGAAGTAACGAAATGATTCAGCGTATTTTTGCCAGCGAGTACATGAATATTGGCAGCGGTATCCAACCTTTTAACGCCTGGCTGCTGATCCGTGGGCTCAGAACCCTTCCTATACGACTGACCCATATTACCGCCACGACGATAAAGGTGATCGGCTACCTCAAACAACACCCGCAGGTGGAGCGACTGATCTTCCCTTTTGACGAAAATTTCCCACAATTGCAGCTGGCTAAACAACAAATGACTGGAGCATGCGGATTGCTCACCTTTGTGATCAAATCGGCAACCGTGGAGCAGATTGAAACCTTTTGCGAAGCCTTGCAGCATATTTTTATGGCGGTCAGCTGGGGTGGACATGAAAGTCTCATAATACCTCGCTGCGCCGGGTTAGAACGGACAGCCTTTGATGCCAGCAATGACGAGCACCGCATGTTGCGGCTCTACGTGGGGCTTGAAGAGGCATCCTACTTAATTAACGATTTGGACCAGGCTTTTGAGAAGATGAAATCGTGATTTTTCGACCGGCATGATGAAGCAGGGCCATTGCTACCCGGATTAATTGATACCTTACACCGACTATTGTGAATGAATGACAGCCTATGGAAACAGCTTATATAATAGACGCGGTAAGAACACCGATTGGAAAATATGCCGGAATATTAAGCACAGTCAGGCCCGATGACCTGTTGGCTCATGTGATAAAAGCGTTATTGGGACGGAATGCATCCATCGATCCAGAGTCCATTGAAGAAGTGATAGCTGGTGCGGCGAATCAAAGTGGTGAGGACAACCGAAACGTAGCCCGGATGGCCGCACTGCTGGCGGGTTTGCCGGTTTCGGTAGGAGGTGTAACTGTAAATCGTCTCTGTGCCAGCGGGCTGGATGCCATCATGCAATCAGCTCGGGCCCTGCAGTGTAAGGATGGCATGATTTATATAGCGGCTGGAGTGGAAAGCATGAGTCGGGCACCTTTTGTAATGCCGAAAGCCAGCGGCGCTTTCGAAAGAAATGCAGAAATATACGATACCACTATGGGCTGGCGTTTCATAAACAAAAAACTGGCGGAACAGTATAATCCGTTTGCAATGGGTGAAACCGCCGAGAATGTAGCGGCGCAATGGAAGATTAGCCGTGAGGACCAGGATCTATTTGCCCTCGGTAGCCAGGAAAAATATGCCGGCGCTCTGGCGCAGGATAAATGGAAACATGAAATAGCCGGTATTGAAATAAGGGTAGGTAAAGGTGCCACACAATTGGTAATAAATGATGAACATCCACGTTTGTCTTCCCTGGAACAACTGGCTAAATTAAAGCCAGCTTTTATAATGGATGGTACAGTTACTGCCGGCAATAGTAGCGGCATCAACGATGGTGCGGCAGCCCTGTTATTGGTGAATGAAAAGGCATTGAAACTGTATAACCTGGTTCCCATGGCAAGGGTGGTGAGCATGGCGGTGGCAGGCGTCGATCCGTCGGTAATGGGTATCGGCCCGGTGCCGGCCTCACGAAAAGCCCTGCAACGCGCCGGCATATCGGTAGCAGATCTGGACCTGGTAGAACTTAACGAAGCTTTCGCCTCGCAATCGCTGGCGTCCATCCGTGAACTCGGTTTGGATACCTCGAAAGTAAATGTAAATGGTGGCGCTATTGCACTTGGACACCCGTTGGGATGCAGTGGTGCCCGCATCAGTACCACGTTGCTGCATGAGCTAAAAAGAAGAAATGGTCGGTATGGGCTGGCCACCATGTGTATCGGCGTTGGGCAAGGCGCGGCTGTTGTGTATGAAAATATAGACTAATGTATAATCTTTAAAACCTGGTCCATGTTGTTCGCAGCAAAAGTGGTGGAAAGAAATGCCAGCGGTGCAATGCTAATCAGGGTTGGATTTGTAACGCTGACTTTTGTATTGGTCAGTATGTCCGTTCCATCGCTTAGTTTTCTGGCACCTTTTTTTTTCGTTACAATGCTACTCCTCATAATTATAACGGGCATTGTTACAAGGGGAAACCTTAGCAGCTATAAAATGGAAAATGACTTGTATGTTTTTGATTCAGAATTGCAGATTTGTCATTTAGTTTTTCCTATGGCTGAGGTGAAGGAACTGCAGTTCAGTTTTGATTCATACAATGGCATGACTTCGAATACTAATCGCACTGGCAATGATAGCAATTCATTTGGCCTCGGCAACCGCTTATCATTTCGATATAAAAAGCAATTTTTCGAGTATGATTTTTATGTACAAAGCCAGCAGCACTACCACCATTTTGTGCAAATGCTGGACATGCTATATATTGGCCATATTAATTTCGAAGAGCGAAACGGGAAGGGCAAGACATTTATGATGCACAATGTAACCGATGAGCAATACCAAAAATTGAAAAGCAAATATGCGTATTGAAACCAGCTAACTATAAACTTGTTGGTGTTGTCGCAACACTCTTGGGTGCCATCGGGTTTAGCGGTAAGGCTATCCTGGTAAAACTTGCTTATCGTGATACCGAGGTAGATACAATTTCACTATTGGCGCTGCGCATGCTTTTTTCGCTTCCATTTTTTTTAGGTATGGCTTTTTTTGTCAGCAAACAATCGGGCAATACAAAGCTTACTTCCAAAGAATGGATATCAGTGGTCGTGATCGGCATGTTTGGGTATTATATTAGCAGTTTTCTCGATTTTTGGGGTTTGCAGTATATCAGTGCCGGGCTCGAACGGCTGATCTTGTTCACATATCCCACCATGGTTGTTTTTTTCGGAGCGGTCATTTACAAGAAAAAAATAACCAGTTTCCAGTTACTTGCGTTGTTGCTCTCTTATGCCGGGATTGCATTGGCGTTTGCTGCGGACATACAACTAGGCAACAACAAAAATATCGTGCTTGGTTCGTTGCTTGTTTTTACCTGTGCTTTTACTTATGCGATTTATGTGTTTTCCAGCGGGCAAATCATACCTAAAATGGGCACCGTAAAATTCACCAGCTACGCAATGTTGTCGGCCACGGTTGGCATATTGCTCCATTATTTATTTCTTAACGACTTTCGTTTTCACTTGTTGCATTTTTCACCGAAAGTATATTGGTATTCTATTATGATGGCGGTATTAACCACAGTGGTGCCGTCACTATTTGTGAGTGAAGGCATCAAGCGAATCGGAAGCAGTAATGTAGCTATTGTTTCCTCCGTTGGTCCGCTGGCTACGGTGGCGCAAGCTTATATTTTTCTTCATGAGCCATTTGGCTGGAAACAGGCTTTAGGAACTGCTTTGGTAGTAGCAGGAGTTATTTTGCTGGGACGGAAGCTGAGTAAGGATGACTTTAAATGATGAAAAATTCAATCTCAATGCCTGGGTAAATTTTAAGTAATAAAAAATGCAAGCTTATGTGGCAGGAAACCGGATTTCAAAAATCAGAGTCAGACTTACCATCAGCCATGAAAAGACTGGCAGTGTTGATGGAAGAGATCAAACGCAGATACGAGACTTATTCTGAGGATTACCTGATGTACAGGCCGGCACCGGGGAAATGGTCCGCAAAAGAGTTGCTCGGGCATTTAATTGATTCTGCCATCAATAACCTGAAGCCCTTCACAGAGATTCAGGTTTTACCGCAGCCCTATGTTGTTAAAGCCTACCATCAAAATGAATTGGTGATTGTGAATCAGTACCAACAACTTCCGGTAAAACATTTGCTGAATTTTTGGACAGCGCTGAACCATCAAATAATATATGTGGTAGAAAATATATCAGTTAGCAGGCTAGACTATCCTGTAACGCCACAGTACGAAAACGGGGGTATGCACTCGGTTGGTTGGATTATTTGTGACTATGTAGCACATATAGAACACCACTTGGGCCATCTTCAATAGCATGGGATCGCTTTTAAAAAGAGATCCCCCTGCCTGGGCAGAGGGATCGGTAATACAAATGTTTTAGAAACGGTTTCTGTTGTTATCCCGGTCATTGTTATTATTCCAGTTCCCCCGGTCATTCCTATCATCCCAGTTATTGTCATTGTCGCCGAAATACCGGTCGTCCAGGTGGAAAAAGCCATCCCTTTGTTTCTCGTATCTAACGCCATTGTTATACGTATAGAATTCGTCACGTGATGTGCGGGTAACATATCGATCGGGTACATACATTACCAGTGGTGGTAAAAAACCATAACGCTTCTCTAGTTTCCGGCGTTGCTTGCGGCTGAGGCTGCGTTGTTCAAAGCATTGATCAAAGTTTCGGCCCTGGTAGCCATTTCGACGACCTTCTCCATCTACGATGATAAAGGGTGCAGCTGGTTGTTGCCATTGTTGTGGATAGCTGCCCTGGTTATGCCGTTGTGGGTATCTACTTTCAAATTTTACGGGCTGAGAAAAAACGGAGTTGCTGAAAACAACGAGGGCGACTGTAAGTGCAGTGCCCGTAATCAGGATGTTTTTTTTCATGGTGTATATATTTTTAATACACCCTTCTGACGGCGGATTATTATTTAGGTAAAATTCGGAACTGTGAAATAATTTAAAAAGAAAATTCCAGTAGTGCTGTAGCTGAAAGCGTTTGTTGTTCTCCTCTCAAAAGGTCTTTGACAACAAAGGTGCCTTCCTCCAATTCTTTACTACCTATTATGATGGCGTAAGGAATCCCTTTTTTATCGGCATACTTGAACTGCTTTTCGAATTTAGTCGCTTCATGAAAGAGCTCACAGCGAATGCCATTGTCTCGTAGTTGCTGCATCAGTTCAAATGCCTTTTTTGATTCTTGTTCACCAAGGTTAAAAAACAAAACTTGTGTGCCAACCTGTACATCCGGCGGAAATAGTTGCAGTTCTTCCATCACATCATAAATGCGATCTACTCCGAAAGAAATACCAACGCCAGGAATATTGGGCACGCCAAATAACCCGGTGAGGTCATCGTACCGGCCACCACCTCCAATGCTGCCCATTTGGGCTCCAACGGCTTTAACTTCGAAGATAATGCCAGTGTAGTAGTTAAGTCCACGGGCCAGCGTAAAGTCGGTTATCAGTTTCCAATTACCAGTTACCAGTTGAGCACTAAGTATATGTTGTATTTCTTTAATGCCATCATTTCCGTTTTTGTTTTCGCCGATGAGCAATTGAAGGCTTGCTATTTTTTCATTATTGCTGCCATCAATACTTAGGTAGCTTTCAATGGTGTTGATTTGACCCGCATCTAATCCTCTTTGAGCAAATTCTTCTTTCACCCTATCTAACCCAATCTTATCCAGCTTGTCAATGGCAATGGTGATGTCTATTATCTTATCTGTTCCGCCGCATAGCTCTGCCAGGGCAGCCAAAACTTTGCGGCTGTTGATCTTTATTTCCACTTCAATGCCGAGCATGCCAAAAACCGTTGCATATATATTGGTAAGCTCCACCTCATTCAATAAGGACTTACTACCTACCACATCTGCATCGCATTGATAAAACTCCCGGTAGCGGCCTCGCTGGGGGCGGTCAGCACGCCATACCGGTTGCATTTGGTAACGTTTAAACGGAAATGTAAGAAGGCCATGATTCATGGCCACGAACCTGGCAAAAGGTATTGTGAGGTCGTATTTCAAAGCTCTTTCTGTAAGCCCTTTTACATTTTTTCCTTCCAGCACTTTTGCAAAATCAGCGGTTGCCTGCTCGTATTTTGCCGGGTTGTCAAGCCCGTTATTGAGAATTTTAAATATCAGCTTATCACCTTCCTCGCCATATTTGCCCATCAGCGTTTCCAGGTTTTCCATAGCTGGCGTTTCTATTGGCTGAAAGCCATATAACTCAAACACATGTTTTATCGTATTAAATATATATTGCCGCTTACGAACCACTTCAGGTCCGAAATCTCTTGTACCCTGTGGTAAACTTGGTTTTGCCATATATTTTTTAATTTGCTGATTAGCCAATATGCTAATTAGCCAATTCTCTAGTGGATAGTTTCAATGTTTATTTTGGTCTGCTTTATAGGATAGTTCTTTGCGCCCCTGAACTTGCTATGCCAGGCGATATATTGGCTAGTTCCTTTGTTAGTGTCTTCTTCATGCCCTGCTCCCTGCCAGGCTAATTCACAAATTGGCTAATGATTCTCTCACAGGCTCTATCAATCATCTCGTATACTTTATGGTAGTCCTCCTCACCACCATACCATGGGTCGGGTACACTACGGTCTTCGCCCGGGTATAGTTCATTCAGCAAAAGGTCTACCTTCTTTTCATTCCAGAGGTTTCTACTGATCCGTTTCACCTCGCTGTAATTGTCGGTATCCATTACATAGATTCGGTCGAAATGGAGCATATCCTCATTTACAAACCGCCTCGACCGCTGGTTGCCAATGTCCACGCCATTCAGTTTACCCACTTTTTGCGACAAGCGATGCGGCTGCTCACCCACATGAAAGGCTTCGGTGCCGGCACTTTCCACACTCCAGTTAAGGCCTGCTTTCCATGCTTTGTCCTGCAAAATACCTTCTGCAAGCGGGCTCCGGCAAATATTGCCCAGGCATACCATCAGAATCTTCATGCGGCAAATATAAAGGTCCGTGGGCAGTTGGGAACTGGTTACGATTCACCCAAAAAAATGCAATTCAAAACGACACGTATGGAAACAAAAAGCAACCGGCATCTAAGTGCTAAACCCGGCCGGTTTTGCAATTCACGAATAATTGTGGAAACAAATGTCAAATGAACATTTTTTCCAACGACTATTAAATCATCAACCGCAAAACCCAATCATCATGACAGCAGGTAATATTCTCCAAAGCGATTTATTAGATATCATATTTGAAGGCAGAAACAAATCCTACGGGGCTTATGAGCTCCGCAGGCAATATGAAGGACGAATGAGAAAAGCCATGACGGGCACACTTGTCTTAATCGCTTTGCTCGGAACTTTTCTGTTATTGTCAAATAAACAAGCCACCGTCGTCAATTTATCTATCATAGATACACCGACCCAGCTTACTCCATTAGAGTTGAAAAAGCCACAGGAGCTGGAGAAGCCGAAACAATCCCAGCCGGTCAAACAAAACCTGGTGACTGTAAATACCTCAGTACCTGAAATAGTGCCCGATAAAAGTTTACCCGACACTAAAATGCCGAATATTGTTCAAGTTGATAGCTCCGCTGTGGGTGATATCACAAAACCCGGTATGGCCACAGATATTAATGCGGTGCTAACTCAGGATCCAATTACAACGGGTGGCCCGGGAAACGCACTGACACAGGTTGTTCCCGAAAAGCCTGCTGGCCCGGTAAGTATGGGTGAAATGGATGAGCTGCCGGAGTATCCCGGTGGCCGTGAAGCCCTGGTTCGGTATATGGTAAATTGCCTCAATACTGAACTGGATCCGGGTGTTAAATACATGGTGAGGGCAATGTTTATTATAGATGAAGAAGGGCGGGTAAGTGACGCACAGATTTTGAATAGCGATGATGAAACACTTAACAACCAGGTATTAAAAGCAATTAAACGGATGAAGCAATGGAAGCCTGGCCTTCAAAAAGGGCATGCAGTATCGGTACGATTTGTGATGCCTGTCACTTTCGTAGGTGCCGAAGAATAAAAATTTCCTAATTTGCCAGTCCTCTAAAAAGAGTATTATGAAAGAAGATTTGGACAGGCGGCAGAAGAACTACGTTCTGATGCGGTCCATTAGAGATTATGGAATGGGTATATTGTTTTTGGGGATTGGGGTTTGTTTCTTTTTCTCGAAACCTTTTTTTGGATACGAGTTGTTTTCCAAAGAGGATGACCTGCTCCGTTATATGGTTTTGGTTTTATTTACGCTCTATGGCGGCTTTCGCATATGGCGGGGGTATGTAAAGCAATATTTTAATAAACAGGATTAAGCCGGCCAGTAACCAATCAGTTTTAATAAAAAATCACAGGGAACACCGATTATGCCGAGATTAACCATCAAATTAAGAAACCTGACGCTGGCAATTGCTGCTGCCACCCTTTTTGCAGGCTGTGCCGACGGAGATACAAGCGGTGGGCAGCGATATACCGATTCTCCGAAAGAAGGCACCATCCACATCAGTGTGGATGAATCTTTTAAACCTATTATCGATTCGCAAATACAGGTATTTGAATCACAGCATCCGCTGGCGCATATCGTTGCCGAATACAAAAGCGAAGCGGCATGTTTTAAAGATCTCGATTTGGACAGCACCCGAATGATTATCGTTACCAGGGGACTTTCGCAAAAGGAGAATGATTATTACACTAAAAAGTATACATTAAAGCCTAAGTTCGGTAAACTGGCCTACGATGCCATCGCCCTGGTTCTGAACAATAAGGCAAAAGATAGCCTTTACACCGTGGAGGATATCAATCAAATGCTGCAGGGAAAGAGCTCCAATAAATATAAAGTTGTAATGGACGGGCTTGATGCAACCAGTACCGTTCGTTTCGCACTGGACTCAATTTTAAGGGGAGCGCCATTGGGAAAAAATGTACAGGCGGCAACAAATAGCGAAGGTGTTATCGACTATGTGGCATCCGATCCCCAAAGCGTGGGCCTGGTTGGCATTAGCTGGTTGGGAGATAAGGATGATGCTGACCAGCTAACTTTTTCTAAGAAAGTTAAAATCGCTGCAATGATGAGTACCAAGTATCCCGACAATCCGTACGTATACCCATACCTGGGCAATATCGCCTTAGACAAATACCCGATGATCAGGCCGCTCTACTATATCTTAAAAGAGAATGGCGCAGGGCTAGGAAGCGGATTTATGAATTTTCTTACCAGTCCCTCCAGAGGCCAGCTCATTTTTAAAAGGGCATATCTATTGCCATCAAGGTTGAATTATGACGTAAGGAAAATGTCAGTAGAAGATGAAAAGTAAGTAGCAGAACTCTGAGAAAAAAATTAAGCAAATTCCCAATTTTTTGCACTGTTCATTCTCTCATCATTTTTTTTCGAAGCCACAAAACCATAATTATTTAATTGTTAGCATCCTAATTTTAAGCGCATGTAGCTTCAAACGAATTCGAAATTTTCTGAACTCTCGTTAAGAAGTTGATAATTTCCACACAAATGCTATCTTCCCACCTCATTTTTACGTCTTGTCATTCAAGTTTCTTTAAAAAAATGTAACTAAAAAACAACATGAAAAGAATTGCATTTGTGATGTTAAGCAGTGTAGCTGTATTGGTAGGTGGTGCACAAAGTGTGGCGGATGGGCTAAAAGCTATTTACTACGAAAAATACAAAACTGCCAAGTCTATTTTGGAGAAACTGGTCGCAGCGAATCCGGCCGATGTGGATGCGAATTATTGGTTAGGTCAGGCAAGTTTAAATGACGGCGATGTGCAAGCCGCAAGGGCCGAGTATGCAAAGGCTATGGCCACAACAAACCAAAATCCCCTAATCATTGTAGGCATGGGTCAGGTAGAATTGCTGGAAGGGAAGGGTGCAGATGCGAAGGCTCATTTTGAAGCGGCATTGGCAGCTACAAACAATAAGAAGGGTGGCGATCCCAAGATACTTACGGCAGTTGGTCGGGCTAATGCCGATGGAGATAGTAAAACCGGCGATCCTGTATATGGAATAGATAAGCTGAATACCGCAGCTAAGCTGGATTTGAAAGATCCGGAGATTTACGTTCAAATGGGCATTAACCAACTGAAACGAGGTGGTGAATTTGGGGGAGAATCTAAAAAAGCGTACGAAGAAGCCCTAACAAGGGATCCTAAATACGCAAAGGCAAAGCTGAGGATAGCTAAAATCTTCCTCAGCCAGAATAATAAAGAATTGTTCCTCCCTTTGATGGAAGAGGCAACCCAGCTTGATCCCAATTATGGACCCGCCTGGCTGGCTCTCTATACTTATTATGCTGAAAGGGACGTAAATAAGGCCAAGGAATATCTGGATAAGTACATAGCCCTTGCCGATAAAGATTGTGAAACCGATTTCTTTTATGCCGATTACCTGCTTAGGGCTGGCAATAAAGAACAAGCATTAACAAAGGCAAAAGAGATGGAAGGGTCATGTGGAGGGCAAAATTTTCCCAAGCTGGACAAATTGTACGCTATTATTTACGACCGCATGGGTGATTCTTTAAATGCGAAGGCCTCTATGGCTAAATATATTTCCAAAGAAAAGCCGGAAAAAATTGGTGCCCTTGACTATGCCAATTACGCTGCAATCCTGGCCAAGTTCCCGGGCAATGAAGCCGAAGTAGAAACGAATATGAGTAAGGCGATAGAAAAAGATACAACCACTGCGCAGCGGGTAGAATATGCGACAATGTTGGCGTCTACTTATGGCAAGGCCAGTAATTTTTGCGGCCAGGCCAAATGGCTAAAGATGGTAGCACAATGGAAACCGTCACTAACGGCAACAGACTATTATTTTTGGGGCGATGCTGTGACAAAATGTGCTAAGACATACCCAACCACCGACAGTATTCCAAGGTCGGCCGCCTTCTTAAATGCAGATTCGATCTATGGGGCGTATATTATTAAATATGGCGATCAGCCCCAAGGCTATGCTTTCAGGGCTATTGCTGCAAAACTGGCAGATTATGATACTACCAAAGGAACAGCAATCATTCCGATAGATGCCTATACTACTTTCCTGAGGCAGGATACTTTGAAAAACAAAAGGACCATCATCAATAATTATTATTATGAGATTCCATATTTTGCGCAAATCAAGGATTTTCAAAGAGTATTGGATGCTGTAAACGCTATTTTAGTGCTTGATCCGACAAATGCTTATGCGACCAGTGTAAAGAAAATAGCCGAAGATCAGCTTAAAGCAAGGGGCATCAAGCCTGCGGGTAACAGTCCTTCACCTGCTCCTATAAAACCTGGAGGAGCGCCAGCAGCGACTCTTAAACAAGGTAACAAACCGATTTAGGTTGCTATTAATGCTAATCCCCTTTTGAAGCAAGTTCAAAAGGGGATTTTTATTTTAGGAAAATTGAATGCGGAAAAAGGAATTTGACCTTGTGGGCTTATTTTTGCGCACTTCACTAATTGTACCCAGCATGTTAAGGATCGTATTAGATGTCAACAATTCACCATCCCAATATCTGCCCATTGGCATACAATTGTTATTCGCACTCGGTTTGGTTGCTACAATTATCGGGGTGTCTCACTTCCTGGGTCCTAAGAGAAATACCGCCGATAAACTAGAAAATTTTGAAAGCGGGATTGAACAAAAAGGCAATGCACGCCAGCCAATGGCGGTAAAATACTTTTTGGTGGCTATTCTGTTTGTATTGTTTGATGTGGAAGTTATTTTCTTTTATCCATATGCTGTAAATTTCAGGGAGTTGGGCTGGAGTGGGTTTTCGGCGGTTTTGATGTTTGTTGCTTTTTTTCTGGTAGGCTTTTACTATATAATCAAGAAAGGTGCATTAAGGTGGGAAGACTAAAGAAATTTAAGATGGACGATTTTGGATTTCCAATTTGTAATAGTTCTTTCAACTTTTGTTTTAGGTTGTTGTTTTAATATCTGAGCTCGTTTATAAAGCAAAAAACTTTTAATGGTTTTAAGACTTTGAAACCTTAGACCGCAAATCGTAATTCATAAATTGTAAATAGTATGAGTGACATCTATACAGGCCGGCCCGTCCGGTTTAACAATAAAGTTAAAGAAGTGGAGATGCCTGAGGGTATTAACGGGGAAGGTTTTTTTGTAACGAAATTGAGTGAAGTGGTGGGACTGGCGCGTAAAAATTCCTTATGGCCGCTGCCTTTTGCCACTTCCTGTTGTGGCATTGAATTTATGGCTACGATGGGAAGCCATTACGATCTCGCAAGATTTGGCGCTGAACGGGTGGGATTTAGCCCTCGCCAGTGCGACCTTTTAATGGTTATGGGAACAATCAGTAAGAAAATGGGCCCGGTATTGCGCCAGGTTTACCTTCAGATGGCTGAGCCTCGCTGGGTGCTAAGCGTTGGCGCATGTGCCTGTAGCGGAGGTATTTTTGATACCTATTCTGTATTGCAAGGGATCGACCAGGTAATACCAGTGGATGTTTATGTGCCGGGTTGCCCACCACGGCCGGAAGCTATTCTGGATGGTTTTATGAAGATCCAGGATATGGTACAAAACGAAAGCGTACGCCGGCGGGGAGATAAAAAATATACGATGCTTTTGGCTGAGTATGGCATTCAGTAATAATGAAGAGTTGAATAATAGACAGTGGATAATGAAATGGCCTTTTTTCAATCATAAATGATACATCCTTTAACATACATCAAGGAATGACTTTAACGAACGAATATATTCAGGGGAGGCTTACTGAGAAATTTGGCGAGCAGCTAAGTGCCTGGGAAGCACAATATGGTTTGCTGACCTTCACAGCTGCCAACGATTTGAATTTGAAGGTACTTCAATTTTTGTACGATGATGAGGAATTGAAATTTAATTTCCTAACGGCTATTTGCGCAGTTCATTATCCCGAAAGGAACGGTGAAGAGCTTGCAGTGGTATATCACCTGCACAATATGCGTGCGGGTGTGCGGTTGCGGATGAAAATTTTTGTGCCGGTAGAAAAGCCTGATGTCTTCACAGCAACCAAGCTTTTCGCAACGGCCAATTTTATGGAGCGGGAGACCTACGATTTTTTTGGTGTCAATTTCCTGGGTCATCCTAACCTGATCCGAATTTTGAATGTAGATGAAATGGACTATTTCCCGATGCGCAAAGAATTTCCGTTGGAAGACCAAACCAGGATCGATAAGGATGATGAGATGTTTGGCAGGGGAGGGAGTTATAATTAACCCGGGTTTTTAGCATAATAAATCAGCAGGCGCTGGCCTGTTCCAATACATACAATGAGCGAAATCATCACTACAGAACCGCATCATGTGCGACTGCCGGATGGCAGTATACAAAAGCAAACCACCACCATTAACCTGGGTCCTACGCACCCGGCCACCCATGGAGTGTTTCAGAATATTATCGAGTTGGATGGTGAAACGATTGTAAGCGCAGTGAGCACAGTGGGCTATATCCATCGTGCCTTCGAAAAGCTGGCCGAACGTCGCCCCTTATACCAGATTACAACGCTGACCGACCGCCTGAATTATTGCAGTAGTCCCATAAATAATATGGGCTGGCACCTTACTTGTGAAAAATTATTGGGTGTAAGTACGCCCAAGCGTGTAGATTATCTTCGAGTTATCATTATGGAGCTGGCCCGCATTTCCGACCACCTGATCTGCAATTCTATTGTGGGGGTGGACACCGGTGCTTATACAGGCTTCCTCTACGTGATGCAATACCGCGAACTGATCTACGAAATTTACGAGGAAGTTTGCGGTAGCCGCCTCACCACCAATATGGGTCGCATCGGTGGTTTTGAACGAAATTTTACCAATACCGCTTTTGAGAAACTCGAGAAATTCCTGAAAGAATACCCTAAAGTGCTGAAGGAATTTGAAACTCTTTTTGAGCGGAACCGCATTTTTATGGACCGTTGCCAGGGCACCGGAGCTATCACTGCGGAAAGAGCACTAAACTATGGTTTTACCGGCCCTAATCTAAGGGCTGCCGGAATTGACTACGATGTTCGGGTAAGTGATCCGTATAGCAGTTATCAGGATTTTGAATTTACAGTTCCCATCGGAACTACTGGCGATAACTACGATCGCTGGTTGGTGCGAAATCAGGAAATGTGGCAGAGCCTCAGCATAATCGAGCAGGCCTACAAAAAAGTGCAGATGTTCAAAGGGGCCGAGGCCGGGGTTTATCATGCTGACGTTCCGGAATATTACCTGCCGATGAAAGCCGATGTATACACTAAGATGGAAGCCCTCATCTACCACTTCAAAATCGTGATGGGTGAAACCGAGATCCCAGCTGGTGAATTGTACCAGGCCGTAGAGGGAGGTAATGGTGAACTTGGTTTTTACCTGATCAGCGATGGCGGCAGAACTCCGTACAGGTTACATTTCCGCAGGCCCTGTTTTATTTATTACCAGGCATATCCTGAATTGACGCAAGGTGCTATGATCAGTGATGCAATTGTAACGATGAGTAGCCTCAATTTGATCGCAGGAGAGTTGGATGCTTAGCGAAAAGAGAGTACAGGAAGCTGTGTAAATTGGGCAGGATGAGCTTGTGTCAAAATAATCAATAATTTCCAAATTTGTTGCAAACTATGTTTTCAGAACAAAAGCTGGCAGAAGTACAAACCTTGATTTCTCACTATCCCGAAGGGAAACAGAAGAGTGCTTTGTTGCCGGTACTGCATATGGCGCAGGAAGAATTTGGCGGGTGGCTAAGCGCCGGTACAATGGATTATGTGGCCAGCCTTCTGCAACTGGAACCAATAGAAGTGTACGAAGTAGCTACCTTTTACAGTATGTACAATCTAACACCGGTAGGCAAATATGTATTTGAAGTTTGTCAAACAGGCCCCTGTATGATTAATGGCAGCGATAATATTATCGAATATATTAAGCAGAAACTCGATATTAAAGTGGGCGGCAATTCGGCCGATGGCTTATTCACTTTAAAAACGGTAGAATGCCTGGGTGCCTGCGGGTATGCCCCGATGATGCAGATGGGTAAAACCTACCGGGAGCATTTAACCAAAGAAAAAGTGGATGCGATTATTGAAGAATGCAGGGCTTCTGCGGCAAGAAATAATTAAGCAAAAAAAAGAGACTTCATTCCTAAACAACGGTAAACAGAAATCTGGCAAAAAATATGAAAAAAATCATCGTGATCCTGGCAATCTTTACTGCTATTGCCGCCTCTGCTCAAACCAGAAAAGAACAAGTGCTGATTGATAGAACCTATCTATTAAGTAATACGATTTTTGGTACTAAGGATAGTCTTACGCTGGAAGATCTGTTCGCCAGAACTGCCACTTATGGTCATTCTCATGGCAACCTGCAGACGCGGGAAGAAGCGGTCAAAGCAATCAGTGCCAACAAATCAAATTATACAGATACTTCGATTTCTAAGATGTCGGTATACATAAACGGTAAAACCGCTATCACAAGGCATTTATTTAAAGCGAACGAGAACAAGACCAACGGAACGGTGTCAAAACTAGACTTTGCCATGATATTGGTTTGGGTAAAAGAAAAAGGTAAATGGCGGTTATTTGGAAGACAAGCTTCCAACATCGGCAATTAACGCAATTTGTTTTCCATCAACTTACAGCTTATGAAACTAACTCCTTATCTCAATTTTGCCGGAAACGCCGAAGAAGCATTGAATTTCTATGCTGCGGTATTTGATGGAGAGATCACTATGTTGAGCAGGTATGGCGACAGCCCAATGCCATCGGACGATGATTGGAAAGATAAGCTGATTCACGCCCGGTTATCGTTCGAAGGCAACCTTGTGATGATCTCAGATGCATTTAAAGGCCAGCCGCCGCTCGCTGCAGGAAATGTTCAACTAAGCCTGGAGATAACTGATGCGGCAAAAATAGAAGCCATATTTAATGCTATGGCTGAAGGAGGCAAAGTGACCATGCCTTTGCAGGAACAGTTTTGGGGAGCCAAATTTGGCATGTTGACCGACAAGTTTGGTATCAGTTGGATGTTTAATCACGAATTGAAAAAGTAGAAGACATTAGCATGTTTGCATATTAGCTCATTAGTACATTATTAGTTATGGCAAGAAAATTACTGTTAGAAAAAGCGCATATTCCAAATATCCGGCTGTACGATGTGTACCGAAGTGAGGGCGGTTATAGCAGTGTAGAAAAGGCTTTGAAAGAAATGGGCCCGGAAGCAATTGTGGAAGAAGTGAAGAAAAGCGGACTTCGTGGACGTGGCGGAGCAGGCTTTCCTACCGGCCTGAAGTGGAGTTTTATTGCCAAGCCCGAAGGTGTTCCCCGTCACCTGGTGGTCAATGCTGATGAGAGCGAACCCGGTACTTTCAAGGATCGCTACCTGATGGAATTTTTACCGCACCTCCTGATAGAAGGTATGATTGTTTCATCTTTTGCGTTGGGCGCCAATGTTTCCTACATCTATATCCGCGGCGAATATGCCTGGATCGTAGATATACTTGAACAAGCAATTGCCGAAGCCAAAACCAATGGCTGGCTGGGTAAGAATATCCTTGGCAGCGGATTCGATCATGAAATTTATATACAGCGTGGGGCTGGCGCCTATATCTGCGGCGAAGAAACGGCACTGTTGGAAAGCCTCGAGGGCAAACGCGGCAACCCGAGACTAAAGCCACCATTCCCGGCCGTGAAGGGAGTTTGGGAGCGGCCAACCGTGGTGAACAACGTAGAATCCATTGCCGCTGTAGGTCCTATCATCAATATTGGTGGCGAAGAATATGCGAAGATTGGTGTGGGTAAAAGCACTGGCACGAAATTGATCTCTGCCTGTGGCAATATCCGCAAACCAGGCGTGTACGAAATTGACATGACCCAGAGTGTTGAAGAATTTATTTTCAGCGATGAATACTGTGGAGGTATCGCAAATGGCAAGCGTTTGAAAGCTTGTATTCCGGGAGGGTCATCCGTCCCTATCTTGCCCTCGAACCTGTTGCTTAAAACAGCAAATGGCGAAACCCGTTATATGAGTTACGAAAGCCTGGCCGATGGCAGCTTTGCCACCGGATCTATGATGGGTAGTGGCGGGTTTATTGTATTGGATGAAGACCAGTGCGTGGTTCGGCATACCTATTCACTCGCTCGTTTTTATCGCCACGAAAGTTGCGGCCAGTGCAGCCCGTGCCGCGAAGGCACAGGCTGGATGGAAAAGATTCTTTTGAATATTGAAAATGGAAAAGGCAAGATGAGCGATATCGATCTGCTATGGGATATTCAACGCAAAATCGAGGGTAATACCATTTGCCCATTGGGTGACGCTGCCGCCTGGCCTGTAGCTGCTGCCATTCGTCATTTCAGGGATGAGTTTGAATGGCATGTGCTCAACCCGCAGGAATGCCAGACTAGCAATTATGGGCTTAGGCATTATGCCGATGAACTGCACGTGCCGGCTTAGAAAAAAATATAAAATCTTTGCTGATTGCCTTTCCACAGGCTCTTCGAGAAAACAAAATAACATGGCCGATACATCATTATTGAAAGTAACCATCGACAACATTACGGTTGAAGTGCCCGCCGGAACTACCATCTTGCAAGCTGCACGGAAAGTAGGTGGCGATGTTGCCCCTCCGGCGATGTGTTATTATACGCCGCTCCAGGGTAGTGGCGGTAAATGCCGTACTTGCCTGGTTGAGGTAAGCAAAGGCAGCGAAAAAGACCCACGCCCCATGCCCAAACTGGTGGCCAGCTGCCGCACTACGGTGATGGATGGTATGGAGGTGAAAAATATTACCAGCGAAAAAGTGATTGACGCCAGGGCGGGCGTGGTAGAATTTTTATTGATCAACCACCCCCTCGACTGCCCCATCTGCGACCAGGCTGGCGAATGCCACCTGCAGGATCTGGGCTACGAACACGGTAAAGAAGGCACCCGCTACGAATTCCAACGCCGCACTTTTAAGAAACACGACCTGGGCCCTTATATCCAACTGCACATGACGCGTTGCATTATGTGTTTCCGCTGCGTATTTACCGCTGACCAGGTTACCGACAAAAGGGTGCATGGTATCCTTAGCCGCGGGGATCATGCTGAAATCGCCACATATATTGAAAAAAGTCTTGATCATGATTTTATTGGTAATGTGATCGATGTTTGCCCCGTAGGTGCATTGACCGACAGAACTTTCCGCTTTAAAAACAGGGTATGGTTTACCAAGCCCGTAGACGCACACCGCGATTGCGATAAGTGCTGCGGAAAAGCTACTTTGTGGCTTCGGGGCGATGAGGTGTTCCGGGTTACCACCCGCAAAGATCAATGGGGGGAAATTATCAGCACCGAAGATGGCAAACCGGGCTGGATCTGCAATGAATGCCGTTTTGAGAAGAAGAAAACCATTGACTGGCTGATAGAAGGACCGACAAAAGTGAACCGGCACTCGGTTATTGCGCAAGGGCATTATGAGGGTTTACAAAAACCAAAAGAGGTATTATACGATGTGCTGACCACCCATAAGCCAAGGTTACTGATGGATATTCATAAAGTCAGTGAAGTAAACAAACCACAAATTGATTTATCGTTGATTGAAGGACCGGCCCATTCAACAGATTTTAAATAGACCAACCGAATAAACCGCGATTCATGTTATTAGTAATAGACTGGGCTTTACTGCTTGAAAAATTTTTACTCATTGCCGTTATTGTAACCATCGCTTTGGTGTTTGCGATGTACAGTACCTATGCTGAACGCAAGGTTGCCGCCTGGTTGCAGGATCGTCGCGGCCCCAACCGTGCGGGACCCTTCGGTATTTTACAACCTTTCGCCGATGCGGTAAAATTGTTTTCAAAAGAGGATATTATACCGAGCCACGCCAATAAGGTTCTTTTTGTTATGGGACCAGGCCTGGCTATGATGGCCGCTTTAATGACCAGCGCCGTCATTCCCTGGGGAACTTCGCTCGACATAAAGGGGAGGATTGTTTCATTACAAATTGCTGACTTAAATATTGCCATTCTTTATGTTTTCGGGGTGGTGGCTTTAGGTGTTTATGGTGTTATGATTGGGGGCTGGGCGTCTAACAATAAATTCTCACTGCTATCTGCTCTACGTGGTGCTTCGCAGAATATCTCTTACGAACTTGCCATGGGCTTGTCGATTATTGCGCTGGTAATGGTCAGCGGATCGCTAAGCCTTCGGGAAATCGTAACACAGCAGCAAGACCATGTGTGGAATATCGTGAAGCAACCCCTTGGCTTTCTTATTTTTATTGTGTGTGCGTTTGCAGAGTGTAACCGTACGCCATTTGATTTACCTGAAGCAGAAAACGAACTCAATTTTGGTTACCACCAGGAATATTCATCCATGAAACTGGGGTTCTACCTTTTTGCCGAGTACATCAACATGTATATCAGCAGCGCCATTATGGCTACCCTGTATTTCGGCGGCTATGATATTCCTTTTATTAATGAAGCTTCCATGACGCCTAGCTGGTGGTTGTCGCTTTTGGGTTTTGCATGTTTGATGGGCAAGACCATCTTCTTTGTATTTGTATTCATGTGGGTGCGGTGGACGATCCCAAGGTTCCGGTACGATCAGCTGATGAACCTGGGCTGGAAGAGTTTGATACCATTGGCACTGGTAAATATGGTGGTAACCGGGGCAGCCATTTTGTTGTGGCAACAATACCATCATTAATCATAATAAAATTGGGCTGTATAGCCGATAAAAATATTTTTGCAAACCTTCTTAATACGCTGACAGCAAAACGCTAAACGCGGAACGCAAAACAACTGATGCAAGCATTAACCAACAGGGGCAAACAGGTAAGCCGTAAACCAATGAACATTTGGGAGAGGATGTATCTTCCTTCCATATTCAAGGGGATGGCCATCACCTTCAGCCATCTTTTTAAGAAACGGCCGACTATTAACTACCCGGAGAAAACCAGGCCTTTCAGCCCGGTATTTCGTGGATTGCATGTGCTGAACCGCGATGAGGAAGGTCGTGAACGTTGTACCGCCTGTGGATTATGTGCGGTAGCCTGCCCGGCAGAAGCGATCACCATGGAAGGAGCAGAGCGTTTACCGGGCGAAGAAAACCTGTTTCGCGAAGAAAAATATGCAGCTAAATACGAGATCAATATGCTGCGCTGCATTTTCTGTGGGCTATGTGAAGAAGCCTGCCCGAAAGATGCGATTTACCTGAGCGAAACTTTTACCCCGGCCAATTTTACCCGGAAAAGTTTTATCTATGGCAAAAGCGACCTGCTGATACCCGATCCAAATACAGATAAAGAGGCATATGATAAAGCTGCAGCTGGAAGAGTACGGGTTGCGGTGCCATTCAATCCATCGTCGGGGAATATTGATGGGCATTGATAAGGTCATTACATTATTGGTCAATACGTCATGGGGTTGAGAATGGGCTTACCTGTAGCAAAATGACGAATGACAATTGACCCAATGACAAAGGATGGGACTGATTAAATTTTGAACGAAAGAGAAAATGAATATTACACAAATACTTTTTTGGTTTTTAAGTGCCCTGGCCGTCGGTAGCGCGTTGATGGTGATAACACGCAAGAACCCGGTGTACAGTGTGCTTTTTCTTATCATCACTTTTTTTGCAATCAGCGGTCACTATATTTTGATGAATGCCCAGTTCCTGGCCATTGTAAATATTATTGTGTATGCAGGTGCGATCATGGTATTGTTTCTTTTTGTCCTGATGCTGATGAACCTGAACAGCGATACTGAGCCGCAGAAAAACAAATACATGATCTGGAGTGGCGCCGTTGCGGCCGGTGTTTTAATGCTCATCATTATTGCTTCTTTACATACCGATATCAAAGAGCCGGCGCTAAACATGGGGCAGGGAGGTATCGGTTTGATCAAGCACCTGGGTGTGGTATTATTCAGAGATTATGTCATCCCTTTTGAAATAAGCAGCGTATTATTTTTGAGTGCAATGGTAGGAGCGGTGGTGATTGGGAAGAAGTAATGAGCAATGAGCTAATGAGCCAATGAGAGGAAATATGGAGCCAATTAGCCAATGTGCTAATTAGCTGATGGAGGACAAGAATTTTTTAAAATTGAAATTAAAGCCCTGATTTGCAAAGCAGCAACTGTAGACCTGGGAATTAGCACATTAGCTAATTAGCACATTAGCACATTTTTTTAAGAAATGCCAATAAATTATTATATCTACCTATCGGTCATCTTGTTTTGTATTGGGGTGGCCGGCGTGCTTACGAGGCGTAATGCCATTATTGTGTTTATGTGCATCGAGCTGATGTTGAATGCCGTAAACCTGCTGCTGGTATCATTCAGTAAAATGCACTATGCCAAGGCGGTGCTGACTGATCCTAATACGACCGTGGGAACGGATGCCCAATTATTTGTATTCTTTATCATGGTGGTAGCGGCAGCGGAAGTGAGTGTGGGACTGGCAATTATTGTGCTGATGTACCGGAAAGTACACAGTGTCGACATCAACTTTTTAAACAGGCTGAAGAATTAATTGATAATGGATAATGGAATAATGGATAATGCTCCATTAGCCAGTATTCATCATTCATCATTCATATTTCATAATTGTAAATGACGAACATACTTCAATACGCCTGGCTGGTTCCGGTTTTTCCGCTGATTGGTTTTTTGATCAATGGAGTTTTCAGGAATTCGCTTTCCAAACAAGTGGTGGGCATCATCGGCAGTGGGTCGGTGATGCTCTCATTCATTGTAAGCATTTGGCTGTTTACTGGTGTAAAAGGTGCCGAGCCTTATGTGGCGCATTATTTTGATTTTATTTCGGTGGGTAAAGTCGCCATTCCTTTTGCCTTTCAGATCGATCAACTATCTGCTATCTTCCTGCTGATTATTACTGGTGTAGGAACCCTGATCCATATTTACTCTACGGCCTACATGTACGTAGAAGAGCCCAAGCATTTTGCCCGGTATTTTGCATACCTCAACTTGTTTATCTTTTCTATGCTGCTCCTGGTAATGGGCGCCAACTATATTATCATGTTCATCGGCTGGGAAGGGGTGGGGCTCTGTTCTTATCTGTTGATCGGCTTTTGGTTTCAACGTACCGATTATAACAATGCCGCGAAGAAGGCTTTCATCATGAACCGCATTGGCGACCTCGGCGTGTTACTCGCTGTGTTCTGGATAATGCAGAAATTTCAAACTGTTAACTTTAGAGAATTATTTGATGCGGTTGCCGCCCAACACGCTGCCGGCACCTTAAACGTAAATGATCCGGCGCTAGTGGGAATCACCCTATTACTATTCTTAGGTGCTACGGGTAAAAGCGCGCAGATTCCATTATACACCTGGCTGCCCGATGCCATGGCGGGGCCTACGCCCGTATCTGCATTGATACATGCGGCCACCATGGTAACCGCCGGTATCTACATGATCGCCCGGAGCAATATCATGTTTACCCTGGCCGAAACCACCAGTAATATTGTAGCGATAATTGGCTTGGCCACCGCGGTGCTTGCTGCTACCATCGCCCTGAAGCAAAACGATATCAAGAAAGTGTTGGCTTACTCTACCGTTAGCCAACTCGGTTTTATGTTCCTGGCTCTGGGAGTAGGTTCCTATACCGGTGCGGTTTTTCATGTGATGACGCACGCCTTTTTCAAAGCCCTGATGTTCCTCGGTGCCGGTTCTGTAATCCATGGCATGCACCACGAGCAGGATATGCGGAACTATGGTGGCCTGAAAAAATACATGCCCGTTACGCACGCCACGTTTCTCGTAGGCTGCCTGGCAATCTCTGGCGTTCCTTTGTTCAGTGGCTTCTTTTCCAAAGATGAAATTTTAATGGGCGCCTATGCGCATAGCCCGGTGCTGTATTTTATTGGCCTGGCAGCTGCGCTGATGACCGCTTTTTATATGTTCCGTTTGTATGCCATGACCTTCCGCGGGCAGTTCAGGGGGGATGCACACCACCTTCCGCACGAAAGCCCGGTAGCTATGACCGCGCCGTTAGTGATATTAGCGATCCTGGCTGCGGTAGCCGGTTTCATAGGTATCCCTGCATTGTTTAAACCGGATGCACATATTCTCGAAAAATACCTTGCCCCTGTTTTTGAAGGTTCGGCAAAACTTGTAAAGGCACATGAAATTGAACATGGTACCGAATGGGGACTGATGATCGGTTCCACCGCCATCATCCTGGCTGTTATTGCTTTTGCCTGGAATAAGTTCAGCAAGTATCAAAAAACAGGTGCCGAAGAAACCGGCTTTGGCAAAGTGCTGGAAAACAAATGGTATGTGGACGAGATTTACAATGGTATTGTTGTAAAACCATTGCTGGGCCTTGCTGCTTTCTTTAATAGTGTAATAGAAAAAAGTGGCATTGATAAGCTGGTTAATGGAGTTGGCCGTTCGGTACAGTATGCAAGCCGCCAGTTCCGTTATTTGCAAAGCGGTGTTATTGGTAATTATATATTGATTATGGTGGCAGCCATCGTGGTGCTGTTCCTGCTTGGATTTGGTTTCACTCCTGATTTTAGGGCAATAAGAAGTCTTTTCGGTAAATAATTTTACATGATCCTTGTTTCACTCATATTGATTCCGCTGGTGTTTGGTCTTGGCTCCTTTTTTCTGAAAGGCACCGATAGCCCGAAAACATTTGCCCTCATTGCGTCCATCCTTAGTTTGGCCGCAAGTCTTTACGCCATCAGTATACCCGTGGGGTCTTTAACCTATAGCCATGGCTGGTTGGGTACCTTCAATAGTAATTTTTCGTTGGGCGCAGATGGGTTGGCTAAAATTCTGATACTTCTAACCGCGGTGAGTTACCCCATCATTTTTATCGCTACCAGCAGAAATCAATACAAAGACACGAGCCAATTTTATGCGTTGATGTTATTAGTTCAGGCCGGCCTGATGGGCGTGTTTTTGTCGACCGATTGTCTGTTGTTTTATTTCTTTTGGGAGCTGGCGCTGATCCCTGCTTATTTTCTTTGCAGTAAATGGGGTGGTGATAAACGAATTCAGGTAAGCTTCAAATTCTTTATATACACATTTATTGGTTCGCTCATTATGTTGATCGGCATCATTTATCTCTATTCCAAAACGTCGGATCACTCATTTGCCTGGAGCAGTTTTAGCAGAGTAGTGCTTACCGACCAGGAGCAGAAATATTTCTTCTGGTTCTTCTTCATCGCTTTTGCCATTAAGATGCCCATCTTTCCACTGCATACCTGGCAGCCCGATACCTACGAGCAGGCACCTACTGCTACTACGATGGTGTTGAGCGGGGTGATGGTGAAGATGGGTTTGTTCGCTGTAGCCCGCTGGCTGATCCCTGTTTTTCCTCAGATGGCTGTGAAGATGGCGGACACGGTAATGATCCTTTCAATTATCGGAATGATCTACGCTTCCCTCATCGCAATGAAACAGGATAGCATCAAGCGAATGATTGCTTACTCATCCATTGCCCATATCGGATTGATGTGTGCTGCCTTATTTGCCAATAACGCTGCGGCTACCCAGGGCGTGTATATCCAGTTGTTTAATCATGGTGTCAATGTGATCGGGTTGTGGATTGTGGCCAATGCCATTGAACAACAAACCGGCACCACTAAAATGAGCGAGCTCGGAGGCCTGGCATATAAGGCTCCGGTACTGGCGATACTTTTAGTCGTAATGGCTTTGGCTAATATTGCACTGCCATTAACCAATGCCTTCGTGGGTGAGTTCCTGATGTTCAACGGAATCTTTGCCTACAAACCCGTGTTTGCCGCAGTTGCCATCATCAGTATTGTTCTGGCAGCAGTGTACACCCTTAATATGATCCAGAAAGTATTCCTTGGAGAAGCCTCTGGTTTTCTCAAGGTCACTGAAATACCGAAAAATACCATCATCGCATTAAGCATTATCGTGTTAATGATTTTTGCGATGGGTGTCTATCCAAATCCAATGTTTCATTTAGGCGAACAGGTGATGGGATGGGCGATGAAGAAGTAATAGGGTTTCATTTGGGGTGAGGTTTTGGTTCAATAGTTTACGAGTTCACAAGTTCACGAGTTGGGGACGTGTTAAACTAATAAAACCTGTACTGATAACGAAGCAGCCCCACCAGGCCATTGAAACGAGAGAACCGAACCAATGAACATGTAAACTCGTAAACTTGTGAACGCGTGAGCGTTAAATAAAGGAATGCTGAACTAAAGAAACTATGAACCTGATAATATTTGCAGCTATTGCTGGTGTGGTAATGATGATTGGCGGATTGTTCGTTAAAGAAAAGCGGACAGTCAGCGGTCTTGCGCTGGTATGCATGATTGCATTGCTGCTGTTTAACTCATTGGAATTATGCACCAGCGTACCGGTATTTCATATCGACCTGAACGGCATGCTTGGGTTTACCAACCTTGGCTTATTGATCAATGAAGTACTGCTGTTGTCGGGTACTATTTATTTTATCCTCCAGGGTAGGGATATTGAAAAGGTTGGGGATAATGTACCGGACTATTATGCACTGATATTTTTTGTTTTCTGCGGCGTGGGCATTGCCACCTCTTTCCAATCGTTACTGATGTTGTTCCTCGGCATTGAAATTATTTCCATTCCACTGTACATACTTACAGCCAGCGATAAACTCAATATGAAGAGCAACGAGGCAGGATTAAAATATTTTTTAATGGGTGCTTTCAGTACCGGGCTAATGCTGATGGGTATTGCATTGGTGTATGGAGCCACCGGTTCTTTTTACCTGAATGATGTGGTGAACAGTAAAGCGATTCCTGCTGCCGGCGTGCTGCCTACAGCAGAATCGCTGGTGGATACGTACCGGCTGATCGGCGGATTGATATTATTAATGATCAGCATGTCTTTTAAAGTTTCCGCAGCTCCTTTCCATTTCTGGACGCCAGATGTATACGATGGCGCACCAACGCCTTTCACTGCTTTTATGGCTACGATCGTGAAAGTTGCCGCCTTTATCGCCTTTATTAAATTATTTGAAGGCACGCACGACAAACTGATGGGTAAATACCAGATGCTGATAGCCATTATTATTACTGCAACCCTTTTGATCGGCAATATCACCGCCGTCTTTCAACAGAGTGTAAAGCGGATGCTGGCCTATAGTTCCATTGCCCAGGCGGGCTTCATGATGTTTGCATTGTTCTCTTTTAACGCCATGGCAAAGGAAGCGATCGTATTATATGCCGCGGCCTATTGCTTCGCTACCATCGGTATTTTTTCTATCCTCAACCGTATGGACGATTACTCTTTTGATGGATACAACGGCCTCGCAAAAAGGGAGCCGCTGCTGGCGCTGCTGAATACCATTTTCTTTTTATCGCTTGCCGGTATCCCACTCACCGCCGGCTTCTTCGCCAAATATTATATGGTGGCCGCCGCGCTGGAAAACAACGCCGGCTTTCTCTGGATGTTTGTGATTGCCATGCTTTGCGCCGCTATCAGCGTCTACTATTACTTCCGTGTGATACAGGCCATGTATTTTAAAACTGGTGATGGTCAGAAGATCGAAGCCAGTCCTGTGTTTAGGTACGTGCTGGTAGGAGTGGCCATACTAATTATTATTCTTGGCATCCAGCCGGGATTGTTGCTGCAGCATTTATATTTTTAAGTATTGTTACTTTGTTTTAGTTGTATGTAGCCAATGGGGGGTAAGCGGCAAAATAGTCTTGAAAATTCAACCCGATGATTTCTTGATCCCCCTTCTTTTTATTTCCAAAAATGGACAAAACATAAGGGCGATCAGTTTGATGACTTGGTTTACCCGTTTTCGGCCATAAAAGATGGCTTCGCGTACAATCGTCTTCGCAAATAAACTTTTCTAATTCTTACCTTTAAAAAGGTTTTTCCGCTTGCATGGCGGATATTGCCGACGCATTTTTTTTTCGCTTTCTCGATGCCTAATTATTTCTTTTAACCAATAAATATTTTTTTTATGGAAATGCCAGTTTTGCAGGCCGTACACCCCGAAGATTTTAAAAATTATACTACTGGCACCATCCGGGAAAGGTTCCTGATGGAAGACCTGGTAAAAGACGACGCTATCCAATTTGTATACTCGCATTACGAGCGTATGATTACAGGCATAGCGAAGCCGGCATCAAAAGCACTGACGCTTGAAACCTATGAAAACCTGCGAGCTGAAACTTTCCTTGAGCGCCGAGAATTGGGTATTATCAATGTGGGCGGCGACGGTACGGTAACCGCCGATGGCGAAAAATACAGCCTCCTTAAATTGGAGTGCCTGTATGTAGGCAAAGGTGTAAAAGAAGTAACCTTTGAATCCGTTTCGGGTGATGCACCTGCAATATTTTTCCTGCTAAGCACACCTGCTCACCAGTCGTACCCAACCGCAAAGATGACCAGCAAAGATGCTACACCAGTGCAGTTGGGTAGCAGCGATACCGCTAATAACCGAACCATTTACAAGTACATTCACCTCGATGGTATTAAGAGTTGCCAGCTCGTAATGGGCCTCACCGCTATGCACCCCGGCAGTGTTTGGAATACTATGCCAGCGCATGTGCACGATCGGCGCAGCGAAGTTTATTTTTACTTTGATGTACCAGAAGGCCATGCCGTTTTTCATTATATGGGTGAACCACAGCAAACCCGCCATATGGTGGTGAAAAACCACCAGGCGATTGTGTCACCGCCCTGGAGCATTCATAGTGGCAGCGGCACTGCTTCTTATTGTTTTATTTGGGCCATGGGTGGAGAAAATTTGGTATTCACCGACATGGACGCAGCGCCGATCTCCACCTTGTTGTAGTCTAAAATCCCCCTGACAACGCTGGCTTTCGCCCTGTCAGGTTTTTGGCGAGTTGAGAAAAAAGATCAACCTATCCTGGCTTACGCCTTTGGATTGGCTTAAGGTTTAATTCTTATTGCCTGATACGAGAATCAAAAATGGCAATCATTTGTCTATTATATCATCGCTCGTAAAACCCAGACAGGGCGAAAACCAGTCCTCTCAAGGATACGAAATTTTTAATTCCAAACCTATGGCCGCGGATTTCTCGCTAAATGATAAGGTAATTGTCGTAACGGGCGCCACCGGCGTCCTTGGTTATTCATTTATTAAGGGCATCGTGGCGGCAGGCGGTAAAGTGGGCATCCTTGGCAGAAATGCAGAGGCAGCCAACCAGCGTGCCTATGAAATAAATGCGGCCGGCGGTGAGGCCGTTGCATTGATTGCTGATGTAATGGATGAACCACAATTGATAACAGCACGCGAAGCCATACTGGCGAAATGGGGACGTCTCGATGGCCTTGTAAATGGAGCCGGCGGTAATGCACCCGGCGGTGTATTACAACCCGAAGAGAGTGTTTTTGAGATGAGCATTGCCGGAATGAAAAAAGTTATGGAGATCAACCTTTGGGGTACGATCATTCCAACGCAAATTTTTGGCGAAGCCATTGCGAAAAGCGGAAGGGGCAGCATCGTGAATATCAGCAGCATGAACAGCCGGCGCGCTATCACCAAAGTATTGGGGTACAATATGGGCAAAGCCGCCGTAGATTGTTACAACCAATGGTTTGCCGTGGAACTGGCCAACCGGTACGGCGATAAAATACGTATGAATTCCCTGGCACCAGGTTTCTTCTTAACCGAACAAAATCGTAGCCTTCTTACCACCCCCCACGGCGGCTATACCGATCGCGGCCAAAAGGTAATCACTCAAACACCTTTCAAACGCTTTGGCGAGCCTGATGAATTAATTGGTGCCCTCGTATGGCTTTTGAGTGACGCCTCAAAGTTTGTGACAGGCTCCGTAATATGTGTCGATGGCGGCTTTAGTATTTATGGTGGTGTGTAGTCGGTCCCCAAACTTTTGCCGCTCCCCAAACATATAAGGTCTCTGCCTTAGTTTTACATTGCAGCTTTTCTTACTATGACCTTATGGGTTCTAGTCAGCAACTCACAACCGCAAGTGCTTCCCCCAATTCCCGTCTCCCAAGTCCCCAATATCCACCAAACACTACCGCAAAAAAGGTAAAACCAATAACAAATGACCACCACCCCCATTTACACTATGGCTCCCACCTTGCGTTGGTATGGCCCCAACGACCCTGTGAGTCTGGCAGATATCAAACAAGCCGGGTGCACTGGCGTCGTAACTGCCCTACACCATATAAAAAATGGTGAGCCATGGACCATCGCCGAGATCACCAAACGAAAAGAAATAGTGGCCGGCGCTGGCCTTGAGTGGAACGTGGTGGAAAGCGTGCCCGTGCACGAAACCATCAAGAACCAAACCGGCGATTACCTGCAGTACATCGAAAATTACAAAGACTCCCTGACGAATCTTGGTGTTTGCGGTATAAAGATCGTGACTTATAATTTTATGCCGGTGCTCGACTGGACCAGGACCGACCTGGCATACACTTTTGAAGATGGTTCCAAAGCACTACGTTTCGAAATGGCAGCTTTTGTGGCGTTTGACCTTTTTTTACTGCAACGCGCCGGGGCAGAAAATGCATACAGTGATGAGGTGAAAGCCAGAGCCAAAGCACGTTTTGAAGCCATGAGTGAGGAGGATAAACTGTTACTGCAGCGCAATGTCATCGCGGGTCTTCCCGGCAGCGAGGAGAGCTTTACGCTACAGCAATTTCAACAAGCGCTGGATGCATATGCGGGTATTGATGCTGCCGGACTCAAGTCGAACCTCATCTTTTTCCTGCAACAGATTTGTCCGGTAGCTGATATTGCCGGTGTGAAACTGGTGATTCACCCGGACGATCCGCCGTATCCGATATTAGGTCTGCCAAGAGTGGTAAGTACAGCGCAGGATCTGAATGATCTTTTTACCGCCGTTCCCAACGAAAGCAATGGCTCCTGCTTTTGTACCGGGTCTTTTGGCGTGAGGGGCGATAATGATTTGCCAGGGATGGTTACCCGCTTTGGCAGCAGGATTAACTTTTTACACTTGCGCAGCACCCAACGCGATGAAGCCGGCAATTTTTACGAAGCCAACCACCTCGAAGGCGATGTGCCGATGTATGATGTGGTAAAAGCTATTGTTAAACTGATGCAGGAGCGCGGCATTAGTATTCCGATGCGGCCCGATCACGGTCACCAGATGCTGGACGATCTGCATAAGCAAACAAATCCGGGATATTCAGCCGTGGGGCGCCTCCGCGGATTAGCTGAATTGAGGGGACTGGAAATGGGAATTGCAAGAAGCCTTTATCCTTAACCGCAGGTAGTAATTTATTTTTGTTGGTACATCCTGAAGTGCAGCATTGCCGACGATACCAGTCTCACCAGCTACTGCTTCTGGTAAATATGCTTTAGTCCTGTTTGAGGAACAGGGCTGTTGGATTTCTTTTTATAGATCTCCGCGTTTTTAAGGGTTTCATTAATGATACTTTGCCATGACGAATTTGCATGGTTAAAAAAACTGGTTCCTGTTTCCAGCGACTCAATAAAGCTTTTTGTAAAATAACCGCCCATTTGAGTTGTCCCCCCCGCAGTTTCATCGGGTCTTGTGGCAACCGATATTACATTGCCCTTCGTATCCATAAAGAGTGCTTTTAATTTCAGCAGATCCTGCACCTTAAGGCCGTCGCTTACGCCGCGGTCCCAGTTCATTTCATACGATTCTGTAGAAACAAGTCGTGGCCCCGGTGCGGTATTGGATTTGTTGCACATATCTCCCAGCACAATATTCAGCCTTGCCGGTTTGTCAATAATCAGGTTGGTCAGATCTGTCATTGTTAAAGAGTTCGCAAGTACCTCCTGTTGGGCCTCTTCATAGCTGGTATAAGTTTTAGTAGGTTGCTTGATATTGAGGTCCATATAAGGAAAAGAGTCTTTTTGATCGGCCCACCGGCTTCCATGGCCGCTGTAAGAAAAGAAGATGATATCATCCGGCCCCGGTTGTACCTGGCTCAAAGCCTTGATCAAAGCGGGTTTGGAAAAATCCTTGTCGTCGACAATATATGGCTTAAAACTAATGCCTAGCGACCCGGTAATATGCTCCAGTTCGTCTTGAAGGTTCTCTACATCTGTTTTACAGGAAGCCCCTATTTTCTTTTCCAACGTATTGGCCACCATAATAAAATGCAGCGTCGGTTTTATCTTATATGCAGGCGGAGTCCACCTTTCCTGGCTTTCATCGAGGCCACACATGGTTTTTAAATCTTCAAAATCCCCTTCATCACGCTGGTAGTATTCCAGTAAATCTTTTTCTGTGAGGTGGTCAGGCTTATAGGGAAAATAGCTATCCACGCTTCCATTAAAAGTAAAGCCTACCACATCCCTGGTTAGAAAAGGTCCCCGGCTTTTTTCATTCTTCTCTTGCGGATACCAATAAAAATTTTCAGGAATATAATAGGCGGTGGCATTGGTATCACCCATAACGGTATGGGTATCCGGGTCGGCCTTCATGATTAAATAGGGCTTTCCATTTTTCATTTTGCCGGTAACTGAACTGTAGTCTACATGCACTACATTGAAAGTGCTATCATCGCTTTGATAACGAACCCGCAGGTAAATATTGTGTGGATTGAAATATACCATAAAGCAATCGTACGCCACGTCCTTATCGTCGGTGTAGCGAATGGAATATAGTTTTTGAGCCCAGGTAGTAGCGAGGAAAATAAGTAAAATTGCTGTAAGAATTATTTTTTGCATGAGGCTTTGTTGCTAGAGCTTTTGATTGACGTTTACTCTTTTATTTCCATAAACCTGATCCCATTTTGTACTTCCTTTGGCCTCGCAGTTTGCCGGTAAGCCAATGCCTGGTCAATGGTTTGGTTGATGATTTTCTCCCAGGTCATCGGGTCGTTGTTATAACTGCCGGCTCTCCGTAGCGTTTCCACAAAACTTGCCGTATAGTATCCTCCGGCCGTCGCATTGCCCGCCGATTTTTCTGAAGGTTTGGCTGCGTTGGAAAGGATCGATCCGGAGGATTCGATAAACAGTTTCCGCAGTTTCACCGGGTCTCTTCTGGTGATTTCGGTACCAGCCCTTAATGCATTCCCAAAATCTAATATATTATCCAGATCCACGGGGCTGGACGTTCCAATGGAAGTATTGCACATATCGCCCAATACAATATTAAGTCTGGCGCCTTTCTTCGTGATCATATCCCACACTTCGCTGAGCGCGACGGAATGTAGTGCCGCCATGCGAAGTGTTACTTCAGTTTCCTTGCCAATTGCCGGTGCTGCATTAAAAGGAGGCGTCACCCACAATTCCATAAAAGGATAGGGATCTTCCTGCTCTTCCCAACGGGCTCCATGACCGCTATAACTAAAAAAGACAATGTCATCAGGTGCTGGATTGATAGCGTTAACCTGTGCCAGTAATGCTTGCCTGTTAAACTTATTTTTATCTGAGGCGGTAATGATGTATGGGCGGTAGTTGATACCGATCGATGAAGTAACTGCCTTCAATTCTCTTTCAAGGTTCTCCCGATCTTTTGTGCAGGAAGCACCGATCTTTGGGTCGGCGTTATTTACCACCATAATAAAATGAAGGGTTGGGTTGTTCTTCAGTGCCGGTAGGGCCTTTACCGCTTTTACACTAAGACTCGCCTGTTTTGTCAAACTTTCATATAGATAACCCCCGTCCGGAAAAAACGGTTTTAACCGCCCCTTGCTGATATCTTCCATACCGATCTGCTCACATAGCTCCACCTTTCTTTTGCCGGTATAATTTACATAATCTGTGGTGGTATAAAGTGGATTGAGCGCCCCCAGTTGCCCTTTGCCCGGATACCATACAAAGCAAGGCGCTACAAAGCCCGGGTAAGCATCTTCTGAAAGAAATTTGATGGCCGAGCCATACATGGCTTCCGTCTTGAAATGCAGAAATTCTTCACCACCGGCTTTCTGCAGCAGGCCGGCTGTTGAACGGTATTTTAGTTCTGCGAGGTAAGCCTTTCCTGCTTCACTGAATTTCATGCGGATACTCAGATACATCCCACCGTCATCAATCAAAAGACAATCGTACCTGGTTCTGTTTTTGTCAGTGTATTGTATATTGTATAGATCCTGACAAAGGGCAGATTGTGTGAAGAACAATAAAATTGCGAAAACTAATCTTGACATCAGGACGATAAATTTATTTTAATCAGCGATGGAACACCTGGCTGATGCTAAAACTCAGACAATAAATGGTTGTCAGTCGGCTAGCCATCTGCCTAAAATTAATCATTGGCCAACATCTTCCACTACTTTATTATAGCGCAGGCCGTTTTGTACTTCAGCAGGATCTGCTTTTTTTCGGTAGACCAGTGCATTGGCAATGGTTTTATTAATGATGCTCTCCCAGCTTGGAATCTCAGATCTGAAGCTGGCGGCTTCCCGTAACGCATCTACAAAGCTGGTGGTATAGTAGCCGCCGCTGCTGCTGTTGCCGGATGCCGTTTCGTCGGGCTTCGCAGCAGTGGAAAGCAGGCTGCCCCTGGCATTGATAAAGAGTTTGCGGAGTTTTAGCGTATCGCGGATAATGAAGTTGGTGCCATCGCGATGGCCAAAACTGAGATAGCTTTCAACATTAACCGGGCGGGGAACTCCAATGCTGGCGTTGCACAAATCGCCCAGCACAATATTAAGCCGCGCCTTTTTTTTGATAACCATATTATATACTTCACTAAGCGACATGGACTGAAGATCCACGACCCTTTTGATACGATTGAGTTCGTCCTGGTCATTTATTTCGTCACCAAAAGGCGCCGTTACCCAGAGATCCATAAATGGGTATACATCTTTCTGATCGGACCAGCGATTGCCATGACCGCTATAGGAAAAGATCATGATATCATCAGGCGAAGGATTTATCTCGTCAAGTTTGGTTTTCAATTTTGTTTTGGTGAGGTCGTTGGCACAGTAAATGAAATAGGGTTTATAAGGGATACCTAGGGTACGGGCAATTGCGCTGAATTCCTTATCAAGTTTTTCCTGGTCTTTACTGCAACTTAGGCCTATTTTTTTGTCGTCTTTGTTTACCACCATCACAAAGTGCATCGTTGGTTTTATTTTCAATGGCGGTATGGCCCGGTATTCCTCTCCTTCCACCCGGCACAGCTTTCTTAACTCTTTATACTCGTCTTCATCTTCCCAAAAAAACTTCATCAGCAAATCATTCGTAATGTCTTCCGGGTTAATCAATTCGCATAGATCCACCCTTTTCTTGTTGGTGAACCTAACCGGATCATAGGAGAAATAGGGTCGGTCATCGTCGGGATTTACTTTTGAATCAGGATACCAGATAAAAGATGGAACCCTGAATTTCTCCAGCACATCCGGCGATCTGAAAGCATTGACAATTCCATCCTGGTGGTTAAAAGCCGAATCATCTACCATCACCACGTATTCCTGGCCATTGGCAAATTTCCCAGTGGGAAGTGTATTGTACTCGAGTTGGATGATATAATTTTTGCCGTCCCGGTCAAATGAAATGCGCATGTAGGTATCATCGGGGTCGTAGCTTACCAGCAAGCAATCGTACGCACGACCTTTGGTGTCGGTATATTGTATACTTACCAACTCCTGGCATTTGCCGGCAATACTCCATAGAAGCAATGCAGCAATAGCAAGTAATAATTTCATGATCACTCAGGTTTTTGGGTAAGCGAAAAATACTAAATTTTTGATGTTTAAAAGAACAAATGCCAGTGGTTTTTTACAATCTGGCTGGCGCATTGATTCCGATTTCTGAAAGCTGAAATATTTTGTACCTAGGAAATCAATTAAGGCCCAGGGCGTATAAAGCCAACCGTCAGCACCATATTTTCAGTATTGCCTAAAAATTTAAGATATTCGGCCCGTGAAACTATTGATCAGTTTATTGTTTTTGTTGGGCACTGGATGGTGTAAAGCGCAACGTGCAGCGATAGACAGTCTTAGCCGGGAGGTGACTGTTGCCGCTGACGACAGTACTAAAATTCGCGCCCTGAACCAACTCAGCATTGCCTATGAAAATTACAAACCCGATTCTGCAATCCTTTGGCTACAGAGCTCTCTGCATCTTTCGAGAAAGATGGCAGAGGATCACGGAGAATATAAATTTGAATATTATGCACTGAGCCAGACAGGCTACCTGTTTGGACTGATTAGTAATTACCCAAAGGCGCTGGAGTTTTATGTGGAATCACTGAAAGTGGCCGAGAATATGAACATGCCGAGGAATATTGCCACCGCCAATAATAATATCGCCGTCATTTTGCAAAAGGAAAACGAGAACGAGAAGGCTTTGGCTTATTTTACGATTGCCGACTCCATCATTGAAAAAAATAATCTGTCAGACCTGAAGCATGCCAGCCTGGGGAATTTTGGGAATATTTTTTTTAAGCTTAATAAACTAGACTCTGCATTGTTTTTTACAATGCAGGCCTACGAGTTGGAAAAGACTAAGACATATGATCCGACCGATGAAGACGCTCCACGTTTTACAGGTCTGTGGCTGACGAACCTCGGTAATATTTACAGTAAGCAGACAAATATTCCTGCCGCGCTATCAAACTATAAGCAAGCGTTGCCTTACAGCAGGCGGGCAAATGATATGGATATCGTTTGCGAAATCAAGCTTGGGTTGGCAAGGCTGTATGAAAAAATAGGGGATACTACAAACGCCATCGCAGAGATCGACACGGTTTTTTTGCTGGCGGATAAAAATAATTTCGAAAGCCGTAGGTTGGAAGGCAGTATCTTTTTGACCAACTATTACAAAAATGTAAAAAAGTTTGATAGCGCTTTTAAATACCAGGAGTTAATGGTGTCCATTAAGGATACAATTAATAGTAATGAAAGGATCAAGGCTTCGCTCAATATCACTATAGAGGAAGAATTGCGGCAGCACGAGAAAATAGAATTGCTGGCAAAGGAAAAGGAGGCACGGGACAAGACACTGCAGTTACTGGGCGTTGGTTTGCTGATACCTTCTTTGTTCCTGTTTTCTATTTTTATCCGCCGCAAAAAGATAAAACCTCAGATTATTAAATTCTGCGGCATTGTGTCGCTCCTGATGTTCTTTGAATGTGTGACCCTGCTGCTTCATCCGTATGTGGTACAACTCAGCCATCATGTGGTCGTAATCGAACTACTCATCTTTGTTTGCATAGCCGCCGTTATCATACCCACTCACCACCGGATAGAACATTGGTTGACTTCAAAACTTACGGCCCATAAAAATGCTGCGCACCATTAAAGAGTGCGCAGCGACCTATTAAATTTGTGTAGCCCAGCGTTACATTTTTGAGCTGTCAACCGGCATTTTCAGCGTGTCGACGGGCATTTTCTTATTTTGATTTTGTTCGGGTTCAGGTGGCTTTACTTTAATGATGCCCCCATCTCGCTCGCCTGAATCGGAACTAGTTGTAGTGGTTGCAGTCTCATTGCAACCATAACTGAAAGCTGCTGCAATCATAAATATGCCTGCTAGCTTAAGTAGTGTTTTCTTGTTCATGTTTTATGGGTTTTCGTAAAGATGGCTATTTGTTTCTAAAAACCATGCCGCCAGGCTAATATTTTATGATCCTGTGATCCTTTACCATTCTCTCATGTCCTTTCTTCCGATCGAATATTCGTCGAAGGGAATCTCGTTGTTACGCAATTTGACAAATGTGGAAATGGAGTTTTCTCTTCAAATTCAAAACTGCGGCCAGTAATATAGAACCCTGTTTCAGCAATTGACAGCGTTAATGCTTTTCAATATTGCACTAAAAGGATATGAGGGATAGATAAAAGTACAAAGACGAAAGTTTAGAAGCGACACGAAGGCGTAGACGATTGCCAGCGTTCAATGCAGCGCAGATAACCTGGGTTCAAAAATGTTTGTTACCTAAAACCCTTAACTGGTAATAATGCTTCGTATGAAAAAAAATCATGAGTTAAGCACTGTGCCTTTTTTCGGCAATTGCTAAAAAACTACATGGTATTCATTCGGTAATAAAAAAGATATCCGGGGAAAATCCGTTCCATCCGCCCAACCCGCGTTTCTATCAATCACCGGTCTACCCTTAAAAGCTATTGCAAGTTGGAACTCATTTTTCACCAACTTTTCTTTTCAATAGTATCCAGGATATTAAGATAGGAATAATAGCGGTCGCTGTGGATAGCGCCCGTTCCAACCGCCGCTTTAACGGCACAGCCCGGCTCGTCAATATGCATGCAGTCGTTGTACTGGCAGTGGTTGATCAGGGCCAGCATTTCAGGGTAATAGTGGGCCAGTTCATTACGTTCAATATTTGCCAGGCCAAATTCCCGAAGCCCTGGCGTATCAATGATTCGGCCGCCACCGGGTAGATCAAACATTTCCGCAAATGTGGTGGTATGCATACCTTTACCGCTCCAGCCACTTACGGCTTTCGTTCGCAGGTGAAACTCCGGGAAAACGTGGTTGATGATAGTGGATTTGCCTACACCGCTATGCCCGCTGAGCAGGGTCGTTTTGTCGTTTAGCAACTCTCTCACGGCTTCCATTCCCTGGTGTTGCTGCACGCTTGCCAGTAATACTTTATAGCCGATCTTTTGGTAAGTTTCCTTCCATTCCTCAAAGGTCTCCAGTTCCTTTTCTTTGTAGAGGTCACATTTATTAAACACCAGGATGGCAGTTACATGATAGGCTTCGCAACTCACCAGAAAACGGTCTATAAAACCCTGCGATGTTTTAGGGTCTTTCAGGGTGCAGATCAGCATGCTTTGGTCCAGGTTGGAAGCAATAATATGGTGCTGGTTTTTATTGGCTGGACTTTGCCGGGCCACATAGTTATGCCGGTCGTCAATAGTTACAATCATAGCGGTATCGTCCGCATCATGTTCTTCGGCTATTTGTACCGTATCACCTACAGCTACCGGGTTCGTGCTGGTAATACCACCAATCTTTAGCACGCCCTTAATGCGGGCTTTAAAAGATTTGCCTTCTTTATTTTTTACCAGGTACCAGCTTCCGGTACTTTTATACACTAATGCTTCCAAGTATTTTTTTTGCGTGACGGCAAATGTAATTCATCTGCTCCTTTTGGAATAGAAAGGTAAACGGCCAATGTTGTTATGGGGTGCAAAACACACTGAATTGGTCAATTGTCATTGGGTCATTGCGTCATTGGGTCCTTAAGTCAATGACCAATAACCCAATGCTACGGAAACTTACGGAGAAGCGATAGCCTGAGGCCTGCTTCTACAAAAAGCAGCAGCAATGCTGCCAGCACCCAGGGATGAAATTGTTCGGTGCGTTTTCTAAAAGTGGTGGATTCCACTTTTGATTTTTCGAGCATATCAATTGACGAATAAATGTTTTGCAATTCCGCATTGTCTGTAGCCCGGTAATACTTGCCTTTGGTTTCTGCCGCGATCTGCTTCAGCAATACTTCGTCAATGCTCACTTTTTCGTTGACCATTTGTACGCCCAATGGCGTCTGGTAAGGTGTTGGTGCCATGCCCTGAGTACCCACGCCGATGGTGTATACTTTTATGCCATATGTTTTTGCCAATTCTTTGGCTGTCTGCGGGTCTATCAGGCCGCCGGTATTTTCTCCATCAGTCAGCAGAATCACCACCTTGCTTTTGGAAGTGCTGCTTTTCAGGCGATCCACACTGGAAGCCAGACCGCTGCCAATAGCGGTACCGTCGGTAAGAATGCCGTTTTGAATAGAATTGATCTGGTTGCGGAGTACGGCTTTGTCTGTAGTAAGCGGGCACATGGCGAAGCTTTCGCCGCTAAATATCACCAGGCCAATACGATCGCCTTTGCGACGTTCAATAAAATCCAAAGCAACATTCTTGGCGGCGCCCATGCGGTCTGGCTTAAAATCCTGTGCCAGCATACTGCCACTCACATCAATACATAATACAATGTCAATACCCTGGCCTTCAGTGACCTCGATGTCATTTTTTTGCTGTGGCCTCGCCAGCGCCACAATGCAGCAAGCTAATGCCAGGAGGCGCAGTAGCAGTGGGAAATTCCGCAGCCGAAGTTTCCATGTTTTTTCCATAGGAAGTTTGCGTGTATCCGAAAATAGGATCGCTGCTGTTTGACTGCGTTCTCTCTTTTTTGCATACCAATATAACACTGGCAGCAGTGCCAGTAAAATAAGCAGGTATGGGTAAGCGAAGTCTGGGATCATTCTTTTTCTTTATGGTGTATTAGCCGGTTACAGCTGTCATTACCGATTAGGTTTTTGTTTTTTATTTGACATTTGCCTGCTGATTTCTATGGCGACACCTGCTTTGTTTTCTCCATTGCTTCGAGCGCCTGGCCAATGGTCTTGATGCTGGCATTCCATTCCCCTTTTGGCGGATCATACTTCGCAAATTTGGCTGCGTCGCTCAGCCTGATGGTATTGGCGAACTGGAAAAAAAGTTCCTGAGATAATAAAGGTTTTGCCTGCAGGATCAGCTCATCGCCTGTTTGCTGGTGGCTGCGAAAATTGTGCGCGTCGCTTAAATAATTTCGATAGATATGGGTAAGTTGTGTGAAAAATGGGTTGCTGGCGGTGGTGGAAATATCCTTTTCCAGTTTGCCCAAAGCCTGTACGGCAGCCTGGTAAGGATGCATGGTATTTTCGGAGTTTCGGCGGGCTGGTTTTTTGCCGATACCGAGTTTTTTCAATAAAAAATATAATCCGATACCTGCAATGAGGGTGATGCCCGCGATGGCTAATATATAGGGCCACTGCGGATTCGGGGATACTTCTATAATGTCTTTAATCTCGTGGTACTCTTTCAATGTATCCACATTTACCGGAGAAACATTTATCAGGATACTATCGGTGGAATAGCCCGGACCTGGTTTTTCTATATTGGGTGTTGAAATGCTGAAGGAGGGAATGGCAAACCGGCCGCTGTCGTAGCTGGTCACCGTTAGTATTTGTTCGATGCCGTCTTTTACGATCACCGCATTGGTTTTTTCCCAGGTTTCAAAATGCGGTATGGAGTCTGGTATTACAAAACCGTTTGTAAACCCCGGATTACCAGGCCAGGTAGCAGTAAGTTTTACAATGATGGGTTCTCCAATCCTGATGGCTGTTGTGTTAACCGTAGCCTTTACTATCGGCTGTGCCTCACTTTGTATACTGCATAAAAGAATGGTGGAAAATGCCAGGATGATATGATGTAGTTGCCGCTTCAATGTTATATGGTCGAATGCCTGTCTGGTGGTTTAGTGTTTAAAAAATCTTCGAATCTCAATTATCCATTATCAATCAACAAATTATCCATTATTCTTATTTCATTCGCCTGATAAAAAACTGCTGCAGTGGTTTTACAAAATCTTCGTCGGTTGCAAACCGGATATGGTCGGCACCGCTTTGCTCAATCTTCAACTGCAGAGCTTCGGCTGCCTTTACCTGCTGCTGTGTAAAAAACTGCCGCAGGTAAGCATCGGTACTATCCATCCATACGAGTTCGCCGGTTTCAGCATCCTGCATGGGCAGGAGGCCCGCAGCGGGCAGCTGCATTTCGAGACGATCGTAGATGCGGATGCATACCAGGTCGTGTTTCAGTGCTGCAATTTTAAGCGATTTATCAAAGCCTTCATCAGCAAAATCAGTACACAAGAAAGCGATGGACCGCTGCCTTACGGTATGGCTGAAAAACTTTAATGCCAGGGCAATGTTGGTCTTAGCCGATTTGGGTTCTATACCCAACATGGTGCGAACGATGTACAGCACATGTTCCTTGCCTTTTTTAGGCGGAATATACTTTTCGATCTGATCGCTGAAAAAAATGGCGCCCACCTTGTCGTTGTTGTTGATGGCTGAGAATGCTAGAACGGCGCCGATCTCGGTAATGAGGTGTTGTTTGCTCCGCTGGCGGGTGCCCATCAGATTGCTGGCGCTTACGTCTATTAGTAGCATCACTGTCAACTCCCGTTCTTCTTCAAATAACTTGCTAAACGGATGGCCAAACCTTGCACTCACGTTCCAATCGATAAACCGGATATCGTCTCCGGCGCTGTACTCCCGCACTTCTTTAAAACTCATCCCGCGGCCCTTAAAAGCGCTGTGGTACTCCCCGCTGAAAATATTGGCAGAAAGCTTCTTGCTCTTAATTTCCAGGGATCTTACCTTTTTTAATATTTCGCTGATTGTGAGCATGGTTGTTTTTGAAATCTACCGACAGAATCCGGGGGCGTCCATCGTTTTGAGGCTGGCAAGATACATGCCAATAAAGAAACGGTAAAAACCGGAATTGGCAAATGGGTAATATTAACAGATTTTGAAGCGGAGACATCTGTAAGAGTTTTGTTTGCCACGAATAACACGAATGGCCACGAATAATGTATCGAATAATCAACCGCGTATTCGTGACCGTTCGTGAAATTCGTGGCAAAATATACCAACATACACGCGGCAGGCTGAATGGAATGGATGAGGTATTCACCCAACATTTTGGTTAGTCGGCCGGGAACTCTACAAAATTTCTGGGTGTTTCATACAGCCTTATTTTCAGGTCTTTTGAGGCATCTATCTTAGCCCGCAGGAGGTTATAAATTACCACCACGATATTTTCTGCCGTCGGGTTCAGGTCCTTAAATTCTACCGTATCCAGGTTCAGATTTTTATGGTCGAAACGTTCATGGATTTCCTGTTTTACAAGGTCGCCCAGCACTTTAAGATCCATCACATACCCGGTTATCGGGTCAATTTCGCCAGTAATTTTTACTTCCAGCTCATAATTATGGCCATGGTAGTTGGGGTAATTGCAGCGGCCAAACAGCGCGGCGTTCTCTTCCTTGCCAAGCGCTGGGTTGTCCAGCCGGTGGGCGGCATTAAAATGTTCTTTTCTAAAAACGGATACACGCATCAACTCAATTTTAGCCGTGAAATTAGCGATTTACGCGGAACGCCGGACGCTAGAGGCAAGACGCAAGACGCTGGAATGCTGAAGACGGGACGTTCAATGCAGTACGCTGATTGCTTGACGCATCAATCATGCTAATGTAGCATCTAATAATATTCTCGATGCCTCAAGCGTCGGTTGTGTCTCAGTTTGAATTTCCAGTATCGTCCTTTTTCATAATGATGTCTGCGTTTCATTTTACAATGTAAGCCAGATTTGATATTGTGATAAAATGGCTTGTGAAAAATTAATTTTTCACAGCCTGATTTTTCACAGGTTTGTGAAAAAATGGTTTGTAAAAAATTAATTTTTCACAGCCTGATTTTTCACAAACTCATTCATCACAACTTATTCCAGGCATAATGGCTGGCAAATAAATGGTACCGAAAGTTCAAACTGATACATGACTCAAGCGTCCAGCGTTCAGCGTTCCGCTTAAAGCATCTTATCTTCGCCGCCTTATGGTGTACTTAACCAGGGTAGAGCATTTTAATGCAGCCCACAAACTATACAGCCCCGGCTGGAGCCGGGAAAAGAACGAAGAGGTTTTTGGCAAATGTGCCAATGACAACTGGCATGGACATAATTACGAGATCTATGTAACGGTGAAAGGCCAGCCCGATCCGGAAACAGGATTTATCATCGACGCAAAGCTCCTCAGCAATCTGATCAAAACCTATGTGCTGGATAAGGTAGACCACCGTAACCTGAATATGGATGTCGATTTTATGCAGGGCAAAATGTGTAGTACCGAAAATTTTGTGATCGAGATCTGGAAACAATTGGCACCGCATATAAATGGCGGGCAATTGCACCAGATCAGGCTGTACGAAACCCCCAGGATTTTTGTGGATTACTATGGAGAAATGTGAGAAATGTGCAAATGAGATAATGTGCAAAATGAGATAATGTGCAAATGATGTAATGAGCAATACGCAAAACCTCGGCATTTGACCATACTTCGAAGACAAACTGTTCTATTTTTCTTTATAAACAATGAACATTTTCTTTTTGCTTCCGTTAATTTGAACCGGGATGCCGGATAGCATTTGCACATTTGCACATTATTTCATTTGCACATTAATAACATGGCTTACAAGAAAACAGAACAATACGATGAATCGGTAACGCAGGGATTGTCCGTTGCGTACAAATCTGCACTGGAATTATTGGGCGAAGATCCCGGAAGAGAAGGGCTTTTAAAAACTCCTGAACGCATTGCCAAAGCCATGCAATTTCTTACCCAGGGATACCATCAGGATCCGGTGGCCATTATCAATTCGGCCAAATTTCACGAAGATGTAAGTGAAATGATCATTGTAAAAGACATCGAGCTATACAGCATGTGCGAACATCATATGTTACCATTTGTTGGCAAAGCCCATGTGGCTTATATTCCTAATGGCTGGATTACAGGTCTAAGCAAAGTAGCCCGCGTCGTGGATGTATTCGCCCGCCGGTTGCAGGTGCAGGAGCGACTCACCCACCAGATATTGGAAGCCTTCCAGGAAGCATTGGATCCTCAAGGCGTAGCGGTGGTGATTGAAGCAAACCACCTTTGCATGATGATGCGGGGCGTACAGAAACAAAACAGTGTGACCACCACTTCAGCCTTTAGTGGGCAGTTTAAACATGAACCTACCCGAAGCGAATTCTTAAGACTCATAAATAGCAACCTGCATTAGGATTTGTGAGGCAGGATAGATTAGCGAATGAAGCAGATTGAGCGGTTAGGAGTAATTATTTTTTTGAAATAAATTGATACATGCAAGAGAAATCCCGGTTGCCTTTGGTGCCGGGATTTTTTAGTGTCAGGATGTTTGGTCGCAACTGACTGTTGTTTATCCATTTTGCCAGTCTTTCTTTTTATTGAGGTGGTCTTTTCTATTTCGCAAAAAGAAATCCGCTCCTATCCGCTTCATCCGCGCCTCCATCCTTCCAAATCATTCCTTTATTTTTGGCTGAAATAACAGCCATATGAACAAACATGCATTCGTCTTCCCGGGGCAGGGCTCCCAGTTTAGTGGAATGGGGAAAAATCTTTATGATACCAACCCTTTAGTAAAGGAATTATTTGAGCAGGCCAACGAGATACTCGGCTTCCGCCTTAGTGATATTATGTTTGCCGGTAGCGACGAAGCATTAAAGCAAACAAACGTCACCCAGCCTGCTGTTTTCCTGCATTCAGTAGCTGCATTTAAAACGATTGAAGGAGCACGGCCTGATATGGTCGCGGGTCATTCGCTGGGTGAATTTTCGGCATTGGTGGCTAATCAAACCTTGAATTTTGAAGATGCATTAAAGCTGGTCAGTATACGGGCAAAAGCCATGCAAAAGGCATGCGAATTAAACCCTTCCACGATGGCGGCCGTATTGGCGTTGGCTGATGATAAGGTGGAGGCTATTTGCGCAGAAGTACAAAATGAAACCGGCGAAATCGTGGTGCCGGCCAATTATAACTGCCCTGGCCAACTGGTGATCAGCGGCAGCCTCAAAGGCATTGAGATCGCCTGCGAACGCATGAAGGCGGCCGGTGCCAAAAGAGCGCTGGTACTACCTGTTGGTGGTGCATTCCACAGCCCGTTGATGGCACCGGCAAAGGAAGAACTGGCGGCGGCTATCGAAGCCACTACATTTAATGAACCCATCTGTGCCGTTTACCAGAATGTAACAGCACTACCAGTAACCGATCCCACTCTGATAAAACAAAACCTGATCGCCCAGTTAACCGCTGCGGTGAAATGGACACAAATCGTGCAGGCCATGCAGACCGATGGCGGTACCCGTTTTACAGAAGCAGGACCAGGTAAAGTATTGCAGGGGTTGGTGCAGAAAATTTTTAAGGAAGCGGTGGTGGATGGGGTGAGTTAATCGCTAATCTATTTTTTGACACCATGCAATGATTTCCTTCATCTCCACGTCATCGTTCCAAAGGATTTTATGAGGAAACTATTCCCGGCAATTGTTTTTATCCTTCTCGGCACAGTGTGTAAGAAACCTACAATTGCTCCGCTGCCGCTTTCAGGCATTTGGGTGGAAAAAAGCCTGCGGATGGATACCCTCGATTTTGAAACCCAAAACCAGGGCGTTTTCTCCGGGCCAACCATATTCCTGCGCTCCAGCCCATATAGCGATCCGGTACTTAACCCTGCATACCCAACAAATCATTCATCGATTTACCAATATAACCTCGTGGGCGATACCCTGCACCTGAAGAACTTTGTCAGCTCCTCCTCTTTGTTCGTCCCCTTTCATTGCGTATTATCCGCCGGCAGTAATGAGTTGAGGATCGACAAATTTTACAACCGCCGCTCATTAGCTGCAGTTGTTCTTTTTGAGAAAGTCCGCTAATACCAGTTTTTTACACCCCAATGCTACAATTGATCCATTCACCGTCAAATCCAGCATTGTATTTTTTGTAGAAATTAATAGCCGGCTCATTCCATTCCAACACCTGCCATACGATACCACTAAAACCTTTTTCTTTGGCTTCGGTAATCAGCGCATCAAACAATAGTTTGCCCAAGCCTTTGCCACGCATTTCGTTGGTTACCAAAATATCTTCGAGGTACATACGCTGGCCCTTCCAGGTGCTGTAACGGATATAGTAAAGCGCAAAGCCTTGAATGATTGGCTCCCCTCCGAAGAAGGGGTTGGGGGAGGCCGCTACAAAAGCCCACCACACGGGGTTTTCGCCAAAACCGCTTTCTGTAAAATGATTCAGGCTTACCGTCACTTCGTCTGGGGCTTTTTCGTAATCGGCCAGTTCATGTATGAGTTCCAGCAGCCTCGGGCAATCTTCGGCTATTGCTCTTCGTATGGTGATATTTTCCATGTGTAATGATTGTTTTTTAAAAATTTGGTTCATCATTGCAAATACTGAATGCTATTCTTTCCATCCCGGCCCCTTCACAAACCTGCCGGGAAATTTGCCTGTATGATCCCCGTTTTTTAACACCTGCACCCCGTTCACATACACATCCGTAACACCGGTACTGTT
>JBDSXW010000133.1:0-41611 GCA_039925965.1 Chitinophagaceae bacterium
TCAAAAAAAATTAGTTATGAAAACGTTTTACAAATCACTATTACCCAAAAAAAACACGGCTAAAAAATTCAGCCTGTGTATTGGTATGTTATTAATGTTCGCTATGGTTAGCAATGCTACCATCCGCAGGGTTGGGTTCTTTGGCTCACCTCTTGCCGGCGTCGATTATACCACTTTTTCCGCAGCAAATACGGCATCCGCAAGTAACGATACCATCCTCGTTTTCCCAGGCCCTGCAGTAGGCGGCGACATTACCAAAAAACTCGTTATCATTGGTACCGGCAACTGGCTCGATGGCGGCAGTACACCAAAGGGCAATGTAAACTTACAGGCATTTACAGGCAGCTCCACGTCAGGTCAGGTTAATTTTAAAACCGGCAGTGCTGGCTCGGTAATCTCTGGTTTCGATTTTAATGGATCTGCAATTTTCGTTGGTGCAAATGACGTGGTCATTAAGCGTAACCGGGATCTTCAGGTTAACCTTGGATATAATATTAATGCAGGTGCCAGCATTCCTAATACTATAAATAACCTGCAACTTGTTGAAAACTATAAGTTAGGCCTTGTTGTCAGCTATGCCAATGGCTTTACACAAACCAACCTGAATATCAGCAATAATCTTATGGCTTACTCGAATTTGAGTGTGGGTAATAATTACTCAGGTGCCATGTCCAACAATATTTGGGTGTATGACGCCTCATTATCCGCTGCATTAAGCGGAGGAAATACAACTTTTTCAAGTCCTAGTGGTGTAGATTTGGGAAATGGCGCCTTCCTTTTTCAAAATAATATTTTGTGCCCCTTCAGCAATGTTTCCGCGCCAAGCAATCCTAACTATTTCGGTATTGCAAACGGCAACAATACCGTGTTTAATAATAATATGGCATTGCAAACCAACACCCCGCCTACATGGCCTGCAGGCAATGGCAACGTGGTTACACCCATAGCCAATTACAATCTCATTTTCGAAGGCTTCCCTGCAATAGGTACCCGCAGTGCCGATGACCGCTATATACTTAAAGCTGGCAGCCCTGCCCTTACGGTAGGTGCAGGTGGTACGCCGATTGGTATGTTTGCAGGCCCTTCACCCTATAAGTTAAGTACCATCCCTTCCATCCCCACCATTTACCAGCTTACCAGCCCCCAGGGCAATAACCCAACCGGCAGTACCATACAAATTAATGTAAGCACCAGGGGAAATAATTAAACCGATTTTACAGGATAAAATGCCTTGGCGTCATCAAGAGATGCTTGTCCAATCTGCAATTTCACCTGCAATTAAAATCATCAGGTATTTTATTTCCAGTAAGAAAAAAGGTGTATCCGTTAATTAAAAAATCAAATACCATGAAACAGTTCAATAAAATAATATGGCTGTGGTGTTTGGGGTTATTAGCCGTAATGCAGGGTGTGGCCCAGCCAGCTATTAACCGGGTAGAGTATTATGTAGATACCGACCCCGGTTATGGAAATGGCATAGCCATTGGCAGCCCGGCAGGCAACGACTATAGTTCCTCATTTACCATAATCCTGGCACCGCTTGCCACGGGTGTACACATTGTAGGTGTGCGCAGCCGCGATGCCAATGGAGCCTGGAGCATAGATAATAAATGGATTTTTGTAAAACCACAAAGCGGTGGCGTGGCCGCATCGGTACCCATTATTGCCAGGGTAGAATATTATATAGATACAGACCCAGGGTATGGCAATGGCATAGAAGTGGGCAGCCCTGGTATGACGGATGTAAGTACCAGTTTTAATATAGACCTGGTGCCCCTGAATGCGGGGGTCCATATAGTAGGGGTTCGCAGTAAAGATGCCAACGGTGCCTGGAGCCTGGACAATAAATACTTATTTATAAAACCTTTCGGTAATGGCGGCCCTACATCGGTTCCCAATATAAATAGGGTAGAATATTATGTAGATACCGACCCCGGGTATGGCAATGGAACAGGTATTAGTATTGGTGGCCCAGGCCAGGATTTACCCAACCTTAGCTTTACCCTGGACATGACGCCAATGTTCCAGGGTGTCCACATAGTGGGTGTACGGAGCAGGGATGATAACGGTGCGTGGAGCCTGGATAACAAATACTTATTTATAAAACCTTATAGCACTGCCAACCTGGCCCCTCGTATTGTATCGGCCATGGAGTATTATATGGATACAGATCCCGGCTATGGTAAGGCTACACCCGTAGCCATAAACCCTGCAGGACAAATAGCAAACTTTAATGTATATGCTAATATAACAGGCATCACATCGGGTAAGCACAAATTATTTTTTCGCAGCAAAGACGACCAGCAGGCTTGGAGTCTTAATTATGTAGATAGCTTTACAATTGCCGCTCCTGCTGCATCTCCGGCTATTAATGTAAACAGCATTAATACCAAAACGCTTTGTGCCAGGGATTCAATTAAAATAGCATTTGATGCAACTGGCACCTTTAACGCAGGCAACCAGTTTAATGTAGAATTAAGCGACGCCCTTGGTAATTTCCCTGTTACGCCGGTTGTAATTGGCACCGTAATAAGTGTTACAGATAGCATTGTAATGTGCAGGCTGCCCAGCCATGTATTTCCCGATGGTAATACATTTAAAGTAAGGGTGGTAAGCACCAACCCTGCAGTCACAGGTATTGGCAGCGAAGAAACCGTTACCATACACGACCGCCCTTATGCCCAAACCATTACCGGACGTAACGAAGTAAACGGCACCTATACCTGGCCCTACAATGTACCTGCAGCCGCCGGTAGCAACTGGAACTGGATGGTAAACGGTGGAACACTTGTGGCAACAACTATTACCAACAATGGCAGCATACTTTGGGCGCAACCAGCCTCACCGGTAGTGGCAGGCAATATCAGGATTATTGAAACCAACCAGTTTGGCTGCTTAGGCGATACCAGTAATTTGAATCTTAATATTTACAAACTGCGGATAGACAATACCCCTGCTACTATTACCCCATGCAAGGGCAATGGCATTACGGTAAACTTTACCGCTGACGGGGCTTTTGATGCAGGCAATATGTACACGGCCGAACTCAGCGATTCGTTGGGCAGCTTCGCCAGCCCGGTTACTATTGGCACAGCTACTGCCAATGGAAACGGAATAAACCAGGTGGGAAACATTACCGCTACAATACCCGCAAATGTCAATAACGGAACTGCATACCGAATCCGGGTATTGAGCAGCATTCCTGTTTACACCGGTGCATTCAACGGCTCGCCTATCAGCATTATACGGCCACGTACAAGTGCTATAACCGGTGCCGTGAATGTAAACAAGGGCTACGATTATACTTATAATGTAACAGGATATGCACTCAGCACCTACGCTTGGGCTGCCACGGGTGGTACGCAGACAACAGGTACCAATACCAATACGGCAGGCATTAATTTTAACACCAACGGGGCACAAACCGTAAGCGTAACAGAGAGCACCCAGTTTGGATGCCCCGGCGATCTTATTGCAAAATCGGTAAATGTGTACACATTAGCTATTACCAACACACCGGCCAATCTTAACCCCTGCAAAGGCAGTATCATCAACGTAGATTATAGTGCAGATGGAGTGTATTCAGGCGGCAATAGCTTTACAGCGCAGCTAAGTGATGCCACTGGTAGTTTTACCAGTCCGGTAAATATTGGTAGCACCAATGCAGCACCTGTAGGCAATGGTAACACGGGCACTTTCAGCTGCACCATACCTGCCAATACACCTAATGGAACCGGCTACCGTATCCGCATAATTGCCAGTACGCCATTAGGTGCCCCTGCATTTACGGGTACGCAAAACACATCACCTATAAGTATTATAACACCTGTTACCAGTGCCATTACAGGGACCACTACTGTAAATGCAGGTAAGGCTTACCCTTACAATGTGGTAACTACAGCGGGTAGCACCTATGCCTGGGTATTTAGCAATGGCACACAAAACAGTGGTACCAATACCAATGCCGTTACAGGCACCTTTAATAGCAACGGCACACAAACAGTAACCGTTACCGAAACCAATCAATATGGTTGCCTGGCTGTACCAGTTATCCTTACCGTAAATGTGCTGACACTTGCCGCAAGTACTACTACCATTACAGGTTTCCCTGTATGCCCCGGGCAGGTAGTTACGGTGGGATATAGCGTTAATGGTGTGTACGATGCAGGCAATACTATAAAAGTACAATTAAGCGATGCTACAGGAAGTTTTGCCACACCGGTAGACATCGGCACCGTAAACCTAAGTGGTATACTCAATAACCAAACGGGATCTATTAACGGTACCATTCCACTTGGGCAGGCTGCAGGAACGGGTTACAGGGTTAGGTTGGTAAGCTCTGCTCCCATAGTTACCGGCAACGATAATGGCACCAACCTTACGGTAAATGCCCTTAGTAATGTATTTACCCTTACGCAAAATATGGTCGTAAATGCCAGCGTAAACCTGGCGGCACCCGATCAAAATGTGTTTCCATGTTTTAGTGGTGGTAAAATAGTGCTGGGTAATTTTAACCTAACGGTAAATGGCAACATTAGTAATTACGATCTGGATCATTTTGTGGTGAGCAATGGCACCGGCACTTTAAAACTGGTAAATGCCAGTGCCAATAACTGGTACCCTGTTGGCTCGTCGCTAACCAGCCGCAACTTTATAAATATTAATAATACCGGCACTCCCGATAATTTTAAAGTGCGGGTAATAGAAGAAGTACGTAAAGACGGCACCAGTGGTAATTTGATTACCTCCAACAATGTAAATCGTACCTGGCTGATAGACGAGGATGCGTTGGGTGGCAGCAATGCCAGCCTTACCCTTGCCTGGAACCAGGCCGATGAATTACCAGCATTTGACCGTACTGCCTGCGTAATGGCCCATTACGAAACATCGCAATGGAATTTTGGAAATTTCGCAGCTGCCAATGCAGGTACAGGCCCGCTGAATGGGATGTTTACCACTACCCAAAGTGGGTACACTAGCTTTTCGCCATTTACAGTTACCGGTGCGGTTAATAGCCCATTACCTATACAGTTGCTTAGCTTTCATGCTGTTACAGAAAAAGATAAGGTGCAGCTAACCTGGGCTACCAGTACGGAAATTAACAGCAGGCATTTTGTGGTACAACGCAGTCAGGATGGCAACCTGTTTGATAATGTGGCAACCGTGGCTGCTGCTGGCAATAGCGCAACCATAAGTAATTACACTCTTGCCGATGCCGATGCTATACAGTACAAAGGCCGTGTACTCTACTACCGTTTGCAATTGCTAGATATAAATGGTGATAGCAAATACAGCCAGGTTCTTACAGTAAAAATACCGAACGGCCTGAACAACCTGCGGTTATTGGTAAATCCTGTAAACACCGATGCCCTGCTGCAATACCAAAGCATCGTTAAAGAAAAACTGATGCTAAAACTGGTGGATGCACTTGGCAAAACCATATTATACACACAAAAGGATGCAGATGCCGGCAGCAACCAGTTTAAACTTAATACGAGTACACTTGCCGCCGGCGTCTATTTTATAGAATTAAGTAATGGCAAAGAAAAAATGGTGGTAAGGATGGTGAAGGAGTAAATCCAGATTCCACTAACAACGATCAAAATACGCACACATAACAGCATGCAAAAGAGGATACTTAGTTTTCTAAGTATCCTCTTTGTATTTCAAAACCAAATGTTGCAGCTTGGGTATTGGCGTATCAATTCGATATTTTCTACTTTAAAGTAGCTGGTAAAGACTATTACGGGGTTACCATTATCGGTGTTTATAGCAGGAGATTGAGAGCCCTTCATTTATCTGATATTTTGCCGGCAAAAACCTATCCACTTCCCGTTGTTTGCATTATGGAGCTTGTTGCGGCAAAATGAATTTAAAGCGGAGGTGAAACAAAAAAACTAAGTTTTCAATGGTATCGCTATACAGCACTCTCAAAAATGCCGGCAAGCAGTTGCGGGCATTTTTGATTTTATAATATCCGTTTAATAAATGATCAGGCATCGTTATCTAATTACAACGGATTGGCAAATGTGTACACATGTAGTTTTAATTTTTACACATAATAACACATTTATCATTACCCAAAAACAACATGTATGAAGCCTTTACACATGCCCGAATTTCGAAAAATGAAAAGGGTCGCAACACTATTACTACCTACTGTACTCCTATCAATGGCTGTAACTCTTTGTAGTGCCAGCATTCGCCGGGTAGGCTTTTTTGGTATTGCAGTGGCTGGAACCGACTACAGCAGTTTTGCACTTGCCTATAATGCGGCGGCGCCGGGCGACACCATCCTCGTATTTCCGGGAGTGGCAGCCCTAAACCAGGTATTTACAAAAAAACTAATTGTTATCGGGCCAGGTAATTGGCTTAACCCGGTAAGCACACCCAAGGGTAATGCAGACCTGCAGGCTTTCCCCCTCGAAAGCCAGGTATCGGTACTGACTTTTAATGCCGGCAGCGATGGCACTGTTGTCATGGGTTTCCAGGGTGGGACTTATTATGTTTCCACCAGTAATATCACGATCCGGCGTAACCGCGACCTTACCGTATATATGGCGTACCCCTCCGGCAACAGCATGTCTAACCTGCAGGTACTTGAAAATTATAAGGTGTATATCGGAAACTACTATACCGGCAACAGTGCAGTCACCAACATGAATGTTAGCAACAATCTTATAGACCGTTTTACTACAGCTACAGGAAATACCTACACCGGGAATGTGAGTAATAATGTGTGGGCCTATGATGCTACCTTACCGGCAGCCACTAACGGTGGTTCAACCACCCAAAGTACTGCTATAACGGTAGACCTGGGCAATGGAGTTTATCTTTTGCAAAATAATATTTTCGCATCATATACAAGTGCAACGGTGGCCGCCAGTAGCAACTATTTCGCCTTTAGCAATGCCAGTAATTCGGTGTTTAATTACAACCTGGCCTTAAACACCAACGCCCCACCCGTTTGGCCTGCAGGCACCGGAAACGTCGTTACACCTATATCAAATTATTCTTCTATATTTTCAGCCTGGCCAGCTATCGGAAGCTCAAGTGCAGATGCCCGTTATCAATTAAATGCCGGCAGCCCGGCGTTAACGGTCGGTGCCGGCGGTACGCCTATCGGGATGTTTGCGGGTACTACACCCTACAAGTTGGGTACGATTCCTTCCATCCCCACTATTTACCAGCTAGGCTCGCCCCAGGGTAATAATCCAACGGGTAATACCATCCAGATCAATTTGAGCACAAGGGGTAATAATTAAGCCCGGTCTTCATCATCCACTATTATTTGCCCGGGCTATTGATGCCGGTAGCCCAGGGTCAGGTTAATATTGGCAAAAAAAACATTGTATGAATATTATTATAAAGATGCTGCAAAACCATGTGGTTGAATTAAGAGGGCTTTTGAATATACCGAAACGGGGATGTCATTGTATAGTGTTGGCAATGTTATGTTACGGTAGCGCAACTGCGCAACCCAATATTAGCAGGGTTGAATATTTCATTGATGTAGATCCGGGCTATGGCAATGGTATAACCATTCCCAATGCCAGCATCAGTGAGGTAGCCGCATCGTTTGTTGTAGACATAGCACTACTAAAGCAGGGCATTCACTTTATCGGGATCCGCAGCCGGGACGCCAATGGCGCCTGGAGTACCGACAGCCGGTGGACTTTTACAAAAGCCTACACAAGCCTGAATCTACCCCCGCAAACATCGATTACCCGGGTGGAGTATTTTTTGGATACCGATCCGGGATATGGTAAAGGCATTCCGGTGATTGGTGGTCCGGGTCAGGACCTGGCGGCGCTGTCATTCAATATTGACCTGGTGCCTCTTAGCCAAGGCGTTCACATGGTTGGCGTACGCAGCCAGGACGCCAATGGCGCCTGGAGTATTGATAACAAATGGTTGTTTTTGAAACCGTACGTTTTAAACGGGATACAGGTGCAGCCGGCTGTTACCCGGTGCGAATATTACATAGATGCCGACCCTGGCTATGGCAATGGTATAGCGTTAAACATGCAGCCTGGCCAGGATCTTTCTGGCCTTTCGTTTAGCCTGGACCTCGCAACGCTCAATAGCGGCGTACACACCGTAAGCGTGCGAAGCCGCGATGCCAATGGTGCCTGGAGTCTGGATAATAAATGGTTGTTTCTAAAGCCGTATTCAGCAGTCGCAAATAACCCGGTTCCGAATATTGTAAAAACCGAATATTATATTGATGCAGATCCGGGTTATGGCTATGCTAACGCCGTAACGCTTACTCCTGGCGTTGATATTGGCATGCTGGTATTCGATGCAGACATCAGTTTAATACCCAATGGCAATCATAAACTTGGTATTCGCAGCATGGATGCGCTTGGCGCATGGAGCATAGATAATAAGTTTTATTTTTTAGGAGGCAAAGGCACCAGTTGGGTTGGTGGTACCAGCATTGACTGGAACGATGGCAGTAACTGGTCCAAAGGGCTGGTACCGACCGTTAACGAAGACATTACTGTTTCTGCGGGCACACCTTTCTCCCCGGTAATCCCTGCTGGCATTACGGTTCAGTGCAAAAGTCTAAAGGTTTTTCCGGGAGCATCTGTTACCATTTCCACAGGTAGTAATTTAAAAGTAGGTCAATGATCGGGGTTTGGATCGCTCACGATCTTGCAGCAAATGAAGTCACGAATCATCAAAAAGGAGCATCGGTAGGGCCACCTGTTTGATGAGATTATCTAAACCCGTCGTGCTTCTCACAGCAATGATGTTAAAATAATTGTTTTATGTGCCCTAAGCCCATTTTGACATTAGTCACATTACCTCTCCCCGTGTACAACATTTAGCGAATATCGCACTGCTATTACCAGGATTAATTCTTAGTGTCAATTGATTCTTGATATATTGACCTGAGTATCGTTCCCAATTTTATCACTTACAGACTAATGGAGTTAAGTTAAGCGTCTGGGTTTGGGGTGACTTCCTAACTTCAAAAGGAGGCTGGGTGCGTCTTGCTCCGCAAGGCCGCCGATGAATCCTTAACTTAACGGCATTGGTTTACAGACTACCATTTCAGCCCTCCCTAAATTTAAATCGTTGTGTTAAAACATGCGGTATCCAACCAGAAAAAGCACTATAAACGCTCAGCAGTTTTATTTATAATTCGCAACAAATTATCAACAAAATCCGGCAGCATTACTGCCAGCTACTCCCACCATTTCACAAATAAGGGTTCAATTTTTTATAGTCTTATAACTCTGGGAAACTGGGAATCTTATTATCCTAGCATAGGTATTTCAATTGCCAGCAGCTTTGCATGATTGGTTGCACTGATGGTAATTACATCCGTTTCGGAAATGCCCAGTGCATCTTTTTTATCCAGCTGTAGATCGCCAATGGTTACACTTCCATCAATTACAAAAAAGTATACCCCGTTACCGGCAAATTTCTTTTCATAAGTAAGGGTTGTACCTGCATCGAGGTCAGTAAGGGCAAAGATGGCGTCCTGGTTGATCCATAAGCCACCGTCTTTTTCGTCGGGACTGACCACGACCTGCCACTTGTTTTTACGCTCCGCCGCGTCGTAACTTTTCTGGTCGTACCTGGGTTGTATGTTTTCCTGTTTAGGAATTACCCATACCTGGAGCAGGTTCAGCGTTTCGGTGGGCGACGCATTGTATTCGCTATGTCTTACCCCGGTACCCGCACTCATGATCTGCACATCGCCTGAATTAATGATACCGTTGCCGCCTGTGCTGTCTTTATGAGCAATAGCGCCACTTAACGGTATGGTGATGATCTCCATGTTATCGTGCGGATGTGTTGGGAAGCCTGCACCACCGGCTATCAGATCATCATTTAAAACCCGCAAAGCACCGAAATGCACTTTTTCGGGATTGTACCATTCCCCGAAACTGAATGAATGGTGCGCATTCAACCATCCAAAATCTGCGTGGCCGCGCTCGCCGGCCGGGTAAAATATTGCTTTCATAATTGTCGTTTTTAAAATTCAATGTTTAAACATCAAATAGAATGCCACAGGCAAGATGCAGATTTCAAGCGTCTAGCGTTAAGCCAGATGTCTGCCAGCATGGCATAGTGGAACATGCATTTAATGCACAAACTTATCTTCTGATCTGTTATTTTGAAGCGTAACCACGCGATTGGTTCACAATACGTTGGATCCTTAAAGTAGTTCTTGAACCTTGGACCCCGAACCCTGAACAATGGACCTTGAATCTTAAAAACTTAATTGAGACTTAGCCCCTGCGTCATCCCTGCAATAGTAAACAGGTCAGCAATATCGTCCGGGCGGTTGGCATTCCATTCCACAATAAAATTGTTGCGGCCCTCGCCGGTTATGATCATCATGTATTCTTGCTGGCAAAGTTCCAGCAGGCTGAGGAAAATAAAGAGTGCATGAACACGATCGTGGCACAGTTCGAAGATTTTCTCGAAGCTGGCTGTCTTTTCGTGGCGGGTTGTGTGCAGCACAAATTCTCTGCTGCCCTCCATCGTGTAGTTGTATTTGAATACCACGTGTTGTGGCTTATTATTCCGGTCATGGACCCGTTTCATCACTTTCTCAAAAGCCTTCATGAGCTTGAACATGGTGATGGTTTGTATCTCAGTACCTTCGCCAGCTTCTTCGCCGATAGCAATAATATCCGCCTGTAAATTGCCGCGTTTAAACATCAGCATCCGTACGCCTTCGAGTTCGGCCATTTTTACAGAAGCTTCCTTAAAGCGCTTGTATTCCAGTATTTTATCCACCAATTCCTGGCGCGGATCAATTTCGTTGCCAGTGGCATCCACTTCCTTGCGGGGCAAGAGCATTTTAGCCTTGATCCGCATCAGTGTGCTGATAAACAGGATAAATTCGCTGCTTAATTCTATGTTCAGGTATTCCTGTGTATGGATGTAAACCAGGAAGTCGTTGGTGATACGGGTAATAGGGATATTGTAGATATCCAGTTCATCTCTTTCTATAAAAAAAAGCAGCAGGTCGAATGGACCTTCAAACTGTGGAAGTTTTATCTGATATGCGGTTGTATTCACTTTTCTAACTCGTTAATCTTTAAAAATCTGGTCTTTAAAAAAGGTCGTTGGTCATTAGTCATTAGTTAATAATTTTTGATCATTTCATCAATCGGTTATTAAACCTGAATATGCTATAAAACAAGCTAATGACCTATTGACCTAATGACCTATATTCTGCCGGCAAGATACCCTAAAAAGAAAGTCCCCCCGATGCCGGAGGGACTTGCAAATATTGTTTGTGGAGAAGTTGTGGTTATCATAACCTGGTAGCCACACCGATACCCAACAGGGAGCGGTATTGGGTACGTGGGGCATCGCGGTTAGGGCCGAATTGCTTGATATCGTCATCGTAAATAACATCGATATTGTAGGTAACATTCAGCCAGCTGTTCACTTTCATTACGATGGCATTGGTCCAGTACACATCGATATTTAACGGACTTGATTGCAGGTAGTTGGAATAAAGGTCAAGGCGGCTTTTATAGCTTACATTTTTGAAGATCTCCTTATTATAACCAGCAGTTACAAACGCACCAAACTGGAAATCAACTTCGCGGGCCGGATCTACACCATAGTTTAATGCAAGTGGCTTTTCGACTGATCCGTCGGGCTTAATACCACCTTGATACTGATAACTGTATGGCTTGTTGGTAAACAATACGCAACGTGCGGCCACAGGTGACACAAACAAGCTAAAGTTGGCATTGGGCTTCCACTCAAAACCCGGTGCCACAGTAATATAAGCTGGCGCAAACCAGCCCGAAATACGGCGCTTCGGCTCCACAGAATAGTCAAAACCGTCCGCAAATTGAGAGCGGAAACTTAGCAATGCAGCGAAATTAAAATTTTTCTTAATTTGGTAAGCATACTTTGACCGGAAATCGATCAGGTCATTATTTTTTCTAAGTCCCAGCGAAGTAGTGTTTAGTAAGCCATAACTCAAATCAAGATTGTTATCCCAGGCATTTTTACCCCATTTCTTATCGGCAAAAAGATTCATGTAACCGTTAACGCTTAATGAGAATTTTTCAGCACCTGCAACCCAATTGGCGCTGCTTCCCTGGGCCACGTTCAAAGAAAATAAACCGCCTTTTGTCCAGGCGCCTTTGGAATGTCCATCCTTACGCTTATTGTTGCTGAGGGCCAGATTCGCCATTGATTTGTCGGGTTGGGCAAATGCCCCGATGCTGAATGCACCCATGCCAAGTGCCAACAGTACTTTTCTCATATCAGTGTTTGGTATTTGGTGAAGAATCCCGCACTCAGAAGGGTGCGGGACAAATATAAAGGTTAAAATTTTTTTGACCTATTTTTTCAAAGCATCTCTTATTTCCATCAACAGCGCATCGGTGCTGGACGGGCCGGGTGCGGGTGTAGGTTCTTCCTTCCTTTTTAAACTATTAATCGCCTTAATTACAAGGAATAATACAAAAGCAACTATCACAAAATCAATGACCGCAGTAAGAAAAGCACCCCATTGTAAAGCCACCGGGGGTATGGCCGCGGTAATTACTTTGCCTGAAGCATCCGTAACTGCGGCTACCCCATCTTTAATAACGAGCATATTCTCATTCAGTGATTTACCGGTGAGTAAACCAATAAGCGGTGCTACCATCCCTTCAGTAAATGAGGTGATAACTTTACCAAATGCCCCGCCCATTACAAAAGCGACAGCGATTTCTACCAAGCTGCCTTTCATGGCAAAATCTTTAAATTCTTTCAACATACCCATTGTCGTTTATTTTTTAAGAATAATGCATCAAGATAAGAATTGCCGGTAAATGATTGGCAAATTGTTGGTTGCTGATGCCTTTAAACTTCATTATTTTGTTGGCCTGCCCTTTAAATCGCCTCCAAAGAACGGATAATGGAAGTTTTTAGCGGTGGCTTCAAATTAATTAAATTATTTGTGCCATTTTTGTTTTTCGATGCCAAATAAACTCATTAACTGGGTCATTTTTATATTGCTGTGTTTAATATGGGGCAGTTCTTTTGTATTAATGAAAATTGGCCTTTATGATACCAAAGGCCTGCCATTGCTGAATCCATACCAGGTGGCGGCTATCCGCATCTTGTCCGCCGGCCTGGTATTAATTCCATTTCTTGTGGCACACTGGAAAAAAATTCCTTTTAAACTTGCCGGGTATATCATCCTTTCCGGCCTGATGGGCAGCTTTATTCCCGCCTTTTTATTCTGTATTGCAGAAACTAAAATAGACAGTACCCTTGCCGGCACCCTGAATGCGCTTACACCCATTTTCGTGATCCTGGCCGGCCTTTTTATGTACGGCCATAAAGTAGCGTCCAATAAAATCTGGGGCATTGCACTGGGCTTTGGCGGCTCGGTGCTGCTGTTTGTAACCACTAAACACGACAACCTTGGCGACCTTGCTTTCGTGGGATTTGCAGTGCTGGCAACCGTCCTTTATGGTATCAATGTAAATATGGTCCAGCAGAAGTTAAAGGGCGTTTCATCCACCATCATCGTAGCTTTTGCATTTTCGGCACTCATCATTCCATGCACTATTATACTCTGGTATACCGGTTTTTTCTCGCTGCCACTGGCAGGTACGGTCTATCAAAAAGCAGTAGGCGCTTCCTGCGTGCTGGGCGTGTTCGGAACTGCATTTGCGTCCGTTATTTTCTATGTGCTGATGAGAAGAGGTGGGGTTGTATTTGCCTCACTGGTTACCTATGGGATTCCATTTGTGGCACTGGGCTGGGGCTGGGTGTATGGGGAAATGGTAATTATGTCACAGATCATTTGCCTGCTGATTATCTTAGGCGGTGTCTACCTCGCCAACCTTGATTTTAGAAAAATAAAAGACCACGCAGTGCGGATCGTGGCCCGAAAAAAGAGCAATTAGAGTGGGTCAAAAGATCAAGGTCCAACGGTCAAGGTCCAGGGGTCAGGGAGTAACAATATCCAGATTAAATTCGTGCAACCACCCTACTGGTTTTCAAGAAGAAGCCGACATTAAAAAATTTACAGTCTAGCACCAGCTCTTTATACCTGTTACTCAATACTTGATACTTGATACTTGATACTCAATACTTGATACTCAATACTCAATACTCAATACTTGATACTTGATACTCAATACTCAATACTTAATACTCAATACTTGATACTAAATACTTGATACTAAATACTTGATACTCAATACTTTTCCCCCTACACTGTCATAATATCCTTTTCTTTCGCTGCCAGGTGTTTGTCGACTAATAATATGCACTTGTCAGTGGTGGCTTGAACACTTGCCTCGGCATCTTTGCAGGCATCTTCACTTAAACCATCTTTCTGCATCTTCTTTACTTTTTCAATGGCATCGCGCCGGATATTTCGCACCGCGACTTTCGCATGCTCGCCCTCACCATTAGCCCGTTTTACCAATTCTTTCCTGCGCTCTTCTGTTAAGGGTGGCAAAAACAAGCGGATGAAATTACCATCGTTCTGCGGGGTGATCCCGATGTTAGCCTGGAGAATCCCTTTCTCAATAGCTTGCAGCATATTCCGTTCCCAGGGTTGTATGCTCAGCGTACGTGCATCCATTACAGAAACATTCGCCACCTGGCTAATGGGTACTGGATTGCCATAATATTCTACGCTGATACCATCCAGCATTCCTGGGCTTGCCTTACCGGCCCGAACCCTCGTAAGCTCATTTTCCAGGTGCGAGATTGCTTTTTGCATGAACGATTCTGCTTCCATCAATATCAACTCAAGGTCTTCTGTTGTCATAAATTTCTTTTTAGAACGGGGACAAATATAACAACCTGCGCTCAAAATAAGCTTGTGCGAAACCAGTTAACCTCATTGTAGTAGCCCAGGTACAAAAAAGGCAATCGGGTCCCTGTCAATGACCTTTTGACCACATGAAACAGAAGACGGAACAATCCCATTCAAAGGTTGTGGCGGTTCAGCTTCAATAACATGTGCAGAGAAATGGCGCGGGAGCGGGGGCATTTTACTGATCACTGGCCACAGCGACAGCCTTACTGGTCACGGACACCAACCTGATCTTCTTGGCTTCCTGATTGCCTTCTTCCTCTGCGTTAGTAACAGAGCGGAGTTTTGATTTGCTCTTGGCCATCACCAGCAGACCTACTGTGCTAAACCCGAGCAGGAGAATGCCCGCCAGTAAAAAATGGATATTGATAAAGCTGCCAAGCCCGCCCAGTATAATCATGACCAGGTTGGAAAATACCAGCGACAAGGTTACCATACGGTGGCTAAGACCCTTGTCGAGTAGAATGTGGTGAATATGATTGCGATCAGGCGTAAACGGTGATTTACCATGCAGCATGCGGATACTGAAAACGCGAAGGGTATCGAACAAGGGAATAAATAAAATGGCGAACCCCACAGCCGGCGCCGATTGCATTGCAAGAACCGGTGCCGTTGGAGCGAACTCAATAAAACGGATGATCAGCACCGAAATTACCAGGCCAATGATCAGCGACCCTGTATCGCCCATAAAAATTTTGGCCGGGGAGAAATTAAAGATGAGAAATGCAAGAAGAGCGCCCATCAAGGAAAAAGCGAGGCACCCATACTCTACATTGCCGTTGATGATAAAATAGGTTCCAAGCGCCAATGTAACTAGTACGCCCAGCGAGCCCGCCAGTCCGTCTACCCCATCAATGAGATTGAACGCGTTGGTAATAACTACTACTGTAAAAATGGTAAGGGAACAGGCAATTGGAAAGGACAACTCATACATTCCCAAAATACCGTGCATATTATTGAGCATGATGCCCCCTTTAAATACAAGGATTCCCGCTGCCAATAACTGACCCAAAAACTTTTTAAGAGGCGTAATAATCAGGATATCATCCTTTACACCTACGAAGAAAACTACCAGGCAGGCAGCAACGATGTATTGAAAAGCCACCTGGTTGCCTTTAAACGGTATAGTGACCAGCATCGCCATGATAAACCCGGCAAAAATACCGAGACCTCCGAGAGAAGGAATGGGTTTCTTGTGAATTTTACGTTCGTCTGGCACGTCAAACAAATGCTTTTGTTCGGCCACATTTATAATTACAGGTATAGCGTAAAAAGTAATACCAAATGCAAGCAGGAGGCTGATGATCAGTTCTATCATAAACAGGTTTTTTCCGAAATTTCGCAATGATCAGACAATGTCAAATTGTTATCATAAGCCTGAAATACGTTAGTTAAAATAATTTCGGTGAAGGTGTTTTTTTGGTATACGAAATGGCAAAATACAACATGACACTCATTATACAAAATTGTGTTAAGGAATCTTTTTTTTTACGTGAGCAGGTAAGGGTAATTAGTTAGATTTGCGACCAAATAAAAAAAATATGCCAACCCTGCAGGAAACAGCCAGCCAAATCAGAAGAGATGTTGTACGCATGGTGCATGCCGTGCAGAGTGGGCATCCTGGTGGCTCTTTGGGCTGTACCGACTTATTTACAGCTTTATATTTTAACGTGATGAAACACACACCCGTGCCCTTCGATATGGACGGTAAAGACCAGGACCTGTTTTTTCTGAGCAATGGCCATATTTCTCCGGTATTTTATTCGGCGCTGGCCCGAAGTGGGTATTTTGATGTAGCTGAATTGGCCACTTTCCGTAAGCTTAACAGTCGCCTGCAGGGACATCCCACCACGCACGAACATCTTCCGGGTATCCGCATCGCAAGCGGTTCGCTCGGCCAGGGTATGAGCGTGGCCATCGGGGCAGCAATTACCAAAAGAATGAACGGCGACGACAGTATTGTGTACAGCCTTCATGGCGATGGGGAACTGGACGAAGGCCAGAACTGGGAAGCGATCATGAGTGCGGCCCACCTGAAAGTGGACAACCTCATCGCCACCATCGACTGGAACGGCCAACAGATTGACGGCCCAACAGATAAGGTAATGTTTCTTGGAGACCTCGCAGCCAAGTTTGAAGTTTTTGGCTGGCAGATAGTGCACCTGGAAAAAGGCAATGATATGGATGAAGTGGTGGCTGCTTTGGAAAAAGCAAAAACCATGACTGGCCAGGGAAAACCTACCGTTATCTTAATGAAAACCGAAATGGGTGCCGGCATCGATTTTATGATGGGCAGCCACGAATGGCATGGAATTGCACCCAACGATGAGCAGCTGGCAAAGGCTTTGGCGCAGTTGCCGGAAACAATGGGCGATTATTAAACCCTGACTTCAAAATAAAATAGCTAGCCACCAACCCGACAGTTGGTGGCTTTTTTATGAATAAATCAATTGACTTTGTCATATTCCCGGCCCGCCCTAAATGTTCACCAGAAAATTTTATATTTGAAACATGGAAACAATCCTGAAAGATAAAATCTATACGGAACAGGAATACTTCAAGCTGGAGGAAGGAAATGACCTGCGGCACGAATTTATCAACGGACAATTATTTGAAATGTTAGGAGCAAGTACAGAGCATTATTTAATGGTAAAACGTATAGAACGTTTACTTGAAAGCCTTTTTGAACCCTTGGGCTTTTTGATTTACCGTGAGAATATGAAAGTAAAAATAACAGGGAAAGATAAATACTATTATCCTGACGTTTTTATGACCCGGGAAGCTAACACTCAGGCAAACCGCTATTGTAAACACGAACCCGAACTAATTGTAGAAGTTAGTTCCGAAAGTACTTTCCGCATAGACGCTGTAGATAAACTGATAGCTTATCAAAAAATTCCCTTTCTAAAATATTACTTGATAGCAGATCCTGAGAAAACACAAGTAATTGTATATACCAAAGACAATGAAGGCGGTTGGCTCAGTGAAGCATTAGCTGCCAAAACCGACCAGTTAATTTTGAAAAAGTGGGATCTCTCTTTGCCACTGCAAGTTATCTATCCGTAAGAATCCCCATTACAATTCATACACCAAAGCCTCATAAGGTTGTAGCATGTTTCCTTTCGAAGGCGCAGCATAATTGCCGAGCAGGAGTTTAGCTTTGCTGAAATCGATTCCGGTATTTACAGTTGCCGGTGTACTCCTGAAGTTTAGCAATACCAGCAATTTTTTCCCGTCCAGTTCTCTCGTGTACGCATAGGTATCCGGGTTGGCTTTGTCCAGTAGTGTGTATTTACCATAGACCAGTACAGGGTTGTCCTTTCTCAACTGTACCATTTTTCTAAAATAATGGAGGCAACTGTTTGGGTCTTTTTCCTGTGCGGCCACATTAATGGAAATATAGTTCGGATTCGTTTTCAACCAGGGCTTCCCTGTGGTAAAACCTGCATTGGCACTGCCATCCCACTGCATGGGCGTTCGGCCATTGTCGCGGCAACTGAATTTTACCTCTTCCATAAATTTCTGTAGATCGCCTCCGATATTCTTTTGGTGCTGGTATTCATTCAGTGCAACAATATCATTGTAATCTTCTATTTTTTCGAAGCCGGCATTGGTCATACCCAGCTCATCTCCATAGTAATAATAAGGGGTGCCGCGCATGCTCATAATAAAAGTGGTGAGCATTTTAGATGAGGATACCCTGAAGGCAGGACTATCGTTGCCAAAACGGCTTACCATCCTGGCCTGATCGTGGTTAGCAAGGAAAACAGAAAGCCAGCCGTTTGTTGCAAAAACGCTGTCCCATCTACTAAAAACATCCTTAAAATGAAGGAGGCTGTAGCCATTCCTTTTGGCAATATCTACAGCTTCAAACGGGTAAGCCATACCCAGTTCTTTTCGGTCTGCATCCACCATATTGTGGGCGTCTTCAAAGGTATTGCCAGTACCTTCAGCAACACTCATCAGGTCGTATTTGCTCAACACTTGCTCGTTCATCTCCTTTAGGTAATCGTGCAGGTGCGGCCCCATGGCATAATAGAGCATAAAGTTTTTTTCGAAGCCAGCGGGAAAAGCGGGGAAGGTGGTGTCCTTTGCAGCAAAGCCAAATGCATCTAGCCGGAACCCATCGATACCTTTATCGGACCAGAACTTCATAATATCGTACACTTCCTGTCGCAGCTTAGGATTTTCCCAGTTCAGGTCGGGCTGTTTCCTGGAAAAATAGTGCAGGTAATAGGCATTTGTGAGTGAATCATATTTCCATGCATCATGGTTTACGTCAAACAAACTGTAGCGGTAAGGTGGCTTGCCACGCTCCGCGTTCCACCAATGATAATAATCGCGGTAAGGGCTGGTACGGGAACTGCGGCTTTGCTTAAACCATTCATGTTCGTCGCTGCTATGATTTACCACCAGGTCCATCACCAGTTTAATACCGCGGTCATGCATACCTTTCAACAGGATGTCAAAATCCTGCATCGTGCCAAAGTCCTTCATGATATTGCGGTAATCGCTTACATCGTAGCCATTGTCGTCGTTGGGCGAACTGTAAATCGGGTTGAGCCAAACCGCGGTCACTCCGAGGCTTTTGATATAATCCAGTTCGGAAACGATACCCTTTAAATCGCCAACGCCATCGCCGTCGCTGTCTTTAAAACTGCGGGGATACACCTGGTAGACCACGGCTTCCTTCCACCAGGCATGGCCGGGAATAGAATCAGTACCGGCGGCATTTTTTTCGGGTTTACCTGCATTGTTTCCGCAGGATAAGACAATCACACAGATGACTGCCAATGGCGAAACACTAAGAAATTGCTGTATCATTTTCATATGGCATTAGTATTTTGAGAACAACATTTTGTAACAGTTGAACCTTATCTGCAAACGCACTCGTTACTGCTTTAAAAGTAACAGCATCTGGCTGGTGAAATGGAGCCGATTGCATTTTTTAAATTCCGAAAACGGTTGATGTGGAAATAAAAACATGGATATATGGACATTAGGTTTGATTTCTCCTCAAAATCAGCTAAACCAAAAAACCATCTCCGGCTGGAAATGGTTTTTTGAAACAGTATATACTTCACAGGGAATAAAGTATTCAATGGGTTTCGCTCATGTGTGCTGTTTTCAGTGTCGCTTCGACGACTTACTGACTAAACGACCGGATGACCATTTCATTGTTTTGCCCTTTATGACCAAAGCTGAATGGTTACCTGCTCATGCTGGCTAAAAATTCATAATTGTCTTTGGTGCCCTTCATGCGTTTCATCAGTTCGTTCATGGCTTCTTCGGTTTTCATATCGTTCAGGAAAACGCGGAGCAGGTTCATGCGTTGAAGTACCTCACGGTCGAGCAGCAGGTCATCGCGGCGGGTGCTGGAAGCAACCAGGTCGATGGCGGGGAAAATACGTTTATTGCTCAGACGGCGATCCAGCTGTAATTCCATGTTGCCGGTACCTTTAAATTCTTCAAAGATCACCTCATCCATTTTGCTGCCGGTATCTATCAGCGCTGTGGCGATAATAGTCAATGAGCCACCAAATTCCACTTTACGGGCGGCGCCAAAAAATTGCTTGGGTTTTTGCATAGCGTTGGCTTCTACGCCACCACTTAATACTTTACCACTGCTTGGAGCGACCGTATTATGAGCACGGGCCAGGCGGGTAATAGAATCCAGCAGAATTACTACATCATGCCCGCACTCAACCAGCCTTTTGGCTTTCTGCAGGGCCATGGTGCTCACTTTTACGTGCTTCTCTGCTGGTTCGTCAAAGGTAGAAGCGATTACTTCTGCATTTACACTGCGCTCCATATCGGTAACCTCCTCGGGGCGCTCATCCACCAGGACGATCATAAGGTAGCATTCCGGATGGTTGGCGGCGATGGCATTAGCCAAAGCTTTCAGGAGCATAGTTTTACCCGTTTTCGGCTGGGCCACGATCAACCCACGCTGACCTTTACCGATAGGGGTAAACAGGTCCATAATGCGGGTGCTGTAATTATCGCTTCGGTCGAATAGGTTTAGTTTTTCAAACGGAAATAAGGGCGTCAGATAATCGAAAGGAATTCGGTCGCGTACTTCCTCGCTGGTTTTACCATTTATGGTTTCCACTTTGAGCAGGGCAAAATACTTCTCCCCTTCTTTTGGCGGGCGAACCGCCCCGAACACGGTGTCTCCGGTTTTTAATCCAAAAAGCTTGATCTGGCTCGGGCTTACATACACGTCATCCGGCGACGACAGGTAGTTATAGTCCGAAGAACGCAGGAAGCCATACCCATCCGGCATCATTTCAAGCACGCCTTCGCTAAGGATCATGCCGTCAAAGTCGATATTAAAAACAGGCTGTTCCCGTTCACGTTGTGGCCTTGGCAGGTCACGGTACCGTTGCTGGGCGTTTATTTTTTGTTGTTCCGGGGTTTCGGTTGGGGTAGTGGCATTTTCATCGGCCTGTACGGAAGGCACCGGATCATCATATCCGGATGAAACGCCCTGCTGCGGACCCTGCGGCTGGCTTTCGGAAGGAGTAAACGGAAGCTGTGGAGCAGAAGCTTTATTACCGTCGCTGTCGTTACTCTCGTCCCGGAATTCTTTTGGCTTGCGGCCTCTTTTTGCCGCAGGCTTTTCCTGCGGTTGCTCCACTACAGGCGGGGGTGGCGGCACCACAGCGGCAGGCGGGGGCACAGTTTTTTCTTGTTGAAAAGCGGGCGATATTAGTGGTGGAATACCACCATTTTGGACAGCCGGGGTTTTAAGAATCCTTTTGCGGCGTATTTTTTCATCACCATTAGCCGACGGCTTGGAAGCTTTTTCTATGATGGCTTGTTTGTCCAGAATTTTTGTAACGAGTTCTTCCTTGGCTAATTTTTTAGGATTCAGGACACGTAACTGCTCAGCTATATCCAGCAGTTCAGGAACGAGCATCTCGTTCAGTTGCATCAAATCGTACATACAATAATCTTAAAGTTGAGAACCACTTAAACTAAAGTTGGAAAATAAATAGTGTGATTTAAAAATCGGTTGATCGGAAAAACAGGAGCTGATAATGCAGATAAATGAATTGAGTTGTCAGCGTTAATCCGGTGCAATGTTACGGCAACATTCGAAAAAAGGCAAAAAAAATAATTTCTGACACTAAAGATTTATGGGAAGGTTCAAGGATCAAGGTTCAAGGTTCAAGTCTGTTTCGGTTGTTTTTAAGTGTTCGGAGGGAAATAACCTCATCCCTGAACCCTACAAGTGTCTCTTGCACCTTGATCCCTGGACCTTGGTTCTTGAATCTTGAACCTTAATCCCTTAACCGATATTTTCCTCAGTTCCTGCTTTACCCTTGCGAACCATTCTTGCTGGCGTTTCGTTCACGCGGCGAAAGCTGGTCCTTTCTTCTGTGATTTGATGCAAGAGCTGCCGGGTTTCTGAATAAGCGATCATCAGCTGGCTAAGCACAGTTCGTTTTCGGTAACGGCACCTGTAAGACAGGACTCATACATCGGAATATCCTTTTCCGTGTTTCCGCCACCCAAATAGGCATCAGCCAGCATAATCTTATTGTTAAACGAATCCGAAAATCGGAGTCGTTCTTCCAGCTTCTTTGTGGTGCTGCCCGACGTGATGACAAAACCTACTCCCTGCTGCACCTGCTGCGACTGGTTGCCGGTAACAATTTCGGAAAAGAAATAAATAACGCAGCCGATTATCGGCAGAAAGATGATGATCCAAATCCACTTAATTTGATGGCTCTTTGGAATGCAATGAATCACACAAATAGCCTGCAGGATAACAGGAATATAATAAAGATTAGGATAGTCGGAAGAAATAGACCTCGGATTTTGAGAATATTGTCTGTTCTTACATTGTTCCGGCAGGTCGCCTCAAAAGTTACTATTTGCGCCGGATCGCTTTAAAAGTAGAGATATCGCACCTGCAGCGAAATTTATTTTTATGCTTCGGTACACGCCCGATCAAAGCCGGTCCGGTGGGTATTCGGGGGAAATCTCCCGGGGCGTAGCAAATTGCTGCTTGCAGAAAATCATTTCGAAAAAGCATAACTTAACTAACTTTCAACATCAATTGAAGATCAGATGGTGAAGCTATTACGTATCGCTTGTTATTGCGCCTTGCTTATTGTACTATGCCCCGGTTGCGGGTCAAACAAACTTTCTTCGTATTATAGTCCCGAAGACAAAGCGCTGCAGGAAACCATTGAGCACCTGAACAAGACGCCCGGTGATGCCGCGTTACAAGATGTTCTAAAAAGTAATTACGACCGCATGCTGGAAACCAAGTCGCAGGCGGTGAAGGATATTGCCGTGCAAATGGGTCCTGGCGAAAAGTACAAGCGCATCCTCACGGAGTTACAGATTATGCAGCAGCTACGCGAAACCATTTTAAAATCGCCGGCAGCCTTAGCTGTTATTCCAAACCCGAGAGATTTCACCCAGGCCATCCAGGCAGCGCGTACCAAGGGCGCTAAAGATTACTACGATATGGGTACTGAATACCTGGCGATGAACAACCGCCCATATGCGCAAAAAGCCTATGATGCTTTTACAGAGGCCTACCGGCTGAGTTCCACTTATATGGACGTTAGCGAAAAGATGCGGCAGGCGAAGGACCTCGCAACGATAAAAGTGGTAGTCAACAAAGTGGATTATTATAATCAGTCCTGGAACTACTGGGGTTTTGAAAATGACTACCTGCAGTGGAAGATGATCAACGATCTTAACGCCGGATCATATAGTAATGTAAAGTTCTATACGGCAGAACAGGCCACCAGCCAGTATATCCGGCCGGATTGTATAGTAGAGCTTCGCTATAGCTCTTTCAACTTCGCCAATATCAGAACCGAGCGCAGCACCGTAAACCGCAGTAAACAAATACAAACCGGCGAAACAAAAAGCCAGCCACCGCAACCAATTTATACCACCGTATATGCAAACTTAGACATCACCCGGCAATCGCTTAGCAACCGCGGTATCCTGGAATGCAGGATTTATGATGTAGCCAGCAATCGTAATATATTATACGACAATTTCCCAGGCGACTATTACTGGAGCAATGCCACTGCCAGCTACCGCGGCGATCAGCGTGCTCTTACACAGGAAGACTTAAATCTGCTTAACAACCGGTACAGCCAACCACCTGATCGCAACGAGATTGTGCGAAAAATCATCGACCAATCGTATTACAGTCTGATCAGCCGGATTAGGAATGGGGTGCAGTTTTCTTATTAAGATGCAATGCTATCTTGTGGCCTCAATAAAATCGCATGCACCAGTTTATCATCAACGCATCCCTACAAATTCTTCCCATTGTTCAGGACCGTCACCCCTACGAGTGGGTCGACGAAGCCATTGCCGTTATAAAAAAACAAGGTATAGCCTGCGACGTAGGACCCTTTGCCACCGTGGTAGAAGGCACTTATGAGCAGGTAATGAAAACTATCGACGCTGTGAACCAATACCTGCAGGAACAGGGCTGCGACGAATGGATATTAAACGCGCAGATTCAGATCCGGAGCAACCGGGATATTACAGCTGATGAAAAGACAGCCCCACACCGGTAGTCGGGTCCGCACATTTCTGCCAGGGATAGGCTTTACTCGCCTAACTGTTTAATGGTGCTCGTCCACATATCTCATAGTCATTATCATTCTTGCCGTTTGAGTCGAAATTATTTGGAAAGGGAATCTGAAAAATTAAAGAATTTGTTAGGTTTACAAATTGTCTTTCAGCATTCCTAACCAGCCAGGTTTCTTTGCAAAACAATTTGAACGATAAAGCACAACAACGTTGGAATGGCGTAGGTACGTACTGAACTTATAGAAGTAATGGATACCAAATATTAAACGGCGGACTGGGTGCCAGTGGCTATTTCAGCAACTGATATGCCAACAGGCTCAGTATATAAGCCAGGCCGGTCATATAAACGAGGCTGATGATGGGCCATTTCCAGCTCTTGGTTTCGCGTTTGATAATGGCCAGCGTACTCATGCATTGCATGGCCAGCAAGTAGAAGATCATGAGCGATATGCCCGAGGCAAACGTGTACACTTTGCTGCCATCGCTGCGGGTGGCGGCATTCATTTTCTGGCGTAACGTGCTGTTGTTCTCATCACCATCATCGCCCACGCTGTACAGGGTTGCCATTGTGCCCACGAACACTTCCCGGGCGGCAAAAGAGGTAACCAGCGCAATGCCTATTTTCCAGTCGTAGCCAAGCGGCTTGATAACGGGCTCAATGGATCTTCCCAGGATTCCGGCAAAGCTATTTTCGAGGAGGTCGGTTTTATATTGCCGGTACAGTTGCGCCGAATCGCCTGGCTGTTGCTGTTGCTGCTTTTCGTATTTCTGAGTCACATTGTGCATCCGCTCTTTGGGGCCATAAGTACTAAGTACCCATAATATTAAGCTGATGACCATGATCACTTTGCCTGCTTCAAACACAAAGACCTTCGCTTTTTCCACCATGGTGTATAGCATATTTTTCCAGCGTGGTGCCCGGTAAACAGGAAGTTCCAGGATGAAAAAACTCTTGCCCTCGCTTTTGATAAACCATTTGGCCACCCAGCTCACCATGAGCCCGATAATAAGGCCGGCGGCATAGAGTGCCATCATCACCAGGCCCTGTAGCCCGATAAAACCGAGGAAATATTTATTAGGGATTACCAATGCAATCAGTATCGTAAAAACGGGTAACCGTGCACTGCAACTCATCAGCGGTGTGATCAATATAGTAAGCAGCCGTTCCTTTTTATTTTCAATATTCCGGGCACTCATAATGGCCGGCACCGCGCAGGCGAAGCCACTGATCATGGGCATCACACTTTTGCCGTTAAGGCCAACCTTCCGCATCAACTTATCGGTAAGAAAACTAATACGGGCCATATAACCGGTATCTTCCAGCAACGTGATGAGGCCAAAAAGGATCATGATCTGTGGCACAAATACGAGGATGCCGCTCAGTCCCGCCACTACGCCATTGATGAGTACATCGGCAAACCAGCCTGCAGGCAATATGCCACCCAGCCAGCCGCTTAGGTGGCTAAAAGTCCATTCGATGCCATCCATCGGAAACTGGGCCAGGAAAAAAATACATTGAAACAAGAGGAATAATACCGCCAGCATAAAGAGGTAGCCCCATTTGCGATCGAGCAGGATATTGTCCAGTTTTTCCGTAAATAAAGTTTTCTGCAGTGGATCAACTTCCACCACCGTGGTTTGCATCACCTGCCGTATGCGCTGATACCGTTGCAGGATTTCCTCTGCCTGGGTTTTAGTATGGTTAAACTGATAGGCCTGTTCTACGGCTTCTATCTGGTGGTGAAGTGCTGGTTGCAGTGAAAACTGTTCGTGGTTGATCAGGTAATGGATGGCTGCATAATCGCTCAGGTCTGGCATTAGTTGCTGGGTGGCTTCTACCTCTTCCGGCGCCAACGCCTTACAATCTATAAAATTTCTGGGCGCCCCTTTGTGCAGATTTTGGGCTGTTTGCTCCAGTACTCTTTTCAATTGTGGGATGCCCTTGTTTTTGCGCGGGTTGATCGATACGACCGGCACGCCCAGTTCACGCTCAAGTCCGGAAAGGTCAATATCGGTGCCCTTTTTGGCTGCCAGGTCCATCATGCTCAGTGCCACCACAACGGGTATTTTCAGGTCAATAATCTGGCTGCAAAATAACAGGTTTCGTTTCAGGTTGCTGGCATCGGCGACTAGTAGCACGATATCGGGCTTCACATCCGTATCCTGGCCAATCAGCACTTTATAAGCTACCCATTCGTCGGCCCGCTTAGGGTAGAGGCTATAGGTACCCGGCAGATCGACCATGGTGGCTTCAAGTCCGGATGCCAACAGGCATTTGCCGGTTTTCTTGTCTACCGTTACCCCCGGAAAATTCCCCACTTTCTGGTTCAGGCCGGTAAGGTTGTTAAATAAAGAGGTTTTGCCACTGTTGGGATTACCAACCAATGCGATATATAGGGGAGCTGCTGCCATTTTAGTAAGCCGGCAAATGTAACGGCAGGAGGCATGTAAAACTTACGCATGCAGGAAAAAGAAGTCCTCATCCCCCGCCCTTCTCCACAAGTGAAGAAAGGTAAGGGTGCCTCTGTGCCGGAGTGCTGCTTGTTTTGAAAGTTGGCCGCTCAATGAACGGTTTTTTTCAGGAGTGACTGTACCAATTTTCTAAGTTCGTCTATTTGCTTTTGCTGCTCTTTGATGCTTTCCAGCATTACTGGTATCAGGCCGATATAGTTTATACTTTTATACCCGTCTTGATCGGTACTCACCAGTTCCGGAAACACCTTTTCTACCTCCTGTGCTATCAGCCCCATTTGTTTACCGGGCGAGAAATTCATGGCAGGGTAAAGTTGCTGGTTAAAATAGTAGGCGGTTCCGCGAAGCCGCACCAGTTGTTGTAGCGAATGCGGAAGTGTGGTGACGTTTCTTTTATAACGCATATCGCTGGTAAGTAGAGTGCCATTAGCGGTAATGGTACCCGTTACTGCTACATTTCCATTGTTTATAGACATGGCCTTTACTGCGCCGAATTTGCTGGCAGTACCGGTACCATTGGTGTATAAGTCATTCCTGCCCGTATAGTCGCCGCTACTGCAAGATTCAATCTAACCGGGTCTCCATTCGGTGGCTGTGCCTTTATCGCTGATGAATGATACACGGGATGGGCCAAAACTATTGGTGCTGCTGATCTTGATATCGGGGATACCTGTACCCGCAATTTCCAAATTGGATGAGGGCGAATTTGTGCCGATACCTATTTTCGCAGTTGCAGATGCAGCGGTAAAGAAATTAGTAGATGCCCAGGAAGAAAAATTACCATCGCCACAATTGGTTCTTATAAAAAAATAATAATTGGTATTGGGGATAAGGCCATTCAAATTTACAACTGTATTGGATGTTGCGGTACCTGCGCCCGCTGGTGCGGTGTTGGTTGTTTGAACAGCATATTCAAAACCCGAGCCGCCGAATATCACATTCCAGAAAGCGGTAGCGGCTGTAGGAGAGATAGTACTAACAGAAACAGGTGGCGGCTGGCAATCAAAAACAGACTGAATAAAATAATCGCCGGCACCATCACTAATGGTGCCGAAGCTCGGTGTACCGAAAGTGATCTCCCACCAGTTATGGGCTGCATTCCAGTTGATAGAACTGGGTACAAAACTTAAAATTGTCCCGGCAGGATACAAGCCTGCATAAAATACAACCCTGATGTTAGCAATATTGGGATCTGAATTGCTTCCCGCTGTGGGTAATGATTTAGAAGAACCTCTCGAAGCATTGAAAGCGGTGAATTCAGATTGCAGGCAATATAATGTAAGCATAGGGCTGGAACCCTGGTTCGGCGCTGGCGTTTGATAATCGTAATGCCGCTGCAGGTAGGGATTCATAATTTATTTTTGGTTGAGAGAATGAACTTACTCTACTCGGGATCATGTTGAAAGATTGCTATTTTTTAATGGACTTAGTTACCAGGTGCTTCAACTCCTTTATTTGTTGCTGTTGTTCTTTTACATATTTATTTTTTAGCGGGCTTTATCTATCTAATCAGTTCCCAGCGGTTGGTATTGTTACTGGCTAATACTTCAATATTGCCGTATGCCGGAATGCTTGTAGTCACAGCGTTTGTCATGTTATAAAAACTGCTGCAAGTCATTGCTGCATTAGTTTTATTAACGATTGTGTACCTACGGTTAGCACATGAAGTTGGGTCGGGCAATGAAACGGAAAATCCATTAATGGCGAATATCCAAACGGTGGCGCTATTATCAAGCGTTACGTTGCCGCTGCCGCTGCCGTAGTAAGTTGCTTTTGTTGCCAGTGCTCCGTTCACATCGAGCGTGCTGGCCGGAGCGCTGTTGGCCACCCCTACATTGCCATTACCTTTTATTCTGAGTAATTCGTTGGAGGTAGTAGACGAAGCACCTGCATAGAACACATGGTCATCACCGGTATTATTTACCTGGTAGCGCAACATGCCGGGGTTTAAACCAAAGCCGTTAAACTGGTGATCGTTGTTCGCAGCTTCGTAAAAAACAATTTTACGATTGGTGGTGCTATTGGCGAATTGCAACGGGGCATTGGGTGAGGATGTACCAATACCCACGTTACCATTGCCTTTGATCCGCATGAGTTCGTTGGAGACTGTTGATGAAGCGCCGGCATAAAACACGTGGTCGTCCGTAGTTACCCCGGTTTGATAGCGCAACTGGCCTCCGAACACACCAAAACCAAAATACTGATTGTCGTTATTGGCAGTTTCGAACAACACAATCTTTCGCTTTTGGTTACTCGTAGCAAATTGTAATGGTGCATTGGGTGCAGCGATGCCAATACCCACATTGCCTGCATTGTTGTTGTAAATATTGCCTCCCGAAGCTGTCCAGTAATTTACAGGACTCAGCGCCAGCTGCCAACTGGCGTTGCCTGCTGCATCACTCACCAATACATTACCAATACCCGCGCCTGCTGTTATTTGCAGGTTGGTTGTTTTTATTTTACCTGCTACTTCTAATTTCTCAGCAGGAACAGAAACGCCGATGCCGGTGTTACCATTTTTTAAAACAGTCATGGCATTACTTCTCGAATTTACATCGGCTCCGTTTCCAATAACAAACAGGCGGTCCGTGGCATTCCAGGCTGTTGAAGATGAAGGGGTGGAATTCGTATTAAAGACGCCGATGGCTGTTTCGCCAAATGACTTTGCTGTTATAAAGGTGCCGATGGCCACGGATTGGTCGCCTGAAGCAGCTGTACTATTTCCCATGGCGGTGGATACAAAGCCCGACGCATTTGTACTAATGCCCATGGCAGTCGCATAAAGACCTGAAGCAACTGCATATCCGCCCGTTGCCGTTGAGCCATAGCCTGAGGCTATTGTACCCAAACCAGACCCGAATGAATAGCTGCCAAGATTATTTTTATCCCATTGGGCCACATCTGCACCGCCCACCCTAAATGCAGCCCGCTGCGCATACCACATCATACGGGTGCCTGCGCCTTGTACAGGAGGATCGTAAGTTGTAGACAGCGGCACTGTTAAAGGCCCCGTAAAAACTACACTACTATCAGCTACTTGCAGGCGGGCAGATGGTTCGGATATCCCAATACCCGTATTACCGTTTTCTTTTACAGTAAATCTGCCCCCGGGTATAAATGGAGCGTCTATGTTTACATTCCCGTTTGAAGATATACTTAAAGCATCACCATCACTGCCGGGTAACGCAGGACCTTCAATTCGTAAGCCATATTTGCTGTTGCCTAAATGTAATTTATAAAAGGGATTGCCTAACCCTATACCCGTATTACCGTTTTTTAAAACCACCAACGCATCGCTTCTTGCATTATCAGCTGTTCCGTTTCCAATAACAAAGAGCGGGTCGTTGGAAATCCAGCCGATTGAACTAATAGCGTTGTAGTCCGTGATGTGAAGGCTCCCGTAGCACTGGATCGCTCTCCGAAGGCATTTGTATTATACCCCATTGCAGTGGACTGGTATCCTGAAGCGGTTGTATAAAGTCCCATTGATGTAGAAAGCTCGGCGGAAGCTGTTGCATGATTTCCGATTGCTGTTGACTGAAATCCTGAAGCAGTCGTATTTATTCCGATAGCAATACTTCGGTTTTCGGACGCAGCGACCTGATAGCCCATTGCAATTGAGAATTGTCCTGGTGCAGTACTATAGATTCCAATGGCCGTTGAGAAGTCTCCGGCCTTTGTAGCCCCTCCAATTGCGTTTGAATAATTTGCAGCAGCATAGGCATTTACTCCTATTGCAATTGAACCTATTCCTTTCGCCAATGTATCATAGCCGCTGGCAAATGATAAAAGGCCAATACTATCCTTATCCCAGTTATTGCCTGTTACAGCCCCCACCCTGAACGCAGCTTTTTGCGGATACCACATCATCCGGGTGCCGGCGCCTTGTATGGGCGGATTATAATTTGTAGGGTCCGTAAGTATCGCAGGGCCCGTAAATACAACATTACTATCTGCCACATGCAGACGGGCAAGGGGGCTGGTAGTACCAATGCCAACATTTTGTGCCGTAGCTGCAAAAGAGATACCTAAGGAAGCAATTAAAAATATGAAATTTCGCATGTTTGTTTATTTTAACTTGTAAAAAACAGGGTAGTGTATTTAACAACACCGACCGATGCAAACAGGTGATGCTTCCTGAAAAATGCGAGCAGTTTATTTTTTTACCGTGAGGGTATGACCGGCCGTTACAGTCACCGTAGCTCCCGGATTTACACGCAGCGACCTGATGGTGATGTTGGTATTTACCCTGGGGTAATTGGGCATGTTACCATTCACTACAACATCGGTATTCTCGTCGGGCACTACACCGCAATTCCAGTTGGCAGGAATTTCCCAGGCGTCACTCATGGAGCCGCCCCAACTCTCGCTTATCCTTATTGTATAGATCCGGCTATTCGAAATGCCGTTAACCACACAGCGATATTGGTTACCATTTATTATTGCAGGCACATTGTTGATTGCAAGCGTACTGGTGGATACTCCGGTATAGGGGTTGGTATTGGTAAGATTTGTAAATCCGCTACCGCTATTTACCTGCCATTGATAAGTCGCGCCGGTAATGTTGGATGTAAAACTGGTAGTACTGCCAGGGCAAACCGCAGGATCTCCATATTCGTAGCAACCCATATCAATCGTTCCGTTAATAACCCGGTCATTTCCCAGCAGGTCTTTATCAGGGAAACCTGATGCCACTACCGAATTAGCGCCTGCATCCAGGCAAGGGCTGGCAGCCATCAGTTGCAGGCCGTCATCAGCATTGCCCAGTATGCCATCGGCACCTTTTAAGCCGTTTACGATATCTGTAAACTGCGGATTGCTGCTTATAATATTGTTGTTGCTTAGGATATTAAAAGCTGGTTGGCTAATTAGGCTGTTCCTCACATTATACTTCGCGGTGAATGGGCCATCTCCGTTGTCATAGATAATATCGCCATTGAAAATGCAATTGTAGATATTGTAAATCTTGGAGGCGTCACTCCCATTCTGTCCGTGACCGAAGATTTCATAACCCGCAGTTGCAGGGCTGTTTTGGTTGAATGTGCAATTAGTAAAATTACCCTTAAGGCCGCTGAATACTGAACCCAAATCAGAAGCCATGTTCTGATTAAATAGGCAATTATTAAATGTTGACAGTTTTGCCGGCCCGAATAAATGGGTGAATACGGCAGCCCCTTCTCTTGATTTATTCTGACTAAACACCGTATTGTCCGCTATAATGTTTCCACCATAATAGGTAGCCACAGCACCACCTAATCCAAGACCTCCGTCATTGGCCATATTGTCTTCAAAAACAGAGTTGCCAAGATGTAATGTAATGTCGAAGTTCGTTGCCGGAAATGAATAGGCATCCAGAAAGATGGCTCCCCCACCCAAAGCACCTGGCAAGCCTTTGTTTTGAAAAAACTTTGAGTTGGTGATCACCGGGCTCGTAACACCCTGCGAACACGCATTATACATGGCGCCGCCTCCGTTGGTGCCAATGTTGTTGACAAAAACACAATTGTTGATCAGGGGGCTGCTCTCAGCATAACCCGGATACACCGCTTTATTGTAAATGGCTCCCCCCAGCACATATACAATTTCTCTTCCCCGTATCCTGTTAAATACGCCATCACCAAGTGGCCTGTTTGCGTTGCCTCCTTTAAATGTAAAGCCATCAATAGCCGTATTTTGCGGTGTAATGGCATTGGCCACCAGCGAATCAGGATAGACAATCATGATATGGTAGGCATTATTTTCCATATTGCTAAAACCATTATCATTTTTATCCAGATCACCACTTAAAATGGTTGGGTTGTCAAAAACATTTCTTAACCCTCCCCCTGACGGATACCCACCATACAGTTTCATTTTGCGGAATACCCGGAAAAAGTTAAAGCGGCTGTTTGAAAAGCTGCCGTCGTAATTGACGGGACAATAGGTGCCTTTCGCAACAAGGATGCTATCTACATTGGTGCAGGCATTGGCTGCATACAACGCTTCGCTAAGTGTTTTATAGGCAGTGGCCCAGCTGATGCCACTACCGCTAGTGGCTTTGCTACTGTCCACATACAAAACATGGTTAGCAGGGCAGGGACCGGTATAAACAGGCTCGTCGTAAGATTCGTAGGCACCCATATCCACCGCGATGCCGAACGGGCGTGCTCTATGAAGTATATCGTTAGCGTCGGCGACTGCTGCATTATTGCCTTTGTCCAGCGCCAGACTATTGTTGGCGAGCGCAAGGCCATCATCTGCTGTCTGGAAATTATTATCAGCGCCGTCGGGGTCAGCTGCATTTACAAAGCCTGTGTTGGCACTGATAATATTATTATTGCCGGCGAAAGCAGGCTGGTTAATCAGGCTGTAGGATATGGCGAATTTTGACGGGTCATTTTCTATTTTATCATCACCAAAAATACAATTAACAAGAGCCACTGGCTGTGGTACAGAACCGTCAAACTGAATAACGTTCTCTCTAAGATTGTTCCTGGTTTTGTTTCCTGAAAAGCTACTATTCTTAATATTAACCTGCCCACCACCTGCTTCTGTTTTCAGGTAAATAGCTCCTGGATTTATAGTTGAACCACCAAATGCGCTAACATAATTATTTACAAAAACACAATTAATCCAGTTCTGCACAGATGCACCGGTATTTGAAAGATCGATACCGGCAGCTCCTCCTGCATATTCCGAACTATTGCTACTAAAAGTGCAGTTTAAAAAGGTATTAGAACATTCTCCGCCTGCGCTTTGAATATAAACGCCACCGCCATTTGAAAAGCCGGAATTATTTTTGAAAATACAGTCCGTAAAAGCAGCATTTGAATGCCCATTGCTATTGTAGCCCACAATGCACACACCAGCGCCGTAAAATGAATTATTATTTTCAAACCGGCATTTTTTAATCGTGGGATTGCAAGTAGCCGTAGTTCCAGAACGTCCTATTCCATCCAGCATCATACCACCACCGCGACTGCCATCTGCGCTATTTTCTCTAATAATGCAATTGCTGATTAGCGGATTGCAGGTAAATGGATAACCCAGTAAATAAATGCCTCCACCTGCGGTACCGTCCATCCCTAAGAATGACGATCCTCCGTCTGTATTGCCCCCCTGTATGGTAAAGCCATCTAAAACAGTTGCAGTTGTAATGTCATTAGCCGGAAGCATGGTAAGTACGTGAAAGCAATTATCACCATTATTGTCAACGATACCAATATCTCCACTAAGTATTGAAATACCGTATCGCGCATCATTGGTAAAATTATAAGGGAGATAGCCGCCTAAGAGTTTTATGCCATTTCGCAGTATTCTGAAACTGCTATCGCGGCTGGAGGTAATGCTGCCATCATCATTGCACGGGCGGTAAGTACCTTCCGCCACTAAAATACTGTCTACGATGGTGCAATGGTTAGCAATATACAGCGCTTCACTCAGGGTTTTAAAAGCCTGCGCCGGGGATGAACCATTGCCGCTTTGAGTAACTGCAGCATCCACATACAATGTGCTCACTGCCCCCAGACATGGATCAACCACCGGAACTTCGTGGGTGAAAACAGGGGTGGTATTCGTACCCCTCGTTATTCCGTCATAAGCACCAGCTGTAGCCATCGCGTTATTTATTACCACACTATCTTTGCCACTTCCACTGCGGTTCATATTGTAATAAGCCTTCAGGGCAGTTTCGGCGCCCGATAGTTCCGTGGTTGAATTGGCATCTAACTGGCTTTTGGTAAGCGCCACATCCCAAAAACTTACCTCGTCTATTTTACCATTCCATCTCCTGGTATCATCGCAACCTTCACCGATTCTTACATCAGGAAAAGTACTGGGCCAATGGGTGTTCGTCTCATCAAAAACAAGATTACTGTCTACATACCCTTTTACATTATTGGTAGTTTGGTCGTATACGAAATCAATTTTATACCAAACGCCGGCGGTTAGTGCCGGTAAAAAAGTATGTACATCGTATAGGCCACCAACGTCTCCGGCCACCAGCACCAAACCTGAACTTGCTTCTAGCCGGAACCCATTCGCATTTTGACCAGCAAAATTGGTGGTAAGGGGGTTAGAAAATGTAAGCGGACTGCCATTGTATTTTAGCCGCATAGAGATCGTGCCCTGCATGGGCGTGTTACCCATATCCCCTACCTGTATGTAATCATCGATGCCATTCATTACAACACAGTTATTAAAACCAGATTGCAAAGGATCGGGGCCGCCAGTAACGCCTATATCAAATGAGCCTTCATAGTTTGAGTAATACTGGGTGTATACCCGGAAATAGTAAGTATTGCCAATTGTTAGCCCAGTGGCCTCATAAAAAGTACTATCACCCTGGTATTGTCCCGAACAGCCAATTGAGTTGAGGCTGTTACAGTTACCATCAAAAAACTGGATGGCACCGGATCGCTCAACAAAATCCTGGTTTTTTAATAGAATCTTGTGTGCAGGATCCGTAGCCACAAATTTGTACCAGACATCATTTACCCGGCTGGAATTACAGTCGTAGCTGTAAAAGTCGCCGGTAGCCTGTACGGTACTACCGGCAGTGGGATGCCAGGTGGCATATGTCGGTAGTGCAATCGCTCCGCTACACAAATCATTGGCTGGCACATCGGGTGTAGTGATGCAAATAGTAAACTCACAGTCCGCAACCGGCTCCGCATTAGTGCCAACTTTAATATAATACCAGTTACCGGGAACAAGGTTGCTCATTTTATAAACAAGGCTATCACCGGAAGCATTATACACACATTGCCCGGTGTAGGGGTTGGTGGTACAGCCATCGGGGTAATATTCAAAAAGGCCACCATGCTCCACAAACTCCTGCCCCTTTACTACAATCTTATGGTGTGTATTATTGGCCTGGAATTTATACCACACATCATTACTTTGCCTGCCATAACAATCCCTTACACTGGGTGTTGCCCCGGCACAGGTACCGCTAACAGCTGTTGCATAACCTGCATTGGGTGAAGGGGTAAGTGCGCCCGCGTTTTGACAGGAGTCATTAACAGGGGGAGAAATGGCACCAGGTGATGAGATGCAAATATCGAAATCCGTCCTTCCGGTGTATCCATCCTGGGTATATACTCTTACAAAATAAGTGGCACCTGGGGTTAGGTGATAGGCCTTATATACCGTACTATCGCCAGAGGCATTGTTGTAAATGCAGCCCATGGAAACAAGATTGCTACACGCCGCCCCGGGATTATTAGTATTAAAAAACTGCACTGCCATTAGATAAGCTGGGTTAGCATTTCTTACCACCACCTTATGAAAAGGCTGTGTTGCGATAAACTTGTACCACACATCAACACTATGCAGTCCATTGCAATCAAGGGTATCGCTATCGGTAGCATAATGCGTGGTTCCTGATACAGGGTTTGAACAACCGGCGTTACCAACCGGGGATGGGGTAAGTTGCTGAGCCGAACTGCAGTTATTATTGTCAGGTGGTACCAGCCCGTATTTTACTGAGAGATAATTGTCGACAAGACTTTTTTCCGCATCCGTCAATGCGCGGTTATAAACTATTATTTCAGCCACATCGCCATTAATAACTTCGGTGGTGCCACCGGGAGCGCCGCCTATTTGCAGGGGTGCATTGGGCAAAGCTGCAATATTCTCTGCATCCCGTTGGGCTACCAATGACCCATTTAAAAAAGTCTGCATCCCATTGCTGGTACTGGCTTTATACCTGGCACATCCCGCTACAAAATAGGATGGGTCGTTTATAGCAGGGTTAAGGCCACCATAAGGCCCACCATCGTTGGATATTACAAACTGATTCGTAATGGCATAGCTGTACAACACATAACCATTGCCATCATTATAGCTAAGTATTCGTTGCCCGTCGGATTTAGCCACCACAAAAAAAGTAAATTCAGTTCCACCAGGGCCGTTTACATCTGTAGTCATCAGGTCGTTGGCACCATCAAACCGAACTACCGGCTTTCCGTTGAGTACATTGGCTACCCATAATGGTTGTGATGTGGGTATAGATTGACTTGCGAGGTGCAGGTTGGGGCTTTGATCGGCCCAGGCGGAAATATTGCCGGCTCCGTCTTTTGTTATGCCGGCATCGGCTTTTAGCCATAGCTGTAAATTAGTGGTAACCGGTATCTGGCAATAAGTGTGTGTAGTTAATACAGCGAACTGTATTATTAAAAGAAATGCAAATCTTTTCATGATGGTGTGTTCAAGGTTAAGAGTAAAAATACTTTTCGTTACTGCTGAAGAACTATAACATTTGTTAGGTATGGAGCCTGGGTGATTGCATGGATCTTTACAAAGAGTAATTTTACCTATGGCAGGTAGTATTGATAATATTTTTAAAGTTTGCCTGCCTGAATAATTGTGGTTTATATGAAGTGGCCTTGGGTATACTGTCTAAGGGACAAATAGTTATATTGATATTTCGCCCACCAAAACATATTCAGGCACAAATCAACAGTCGTAGACGCTACTGCATATACATCGCCTTCAATTTCTAGCTGGAAATCATTATTGGATATGCAGATTTTTCTCCCTCGGCAATAAGAATGTATGCATACTCGTCAAAGATGTGCCAATTGGGATTTTCATTGGTGTCGGGGAGGTTAGATTAAGAGACACCTGTACCCATGCCTAAGTGATACCATTTATCACCCTGCGTATTCAAACAAGTAACCATATCGCTGAGACTGTTCCTATTGGCAAGTTGACTAAAGAGCATGCACATCAAATGGTGCCAGCAAGTAACATGATGGACTTTGTATTTGCCATTGTATCTCTTCACACATTTAATAAAATCATTGACAGGAAGAAACGAAATCACTTTAGCGAATAACTATTTTCCGTTGTTCACCCAACAAAGTATCCCGGATTGTCATAGCAGGAAAAGTCACTTTTTTGTTCAAATCGTTTCAACCTTCAAATCGCAGCACACCCTCACCTATCAATAATTTCAAAGAACTTATATTTTCAGCATTAGGACGTTAGTGACAAACACCCTAAGTGGAAAACGCATGATTTACCTATGAAAAATAGCAGAAAAGTCTTTTTTAATCATAACAATCTTTGCGGGCGGCAGTGAAAGTGAAAGCCTTTTTTTTGGTACCTTTTAAATTTAATTTGCAATTTTAATCATAGAGTTGGTTGTTTAAGGAGCGGGCGTTGGTGCTGTATAATCGTAATGTTTTGTACCAAACGGACCGGAAATACTATTGGTCGCATTACCGGTTACAAAACTGAGCGACTGCTCAGTAGATAGACCTAATAATGTTTGTTTACCTGTTTTAGCATCTATTTTCTTTACAACGGCATCTGTCACTTTCTTCTCCACTTTATCAACCATTGTACTTGCATTCTCATTAGGCATCAGCCCACCAACAGATGGAAGATTAAGTTTTGCTTTTGCCTCTGTCGTAACTCTAATTCCAGCATCAAGAAATTCGGGGGTACCAGCACCCATTTTAAATGTTTCATATCCCCATACTTTAGCTTCCAAACCTACCATTACCGAGCTGCTTTCACCAATTTTCGCACCAAAACCAAGGCCTGCACGAAGCTCAATTTCTTTTGCAGACCAATCAATTTTTGATAGTTCACCGGAGAAATCAAGTTCCTTATTAAAAGTATATGTACCTCCCAATAAAAGCCCCTCTCCACCTTCGATTGAAACTCTCTTGCAATTTACCGCCACAGAAACCGGCCCCAGGCCTAAATTCAGGTCAATTGGGCAACCGGGAACTTCGCTTTTATCATTCCATTTTTTTAATCCCTTCTTTACAGGTTCCTCCGCATTCTTACAGGTACCTGCTCCGTTATCTGGCCCTATCTCCAAATGATTAATACTTGCCAGCTGGTCATAAAAACTTGCCTTGACAGAGGCAGTTACCATTTCAATTTCTTCATCTGATTTACCGCTATAAATCGCATTATTAATTAACGCTCCGCCTGCAATAATGGAAACTTCCAGTGCTCTGGTATTTGCTACTTCATAAATGGCATTACAAGCCGCTACATACGAACTTGAAATGGGATCTACATTCCCGGAAAGAAACGAGCACCATTGACCAAAATTACATCCCTCTCCCGGGCAATTAGGAAAGCCTTTGGCTTCTTTTTCATTAAGCTCCTTCTGATTTGATTCAAATGTTTTTTTCAATTCTTGCAAACGTGCCATTTCAGCGGTTGTGCTTGAAATAATATTACTCAAACTAACATCGGGAGTTAATACAATTGCTAGTTTACTCATAAATGGAGCCACAGAAAGACCCTTGCCCTTTGACTGTAACATTCGTTGAATAAGTTGTTGAGACTGTTGCTCCACTATCGGAGAAAGCCGCTCTGCGGTTGCTTTGTACTCTTCAGCGGCTGCTTTTGCTTTTGATTTAAAATCATCCCACACGGGAGCAAGCTCTACTGATGTTTTTACGTCTACTGCATAACCTGGCAAAGAGTAATTTCTTAAGCCAACAGGATCCGGATTAACGACAAATGGCAAACTGATATTCTTTTTAGTTGCAGCTGAACCTGAGTTCTTTAGCATAGTTTCCTTTTCATCAGAATAGGAGTACTCGATGGATTCTTTCAATTCCTTTACAGCTTCAGTTCTATTTCCTTTTTTATCTGCAACTTTTGCAAGTGTAAAATTGGCAGTGCCGCTAAATGGCTCCGTTTTTAATACAAATCTTAAATAACTTTCTGCATCCTGTGCATCATCCAAGCCATAATATGCCTGCCCGAGGTTATTTAGTATAATTGCATTGTCAGGAGTTTTATTATTTAAATGCAATAAAATGGGAATCGCAATCTGGGGCCCGCCTGCCATTGTTATAACAGAAGAAAAACTATTTAAGGCATCGGCATTTTTTACATTGCTGCTTGCCAGTTTTGCCAGGATCCAGACAGCCTGGTCTCTTCCATCTTTCAACAATAAAAGACCAGCAGCCAGTTTAATTATTTCGTTTACCGGACTCGATTTTGCATTATATGCTGCATAAAGGTTTTCGGCATTTTTTTTTGCCTCGGGTGCAATCATCTTATTTATGTCAGTAAAACAATTTTTCATATAGATTGCCAATTCTGATTCTGACAATACTTTTTTAGGTAGGGCTGCAAGTGCTGCCTTTTTGTCTGCAATACCTTGCTGAACAGCGTCTTTATATTGCTTTTGCATACCACCCATCGTCTTTGTGGAAGGAATTTTAGAAACATCAGGCATTTTCATACCCATGCTATCCATCATCTGTTTTGCTTCCGGTGGCAGGTCTTTCATGGCTTCCTTCATTTGTTTCGTCATTTTATCCATTTCTGCCTTAGTCGGCATAGTTTGAGAAAATGTAATTGCTGTTATTAATAACAGACAAAAAGAAAAAAGTGTATTTTTCATAGGTTTGTTTTCGATCAACTATTTATTTATTTTTTATGGAAACCCAGGCGATGTATATATATCAACTGATTATTTGTTCCTGGATCTAATGACAGACTGCCTGAAAACGCTGTATTATAAGTAGTTCCATTCTTATAATGCAGGGTGAGCGTGAAATTCCGGATCTCATAAGTGCCATCGCCAGCAGGAGTGGTGTAAAAAAGATCTCTGGCAAAAACACCATAATCTATAAAGCTGCCATCTTTGCCAAAAGCAATCATAGATCTGTTTTTGGTATTGTCATTCAGATCTGGATCGTTGACGTTGTCATAAGATGTCCAGGTTCCCTGTAATTTTAAACCATTCACCGTTGCACAACGGAAATAAGTGTCGTTACTATACAACTCTTCAAAAGTTAGCTGGTTATTATTCAGCAACGTAATTGGAGTAAATGGCAAGTCGTTGAACCATCGTAAAGCAGCTTTTCCGTTGGAAATTTGATAATACCCTATACCGGGGTCATTACTATTGAAATTATTCATTCCCTCATCCGGAATTACCTTGATGACACGCCCGTTTGGAAAAAAGGTAATCCATTTAAGATTGCCGGTAGGTTCCTTATCTAAATAAACTTTTTTTAAGTGTAATGCCATCCATACACCTTCTAAATTATTAGATGTTTTTGATGGTAGCGTAGTCGTGATGCTTGTTGCTGAAGTAGTTTTTGGTGCGACTGTAATATTTGCAGATATGGGCTCTTTAAAGGCTTTCCTTAATTCTAAAGAGGTCAGAAATCCATCTATATCCTTTTGGTAGCCTTCGTCATTGGTACAAAAAAGTATGTTTGTTGTTCTTCCAAATCCGACAAATGCATATAGTATTGCAACCGCGGTTATCGACCCACTTTTAAAATTAGCGGTGCCTATTATTACTTTACGTCCATCATCATCAGAAGTAGTGTCCATTTCGGGCGCAGCTTTTATATTAAATGCTGTTGCGGCATAAGCTTTCCAGTACCTTTCAAATTCCTGTTTTACAGTTCCTTTTGTTACAGCGCTTGCATATACATTAATAGTGCAGAAAGCTTTTTTTGATACATCAGAAGTAGCGTATGTCACAAGTCCTTCTTTTGTACCCTTTGTCCAACCTTTTGGTATTTTATAGGTGGCAATGTCAAATGTTTCGGTTTGTGCAAAACACCAAAATGAAAATATTAAAATAGGGATAGTTATCAGCGCTTTTTTCATCCGTATGAATTATAACAAATTTACATTAGCATTGCGTTATAAGTCGAACATTTTCAGTTGGTTATGATCTGGCTCTTTGAAATATTGTGATTGAGTATCCTGAAACAGTTGATTTATGGGCACTTTATCAAAGATAGAGATGCTTAAAAC